>JAQBEH010000047.1:0-14870 GCA_032124015.1 Acidobacteriota bacterium
TCCTCCTGCTCGCGATCGCAACGCTCGTCGGTTGTGGAGGCACACCTTCGGCACCGAAGCGAATCGTGCTCGTCACGATCGACACTTGGCGCTCGGACGCGCTGGGCGCTTCGGGAAGCTCGCGGGTCAAAACACCCAACCTGGATGCGTTCGCCGAGGGCGGGCTCTACTGTCCGAAGGCCTGGTCTTCGGCGACCCTCACGGCCCCGAGTCACGCCACCATTCTCACGGGGCTAGCGCCCTACCACCACGGCGTGAGGGACAACCACGGCTTCCGGCTGTCGTCCGCAATTCCGACGCTGGCCTCCCTGCTTCGGGAAAACGGGTACGCGACGGCTGCCTTCGTATCGGCTCATCCTTTGGCGCGGATCGTGGGACTCGACGACGGCTTCACCGTTTACGACGACCGCTGCGCACCCGGCGATCTGCTTTCGGTCGTTCCGCGGTGGCGGCCAGGGGCCGAGACGATCGAAGCCACGCGCGATTGGCTACGCACCGCGCCGGATCGTTTTTTCCTGTGGGTGCACCTTTACGAACCCCACGATCCGTACACTCCGCCCGAGCCCTACCAAACCGCCTACCGCGAGGCTCCGTACTTCGGCGAGGTGGCCTACATCGACGAGTTGATCGGGCGACTGAAGGCCGCGCTGGGAACGGCCGGCGAGAAGGACGCCCTGTGGATCATCACCGGCGATCACGGCGAGAGCTTGGGCGATCACGGTGAAGCCACGCACGGCCTGTTCGTCTATGACCAGACCGCGCGGGTGCCGCTGATCGTCTGGTCCCCCGGGTTGATCCCGGCGGCCCAACGGGAATTCGCCCGCCTCGTCGACGTCACGCCCACCGTGCTCGCACTCGTCGGATTGCCGCAGCCCGCGGGGCTCGATGGACAAGCTTTAGTCGGCGGAGCCGCGTCGACTTCGCAAGACGCCTACGTCGAGACGATGTACCCGTTCCTCAATTTCGGCGTGGCCCCCGTTCGCGCGCTCACCGATGGCATCTACAAGGTGATCGACGTCCCGAAAAAGGAAATCTACGACCTGAAACTCGATCCCGCGGAAGCCCGCAACCTCGCCGGCGGGACGCCCACGCCGCAGGCGGAGGCGCTCGGCACGGCCCTCGCCCAGCTTCCGGGACCACCGCCGTTGCCGGAGCAGGAAACAGACGACGACCAAGCGAAGGCGCTGAGATCCCTCGGCTACATCGGAGCCGGCGGGGAGTACGCGCTCGGCCGCGAGGGGATGGATCCCAAGGACTTCGCTCCGCTCTATCGCCAGCTCAACGAGGTGCGCGTCCTATGCGATGCGAGGCGGTTCGCGGAGGCCGTCCCGATCTACAAACGACTTCTCGCGGCATTTCCGCGCTCGTCCCTGCTCGCGTGCGAGCTGGGCCTCGTCCAGATGGCTTTGGGGAATCCGGCCGAGGCGGAGTCGTACCTGCGCCTCGCCCTGGACCGCAACCCCGGCAATTCCCACGCGCTACTGGGGATGGCGAACCTCGCGCTCGGACGCGGGGACACCAAGAGAGCGGAAGGGCTTCTTCTCGATGTGCTGAAGCTCGATCCCGACGACGTCGAAGCCAACTTCAATCTGGGAGCGCTGTACTTCCAGAGCCTCGCCGAACCCGCGAAGGCCGTCCGCTACTGGCAGCGTTTCTTGGAGCTGCAACCCGGAGACCCCGAGGCACCCCGCATTCGCCGGCTCGTCGAGCAGATCAAGGCGGCGACCCCGCATCAATAATGGGGACAGTCCCCATTATTGATGCGGGGTCGCCTGCTTGCGCCGCGATTCGAGGGCGGCCGCGTTGTGGAGCGCGGCCTGGTTTTGGGGATTCAACTGGAGGGCTCGCGCGAGATGCGCGGCGGCTTCATCGAGCGCGCCGGTCGCGAAGAGCGCGCCGCCCAGGTTGGCCTCGACATCGTCCGACAGGGGTTCGAGCGCTTGGGCTTCCCGGAACAGCCGAATCGCCGTCGGCCAATCCCCACGGCGAACCGCCGCGTTCCCGAGGTTGAGGCACGCCAGGAAGTTCCCGGGGTCGGCGTCGTAGGCGGCCTGGTAGTGCGAGCTCGCGCCGGCCTCGTCCCCGCGTTCGTCGGCCAAACGCCCGAGGTTGTACTCGACGAGGTCCATCCGCGGCGCGTAAGGAACGAGCGAAAGCGCGAAGGCGGCGACGATCCCGAAGACGCCGAACACCCACCCCCGTGTGCGCGCGCGCCAGGCGTCCCAGGCGCCGGCCAACGGAATCGCGGCGAGCGGAAGGATCGCCGGCACGAGGGGAAGGCGATACCGGGAGAAGAGGAAGAAGGCCACGGTGGTCGCCATCCATCCCAAGGCGAACAGGAGGCACGGCGCGAATCGCAGGAGCTTTCGACGCGACAGCCACAATCCGGCTACGGCGAGAACGGACAGCGTCGAAAACTCGATCAGCGGAAGACGATAAACGGGCGAGAGTCCCCGCACCCAGTAGTAATCGACCGCATCCGGCTGCTCGTACCAATCGAAGAAGCGTCCCAGCTTGCGGAGCTGCAGGCGCGCGAAATCAAAGGGGTGTTCCCGGGCCCAGCCAAGCGCCCGGTGGAGCCAGAACGACGACACCTCGCCGGGGTCGAGCTTGCGTCCTAGCTCCTGTTCGGCGATGCGGGCGGGCTCTCGTCGTTCGAGCGTTGGAACTTGCTTCCCCGGAACGATCGGTCGATACGTCCCGTCGGCCGACGGGTTGTTGCCGATATAGAAGTTGACGCCGCCCTGATACGTCGTCGGTAGCCACGTGCCGCCGACCACGCCGTTCCTTACGGCGACCGGGGCCAGAACGAGCGCCATTCCGGCGACGAACGAAAGCCCCCGCGCCGCGAACGGGCGCGCTCCCCCGGCGGACCGCAAGGCCAGAGGCAGCAGGAACGGAACCAGCAGCAGCGCGTTTTCGCGAAAGAGGGCGAGCACACCCAATAGCGCGCCGGCTCCGAGCCATTGCCACGCTGTCCCGGCGGTCGCCAGCGCCCAGAGGAGCCCCGCCGCCGTCGCCACGGCGAACGACTCCTTGAGGAGTTGCACGTCATGGAACGGGAACGGCCCGTAGACTGCCGCGAGACCGGCCGCGATCAGGGCGAGGCGTTCGTCCGCCATCGCGCGCGTCGCACGATAGAGCGCGAAGATCCCGAAAATCGCGATCGCGATCTGAAGCAGGTAGACGGCGTCGAGCCTGTGACCGACGACGGTGTAGACGGTCGCGAGCACGTACGGGTAGAGCGGCGCCTGGAAGAAGACCTCGGTGCCGAGCCATTGACCGTTGGCGATCTCCTGCGCCCACCGGTCGTACTCCTGGCTGTCCATCGCCAGCTGGGCGAAGAACGGTTGGTCGTGGACGGCGGCGAAATGCGCGAGGCGGACGGCGAGCGCCACGAGGAGGATTGCGGGGAGGACGAAAGCGCTGCGTTTCGAGGTCACGCCGCCGATTATGCGGCATACACTGTGGGAGCGGAGGTGACGATGTCCATCCTTGAACTGTTCGGCTGGCGCTCAAAACCGGAAACTCAGGCCCCCCCGGCTTCTTCGGCGGACACGGAGACCGTCCGCAAGATCGCAGCAGAGCTCGACCGTCTCGATCCCGAAAAGGCACGCTACATCGCGGCGTTCGCCTACATCCTCAGCCGGGTCGCGCGGGCCGACTTGCATATCAGCGAGGAGGAGCTCCGCAAGATGGAGCAGATCGTGCAAGAGAAGGGGGGCCTTCCGGAAGAGCAGGCGGTGATGGTCGTCCAAATGGCCAAGACCCAGAGCATCCTGTTCGGCGGGGTCGAGAATTTTCTGGTCACGCGCGAGTTCGACAAGATCGCCACACGCGAGCAGAAAATCGCCCTCTTGCATTGTTTGTTCGGCGTGTCCGCCGCGGACAATTCGATCTCGTCGGCGGAAGACACGACGATTCGCTCGATCGCCGACGAGCTGCACCTCGACCATTCGGAGTTCATCGCGGTGAAAAGCGCCTATGGCAGCTTGCTCGCCACGCGCAGCCGGACCGACGAGACGCCTTGACCGTGACCTCCCAACGGCAGAAAATGGCCACTCTGAACTGTTAGCTCTTAACTGTTAACTCTTATCCGATCCGAGGTGGTGCTTGGACGATAAAACGTCTCCCCCCTCCGATGATGGCGTTCGCGATCCCAAACTGACGCGACGAAACTTCCTGAAAACCGCAGGTGCAGGGGCCGTGGCCACGAGTGTCGTGGGCATGGCCGTGGGTGCGCCCGCCGGAGAGGCCGCAATCCTCGGCCCCGGCGCCGTCCCCTTGAGCCTCAACGTGAATGGCGCGGTCAAGAAGATCTCCGTCGAGCCGCGGGTGACGTTGCTCGATGCGCTGCGCGACGACCTGGGGTTGACGGGGGCCAAGCCCGCCTGCGAGCGCGGGGCGTGCGGCGCGTGCACCGTGCTCGTGGACGGCGAGCCGGTCGCCTCGTGCATGATGCTCGCAGCAGACGCCGAGGGCGGGAAGATCACGACCGTCGAGGGTCTCGGAACACCCGAAGCCATGAGCCCGCTCCAGGCCGCATTCGTCGAGTGCGACGCGCTGCAGTGCGGGTTTTGTACGCCGGGGTTCGTGGTTGCGGGGACGGCGCTGCTTGCGCGTAATCCGGACCCGTCGTTAGCCGAGATCAAGGCCGGCCTCGCCGGGAACCTCTGCCGCTGCGGAACTTATGGCCGCATCTTCGAGGCCGTCTTGAAGACCGCGAAGGCGCAACGCGCCCCCGCGAAGAAGGGATGACGATGGCCGGCGACACCAAGTTCACGGTCAAGGCCGGTCTTCCACAGGCGCCACGCACCATGGACGTGAACGTGGCGGAGGGGGATCTCAAGCCGTGGGATCTCGACCGGCTGCCCGAGTTCCGCGAGGTCGGAAAGCGGCACCCGCGCCTCGAGGGTCCGCAAAAAGTCACCGGGCGCGCGACGTACACCCAGGACGTGAAGCTTCCCGGGATGCTTTACGGCCGCATGGTCGGAGCGACGATCCCCGCGGGGGAGATCGTTTCGATCGACACCTCGAAGGCGGAAGCCTTGCCGGGCGTCCGCGCGGTGTGGAAGACGGACTCGAAGATCATCCGCTTCGCCGGACAGGACATCGCGGCGGTCGCCGCGGTGTCGGCCGACGTGGCGAGGGACGCCGCGCGCCTCGTCCGAGTCGTCACCAAGAGCAAACCGTTCACCGTGGAGCTTCGAGACGCCATGAAGGCCGGTGCGCCGCTCGTTTTTTCCGAGTCGGAATCGCCGGCCGGCAGCAACGTTCCGAAGAAGGGAAACGTCGTCGGACCCAAGAGCGGCCGTCGCGCAGGGGGCCGCGGCGACGTCGCCAAGGGGTTCGCCGAAGCCGCAACCACGGTCGAGGGCACGTACTACCTCCCCGTCCACACGCACGCCGCGCTCGAAACCCACGGTGTCGTCGCTTCGTGGGAGGACGACCAGCTGACCGTGTACGCGTCGACTCAGGGCGTCTTTTCGGTCCGTGAGGGACTGGCGGAGGCACTGGGGATCGACCGCAAGAACGTGCGCGTTATCACGGAGCACATGGGGGGCGGCTTCGGCTCCAAGCTCGGTCCGTCGGCGACCGGAAGCTCGTTCGCCGTCGTCGCGTGCAAGCTCGCGAAGAAAGCCGGGGCGCCGGTGAAGTTGATGCTCGATCGCGCTCAGGAGCATCTGTGCACCGGCAACGCGCCGAGCGCTCTCATGACGGTGAAAATCGGAGCGAAAAAGGACGGCACGATCGTAGCGCTTCGCTTCACGTCGTACGGATCGGCGGGAGTCGCCCCCGGCGCGGGGACGTCCGGTCCGGCGGGGGCGCTCTACACGAACAACCCCAACTTCAAGCCGGAGGAGTACGACGTCTTCACGAACGCGGGGCCCTCGTCGCCGCTGCGCGCTCCGGGGCACCCGCAAGGCGCCTTCGCCCTCGAATCCGCGATCGACGAGCTGGCCGCGGCGTTGGACATGGACCCGCTCCTGTTGAGGAAGAAGAACGAGTCGAGCCCGGTCCGCGCCGCCCAGTACGACGTCGGCGCGAAGGCGATCGGTTGGGAGCGGCGGAACAAGAAGAAGGGTCCGGCGGACGGGAAAGCCGGGAAGGTCCGCGGGATCGGGATGGCCAACGGGAACTGGTACGTCTTCGCGCAGGACAGCGGCATCTCCGCGCAGGTCAAGATCCACCGCGACGGCTCGGTCGAGGTGTTCTCCGGAGCCCAGGACATCGGGACGGGATTCAGGACCGCGATGGCCGTGATCGCCGCGGAGGAGCTGGGGATCGATCCGATGGCCATCGCCGTGCGCGTCGGCGACACCCGCTTCCCCGAGGGCCCCGGCTCCGGCGGGAGCGTCACGACGAACTCGGTGGCGCCGATCGTGCGCGCGGCCGCGAACAAGGCGTTGGCGCAGCTGTTCGAACGGGTCGCACCCGTTCTGGCTGTTAAGCCCGAAGAGCTCGTCGCCCGCGACGGGAACATCTTCGTCGCGAGCGCGCCGTCGCGGTCGTTGACGTTCAAGGCGGCGGCAGGCCGGATGAAGGGCGAGGTCATCGATGCCCTCGCCGATCGGAAACGCCAGTTCGAGACGTTTCGTGACGACATTGCCGGAACGCAATTCGCCGAGGTCGAGGTGGATACCGGAACGGGCGAGGTGCGCATCCTGAAGATGGTGTCGGTCAACGACTGCGGCTTCCCGGTAAATTCGTTGACCGCCGAGAGCCAGGTCATCGGCGCGATGATCCAGGGCGCCTCGTGGGCGCTCCTCGAAAATCGCATCATCGACAAGAACGTCGGGATCATGGTCAACCCCAACCTCGAGTCGTACAAGATCTTCTCGCCGTCGGACATGTTCGAGGCGCACTCCATCCTGACCCCCGTCGCAAATCTCGGGAACAACACCTCGACCGCGGGCATAGGCGAGCCCCCGTTGGTCCCGTCGCTCGCCGCCATCGCGAACGCCGTCGCTAACGCGATCGGAACGCGGGTGCGCGAGCTTCCCATCACCCCCGACCGGGTGCTCGCGGCATTGGCCTCCGCACGCGGGAGGGGCTGAGCCATGAACCGATTCGAACTGGGCAAGCCGCGATCGACCGCCGAGGCCCGCGAGCTATGGGCCAAAAAACCGGGAAGCGTATTCAAGGCGGGCGGGATCGACCTGCTCGACCACCTGAAAGAGCACCTCATCGAGCCGTCGCGGGTCGTCGATCTGCAATCGGTCGCGGGCTTGGACGAGATCGTCGTGGAGCCGGACGGAGGCTTGCGCATCGGCGCCGCGGTCACGTTGGCGAAAATCGCCGCGAACGAAACGATCAAGAAGACCCACCCCGCTCTGGCCGAGGCCTGTGGTTCCGCCGCATCGCCGCAGATCAGAAACGTCGCGACGATCGGCGGCAACGTGCTCCAGCGTCCCCGCTGCTGGTACTACCGGCTCGAGTCGTACAAATGCCTGAAAAAAGGCGGGGACGTCTGCTTCGCGATCGCGGGCGAGAATCGCTACAACGTGATCTTCGGCGGCGGGCCGGCCTACGCGACACATCCTTCCAGCGCGGCGGTTGCCCTCGTGGCCTACGGCGCCTCGTTCCTTCTCGAGGGCGCGAAAGGGCCGCGCGCGGTGCCGGCCGGGGAATTCTTCGTTCTCCCCGAAAAAGACCCAACGCGCGAGAACGTCCTGAAACCGGACGAGCTCCTCCTCGCCATCGTGCTGCCGAAGGCCGCGAGCTCGAAGTCGGCCTATGCGGAGGCTCGGGAGCGCGCGGGCTTCGACTGGCCGCTCGTTTCGGTGGCGGTCGCACTGCGCGTCGAAGGCGGTGTCGTGGCGGAAGCGCGTGTCGTGCTCGGCCAGGTCGCGACGATCCCCTGGCGATCGACCTTGGCCGAGAAGGCACTCGTCGGGAAGCCCGTGAGCGCGGCGACGGCCGAGGCCGCGGGCCGCGCCGCCGTCACGGGCGCCGAACCGCTGTCGGACAACGGCTACAAGGTGGAGCTGACGGCGGCGCTGGTGCGTCGCGTCGTCGCTTCGCTCGCGTGAGGTTGCCATGAGCGCCGACGACACCACCCTCGTTCCCGTCTGCTGCCGCTTGAGAACGAAGATGTACTACGTCCTCGGCCGCGACGCGGTCGAGATGCGCGAGTCCTCCCCCACCGCCCAGTACTGGTGCTCGTTGACGACGACGGTGATGGGGCCGGACGAGATCCCGTGCAGCCCCGAGACCTGCCGGTCGCACCGCGCCTGCTTCGAAGCGTCGAATCCCTAGCGGCACGTCGTCATGCACGTCACCATCGTCGGCGCAGGAGCGATCGGGATGGCGTCGGCGCTCGACCTCGCGCGGCGCGGCGTTTCGGTCACGGTCCTCGATCGCGGCGACGTCGGCGGCGGATGCTCGTACGGCAACGCCGGATGGCTGACGCCTTGTTTCGCCACGCCCCTCCCCGCCCCCGGCGTGCTGACAGAGAGTCTCGGCTGGCTCTTCGACCCCGACAGCCCGCTTTACATCAAGCCGTCGATCAGCCCGTCATGGATCCGTTGGATGTCCCGTTTCGCGCTCTCGACCACCGCGTCGCAATTCGGGCGAGGAACGCAAGCTCTGCTGGCGCTCTCCCGGTTCAGCCTCGACGCCTTCGCGGCTATCGACCGCGAGTTCCCCGGTGCTTTCGGTTTCTCGCCGACGGGCCTGCTGATGATCGCGCAGGCCGAGGCGACGTTTGCGGGCGCGTGCCGCAGCGCGCGCGCGATGGAGCGGCGCGGCGTGGCGATCCGCGTCCTCGATCCCGCCGGGGTCGCTGAGCTCGAGCCCGCGATCCGCGGTCCGGTCGCGGGGGGCGTCTACTACCCGGATGAGGCGCACTGTGAACCGTTGGCCGCCGTCGAGACGATGGCGCGGGCCGCGCGCGAGCACGGGGCCATCGTTGAAACCGGCGTTGAGGTGTTCGGCTTTCGCAGAGTCTCCGGGCGAATCGACGCGTTGCGCACGTCGCGCGGACTCATCGACGTCGACCGCGTCGTGCTTGCGACCGGATCGTGGTCGAAGGAACTCGCGACGCCGCTGGGCCTGCGCGTTCCGGTGCTGGGCGGGAAGGGATACGCCGTGATCGTCAAGTCGGTCGACCCCGCGCCGCGCCTGCCGATCAAGGTCGTCGATCGCCGCATCGCCATCACCCCGCGCGCCGGCAGCGTCAGGCTCGCGGGCACCCTCGAGCTCGTGGACGGCGACGAGAGCGTGACGGCGCGGCGGGTCGAGGCCATCGTGCGGGGCTCGAAGACCGTCCTCAACATTCCCGAGCCGCCAGAGATCGTCGAAGTGTGGCGCGGCCTGCGCCCGTGCTCCCCCGACGGGCTTCCCCTGATCGGATTTGCGCCGCGCTACGAAAACCTCGTCATCGCGACCGGGCATCAGATGTGCGGACTGCACACGGCCCCCGGCACGGGGCGGCTCGTCGGCGATCTTCTGACCGGCGCCTCGCCCACGTTCGATCCCGCTCCGTTCCGCGCCGACAGGTTCTGAAAAAGGGGAGTTTCCCCTTTTTCGAGGCGTCAGCCGCGAATCATCGTGAGCAGCATCTTGAACGGCCGTGTCGCGTGCAACGCGTGAGGCACGTTGGCGGGCATGAGGACCGTTTCGCCGGCGACGGCGGGCATGTCCCTGCCGCCGATCGTGAGCATCACCTCGCCGTCCAAGACCTGGACCACGGCGTCGAACGGCGCCGTGTGCTCGCTCAGCCCCTGGCCGGCGTCAAAAGCGAAGAGCGTGATCGTACCGGCGGTGTTCTTGAGGAGGATGCGGCTGACGACCGAGCCTGGAACGTAGTCCGTCAGCTCGTGCAGCCGCACGGCGCGACCGGCGGGGAGTTTGGTCGAAATCTGGTTCAGGCCATCCGCGCTGTCTCTATTCATGGAGTCTCCCTCCTAGCCGGGCGAGACGATTCTCCCGGCCCACAGTTCCTCGAGAAACTCTCGAAGGGGTAAGAGCCGGATGTTGCCGTGACGATCGGCCACCTCACGGGGCTGACGCTCGAGGCTGACGACGATGCGGTGCCTCACACGGGCGTCGTCGGCGACTGCGGACAGGTGCTTGAGCGCGACATCCGGCACGCGGGCCGAGGCCTTGACCTCTATCGCCACCTCGAGGTCGTTCAACACGAAGTCGACCTCCTGCCCGGTGCTGGTGCGCCAGTAGCGAATCTCGAGATCCTGGTTTCGGTAGGAACGAAACGCCTGGAGCTCCATCAGCACGAGGTGTTCCACGCTCTTCCCGAACTCCGGGGTTTCGGGCGCCGGGTGGCGGCGGGCCAGGTGGTTCGCGATCCCGACGTCGAACAGGTAGAACTTCGGCGTCTGGATCATCCGGCGGTTCGGACTCTTCGTCCAGGGCGCGACGCGGTATCCGAGCATCGTGTCCTCGAGGATGTCGAAGTAGCCCCGGACAACCTTCGCCGATACCCCGACCTCCCGAGCCACGTTCGTGTAGTTCAGCAGTTCGCTGCTGGTGATGGCGGCGGCGCGCAGAAAATCGGTGAAAGCCGGAAGGCTGACGGCGAGACCCTCGGAGACGATCTCTTCCCTGAGATAGTCGTTCACGTAGGAACGGATGTCGTCCGAAGGATCGTCCGAGAGGAAATGCGGGGGAAGCAATCCGCTGTGGACGATCCGCTCGAGGTCGAGACGGTCGATCTCCGGGAAGCACAGCGGCCGCATCTCCCTGCGGCGCGCGCGGCCGGCGAGCAGGTTGGCGTGGCCCCGCCTCAGCTTGCGTGCGCTCGAGCCTGTCAGCAGGAAAGTCGCTTTCCGGTTTTCGATCAGCCAGTGCACTTCATCGAGGAGGACGGGGAGCTTCTGGACTTCGTCGATGACGATCGGACCTCGCCTTCCCGTCGCATCGGGCGAGGAGAATCGCTCTCGCAGGAGTGACGGCCGGCTGGCGTACTCGGCGAACACGTCGGTCTGCAAGAGATCGATGACCGGCGCCTCGGCGAGGTGTTGCCGGATCCAGTACGTCTTCCCGGTCCTGCGTGGTCCCCAGAGGAAGACCGAGTGCTTCGCGAGATCGGGAAGAGCGAGGGCTCTGGAAATAATTCGCCTCACGAGGGCAGTATATCCGGATAATCTGCCCTCGCAAGGCGAATTGTCGTTCAGTCGACCTTGATCGTGACCTTGTCGATCTTGAGCGGTTCGGAGGTCGTGCCGGTCTGCGAGCCGGAGTCCTCGAGCTTCTTGAGGACGTCTTTCCCTTCGACGACCTTGCCGAAGATCGTGTGCTTGCCGTCGAGCCACTGCGTGGGGACGAACGTCAGGAAGAACTGGCTGCCGTCGGTGCCCGGACCGGCGTTGGCCATCGAGAGCAGCCCGCCCGTGTTGTGCTTCACCGTGTCCGAGAACTCGCCGGCGAACTTGTAACCCGGCCCGCCGGTCCCCGTGCCGAGGGGGCAGCCCCCTTGCGCCATGAACCCGGTGATGACCCGGTGGAACGCGAGGCCGTCGTAGAAGCCCAAGCGGCTGAGGTAGATGAAGTTGGTGACGTGCATCGGTGCCACGTCGGGGAGGAACTCGATCTTCACGAGCCCTTTGTTCGTTTCCATCATCGCGTAGTACTTGTGCTTCGCGTCGAAGGTCGCCTGCTCGGGCTTGGGCAGCTTGGTTCTCCAGCTCGAGCCGGACTTGTCGACGTTGGCTTTCGCGATCTGCGCATCAATCTGTTGGATGGCGACGTCCTCCTTCTTCTTGGTGTCGGTTGTTGGGGCGTCGGCTGCCGCGGCAGGCAGGGCCACCAAAACGGCAAGCGCCACGAAACAAAGGGCACATTTCATCGTGAGATCTCCCGTGACCGGCCCGCGTCGTGCGGGCCCGCGGTCGTTTCAAAGAAGGCATTCTAGACGTCCGGGAGCCGACGAGCCAAGGAGGATGCCGCTGGTCGGTCGCGTCAGCTCTTGGGAATCGTCAGGTTGGCTTTGACTTCCCGCACGCCTTTCGTGTCCTTCGCGAGTTGGATGGCTTTTTCCTTCTCTGCGTCCGAACCGACCGTGCCGGTCAGAAAGACGATCGCGTCGCGCGTATCGACGTCGATTTGGAGACCCTTGACTAGCGGGTCGTCGAGAAATTGAGTCTTCACGCTCATCGTGATCCCGGCATCGGTGATGACCTCGCCGACCGAGCGCTCGGGATCGGGCGCGTCGCCGTTCCCTGAGGCTTGCCGAGCCGCGATCAGGTCGACCACTCTGACGACGCCCGTCGTCTCTTGCGCCAACTGGATCGCGCGGTCTTTGGCGTTGTCGTTGTCGACGTTACCCGTCAGCGTGACGACTCCGTCTTTCGTCGCCACTTCGATCTGCGCCGATTTTACGGTCTCGTCCGCGATGAATTTCGCTTTCACCGTGGTTGTGATGCCGGTGTCGGTCGCGCCGCAGGACATGACGAGGGAAAGCCCGGTCACGAGGACCACGAGCGACAATGCACTCCGTACTTTCATTGGTATCTCCTCTTCGTTTGTTGGATCGATTTCCTACCCGGGGACAATCGTATCCCCCGGATCGAACCGCATCGATGGGGTGAAACCCTACCGAAAGCCGCTGGGGGGAAGCATGGGGCACAATCCGCGATACCCTATCGTGAGTGAGAACAGGGAGGAAGACGATGGTGGATTCGGCACGCAGCTTGGGTATTCTAGCGATCCTGGCGCTTTTCGCCTCCGGCGTCGCGGCGCAAGCACCCGCGGCGAAGCCGGGGGCCGACAAAGCGACCGGCCGGTTTCCCGTCACAACCCAATCGGCGCTCGTGATCCGAGGCATTCCCGGCCAGATCGTCGTGACAACGAAGACCGCGCCGGAGCTTCGCTTTTCCAGCAAGGCCAAGGACAAATCCGGTAGCGAGCGACCGATCGCCGTCGAGTTCGGTGAAACGACGGTGACGATGACCTCCCCTCCCGGCACGGCGCTCCCCGACGGCATCCTTCGCGTCGCGGCACCGGCGTCGTTTTCCGTTCGCGTCGAGGCGCAAGACGGCACGGTCGTGGTGGATGGGTTCGCGGGGGCGGTCGCGGTCGTGGGGAAGGGAACGGTGGTGCGCGTGCAGGCGCTCACAGGGCCGCTCGATGCCGGCGTTGAGGGTGGATCGTTGAACCTCAACAACCTCGGCGGCGCGGTGACCGCGCGGCTTGGCGCCAAGGCCACGTTCACCGCATCGGCTCTGCGTGCCGGCCTCGACCTCAACAGCCGGGACGCCACCGTCAAAGTGCAGGGGCTCACCGGCGCGATCCGTCTCGACGCCCGCGGCGGCTCGGCCGATCTGACGGGACTCTCCTCCGGCGGGGACGTGCGCATGTCGGACTCCGCATTGCGCCTGACCGGAGGGAAGGGCGAGCTGACGGTCACCTCCGAGGCCGCGGTTGAATTCACGAACATGAACGCGTCGATGCGTTTCGAGATGGACGGCGGGTCGCTGCACGGCAAGGGAAATCAAGGATTGGTCAGGGTTCGGGGGCGGCGCACCGACGTCAAGCTCGAGGGGATCGCCGGGGAGCTCGATCTGGACACGACGAGCGGCGGCGTTGTCGTCCAGAAGATCTCGGGCCCCGTGACCGCCGTCGTCTTCGGCGGCGACGCGCAGTTGCTCGAACTCCAGGGCGCCGTGGACCTCGACATCGGGGGAGGGAACGCCGAGGTCGCGTGGGCCGCGATCGCGGGCGACAGGGACAGCCGTCTGAGGAGCAATAACGGTGACCTCACCGTCCGTTTCCCCGCGAATGCGTCCTGCCGCGTGACCGCTCGGTCGAGTTCCGGCCGCATCACGAGCGACATCCCGACGATCAAGGTGCCGGCGGGTGCCACCGAAGTTCAAGGCGCCATCGGGCCCGGCCAGGGGCCGCAGATCGAAATCGAGGCCGAGGGGAACATCCGTCTATCAACCGGCGCAAAAGCTCCGCCGCCGGCTTCCAAGGGGACGGAGGACAAGCGATGACGAAGATCAACCCGCTACAAAAAGCACACGAAGCGAAGCTGGACGAGGTGCTGCGCGCGATCGGTGGCAAGAGCCGGGAGAGCGACTGGGCGCTGGTCCGCGCTCTCATCCACAAGGCCGTGCATTTCAACGCCGACAGGAAAGCCGGCGAGTTTTGCGCCATCGCGACCTTTCTCGCCGAACAGACCGGGCACGCCCACAGCCTGCTCCACACCGCGGACACGCCGGCCGGGGCCCACGACGATTTCATGCACTGAGGGGCGCCGGCGTGAGCCTGTTTCGAATCGCCCTCGCGAACATCCGATTCCCGGCCACGCGCGAGGAGTCGATCGCGCTCGCAGGGGAGGCCATCGGTCAAGCCGCCACGAAGGGAGCGCGGCTCATCTGCTTTCCGGAGTGCTTCGTCCCCGGCTACCGAGACAAGGGGAAGCCCGTGGCGCCTCCCGATCCCCAGTTTCTAGAGCGGGCCTGGTCCGCGGTCGCCGCGTTTTTCAAGCCGGGCCTTTGACGTTTGGTGTAGTGATCTGTCATGAAGGCTGGCGCTATCCAGAGACCGTCCGCTGGGCCGCACGGCACGGAGCGCACGCCGTCTTCCACCCTCACTTCCACGAGGCGGAGCCGGGTTCCCACCGTCCGGCGACCTTCGCCGACCCCGCGAATACGTTTCACGAGAAAGCGGCCCTCTGCCGCGCCGCCGAGAACACCTGCTATTTCGCGACCGTCAATTTCGCGAGCCCGGGCTCTCCGACCACGTCGGCGATCGTCCGTCCGGACGGGACACTGCTCAGCTACCAGCCCTACGGTGTTGAAGGACTGCTCGTCGCAGATATCGATCTCACCGCGGCGACCGGCCTCCTTGCGGCACGTTGCAGCTCGTGACGATGGGCCCAGGGATCTCGTCACGCTCGAAGCCTGTCC
>JAQBEH010000048.1:0-29542 GCA_032124015.1 Acidobacteriota bacterium
GGGACATTTACCTTTTTCGCAGCCATGCGGTATCCGGGGAGCATGCAAGAAAAAGGTAAATGTCCCTGGGATCAACGCTTCGATTGATGACCGCTAGAGCAACGCCTGAATCTTTTTTTCGAGGATCGCGCGCGGGACCTCGCCCACCCAGCTGTCGACGATGCGACCCTCGCGATCGATCAGGAACTTGGTGGGGAAACCGACGACCCCGCCGAACGCGTCAACGACGTCTTCGTCGCCGATCAGGGTCAGGTAGGGGATCTTCATCTCGTCGACGAAAGGCTTCACCTTGTCGACCCCCTCGTCGTCCATCGCGATGCCCACGAGCGTGAATCCCTTGGGTCCGTAGGTGGCGTTGAGGTCCTTGAACATCGGGATTTCCTCGCGGCACGGCGCGCACCAGGTGGCCCAAAAATCGACGAGACGCACGGTCCCTTGGGCGGTCGAGGAGCGGTAGAGGTTTCCCGTCACGTCCTTCAACTCGAAGTCGGGCGCGGCCCTCATCGCCGCGGGGGGCGCAGGCTGGCGGCCGCCCCCACCGCACCCCGACAGGGAAACCGCCAGGGCGGCGGCGACGATGGTTGCCAGGCCAAAAGACGTCTTGCAGCGGCGCATGATCGCGGATCCTCCGGCGCGCCACTTGCGGGCCGACGCGCCGAGGAATTCTAGCAGCAAGCCCGGGGCCGGACCGTCATCAGGCATAATCATGTGATGCGCCTCCCGGCTCGATCGTCACTGGCCTGCGGCCTCGTCGTGGCTCTGCTCGCGAGCCTCGCGGTCGCATCGCCCGCGGGCGCGGCCTCCCGCCGGCCGCTCGTCGCGGCCCGGGGCATGGTGGTCGCCCCGGAGCGTGAAGCGGCAGCCGTCGGGCTCGCCGTATTGCGCGGCGGGGGGAACGCCGTCGATGCCGCGGTCGCCACGGCCCTCGCCTTGGCCGTCACGTTCCCCCGCGCGGGGAACCTGGGTGGCGGCGGCTTTCTGATCTACCGGGCCCCGGACGGATCCCACGCCGCCCTCGATTTCCGAGAGACCGCGCCGCAGGCGCTGACCCCGGCACTGTTCGCCGATGCCTCGGGGCGGATCACGACCGCCAAGAGCCAGAATGGAGGGCTTTCCGTCGGCGTCCCGGGCACGGTCGCGGGACTCGTCGCCGCCCACAAGCGCTGGGGCACGCGCCCCTGGGCTGAGCTCGTAGAACCCGCCATCCGCCTGGCCGAAGTGGGCGTCGTCGTGTCGGAGCGCACCTCCGAGAGCCTCTCGATCGAAAACGCCCGCCTGGCCACCGATCCGGCGGCGGCGGCGATTTTCACTCGAAACGGCGCGCCGCTTTCGGAGGGCGACCGGCTGGTCCAGAAGGACCTCGCCAAGACCCTGAGGGCGATCGCCGCGCAGGGAGCGTCCGGATTCTACGACGGTCCCGTCGCGGCGGCGATCGTCAAGGGGACCGTGGCCGCCGGGGGCGTGATGACCCAAAAGGACCTGGCGCGTTATCGCGCGATCGAGCGCTCCCCGCTGATCGGAACGTATCGAGGGAGAACGGTCGTCACGTTTCCGCCCCCCTCGAGCGGCGGCGTCGTGCTCTTGCAGGCTCTGGCGATGCTGGAACGGTTCGAGCTCGCGGCCTCGGGGGCGGGCTCGGCGCTCACGCTGCACCGCATCGCGGAGGCCGAACGCCGTGCCTTCGCCGACCGCACCGTCTATCTGGGCGACCCCGACGTCGTCGATGTTCCCGTTTCTGCACTGCTCGATCCCGCTTACCTCGCGGCTCGGGCCGCGACGATTCGCGACGACCGGGCCACACCTTCGAGCACGATCCGCCCGGGAACGCTTCCGGGGAGCGAGGGGATGAACACCCTGCATCTTTCCGTCGCGGACGATCGCGGGGGCGCCGTCGCTCTGACCACGACGCTGAACTCGTGGTACGGAGCCGCCCTGGTCGCGCCGGGGACCGGCGTCCTCCTCAACAACGAAATCGACGACTTCTCCCTCGCCAAGGGGATCGCTAACCAGTTCGGCCTCCTAGGAGGAAACGCAAACGCCGTAGCCGGCGGGAAGCGCCCACTCTCTTCGATGTCCCCGACCATCCTCGAAAGCACGCCGCCGGGGCCGCGACCGCTGCTGATCCTGGGCACCCCGGGCGGGCCGACGATCATCTCGAGCGTTCTGCAAACGATCATCCACGTCGTCGACGACGGCATGACGATCCAAGAAGCGGTGGACGCGCCGCGGATCCACCACCAGTGGCTTCCCGACGAGATCCTCTACGAGCGCCGCGCCTTCACGCCGGAGGTGGCCGACGGACTTCGTCTCAGAGGGCACACGCTGAAGGAACGCGGACCGATCGGAAACGTCTGCGCGATCGGGATCGACGCGGAGGGGCGTTACACGGGCGCCTCCGATCCTCGCGACGAAGCCGTCGCGCTCGGCTACTGATGTTCCGTAACCGACGATTTGATCCAGGGGGCAAGCGCTTGCTCGTCGCCGTGTTCGGGTCGGCGGATCCACCCGAAGGGGATCCGCTCTACGAGCGCGCACGTCAGGTCGGAGGGCTTCTCGTCGCGGCCGGCTACGGCGTCGTGACCGGTGGCTACGGCGGGGTGATGGAGGGGGCGAGCCGCGGCGCGGTGGAGGCCGGAGGCGTCGCGGTGGGTGTCACTTGCGCCCGTTTCATCGGGCGCACGCCGAACCGCTTTCTGACCGAAACGCGCGAGGAGGCCGATCTCGTCGCCCGCACCGGCGCGCTTGTTGCGGCCGCGTGCGGCTACATCGTGCTCCACGGAAAATCGGGAACCCTCGCGGAGCTGACGCTCGTGTGGGCGCTCCACCGAACGGGGAGCCTGGGACGCCGGCCCATGGTACTTTTGGGAGATGCGTGGAGGCCGTTCCTACATCATCTCGTGCGAGGCGCGATGATCGAGGACGATCAGTTGGGGATCACACGCGTGGCGGACGGGCCCGAAAACGCGGTCATGGAACTGGATCGGTTCCTCGTCGCGGAGGGAATCGGTGGGAAATAGGACGGGTTTCGCGGGCGATCTGGCGGCGCCGATGATTCCGCCCAAGGGCATCCTGAGGGACTACGCCGAGACGATCTTGATCTGCGTGATCTTCGTCGTCTTCACGCGTGCCTTCATCTTTCAGCAATCGAAGATCCCGAGTGGGTCGATGGAAGACACCCTCCTCATCGGCGACTACATCATGGTGAACCGCTACGTGTTCTCGCCCGCCTTAGCACCTTGGGAAAAGGCGCTCCTCCCCGTACGCGACGTGCGCCGCGCCGACGTCATCGTCTTCAAGTTCCCGGCCGAGCCCGAGGTCGACTACATCAAGCGGGTCATCGGACTTCCCGGGGATACGATCGAGATCCGCCGCGGCATCGTCTACGCCAACGGGGAGCGCGTCGACGATCCGTACGTCAAGGAGGCCTACCGCCTTCCGGACACGATCGAGCCGTTCACCGTCCCCGAAGGTTCCTATTGGGTGATGGGCGATCATCGCGACCGCTCGTCGGATAGTCGCGTCTGGGGGTTCGTCCCCCGCGACTTGATCAAGGGACGCGCGCTTCTGATCTGGTGGTCCTACACGGAAGGCCCCAACGACATCAACCTTCGAGGGATGGATCAGTTGAAGGCGATCGGAAGCAAGATCGCGCACCTCGTGACGCGCTCGCGCTGGAGCCGTTGCTTCACGCTGATCCACTGACCCAGGAAGCGCCCGTGGGCGCCTCGCTGCCCCGCGTCTATATTGGGCGTCGATCATGAGCAAGGAAGACATCGGAGAGGGTAAGGGGGTCATGTCCTCCGCTTTGCTCCTGGCCGCCGTCGGGGTGGTCATGGTGGCGGGGATGGTCCTCAAAACCGATCCCCCCAAAAACCTCCGGCCTTCCGGCGTTCCGGCCTCCCCCGCGGCCTCGCTTCCGTTAGGCTCGACGATCACGCCAGAACTCGCACCGGCCGCGCCGGCCGAAACCAAAGCCGAATCCGGAGCCGATCCCGAATCCGAGTCCCTGCCCGTGCCTGTGCCCGCCGCCGCGCCCGACCCGCTCACCGTCAAGCTCGCCGCGCGCGTGGAAGTCGATTGCGGACGTCTCGCGAAGGCCCGCGGACAATGGACGGCGCAGTTGCTCGTCGCGTGCAAGCCCGAAACGGTCGAGCGCATGCTCGGCGTCGGGAACGCGTCGGACGCGCTTTACGTGCTCCCGGTAAACGTCAAGAACGACGCATGTTTCCGCGTCTGTTTCGGCTCCTACGCGACGTCCCAACAAGCGGCGCTCGCCGCCGACCTCCCGAAGGCGCTTCGCGGCAAGGACAGAATCGGCGCGGTCGAGATCGCCAAGGTGCTCCCGTGAGGGGCGCGGTCCTGGGCACCGTTTTCGCGGTCCTCGCCTGCGTCTCGCAGGCTGCGCGCGCCGACGTGCTTCACCTTCATGGGGGCGGCACGATCGACACGGACAACTGGTGGATCGACGGCGACACGCTCAACGTCGAGTCCGAAAACGGCGTGATCGGGCTCCCGCGCACGATGCTCGTCCGGGTGGAGCCCACCGCCCCAAGAACCCGAGCCGCCGAAGGGGAGGCCCGATCCTCGCCCGCCAAGTCGCCCACCAAGTTGCCCCGCGCGTCGGCGCACGGCGTCCGCCCGGAGATCGCGGCCAAGATGGACGAGGGGAACGCGGCGCTGATGGCGCGAGATTTCGAAACGGCGGTCTTGCGATTTTACGACGTCATGTCAGCCGAGCCCGACGCTTCGGGTCCGCGCATCGGATACGCCGCCGCCGAGATGGCGCTGGGGCGCGATGCCATGGCGCTCCCGGTCGTCCTCGACGGACTCGCCCGCGATCCAGCGTCCGCCGATCTCCTCGAGGTCCTCGGCGTTTTGCGCGATCGTGACGAACGGGTCGACGACGCCTTGACGTCGTGGCGCGAGGCTTTTCGACTGACCCCTTCGGATCGTCTTCGCGAGCGCATCGTCAAGGCCGAGCGCGAACTGTCCGCGGGGCGCAACTACTCGTACTCGGCCGCGGCGCACTTCACGCTGCGCTACGACGGCGCTCTCGACCAGGACCTCGTGGCCCAGCTGACCGACTTTCTCGAGGATCGCTTTCGGGACCTCACTCTGACGTACCGGCACTCGCCCTCCCAATCGATCATCGTCCTGCTCTACCCCCAGCAGGCGTTTCACGACGTGACACAGGCGGGAAGCGAGATCGCCGGGCTGTACGACGGCAAGATCCGCGTGCCGATGGGGGGGCTCAAGAGGCTCGACCCAAAGGCCCAACGCGTGCTGACCCACGAGCTGACCCACGCGATCGTCGCGTCGAAGACGCGGGGCAACTGCGCGCGCTGGCTCCAAGAGGGTTTGGCACAGATGGCCGAGCCGCGAACGTTGAAGCGCTCCGACATGATCGCGTTGAAGCAAACGGTCCGCGCCGATTCCGCCGCGACCTGGCCCGACCGGGCGTTCACTTACCCCGCCGCCTTGTCCTTCACTCGCTTCCTCGAAGCGCGGCGCGGGTTTGACCTTCTCGTCGTCCTGCTCGGACGCCTCGGGGATGGCGAAACGCAAGACGCGGCGTTCTTGGCGCTCTACAGCGCCACCTTCGCAGAGCTCGCGGCCGAGTGGGCGGAGTCACTCATCGGGGAGTCCGGAGGATGAAGTCGCCCCCTCGCCCTCCGCCTCCCCCACTCTCGCGCGATCGCCAGCTCGCACGCCTTTTGTGCGCGAGCGCGAGTGCAGGCTCGGGCGGCATCTTGACCGCCTCCCGCGGCAAACTCCGGCGCCTGTTCTGCGTTCAGAAGGGTTGGATCGTCTTCGCCACGTCGAACCTCATCGAAGAGCAGTTCGTCGAGTACCTGGTCCGAATCGAAGCGATCAGCCCCCGCGTTTACTCCGAGACCATCGAGGAATCCACGAAGACGAAGACCAAGCCGGTCGCCCACCTCATCCGGACCGGGACCCCGTCGAAAGATGCCCTGGAACGCGGCATGGAAGGGCTGATTCGCGAGCTTTTGAGCTCAACACTCGAATGGCCCGACGGCCTTTGCCGGTTCGACGAGGGCCTCCCACGCTTGGACGGCGAGGTCACGGTGCGACTGGACCCGCGAGCGTTGGTCCTCGCGCACGCCAGGCGCTACCCCGCCGCGATCGAAGCCGTGCGCATCCGGATCGGTCCGCCCGATCTCCGGCCGGTCGCCACCTGCCCCCCGAACGCGCCGGGGGCGCCCTCGGACGAACTCGGCGCGTTTCTGCTCGAACGGTGCAACGGCACGGTGGAGTTGTCGGAACTCGTCAAGGAGTCCCCGGTCGAAGAAGACGCGACTCTCAGGGCGATTTACGGCTATCTCCTGGTGGGCCTTCTCGACCCGGAAGACCGACAGGCACGCCGAGAGCGAGAGGCGCGTCTACGGGACGACTCCATTTCGCGCGAGGAATGCCTCGGCCGCCTCACGATGGTCGCGGGACAGGACTACTACGGAGTTTTGGGCGTCGATCACACCGCGAGGCCCCAGGTCATCCGCGACGCCTACTACTCCCTGGCCCGGCGCTACCACCCGGATAGATTCCGTTCCGGACCCCTCCTCGACCTACTTGCGCGATTCGAGGATTTCTTCATGCTCGTCACCAACGCGCACAACACTCTGGCCGACCCCCTGCGCCGTGCCGAATACGACGAGCAACTCGCCTCCGCGCAGGGGAGCGAGGAGGACAAGGGCGCCGACTCGGCCTACCTCGCGAAGCAGAACTTCCTGCGCGGCCGCGCTCTCGCCGGGCAGCGGAAGTTCACCGAGGCGGTGACGTTTCTTGAAAACGCGGTGTCGCTCGACCCGGGTCACGCCGAATACCAAGCGGAATTGGGACTCGTGCTCTCGCGCAACCCGCGACACCGCGAGGAGGCGGAGCGCCATCTTCTGCTGTCCATCAATCTCGCCCCGGCGTTCGTATCGCCCTACGTCGCGCTCGGGCAGATGTATCTGAAGGCCGGGCGTCTCGGACGCGCGGGACGCATGGCCCGCGAGGCACTGCGCTGGGAGCCGGGGCATCCGGAAGCCTCTGAGCTGTTGGTGGCCGCGGGCGACGCGCCCGACGAACGGGACGATCTCCAGCAAGGGGTCTTCCGCTCATCCTGATCGTCTCGTGAGAGGAGCCCCGTGCCCCGCGTGATCGACGGCGACAACCTCCTCGGGACCTGGCCCGGACGGAGCCGGAGCGACGCCGACAAGCGCGCGCTCGCGCGTGAGGTCGACGGCTTGAGGCGCGAAGAAAAGCGGCGCGTGGTTCTCGTGTTCGACGGATCGCCTCCGCCCGGCGTCTCCTACGGCCCCGACGTCCTGTTTTCCGGGAAGGGTCGCAAGGCCGACGCCGTGATCCTCGAGCTCTTGCGCCAGGAGATCGACAAGAAAGGGTGGACCGTCGTCACCAACGATCGTTCGCTGGCCGATCAGTGCCGCTGGCTCGGTGCCCGCGTCGAAGCGGCGCGCGCCTTCCGCGATCGCCTCCAACGCGAAACGGTGGGAGAAAAGCCGGAACCGGCGGACGATCTCAACTACTGGCTGGAGACCTTCGGCGGCGACGACTCCTAGGCGAGCGTGACGACGGTCGCACCGTCACCCCCCTCGCCGGCGGCCCCGGGCCGAAACGCGGCAACCTGCGGATGGCCTTTGAGGTGGGCGCGCACCGCGAGGCGAAGCCGTCCGGTTCCGTGGCCGTGCACGATGCGCACCTCGGTGCGCCCGGAGCGCGCCGAGGCGTCCAGGAACTTGTCCACCGCCGGCAAGGCCTCGTCGACCGTTTGCCCCAGGAGGTGAAGCTCGCTCGGAACCTCCTCGTGGGGATCGTCCGAGCGTCCATCGCGCGGCCCTGCTGCGAGGGCCGCAAGAAGCGCGCTCTTTTTGGGAACGCGGGTTGGGGCTGGCCCGCCTGGGGCGCCGGCCTCGACGTCCCCCCGCGCCACGGTGAAGGTCGTCGTTCCCATGCGCACGTCGAGCTTGTCGCCGCGCACCGCCACGATCTCGCCGTCGCGGTCGAGAGAGAGGATGTGGACCCTGGACCCCTTTGCTATGACCAGCGGGAGCCGCGATCGGGAAGCCTCGCGCGGCGCAATGGCCTGCTGCTTGTCGTTGAGCGAGGTGCGGAGGCGTCCCTCGGCGCGGAGCTGCGCGCGCTCGAGCTTGGCGCGCTCCTTGGCGTCCCTGAGGGTCGCAAGCTCTCGTCGCGAGAGTTCCTTGAACTCCTGAAGCGCCTCCGCGAGGGCCCTTTTCGCTTCGTCCCGCCGGCGCGCGGTCTCGTCGCCCAACGCCACCTCGTGCCTCAACCGCGCGGCCTCCCAGGCCACCTCCCTCCGCTTCAGTTCGTCAACCCTCGCTTCCGCTTCGGCGGTCAGATCCCTGAGCCGGGCCATGAACGCCTCGGCACTCACCCCACGACTGCCGACCAACTCCCTCGCGCGCGTCACGAGCGCCGCATCCAGACCGAGTTTGGCGGCGACGTCGATTCCCGCCGATGTTCCCGCCAGGCCGGCGAGCACGCGGTACGTCGGGCGCAGGGTAGTCTCGTCGAACTCCATCGCGGCGCTCGCCACGTTCGCTTCGGCGAACGCCCAAGCCTTGAGCGCGGCGTGGTGGGTCGTCGCGATCGCCGTGATCCCCAGAGCCATCAACCTCTCGAGCACCGATTGCGCGAGCGCGGCCCCCTCCCCCGGCTCGGTCCCCGTCCCGATCTCGTCGAAGAGAAAAAGCGCCGGGGGCGTGGCGGACGCGAGGTAGCGGGAGATGGCCTGCACGTGAGCCGAGAACGTCGAAAGATCCGCGTCGATCGACTGATGGTCGCCGATGTCCGCCCGCAGGAGCCGGAACACGGGAAGCGAAGCCGACTCGGCTGCGACCGGGAGGCCGCACTGGGCCATCAGACAGGCCAGGCCCACCGTTTTCAGGGCGACGGTCTTGCCCCCGGTATTCGGCCCCGAGATGACCAGAACGCGATCAAACGGGTCGATCTCGATGGAAATCGGCACGCAACGAGCCCCCTGCGCGGAGAGCCTGAGGTCGAGGAGCGGATGACGCACCGCGTCGAGTCGAAGAGGCCGGGCCGGCCCGAGGTCGGGCCGGCAGCCTTCGATGTGCCCCGCGAACAACGCCCTCGCCTGCAACGTGTCGGCGCGGGCGAGCCCGGAGATCGCGGCGACGATCTCGTCGCGGCGGGCGCGGTAGCGCTCCGTCCATCCGCGCACCACCCGCGCCTCCTCGGCGGTTTCCTGCTCGGCCAGGCGGACCAGGTCGTTGTTGAGCGCGACGGATGCGATCGGCTCGACGAAAAGCGTCTGCCCTGAGGACGAGGCCGCGTGCACAATCCCTTCGACCGGACGAGGACTGTCCGCGCGGACCGGGATCACGAAGCGGCCGTTACGCTGCGTCACGAAATCGTCACGGACGAACGTGGCCGCCGCGGGGTCGTTGATGAACGCTTCGAGCTGACGACGCAAACGCTCGCCGGTTTTCCCGATCGCCGTGCGTACGCGGCGAAGTTCCGGCGAGGCGCCGTCTTCGATCTTTCCATCGGGAGCCACGTGGTCGGCGACCTCGCGGGCCAGGGCCGCCAGGTCGGGGATCGCCCGGCCGAGGCTCTTCAACGCGTCGAAACCCTCCGCCTCGATTCCAGAGAGCCGCTTCCTGAGAAAGGCCGCATCGAGCAGCGCGCTCGCGAGATCCCGCAGCGGCAGCGGGTCCACCAGCATCCCTTCGAGGGCAAGCCCTGCCAGGGCCGGCTCCGGATCGCGTACACCGCCCGGAAGGAACCGGCCGAAACGTAAGAGGTGGTCCACGGCCTCGAACACCGCTCGGAGCTCCGCGTCGAGGATCTGCAACGAGGTGATCGGCGCGAGCGCCAGCAGCCGAGCCTTCCCCGTCGTCGTGGCCGCATACGACGCGACGTAGGCGAGAACGGCGTCGAGCTCCAACGCCTCCCTCGAGGCCGCATCGAGGTCCAGGGAGGGCGAGGTGCTCACGACAGGTCTCGGTGCGTGCCCTTCTCGCGCACCTGCCGCACGGTCCGCCAGAGGTAGTGAAAGCCCGAAAGGAGGATGAGGACGAGCGTCGTCCCGATCGCGACGGACACGATCGGCGGGCTCACCGCAAGGTCGTTGCACAACAGCACCAGACCCGCCGTCACCAGCTCGGCGCCCGTTGTGATCTTGCCCCAGATCGAAGGCCTGAACTGCGTCTGGCCATAGGCGAGGTTCAACATGAGGGCGATGCCGACGATGAGGACGTCCCGGCTGATCAGGAGAATCGTCAGGCCGAGGGGAATCCGGTTCGTCATCGGGATCGTCTGGAGAAGATTCGGGTACTTCGTCAGGAGAACGAACGCTGAGGTGACGAGCAATTTGTCGGCGGCCGGGTCGAGGAAGGCGCCCAGCGCGGTCCGCTGCTGAAACACCCGCGCGACGAGACCGTCCAACAGGTCGGTGACTCCGGCGGCGATGAACAGCCAGAGCGCCAGTCCGAATCGCGCCTCGAGAATCGCGAGAATGAAGAAGGGAACGGCGACCAGCCGCAGAAACGTCAGCTGGTTCGCCAGGGTTAGATGGCCAACCCGTTTCTTGAGATTGCCGGAACTCATGGGGAGAACGGCCTTATACCGCAGAAGGGGGCCTCCGCACCAACCCGCCCCGGGGCCCAAGTTGACTCCCCGGTTCGCCGGCCCCTATGTTTCCTCCGGGCCGGGGCTCGTTGCGTTCCGGCGTTGAGGGGACCATTTCCCAGGAAGAAGGCAATTCGATGACGATCGACGAGCTGCTCCGATTCATGGTGCAGCAGGGCGCGAGCGATCTTCATTTGAAACCCATGCGTCCGCCCCTGCTGCGGATGAAGGGAAAGCTCCTCCCTCTGAAGGCCGATCCGCTCCATCCCGAACGGCTGTGCGAGATGTTGACCGGTCTTTTGAACGACAAGCTGAAAAAGCAGCTCGAGGAGAACTGCGCGATCGACTTCGGGCATTCCGTCCCCGGCATCTCGCGATTCCGGGCGTCGGTGTTCAGGCAGCGCGGAACGCTCTGCGCGGTGTTCCGGCGCGTGCCTTTCGAGTTCCCCTCGCTCGAGGACTGGGGCCTGCCCCCGATCCTGGCCGACCTGGCGAAACTCCCCCAAGGGCTCGTTCTGATCACCGGGCCTACCGGCTCGGGGAAGTCCTCGACGCTCGCCGCGCTGATGCGGCTGGTCATCAACACGCGTCTCGTTCACGTCGTGACCATCGAAGACCCGATCGAATTTCTCCTGAACGACAACCTCGGCGCCGTCACCCAGCGCGAGGTCGGGACCGACACGCCGGGTTTCGCCGCCGCCTTGCGCAACGCGCTGCGACAGGATCCGGACGTGATCATGGTCGGCGAGACCCGCGACCTTCCCACGATTCAGACGGTGCTCACCGCCGCCGAGACCGGCCATCTGGTCTTCTCGACGGTCCACACCAACGGCGCCGCCCAGACGATCGACCGGATCATCGACCAGTTCCCCGAGGGGAACCACCGCCAGATCCGCCAGCAACTCGCGAGTGTGCTTCAGGCCATCGTTTCGCTCAAGCTCGTCGAGCGCGCGGACGGCACCGGCCTCATCGCGGCGGTGGAGATCTTGCGGCAGTCCCCGCGCGTGTCCAAGCTGATCCTCGAGGGAAACCTCGAGGCCTTGGAAGAAGAGCTCGAAAGCTCGGTGACGTACTACAAGATGCAGTCGATGACCCAATCGCTCGCGGCCCTGGTCCTGCGAGGGGCCGTGAAGCGCGAGACCGCCCTCGCCATCTCGATGCGTCCCGGCGATCTCGACCTCATGTTGCGGAAATTCCTGTACGCCTCGGACGCCGCGGCGGCGGCGGAGCACGGAGAGCCCATGGCCGACCCCCTCAGCGATTTCTCCAAGATCCTGGAGCTCCAGGAGATCAAGAAGCTGTACGACGAGCTACAAGACCGGCACCGCCAGGACGTCAAAGACCGCGACGAGGAGATTGCGCGCCTCAAATCCGAGCAACTCCGTTTCGAAGCGCGGGAATCCGGCGCCGAGACCGACACGCTTCACGCCGAGGTCGCGCGCCTCTCGAAGCAGGCGCAGCTCATCCGCCAAGAGTACGAGGCCAAGATCGAGCGGCTGAACGCTCGCCTACGCGAGCACCCTCAAAGCGCGATGTCCGCTCCCGCCCTAGGGCCCGAGGCGGGAAAGGGGTTTTTCAGGCGCTAGGCGTTGCCGCCGGGGCCACCGTTGCGATCGCGTGTTTGAAGACCATCTGGTCACCGTCGGTCGTGTCGAGCAGAATCGTAAACTTGTCGAACGCACGAAGCCGGCCCAGGAGTCGCGTTCCGTTCGCTAACGAAACAGACAGAAGCGCGCGCTCCTTGCGAGCCCTGTTGAAGAACTCGTTCTGGATGCCTCCACTGTCGGTTTCCATCGTGTCTTCCTCCCAACGAATCGAATGCGTCGAGTCTAACACGCCGACCCCGCACCCTCTCTCGTTCTCGCCGCGTTCCACGCTGAAAGCACGGTTGCAACCAGAGCGTCGATCCCCACGGAAGCGTCGAGCCAGATCAGGCCGGGCTCTTTACGGAACCAGGTGCGCTGACGCTTCGCGTATTGGCGCGTCGCGACGACGATCGCGTCCCGCGTTCCGGCGGGGTCGCGTCGCTGATGCCTCGCGCGGAGGATCTCCCGGTAGCCGATTCCCTTGAACGCGTTGGCGGATGCGCTGACGCCTTGGGCCAACAGCCGGTCCACCTCACCCGGAAGGTCCGCCGCGAAAAAGGCGTCGACGCGGACAGCCAATCGCGAGGCCAACACGTCCCGATCCAGGTCCAGACCGATTTTCAACGCACGGTAGCGCTCTTCGCCGTCCACCCAGGTCCCCATGCGGGCGAGCGTGGCGCTCCAGGTCTCCCCGGAACGAAGCGCCAGCTCGAGCGCCCGCACGATCCGTTGCGCGTCCTCGGGCCGGACACGCTCGGCGCTTTCAGGGTCGAGGGTTGCGAGCAGCCGGTGGACGCGCCTCACGCCGAATCGGGCGATTTGCGCGTTGAGGCGCGCGCGCAGCGCCTCGTCCCGCGGGGGCGCCGCGACGATTCCTTTGAGGAGCCCGCGCAGATACATTCCCGAGCCGCCGGCGACGACCGGCACGCCCCCGCGCGCGAGGATGGCGGCGATCGCGGCATCGGCGTCTCGCACGTACTGGGCAAGGGAGTAGTCGTTGCTCGGGTCGGCAATGTCGATCAGCCAATGCGGGACACGCTCCCGCTCCTGGCGCGTGGGCTTTGCGGTCGCCGCGTCGAGGCCGCGGTAAACCTGAAGGGCATCGCAGCCGACCACCTCGCCTCGCAGGCGCTCGGCGACCAACGCTGCGAGCTGCGATTTCCCGGTGCCCGTCGGCCCGCAAACGACGAGAATCGGAGGTCTTACCTCCCGGACGAACGGGGCAAATTCGGACCGGAGGGCATCCGGTTGTGGGATTGGTCCCTCGCGGCGTTCACCGCCGCCTGCAGGTGATCGAGGCAGTAGGTGTGTCCCCGCTCGGTGGAACGGCCGCAGACTCTGCACCGCTCCTTGGGGAACATGCCCGCAACCGGCGTCAGCACCCAAAGGACCAGGCCCACCCCGAGCGTGACCACTCCCGCCTTCAACGTCAGGCCGGACCAGCGGTCGTCGGTGCTCGCTGGAATCCATGCCGCAACCTCGGCGACCCAAAGCCCGATGGTCACCACGATCAGCAGCACTCCGAGCCCTAGCAACCTTCGACCCACCTCGCGGGACCTCCTCGTATCCGGACTCCTGCGAGCTTGAATATAGAGTCCGGATCACGGAACGCCAGCGACCGGAGCTGCCGCGGGCTCGCCCTTCGAAAGCGCGGTTCCAGGATAGTAATGCGCGAGGATCTCTTTATAATTGGATCCCCTCATCGCCATGCCGTAGGCGCCGACTTGGCACAGTCCGACCCCGTGGCCCCACCCTTTTCCCGCGAATACCGCCGAGCTGATGCGCCCCGTCGGGTCGCGCTGCAACTCGATGACGGTGAGGCTCTCGCGCAAGTCGAGGAGATTGCGCACGTCGAACCCCTTCACGACCGTCGTCCCCTTCGAGCCGACGACCGCGAGTTCGACGATGCGGCCCGAAACTCCTCGCCTGACCACGCGCAGGTCGTGGAGCGTGCCGACCGACACGCGCTTGTTCACCGCCTGTTCGAGCTCCGCGCCGGTTTTGCGTACCTCCCAGGCGTACACCGCGGCGGAGCGATCGTCGGACAACCCCTTGGTGGGCGGGCGCAGTTCGAGCAAGTCGACGCGACCTGCGTGGTTGAGATGGTAACGGATGCGATCGCCGGGCCAGAGCTGCAACTCGCCCACGGGAAAGTTCCGCTGACCCGCCACCGTGAACAACCGCGCGGTGGCTGTCAGGGGCAGCGTCACGCTCCCCTGGCCGCGAACGACGGAGAGCCCTCGCCCGTCGACCGCGACGACGGTCCCGTTGTCGAGGTCGAAGACGTTGTAGGCGTCCCCAATGCGGGCGAGGGCGGCCGCGATCGTCGCGCCCGAGGGTGCGCGGTCGAGCGGCCATCCACCGTTCGGGGCCGGCCGGAGGACCCCCTGTTGCGCGAGGTAGGTCAGCGCGCGCCTCTCGTCGGCAGGAAGCGCCGCCACCTTTTCGTCCCGCAAGACCGCGTCGAGATCGGCGTCGGTCAGGAGAATCTCCGACCGCTCGGTCCAACCGAGGTCGGACGCCAAGGCGAGCGCGGTTTTCCCCATCGTCCTGGGTTCGATCGGAGGATGCGTGGGCGCCGGCCGCCCCGCGAGCCTCGCCAACTCCGTCGTCCACGCGCGCAGGGTGTCGGCCTTGACCGGCCTTTGCAGCACCTTGACGAGGTGCTCCGGAGGCTGGAGGCCGAAAACGCCCGCGACGTCGAGCATCCAGGCATCGCGCGTCACATCCTCGCCGAACTCGGTTTCGACCACGACCGGGGTCGCTCCCTTGAGCACGCCACGCGTGCGCGCCAAGGCCTGGTCTTCGGCACGGCAGGGCACGCCGATGAGATACGGCGCCGCCTGCTCCGGGAAGATCTCCTTCGCAGCTTCGGTGTGCCCCCCGCAGGTCGCGGTGTACAACGCGTCGATCGGCCGCCCCTGCCAGGTCGCCGTCTCGCCGCGGGTTGCGGCGACGGCACGATCGGAGAGGGGGTGCTCGGACGAAGCGCCGCCGTAGGCCTGGCAGCGCGGGGTCGCGCAGATGTCGTACCCGTCCTCGTCGAACTGGAGCGCGTTCGCGAGCGCGTAGGTTCTCGCAGCGACGGCCTGGGCCTTCAAGGCTTCGAGCTGCGGCCACACTTCGGGTCCCAGTTCCGAAGGGACGACCGCGCGCAGATACGACTCCAGCTCGACCCAGTTGATCGCGCGCATCCGACCGGACGAATCGATGCGGAACTCGATCGCGCCGCGGTAGGTTTTTCCCTCGAGTTGCAGCAGCGCTCCTTGCGCGGGAAGCGCGAGCAGGCGCGTACTCGACGTGGCCAACGTCTCCCAGGCGGAATCCACCAGGCGGATCGCCACGCCCGGAGGGCCTGCCGCAGTCTCCTCGGCGATCCAGAGCCCTTTCCTCCCCGCGTCTCTGAGGGTGGCCAGCAGGGGCGCAAGGCCGGTGCGCGAATTGGCCTCGCCGGCGCGCACGCGCCACGATCCGCGATCGGGGACATAGCGCACGACGACGGGAGCTCCTATCGACTTTTCCAACGCCGCCCGCTCCTCCTCCGCCGCTTCTGCGGACGCATACGCGCCGACCTGGATTCGGTAGACGGACGCGGGTTCCTCCTCCGGCCCGCCCTGGGCGATGAGCGCGATCTCACCCGAAAAGGAGTCCTTCCAGACCGGCCGCCCGCTCGCGGGATCGACGATGCGATAGGCCCGGTCCGACGTCAGCATCAGACGGTGGCCCAGGTTCAGCCCGACGCGGAAGAGTGTGCCCGGCGGATTGACGGCGACGGCGGCTTGGCGCACCGCGTCGTCGAGCTTTGACGCCCGCGCGCTCCCACCCGCGATCGTCGCGCCAAGCGCCAACGCCGCCACCGCGCGGAGGGCTCTCGAGAGGATCACGCGTTCGTGAGGAGGGCGCGACGGCCTGGGGCCAGGAGGTCCAGAATCTCGCCCCGCGCGGCGACGTCCGACGCCCACTCTCCGGTGGCCGCGTACGTCAGGAGGCGGCTCCCCTCTTTGCGCACGCCCCGCAGAGTCATGCAGGTGTGCTCGGCATCGAGCACGACGAGCACCGCTCGAGGGGCAAGTGCGGTTTCGAGGGTTGCGGCGATGTTCCCGGTCAGATGTTCTTGAATTTGCAGGCGTCGGGACAACGCATCGACCACGCGGCCCAGCTTCGACAATCCGGCCAAGCGAGCCGCGGGAAGGTAGGCCACATGGGCCAGCCCCGAGAACGGAAGGAGGTGGTGCACACAAACCGACGCAAAGCGGATGTCTTTTGCGAGGACCGGACCGCACACCGCGGGCGCCGGAACGAAGGTCAACTCGGAGACGGGGTCCGTCTGGTAGCCGGACACCAGGTCGTCGACCCAAGCCTTGGCCACCCGGTTCGGCGTCTTGTCGAGGTCGTCCCCCGCGAAGCGCTCTCCGAGCCCCTCGAGGAACAGCCGGATCCCGGCCTCCATCTTGGTCGCGTCCATCACTCGCCCCTGTACACGACGGCGCAGTTGCGGGTTTCCCACAACTCGACCTCAACGAGTCCGGCAAGCGGCTCGCGAAGCGCATTCCAGATCCAAACCGACATGACCTCGGCGGTCGGGTTGTCGATCCTGTCGTTGATGTAGGTGTGGTCGAGGCGATCGATCACGTGGCCGCGGACGATCTTCTTCAGGTCCGAAAAGTCGATCGCCATCCCGGTATCCCGGGCCACGTGGCGCGAAACCGTGACGACCAGGTGGTAGGAGTGTCCGTGGAGTTCCTTGCACTTGCCGGGATGTTGCGGGAGGCGGTGGGCGGCCTCGAAATCGAACGCCACTTTAACTTTACAGAGGGGCTCGTTCATCACGGGCCGGAAGTGTACCAGGCCATGGCTCCGCCCGCGTCGAGCGCCTCGTCCCCGCGGTCCGGATCCGTCGCCGAGGCGAGAATCTCGCCCGGATCCCAACCGGACACCGGCCAGTCGCTCCCGAAGACCATCGTCGCCCCCGCTCGCTCGAAAGACGCCAGCGGATGCGCAAGGACCTCGGGGCGGACACCCAATCGGGCGGCGAGCCAACGCCGGTCGTCGCGCCAATGTCGGGGCTGCACCGAGGCGACGACCCCGGCCCGCGCAAAGCGCGGCAGGTCGGAGCACAGGACGACCTGCGCATGCTCGATGCGGTGCGCGCCCACGCTCGGACGCGGCACCGTCTCAAGCGCGTCCAGGGCGAGCGTCACGGCTCGATCTCCGATCGCGTGGAGGGCGACGGGCCACCCGCGTGACGCCCAGCGCGCGATCCGTTCGGGGATCTCGTTCGCGGCGAGGCGCAGTTCCCCCGCGGTTCCGGGGTTGTCGGCGTAAGGCGTGGACAGCGCCGCGGTGCGGGCTTGAAGCGTCCCATCGAGGAAGATCTTGATCCCCCGGGTCGCAACGCGCGGGTCGTCCGGGGGGAAGTCGCGCCGGATCGTCTCCGCCTCGTTCTCAGTGAGGTCTTCGGGCAGCCACATGCGGATCGCGACGGGAAGCTCGCCGCCGTCGCGCAAGCGCGCGTAGACCTCCGGGGCCCACGCTTCGACCATGTCATGCACCTCGCCGATGCGGTGGCGTCGGAGTTCGGCAAGACGCGGCCGCAACGCCTCCATCCGCTCGCCGGTCGAGCGCGCGGGGAGCCGCCTCCGGGCCGCGTCGAACGCCGCTTCGGTGACGACGGCGAGGTCGGGATCGAGACCGAGCGCGGCGCGGCCGGCGGGACTGACCCACGCCGCGTGACCATCGCGGCGGGCAAGAAAGACAGGATTCCGGGGCGGAAGGTCCACGGGCTCCGCGGCTCCGTCCCACCCCCAGCCGCGAACAAAGCATGACGGCGCCGCGACGAGTGCGGCTTGGCCGATGGCCCTGGCCAACGCGCGGGGGTCATGCATCTCGCGCAGGTCGAGGTCGAGGAGATCCGCGGCCCCCGCCGCGAGATGGGTGTGCGCGTCCCGGGTCACAGCACGCGCAGGCCGGGGATCTTCGGGTACTTGAGGCCGGTCCCCGTGTTGAAGAGCACGAGCACGTCGGACGGCGCGATGAAGCCCGAGGCGACGAGTAGGCGCGCCGCCGCGAGCGTGGCCCCTCCCTCGGGACAGGCGAAAACGCCCTCCCCGCGCGCGAGCTGGAGCTGGCCTCTTGCCATCTCGTCGTCCGACACGGCAACGGCGGCTCCGCCCGATTCCCGCAGGGCCTGGAGGATCAACGCATCGCCCAGCGGAGCCGGAACGCGCAGGCCCGAGGCGTAGGTGCGCGGATCGACCCAAGGGGTCGCCGTTTTCGCGTCGGACCGCCAGGCCTCGACGATCGGCGCGCACCCCGCGGCCTGCACCGCGACCATGCGAGGCCTTCGACCGGGGACGATCAGCCCGAGCTGCTCCATTTCCTCGAAAGCTTTCCACATGCCGACGAGGCCGGTGCCGCCGCCAGTGGGATAGATGATGACGTCGGGGAGCTTGAAGCCCAGTTGCTCCGCGATCTCGTAGCCGAGCGTCTTTTTTCCCTCGACCCGGTACGGCTCGCGCAGCGTGGACAAATCGAACCAGGCGTTTGCGTCGTCGTGCTCGCGCATCGCGCGGCCGCAGGCCGAGATATCGCCGCGCACGAGGTGGACGGTCGCGCCGTGGGCCGCGGCCTCGAGGCGGAACGGTTCGGGCGTGTCTTCCGGGAGAAACAACTCGACCGAAAGTCCTGCGAGCGCGCCATACGCCGCCGCGGCGCTCCCGGCGTTTCCCGCAGACGGCAGTGCGAGCCGTTTCACGCCGAGCGCGCGGGCCATCGTGACCGCCGTGGCCATGCCGCGAGCCTTGAACGAGCCGGTGGGATTCAACGCCTCGTCCTTCAGAAAGACGGTTTCAACTCCGAGCGACGGCCCCAGGAAACGCAAGGGGAGGAGCGGCGTCATCCCCTCGCCCAGGGTCACGGGATCGTCGGATCCAGGGAGGACCTCGGCGTAGCGCCAGAGGGTCGGCGATCGCGAGGCGATGGCGGCGGGGGTCATCGTGCGCGCGGCCTCTTCCAGGCGGTAGCGCGCGAGGAGGACGCCGCCGCACCGGCACAGACTTGCAAGCGCCGTCGCATCGGACGCGACGTGGCAACGGGAGCACTCGAGCCACTCGAGGGTTGAGATCACAGCGGCACGCTCCATGCAGGATGCGGTCTGGGTTAAGCTGACGCGACGGCGCCGAAGGTAACCGACGGCACGGAGAACGACAAGCGGAGGTCTGGTGTCCCGGGTTCGCGTTCCGATCGCCTTCACCAGGATCGATCGCTGGGTGATCGGCGGGTTCGTCGTGTTCGCGGCGGCGACCGCGGCTCTGCTCTATTTGTCCGAGGCGATGGTGGCGCCGCCTCGTCCCCGTGTGTCGGAATCCCGGCGGCCGACGATCGGGCTCGCGTTGCGGGCGGACGACGGGGCGCTACGCGTGGTGCGTGCGGCCGGTCCCGCGGCTGAAGCGGGTCTGCGCCGAGGCGACCGGATCACCGCGATCGACGGAACGGCCGTTCGGACCCTCCCCGAGGTCGACGGCCTCGTGGCCGCCTCCTCCGACGGGCAGACCCTGAAAATCGAAGCCGTCCGAGGCCCGCAGGGCGGCGACGAGACCGTGGTGCTCAGCGACGTCACGGTCGTCGTCCGCGACGTGAGCCCGGCCGACCTGGGACTCCCCTTCGAAGAGGTCTCCTTCCGGAATGCCGACGGCCTCACCCTGCGTGGCTGGTACCTCCCCCCTCCCCCGGAGGGTGCCGGGCGCGCCCCCGCCATCGCCTACGGCCACGGGAACGCGACCGACCGCCGCCAGTGGCTCCCGGTCGCCGTAGCCGTTCACGAGGCGGGGTTCGCGCAGTTGCTCTTCGATTTCACCGGGCGGGGTGAGAGCGACGGCGAGGTGATCACTTTGGGCGCCCACGAGGCAGGAGACCTGAGGGCCGCCCTCGACGCCCTGGCGGCGCGGCCCGAGGTCGATCCGCTGCGACTGGCCGTCGGCGGGCGCAGCATGGGCGCCGCCGCCGCGCTGTTTCTTGCCGAGGGGGACGCGCGCGTCAAAGCGCTCGTCCTCGACTCACCGTTTGCCGACCTCGGAGAACTCGTCGATCGAACGATCGCGGGCTACCACCTCCCGCCGGTTCTTCTCGGCCCGCTCCTGCGCGAGGTCGCCGGGTGGCGCGCCCATTACGTGCCCGAGTCCGTGCGGCCGATCGAGGCCATCCGTAAGGTCACGGCACCGATCCTCCTCTTTCACGGGGACAAGGACACGCTGATCTCCTTCGACGACGCCCTGGCGTTCAAAGCGGCGGCCGGAGGGCCGCTCACGCTCGTCCCCCTCGTGGGGCTCGATCACAACACGCCTCGCCCTTCGAGCTACGAGGAGCGTATCGTGTCCTTCCTCGAGCAAACGCTTCCGCCTTCTTGGAGGATCCCATGACAATCTCAAACGCCTGGCTCGTCCTCGTTCCCGCGATCGTCGTCTTCGCCTCGGCCTTCGCCGGAAACCCCGTACCCCTCACGGACTCGACCGCCGCCGACCGCACCTCGGTTGCCGTCACCGTGTACAACCAGAACCTCGCCCTCGTGCGCGAAACGCGGAACCTGAACCTCGGCCAAACCGGCGTCGGCACCCTGCGTTTCATGGACGTTCCCTCCCGGATCAATCCACGCACGGTTCACGTGCAGCCCCTTTCGGCAGGCGGACCGGCCGTGCTCGAACAGAACTACGAGTACGATCTGATCTCCCCCGAAAAGCTGATGGAAAAATACGTCGGGCGTGAGGTCGAAGTCGTCGAGCAGGCCGACGATCTGACCAGCCGCACCGTCAAGGCGACCCTCCTTTCGACCAACGGCGGAGCGGTCTACCGGATCGGCGATCGCATCGTGATCGGGCAAGGGGGAAAGGTGACGCTCCCCGATCTCCCCGCGGATCTCGTGGCTCGACCGACCCTGATCTGGACGCTCGACGTTCCGAAGACGGGCCCCGCACCGGCCGAAGTGTCCTACCTCACCGACGGGATGAACTGGTCCGCGGACTACGTCGCCGTCGTCGACGCCGACGACAAGAAGGCCGGACTTTCGGGCTGGGTGACCATCGACAACCACTCGGGGGCCACCTTCCAGGATGCGACACTCAAGCTCGTCGCCGGCGATGTGCGGCGCGTGTCGCCCGAGCGGTTGATGGACTACGAGGCGCAAGGGAAGGTGATGCGGATGTCGTCCGGCGCTCCTCAGTTCCAGGAAGAGTCGTTCTTCGAGTACCACCTCTACACGCTCGATCGGAAAACCACGGTCAAGGACAACCAGACCAAGCAGCTCTCGCTGTTTTCCGCGCCGTCGGTTCCGTTGACCAAGCGCCTCCTTCTGACCGGAAACTCCGGCTCGTACCGGAGCGCCCTGGGCACCGGCCTTCAAACGCAGAAGGTCGCGGTCGTTCTCGAGTTGGTCAACGCGCAGTCGGGGGGCCTCGGCATCCCCCTCCCCAAGGGAACCGTGCGCGTTTACAAGAAGGACAAAACGGGCGCCGAGCAGTTCGTCGGCGAAGATGCGATCGACCACACGCCCAAGGACGAGACGATCCGCCTGCACGTCGGCGACGCCTTCGACATCGTCGCGGAGCGCTCACAGACGGACTTCAAGGCGGTGAGCCCCAGGGAGAACCAGTCGGCGTGGACGATCGTCCTACGCAACCGAAAGGACGAGGACGTCGTCGTCACCGTGCGCGAGCCCATGGGCGGCGACTGGACGTTGATGTCCTCGAGCCTCCCCGGGAAGAAGATCGACCAGCAGACGCTCGAGTTTTCCGTACCGGTGGCTAAGGGGCAAGAGACGAAGCTGACGTATCGGGTGGCGGTGAGGTGGTAGCGGGATCGTTGGCTTCCGCCAGGACCGCCTTCTCTCCGCGGACCACCCGCACCTCGTCCCAACGCCGAACGACGCGAGCACACGCGGCGTCTTCGCAGAGCTCGACGCGATAGGAACCCGGGGCGACGCCGTCGATCGCGATCGTCCCGTCCTTCGCCTCCGTAACCCGCATCACGCCGTCCGGGCCCGTCAGACGGGCGCTACCGGACGGTGCCTCGATCACGATCGCGCCACCGACAAACGCCACTTCGACGTCCGCCCGGATCTGCATTCCACGCTCGAGCTCGACCGGAATCGACAGATGCAAAGGGATGGCCGGCACAAAAAACGGGTGAGACATCGTCACATCGAGTGTCCACTCACCGGGAGGAAGCTCGCGAAGGACGATGCGATCGCGGTCGCGCTCGGCCGGTGCCTTCAGCCGCTCGACCGCTCCCTTTCGAGTTTTTCGCGTCAGCTCGGCCACGACCACCGCGGAAGTGAGGTCGGGGAGCGGATCGCCGGACAACACCGTCGGCCGTATGGCGACTGCCGGGCCGCAAAGCACGGGGATGGTTCCGAGCTCCACGGCGTCGTTTCCATCCACCTGCACGAGGGCGGCCTGCGCTCCGTCCGGCGTTCCGAACACCCACGTCCAGTTCGTGTACCCGCGTGGACGTAGGCCCAGCCGAAAACTCCCCGGCGTCAACGGCCCGACGAGGAACGCGTCACGTCGATCGCCCGACAGTGTGATGGGAGCCAATGGGAGCACGGGTTTCAAACACGCCTCGCGGTACGCCTCGTCCTCTCCATCCCTTGGGAGACCGACGACGCACACGTCGGCCTGTGACGGGAGCAGTCCCCCGTCGGCGCACATGAGGCGGCCCGCCAGAGACGCCGCTTTGCGCACGCGGACACTCAGTTCCTTGCGTTCCTGGTCGTTGAGCGAAACCACCACGCTTGGTTGCGGCGTTTCCTCCCCCGCGCCGATGCCGATCGCCGCCGTGCTCGCGGCGGCGCCGGACAGGACCGGCGTCACGTCGTACGTTCCCGCGACGAGCCCGCTGACCACGACGTGCCCGGTCTGATCCTCGGAGGGCGGGACGGAGATCGCTTCATCGGGCTCCGCGAGGCGCGACACAGGGTCGTCCCCGGCCCGCGGCGCGTCGATCCGTTTCAGGTCGAGGCCGACGCCGCGCACAGGCTGGCCCTTCTCATCCATCGCGAGAGCGTCGATCGTGGCGCCGCGGTCGAGGCGGATCGTCACCATGCGCGGCGCGCGCGCCTCGGGGTCGAACGCGGGAAGTTCCGATACCGCCATCCGGTAGCCCGGCGACCGAGCGCGAAGGAGGTAGCTACCGGCGGGAAGCCGGGTGAACATCGCCGGAGCGAAAGAGCGTCCCGTCGTCTCCATTGCGATCGGACGATCCGCTTCGAGGTTCCGCGTTGAAGGCCACACTTCGACCGGCACGTCGGAGACCGGTCGATCGCCCTCGCCGAGGACCCGAACGACGAGAACCGCTTTTGCCCCGTCCGCCTCCTTCTCAAGAACGTCGAAGTCGGCTCTCCGATCCTCGCCGTCCTCGCAGCTCGCATCGATCAACGGTGGGCGGCATTCGAGCAACGACTCGCCGAACGGTGCGATGCGCCACGTTCCACTCGGCAGTTCGAACGCGTATTCGCCAATGGGGCTCAACGACACCGTCGCAGGCGGAGCGCAGTTCCTCGCACGGCAAAGCGCCGAATCACTCCAGGTCCCGGGACGGACGAGCGTCGCCTCGATCGCGACGCCCGGCCGCGCGAGGTTGCTCGTCACTTTCCCGCTGACGCGGCACGGGGCGCTGAGCGTCCAAGTGACAAAACGATCGGACGACGGCGCGACCAGGTCGAGCGGGACGTCGGGCGTCGTCAGCTCGGCGTCGTCCAGTTCGACCATCACGATACGCGCGCCCGCCGGACCCGCCAGATGGGCGAGCCAGCGCCCGGACCCAAGTGTGATCTGCGCCTTTCCGCCGGCGTCGAATACCGCTGTCGCTTTCTCCCCACCGTCGTTGGCGAGCTCGACCCGACTCCGTTGCGGGATCGCCGCTTTCGTCGAAACGACCTGGAACAGCACGCGCACGCCACGCTGCAACGCGATCCGGACCGAAGCGACGGCGTCCGGCTTCGAGACGGTTACCGTGCCGTAGGCGCTCAGCGGCGGTCCGATCGGTGCCACCAGGTTCGGATCCGCGATCGGGAAGAGAAAGGGGAAGTAAACACCGACGCTCAGCCCGGCGATCTGGCATTGCCCGGAGGGACCCGTCGTGCAGCGGCCCGCGGGACGCGTGTTCATAAAGAACAGCGGGTCGATCTGGATGTCAGGCGTCACGGCGAAGAGGGCGACGATCTGATCCGGCACGGGTTCCCCGCCGCGCTCCACGACGCTGATTTCGACCGTGGCGGCAAGGGCCTGGACGCAGGCAACGAGCGCGACGAACGTGACGGCAAACAGCCCGCGGACTCGCACGAACGATTCGCCCCCTTTGTTCACGGGCTCGCCTTCACGAGATCGTTCCCTGGGACGACGTGCTGGATCACCTCGGCTGGACCAAAGCGGGATCGCCTCATGGGTTGTGGAGTGTAGGCGCGGCGAGCCGTTTTGCGAGCCCCGCCCAGCACTTTCCCGCGACAAAGCTCGGAAACGTGTGGTTTTTCTGGGGATCGACCCTACTGGGGGGCGTCTCGGCGGGTTAGGAGAACGTCACCCTCGCGAAGTGCCTTCGCCCCACCTTGATCAACACCGTCGCCCCCGCGGCCGCCGGAACGTCCCTCGTGCCAGGCGGAACCTTGGCGCCGTCGAGGTTAACGCCGCCCTGCGCGATCAACCGCATGGCCTCGCCGTTCGACTTCGCCAGGGCGCACTCCACGAGCAACTTCGGGAGGAAGATTTTGCCCTCCACCGAGGCGACCGTGAACTCGGGGACGTCGTCGGGCGTGCCGTCCGCGGTGAACACGCGCTCGAATTCTTCGAGGGCGAGGCGTGCCGCCTCTTCGCCGTGAAAGTCGGTGATGATCCGCATCGCCAGGCCCTGCTTGGCCTTTTTGGGATGAAGCGTCTTGTCCTTGACGAGCCGCTTCATCTGGTCGATGCCGGATGCCGAGACGTCGGTGCACAGGAGGTAGTAGCGCCACATCAGGTCGTCGTTGATCGACATGATCTTGCCGAACACCTGTGCTGGCGCCTCTTCGACGCCGACGTAGTTCGCCAGCGACTTCGACATCTTCTCGACGCCGTCCAACCCCTCGAGGAGCGGCATCGTCAGGACGATCTGAGGGGCAAGGCCGTAGTCGGGCATGATGTCGCGCCCGACGTTGAGGTTGAACAGTTGGTCGGTCCCGCCAAGCTCGACGTCGGCCTTCAAGAAGACCGAATCGTACGCCTGCGCCAGCGGGTAGAGGAACTCGTGCATGGAGATCTGCACCCCGTTGGTGTAGCGCTCCTTGAAGTCCTTCCGCTCGAGCATGCGCGCAACGTTGTACTTCGCCGCGAGGCGGATGACGCCTTCGGAGCCCAAGGCCGAAAGCCACTCGCTGTTGAACCGGATCTCGGTCTTTGCGGGGTCGAGCACTTTGAAACACTGCCGCTTGTAGGTTTCGGCGTTCTCCAATATCTGCTCGCGCGTCAGCGCGGGACGCGTTTTCACGCGCCCCGTGGGGTCGCCGATCATGCCGGTAAAATCGCCGATCAGGAATACGACACGGTGCCCCAGAGCTTGGAACTGGCGCATCTTGCGCAGGAGCACCGTGTGGCCGAGGTGGATATCGGGGGCGGTCGGATCGAACCCGACCTTGACCGTCAGGGGCGTTCCCGTGGCTGCCGATTTCGCGAGCTTTTTCTTGAACTCGTCGAGGGTGACGAGGTCGACCGCACCGCGGGTCAGAAGGTCGTATTGTTCGTCAACGGTCATGGCCGGGTGATTCTAGCAACAAGCGCCCGGCTCACTTCGGCGGAGGCGCCCCCGCGGGCCGTCGAACCAGCGGTTTTGCCTCGATCGCGATCGAACGCTCCCCGTTCTTTCCGACCGAGCGAACCGCGAACAACTGATCGTCGATCCGAACCCCTGGGAGCGTGACGGCTCCGGCCGTGGGCACGGTGCGGAGGACGCTGAAACGCACCTCCATCGTGTCCCGCGAGAGGATCTCGAAGCCGCTTCGCTCGGGATCGGCTCCGGCTTCGAAGGTCACGATCGAGTCCGGCTTGGCCACCCCTTCGACGATCGCCGACGACGGCGGCGGCGGAGCGTTGGCGAGACGGACGACCGCGTCGGCGTTCAACCGGGTGACCTGGGCCAAGAAGTCGAAGTCCATGAACTTCTGAAGGTCGCCATATTCGACGCCGTCTTCGACTCGCGGCGTTTGGTGCTGGTGGTTGTAGTCCTCGCGCGGCTCGGTGAAGCGCACCGCCGGGAGCCCGGCCTCGACGAACGGCAAATGATCGCCGCCGCGGCCGAACCGGTCCTTGTGGAAAACCAACCTCACGTTATCGCGCCCGAGAAACTCGTCGAGCCAAAGGCCCAGATTCCTCGCGGGCGTCGCGAAGTCGTCATTGCAGAACACACGAGGGCGAAAGTCTTTCGATCCGTTCGTCGCGCCGACGATGTCGTTGTTGAGCACCCCGCCCACGGTGAACCCCTGATCGTGCGTCCACACGGCGAGGCGCTTGCCGCCGAGCAGCCCCTGCTCTTCCCCGGCCAGAGCTGCGAGGACGATCGTCGCGCGGTGCTTTTTGCCTGCGATCAGGCGGGCCGCCTCGATCGCGACGGTGGTTCCCGAGGCGTCATCGTCCGCACCGGGAGCGTCACAGGCGGAGTCCATGATGTCCGAGCACATCGAGTCGTAGTGCCCCGAAATGACGAACACCGTCGTCTTCAACATCGGGTCGTCGCCTTCGAGGATCAGGTAGACGTTTTCGAGCGGGACCGCCTTGTCACGCGTTCGGGGCGAGGTCGCCTCGAAGCGGTCGACGACGACTCGAGCCGTGGGAATCCCGGCCGCAGATTTCGTGAACTCTCTCACGATCAGATCGCGCGCGCAGCCGATGCCGCGCTTCGGATCGTCCCAGGAAGAAAGCGCGTGGCGCGTGCCGCAGGCCACCAGAGCCGCATCGATTTCTCGAACTTGCTCGGGACCCACGGTGGCCCCCGACGAAAGAGCGAGCAGGCTGACAGCAACTCCAACGACCGGCAGGTTCCACATGCGGGCGAGTGTACCCCCGCCAGGCCGGGAACGATCCCTCTAAAATGCGCCCCTCTCCCTCAGGCTCGTGAATCCACTCTTGGCGATGATCAGGTGGTCGTAGAGCTCGATCCCGACGGTTTCTCCGGCCCGATGGACCCCCCGCGTGAAAGCGACGTCCTCGTCGGAGGGGTCGAGCGAACCGCTCGGGTGGTTGTGCACCAGGATGAACCCCAGGGCGAGGTGCGCGATCGCCGGGTAGAGGATCTCGCGCGGGTGCGTGCGGGTCGTGTTGAGCGAGCCGACAGAGATCGTCTCCCGGTGGATCAGGCCATTTTGGGCGTCGAGGTAGAGGCCGATCAGATGCTCTTTCTTGGCATGAGCCAACTCGCGCGTGAGCTGCCAAACCTCTCGCGGGCGCGTGACCCTGGCGCGCTCGTCTAGTTCCCCCCGTGCTGCGGCGCGACCGCCCAACTCGAACGCCGCGGCCAACCTCGCAGCGAGCGCCGCGCCCACGCCCGGCTCGCGCGCCCAGTCCTGCGGGGTCAACGCGCGCAGGCCCTTCAATCCGTGGCATCGGACCAGACGCTCGGCCAGTTCGAAGACCGAGGTTTTCGCGGTGCCGTTTCCGAGGAGGAGCGCCAGGAGCTCCGCTTGGCCCAGCGCGGAAACCCCCTTCGAGAACGCCTTCTCCCGCGGCCGGTGCTGACGCGGCAAGGCCGCGAGCGTGCCGCTCGTCACACGGGGCCAAGCGGGAGGCTCGGTCGCGACGGGTCGTAGAGCCGATTCGTGGGACGTCCAATCGTCGGACATTGGGGGAGCCTAACGAGGGGGCGAGGGACAGTTCACAGTTCAGCCGCGGACGCGCACGCGCCGGCCATCGATCTCGAGTCGGCCTGACGCCAGAAGCGCCAACGCCTGCGGGTAGATCGCGTGCTCCTGCTCGAGAATGCGCGCGGAGAGGGTTTCGACGGTATCGCCCTCTTCGACCGGCACCGTCGCTTGCAAGACGATCGGGCCGTGATCGACCTCGTCGTCGACCAGGTGGACGGTGCACCCCGCAACCTTCACGCCGTAATCGAACGCGGCCTTTTGCGCGTCGAGGCCGGGGAACGCCGGAAGGAGCGCCGGGTGAACGTTGAGGATGCGCCCTCGGAACGCCTCGACCAGGAGTGGTGAGAGACGGCGCATGTACCCCGCGAGGCAGACGATGTCGACCAGATGCTCGTTCAGGAGCTCGATGACAGCGCGCTCGTGGGCTTGTCGCGGCTTGATCTTTGTGTGATCGACGACCGCCGTCGCGATCCCCCACTCCGCGGCGATTGCGAGTCCCCCGGCGCCGGGCACGTTCGAGATCACGACCGCCGGTTCGGCGGGAACGCGCCCCTCGCGCATCGCCGTGACGAGCGCGACCATGTTCGATCCGCGTCCCGAGATCAGGATGCCGACGCGGGGGCGCCGCGCCTCAGGCATAGACCACGTTGCGCGCGCCGGGTACGATCGCGCCGATGCGGAAGCGCTTTTCGCCCTGCGCGTCGAGATGCGCCTCGAAGGCGACGGCGTTTTCGGGGGCGACGGCGCACACCATCCCGACGCCCATGTTGAACGCCCGGTACATCTCGTCGTCTGTGACACCGCCGGTCCGCTGCATGACCGAAAATACCGGGAGCACCGGCCAGGTGCCGCGCTCGATCCGGGCGGCGGATCCCTCGGGGAGGATGCGCGGCAAGTTGTCGGTCAGGCCGCCCCCGGTGATGTGCGCCAGGCCGCGAATCAGCCCCGCTGCCATCGCGCCCCGCAACGCGTTGAGGTAGGAGCGGTGGGGTGCGAGCAGCGCCTCGCCGATCGGCATCGCGAGCCCAGGGACCGCGTCGCCAGGTTTCTTGCCTGCGACCTCGAAAAAAATCTTGCGCGCGAGCGAATAACCGTTGGTGTGAAGTCCCTCGCTCGGCAGCGCATAGAGGATGTCCCCCACGCCGATCGCGCGGCCGTCGATCACCTTGGTCTTATCGACCAGCCCCACGATGAACCCGGCGAGGTCGTAGGTGCCGTCGGCGTAGAAACCCGGCATCTCGGCCGTCTCACCGCCCAAAAGGGCGCATCCGTTCTCACGGCAACCGAGAGCGATCCCTTCGACGACCGACGCGAGCACGGCGGGGTCGAGGCGGCCGGTCGCGACGTAGTCGAGGAAGAACATCGGGGTCGCGCCCTGCACGAGGATGTCGTTGACGCAGTGATTGACCAGGTCGCGCCCCACGGTGTTGTGGATCCCGGTCATGAA
>JAQBEH010000049.1:0-121634 GCA_032124015.1 Acidobacteriota bacterium
CCGCCATCAGCACCGTGATGCGACCCACGGCCGCCTTGAGTGCCGCGCCCCCAATGAGCATGCGTCCGGCAAATCGGTCGAGTTCACGCGTCAGAACCGCCAGTTGCGACCGGTACTGTTCGGCGCGAAACAGGCGCTCCAGTTCACGCACCCAGCGATCCAGCTCGGCGTCCGGCAACCCGGCAACCTTGAGTTCGTTCCGCAACAGGGAAAAGCGCGTATTGATGAGCGCTTCACTCATCGCCACCTGGCATGCCACTTCGTAGTTGCTGCGGCTGTTCGTAATCCCACGGCCCATCACGACGGCGCTCTCGTTGAGCACCACCGCCTTTGTTGTGGTCGAGCCAAGGTCGACACCGACGGTGTACTTCATGCCGCACCGCCCATGCGCTTCTGCTCAAGCATCTGGAAGTAGGACTCGAGCCGATTCTTGATGTTGGCCGCCGAGAAGTAGCGCGGATCGACGAGGTCGCTTTCGATGAACCCGCAGGGCTTGCCGGTCCGCTCTTCGACCTCGCGGAGGATCATCAGCTGGCCCGCGGAAAACGAGTTGCAGCTCTTGATCGAGTGCACGAGCAGCCCGTCGGCCTCGTAGTCCGTGACGTAGTTGGCCAGCATATCGACGCGCGCCGGGAGGGCGAGGTTCGTGTAGCAGCCCATGCAGTAGTCCGCCAGCGTTTCGATCGGATGGTCCGGGTCGTGCCGGAAACCGGTGTCGTAGACCCCGCCGACCTTCGTATACGACGACGCGACCACGACGGCCCCCTCGTCCGCGAACATCTTCCAGAACGCGTGGAAGCTCGTCCAGTTGGGAGGGCCCTCCACGACGATGCGGAACCGTTCGTTTTTCAGCTCGCCATCGGGCGTGACCGGCCCGAGTCCCCGTTCGATGCGTTCTTCGACTTCGGCGCGCAGCGCCTGGTAGTAGGCGACGGCGTCCTCGGTTCCGCGGAACGCGGTGAAGATCGGCCCGATGTAGTAGACCCCCCCGAAATAGGCGTCGATCGGAGAGGGCCGATGCTTGGCCGATTCGAGCACGAAGACGAGGTCGTCCTCGGCGCGGGCGGAATTCCTGAGGAGCTCTTTCAGCCGGTCTTCGTCGTACGCCCGCCCGGAGAGGCGCTCGAGTGCGGGGATCAAGTCCTCGCGGATCTGCTTGACGACGTAGGCACGCATCTGCTCGGTGATCTTGCCGTCGGCCTGATAGGGGACGTGGAGCATGGCGACCGGACAGTCGTATTCCTGCTTCAGGATCTCGAACCACTTCATGAAGGTGAAGCAGCCCGTGTACGACAGGAGGAGCAGGTCGGGTTTGGGGAGAGGCTCGCCGGTCGGGCCGACGTTTCCGGATTTCATCATGCCGAGGTCGCACTTCACGTAGGTGCAGACGTCCTCGGAATGCCCGAGTTTTTCGGCGATCGCGATGTAGTCGCGCGACTTCCCGCGCATCGCCGATTGGAGCGCGTTGATCTCCGGGAGCACCGGCAAGAGGTCGAACGAGCGCAGCAACTCGGTGAGGTTTCCCGGCACGAAGGTGTAGACGTTCTTCTCGCCGGTCTCGCCCGCGTGCGCGAGACGGCGGTAGTGCTCCGCGATCATCTTCTTTTGCTGGAGCTGGCTGTCGTCCTTCAGGGCCGTCGCCTGCGGTCCCTTGTTTTCCGGCATTGGCATCGCGCTACACCCCGCTCCACAGCTTGATCGAGTCGGCGAAGGTTCCCGCCTGCTCGCGAATGACCTGGAACTGTCCGTTGTTCTCGGCGTACTTGAAGGCCGTCCATGGGATGCCCGCCGCATCCATCGCCTTGACCGCCATCGGTTGATCCAGAAGCGCCGGGTCGCAAAACGACGGGGCGCAAAACAGGACGCCCTCGGCACCGGAAGTGCGCACGCGCTCGACCAGCTCCGCCCCTTTCGGGCGGTCGCCGATGTAGCGGACGGGCGATTCGATCGCGTCTTCCAGAAACGCGTTGACGAGCGCGTCCAACGGATCGCCCGTCGTCGCGATATTTCCTTTGATCCACCGGTGGATCTGGAGGAACTCGTCGTCGACGATGTAGCAGCCCGACCGCTCGAGGGTCTTGATGAGCCCGAGGGGCGGCTGCTCGCAAAACGACCCGCAAACGAGCACACGGGCCTGGTCGAGCGGCTTGCGCGAGGTCGCTTCGCGCACGAGCCTGAGGTAGTTCCGGAACATCGCGGTGGCTTCTTGAACCGGCATCAACAGCGCCGCGCGCAAGACGACATACATCTCGGCGGTCGGGATGGTCCACGGCTTTTTCCGGCGCGCTTCGTCGAGTTGCCGGACCAGGGCGCGGTTTTCGTTGTAGGCCGCAATCGAGGCCCGCAGCGCGTTTTCGTCGTAGGCCCGCGCGCCGTGGGCGTGGAGCTCGCGCGTCAGCTCTTCGAGTTCCATGCGATAGAAGCGGCCCCCGATCGCGGCGTCGAAGTTCTGGGGCACGTCGAGGTACCGCGAGAGCTTGGCGGGGAACTGCAGCTTCCACATCCCGGAGAGATTCCGGATCACGTCGCAGATCGCCGGGAAGACCATGCCGTCCAGGACGTCGTAGCTGCCGTTCAGTCCCAACTCGATCGTGCTCCGGGGGATGTGGCAGATGTAGGACTGGTAGAAGGCGTCGCCTCGAATGATCTCCAGATCCTCGCCGCCTCCGAAGATTCCAACCGGCAGGACGCCCTGAGCCTCGAAGATCTCGCGGGGGACGTAAACCGGCATGTAGCCGACCGCCAACCCTCCCGTGGCCTCCTTGTAACGGCGGACCGAGGGGAGCGTGTTGTCGCGGATCAGGGCTTCCGCCTGGCCGACGAGTTCCAGGAGGGCGCTCACAGGGCCGGGGCTTTCTTGCCGTGCGCTTTCCACAGGGCCTCTTCGACGAGTTCCTCGTTCCACGAAGCCCCCTCCGCAAGCCGTCGCCTCAGGAGGAGGAAGTCGGGCTCGCGGCACTCTTTGGTTCCCTCGTGGAACGCCCGGAAGCCCGTCCGTCCCTCGGTCATCATGTTGAGCGACAGCCACGCGCGATTCGACTCGCGATTCTTGTCCCAGTGGGCGAGCTTGTGCTTGCGCATGCTTTCGAGCGTCTTGGTCAGGCAGCCCGGCATCGTGGTGGCGAGGGACCAGACGAGGCCGTCGACCTCCTGGTCCAGGAGCGTGAGATCCACCGTGCCCTTCGCCAGCAGGGCCTTCCCTTCGCGAAGCGCGTCGCCTTCTTTGGGTTCACCGTGAACCAACCGGCCCCACGCGTCGGTCCACCGGTCGGTGACGACCATCGGATTCGGGACGAACTCCCCGTCGAGCTTCAAGGCGGGGACGATGCGCGTGACGAGACCGAGCCTGTAGGCTTTGTGCGCGCTCCAGGGTTTGCAGAGCGTGCAACTCGCGGTGGCGGCTTCGATCCCCACGTAAAGGGGCAGGAAGTCGGTGCTGCCCCCGTCCGGGGCCGAGCCGTGCTTCGGACCCGCCTGGCCGAACAGCGCGAGGTCTTGAGCGACCGAGAAATCGCATGCCATGCCGATCTCCTGGCCGCCTCCGATCCTCATCCCGTTCACCCGGCAGATCACGGGCTTGTCGCAATGGAGGATCGCCGTGACCATGTCGTTGAACAGGCGCATGTACTGCCGGTACTCCTCGGGGTTCCCGGCGTAGTAGGTCGCGTACTCCGCGGTGTTGCCGCCCGTGCAAAACGCCCGGCTCCCCGAGCCCGTGAACACCACCGCGACGCAGGCGCGATCGTTCGAGGCCCGGCGCATTCCGCCGATCACCCCCTTGACCATCGCGGTCGTGTACGAGTTCAACTGCGTCGGATTGTCGAGGGTGATCCGCACGGCGTGGAGGCCCGGCACGGGTTCGTTCCCGGGGTCGCGCAGCGGAATCTTTTCGTAGAGGAGGCCTGGCGTTTCGTTCGGCAAGTCGAGGTCGTGATTCTTGAAGTCCATAGGTCAGCGCTCCGGCACGAGGATCACGCGGCGGGGGGCTCCCTTCGCGTGGATCTCGGCAAACGTTTCGTTGATGGTCGACATGGGGCGGTGCTCGACGAAAGACGCCAGGGCCACCCTTCCCGAAAGCGCAAGCTCGACCACCTCGGGGTAGAGCTCCGGCAGGCAGGCCCAGTTCCCTTGAACGGTCGCGTCGAAGGCCATCACGCTCGACAGGTGCAGCTCGACCTTCTTGCCGGTGTAGCCCACCACGGAGAGGTAAGCCCCCTTGGCGAGGAGAGAAAACGCGGTCGCCTGACCCGCCGGAGTCCCCGAGGTTTCGAAGATCCGGTAGCGCCACGACGGGATGCCGCGCTCGCCGGCGAAGGCGCGGACCTTCGACTTCAAGGCCTTCGTGTCCATGAGGTCTCCGCGCAGCGTGAGCGATGCGCCGTGACGCGACATCGTCTCGAGGCGGGCATCGTTGACGTCGACGGCGACCACGACCGCGCCCAACGCGGCGGCGATTTGCACGCCGAAGCCGCCCACCCCGCCGACGCCGACGAACACCGCGAGGTCTCCCGGTTTCAAGCCGCTGCGCCTGATCGCCTGGAACGGCGTCGACACGGCGTCGGCGATGACCGCGAGGTCGGGGAGCGAAAGGCCCGCAGGGTTCAGGGCGGCATCTTCGAGATTCGGTACCGGACACAGGCCGCGAGCGGGAACGCGGACGTGGGTGGCGAATCCGCCGTGGATGTCGCTTCCCGGGAAGACCTGTTCGGGGCAGATCGCCCCACGGCCGTCGCGACAGGCGTCGCACCGTCCGCACGGCATCACCGCCGGGACCACGACCTTGCGGCCGAGCCAAGCACTCGCATCGGCGCCGGCCGCAACGACGACTCCGCTGATCTCGTGCCCGAGAACGAGCGGGAATCCGTGCCGCGTGGGCACGCCTTCGTAATAGAAGCCGAGGTCGGTGTGGCACACGCCGCAGCCGGAAACCTCAACGATGGCGTCACCGGCCAGGGGTGTTTCGTCCCGCTCGTCGAGGACCATCGGTTGGCCGGCAGTTCTTACGGTCCATCCACTGACTCGCATATTCCGGAACCTCCGCCCCGTAGTATGTCCACCGGATCGGTCCGGAGGGGGGTAGGTTGTTGTTGTTCAACGGACAGATTCGCTCCGTTTGTTTCGTGGCGTTTTGTCAACGGTTGGTTTCGCGGGGGAGGTGGCGATGAAGGTAACGGTGGCTGTGGCGCAGGCGATCCCGTGTGTTCTCGATCTCCCATCCGGGGTCGACAAGGCCTGCGCGTGGATCGGCGAGGCCGGTCGTCGCGGCGTTTCGATCGTCGCTTTCCCTGAGACGTGGCTCCCGGTCTACCCGTTTTGGTGCGATGGGGGGACGTTTTCGCGATGGGGACACGGCGGGGCGAAGAAACTCCAGGCCAGGCTCTCCCGGAACAGCGTGACCGTCCCCTCGCCCGAGTTGGACCGAATCGCGCGAGCCGCTCGCGAGGCGAATTGCGCGGTGGTCATGGGCGTCAACGAACGCGGTCCGTCGGGGACGCTCTACAACGCACTCTTGTTCTTTTCGGAGCTCGGCGAGTTGATCGGCCATCATCGGAAGCTCGTTCCGACCTTTGGCGAGCGCCTCGTGTGGGGAACGGGCGACGCCGCCGGGCTTCGCGTCTACGAGGCCGCCGGGACGAAGCTGGGCGGTCTCATCTGCTGGGAGAACTGGATGCCGCTTCCGCGACAGGTCCTGCACGCGGAGGGGGAGCAGGTCCACGTCGCCGCGTGGCCTCACGGGGGCGAGATGCATCAGCTCGCCTCGCGGCACTATGCGTTCGAGGGGCGCGCGTTCGTGCTCGCCGCCTGCATGGTGCTCCCCAAGAGCGCCATCCCTGCGGACTTCGAGCTGGCGGAGGATTTGTCGGCACTTCCCGATCCGATCCTGCCGGGGGGATCGGCGATCGTTGCGCCCGACGCGTCGTATGTCGTCGAGCCGGTGTTCGGGCGCGAGGAACTCATCGTCGCGGAGATCGAACTCGACCGCGCCGAGGAAGAAAAGATCGTTCTCGACACGGGGGGCCACTACGCACGCCCCGACCTTTTTCAGCTCACCGTGAATCGGGAGCGTCTGAAGCTCGTGCGCTAGCAGAACCGAACAGCTTCGGGTCGAGCAGGCCGCGCGGGTCGAAGATCTCCGCGCCGACCTTCGCTCCCCAATGAAGGTGGGGGCCGGTGACCCTCCCCGTCGCGCCCGACAAGCCGACGACGTCGCCCGCCTTCACCGCGTCGTCTTCCTTGGCTTCGATCTTCGAAAGGTGGGCGTACACGGTGAAGAGTCCGCCGCCGTGATCGACGATGACGGTGCCTCCCGCGTAGTAGAGATTCGCCGCGAGGGCGATGCGCCCGGGCCCGGAGGCGAGCACGGGCGTTCCGGTGGCGGCGCGCAGGTCGATGCCCGCGTGCGGCGCGCGCGGCTCGCCGTTGAAGATGCGGCGGGTGCCGAATTCCGACGTCGGGTCGCCGGGGACCGGCCTCACGAAAGGGGCCTCAGGCGGCGGGAGCGGCGTGCGCCGCGCGTAGATCGCCTCGAGCTGTTTTCTTTCCCGCGCAATCCGCTTCGCTTCCGATTTCGGCGGATTGACGAATTTCGGCTCGACCGTCAGGCGTTGCTCGGGAAACGACTTCGCCGCGATGGAAAGCTCACCGTCAAGGGACAGCGACGAGCCATCCGTACGGCTCGCGGTCAGCCGGTAGCCTGAGGGGCCTGGCGAGGCGTCGAGCGGGATGACGCCCCACGCGATCCACACGGGATCTCCCCCGGTGCGCGGTCCCGGCGAAAACGCCAAGGTCGCTCCCTGAAACGTGCCGCGAAGTCCCCGGACGCCGGGGTCGGTGACGACCTCGAACCGGACGACTTCGCCCGGAGCGAAGGCCCTCGCGAACGGGTGAGGTTCGATCCGCGTGGGAGTGGCCTGGACGACGCCTGCGGCCGTGATCGCGAGCAGCAGGGCTGCCAGGTTGCGCGGGTGCCCGGGGCGCTGTACAAACTGTCGTCGCTCGTTCATGGAAGGGAACTTAGCATGCCGTTCGGCTCCGTTTTCGGTGCGCTCGTATTCGGAATCCTCGGGCCCCTCCTAGCCACGCGAATGATCGGCTCCCCGTCTCCGCCGTTTCGGGTCATGGGCGCCTGCTTGGCCCTCCTCGGGGTGACGGTGGCCGCGGGCCTTTTGATGAAACGACCGTGGGCCCGGTGGCTCGGCGTGTTTTCCGGAATCTGGTTTGCCGGGTTGGCGGCCAACACGTTTCTCGTCCAGGGCGAGGTCTTCCATCTCACGGTCGTGCTCGCCGCGGTTGCCGCGGCGGTTCTCCTCGTCATCCCGGCGACCGGCCGCCCCGTTTACGACCCGGCCTCCTTGCCTCAATCGCCGTCGTACGCCTCGAGGGCGCTTCTTTCCGGCGCCTGTCTCGCCATCGTCGGCTTCCTGGGCGCCACAGCGTGGGCCGTGGCTCGCATGCCGATCGCGCGCGAAGAGCCGGCTCACGAGACGGCGCGTTCCGGCGAGGCCCGTCCCCATGCAACCGATGGAGCCGTGACTTGGTTCGACTTCGCGGATGGACTGAAGGAGGCGAAATCGGGACGCAAGCTGATCGTCGCCGACTTCTACGCGACCTGGTGCGGTCCGTGCAAGATCATGGAGAAGCGTACCTTTCGCGATCCGCGCGTTCTCGAACGGCTGCGCGACGTCGTCCCCGTCCGCGTCGATGCCGAAGAGACCGAAGAGCGCGGCGGCCTTCGGGGGGACAGGCTGGCGCTTCGGTACGCGATCGAGGTTTACCCGACCATCGTGGTCGTCGACGACGAGGGGCGCGAGGTCGCGCGCAACAGCGGATTCATGAGCGCCGACCAGTTCCTGGAGTGGATTGATGCCGTGATGGACCGGGCCGGAACGGCGGTCGCAAGGTCGTAACCGCGTGTTAGAGTCATCGACCTTCTAGTGAGGTCTCCCCATGCCGCATAAGCGCCTGTTCATCCCCGGTCCGACCGAGGTTCGCTCGGAGAATCTCGCCGCCTTGGCTACGCCCCAGATCGGGCATCGCGGCGACGAATTCAAGGCCCTCTACACTCGCGTCGTTCCCAAGCTCCAGCAGTTGCTCGAAACGAAAGACCCCGTCTTCCTCTTTACGTGCTCGTCGACCGGCGTGTGGGAAGCGGCGATCCGCAACAGCGTCAAGGGCCGCGTGCTGTGCTGCATGCAAGGGGCGTTTTCGGACCGCTGGCTGAAGGTGGCGGAGGCCAACGGAAAAGAAGCCGTTCCGCTGCGGGTCGAGTGGGGGAAAGCGATCACCGCCGAGGCGATCGACAAGGAGCTCTCCAAGGGGGGCTACGACGCGATCACCGTCGTCCACAACGAAACGTCGACCGGCGTGCTGAACCGGATGGACGAGATCGCGGCCGTGATGCGGAAGTACCCGGATGTGGCGTTCCTCGTGGATGCCGTCTCGTCGATGGCCGGGGTGCGCATCCCGGTCGATGAATGGCGGATCGACGTCTGCCTTGCGGGATTGCAAAAGGCCTTCGCGCTTCCCGCCGGGTTGACCGTGGCGGCCGTTTCGTCCCGCGCTTTGGAGAAGGCGAAAACCGTCGAGAATCGTGGGTACTACTTCGATTTCTTGGACATGTTGAAATACCACGAGCGGGGTCAGACGCCGGCGACGCCGGCCATCCCGCAGATCCAGGCGCTCGACGCGCAACTCGACGACATCCTCGCCGAGACTCCGAAGGGGCGCTTTGCGCGGCACGAGGCGTTGGCGCTCATCGTCCGCGATTGGACGCGACGTCATTTCGCACTCTTTTCCGAAGAGGGCTACGAGTCGCCGACGCTCACCTGTATCGCCAACACACGCGGGATTTCGGTGTCGTCCCTCAACAAAGAGCTCGGGAAGCAATGGGCCGCGATCTCGAACGGTTACGGCGATCTCAAGGAAAAGACCTTCCGCATCGCGCACATGGGCGACACGCAAGAGTGGGAGATCCGGGGTCTCCTCGCCGTGATCGACCGGATCCTCGGGCACTGACCTCGTGGGCGCCACGCCGAAGCGAGTTCTGATCTGCGACGCGATCGCGGCCGACGCGATCGAAAGGATGCGCGCCGGCGGGTTGGTCGTCGACGAGAAGCTCGGAATGACCCCTGAAGCGCTCGAAGCGGTGATCGGCGGCTATGAAGCCGTCGTCGTCCGATCGGCGACTCGGATCACGGCGCGACACGTCTTGGCGGCCAAGGGACTCAAGGTGATCGTGCGCGGGGGCGTGGGCGTCGACAACATCGACGTCAGCGCCGCCGAAGCCGAGGGCGTGCGCGTCATGAACACCCCGTCGGCCTCTTCGACCTCGGTGGCAGAGCTGGCGCTCGCCCTCATGTTCGCCCTGGCCCGGCAGATTTCGCGTGCCGACGCGTCGATGAAATCGGGGGCGTGGGACAAGAAGAGTTTCGCCAAGGGGATGGAGCTCGAGGGCAAGACCCTGGGCATCGTCGGCGTGGGGCGCATCGGCCGCGCGCTCGCGCGCAAGGCGTCCGCGCTCGGCATGGTCGTTATCGGCGCGGATCCGGCTCTCGGGACCACGGGAAGCGTCGACGGCCTGACACTCCTCACGCCGGGAGACCTCTACGCCCGCGCGGACTTCATCTCGTTGCACCTTCCGAAAGTCGCGGGAACGCCGGCGGCGATCGGTTTCGATCAGTTCGCGCAGATGAAGCGCGGGGTTTTTCTCGTCAACTGCGCGCGCGGCGGTGTCGTCGACGAGGTCGCATTGCTGGCCGCCCTCGAATCAGGCCCGGTCGCGGGAGCGGCGCTCGACGTTTTCGAGGTCGAGCCCCCGAAAGACCTTCGGCTGGTCGGCCACAGGCACGTTATCGCGATGCCGCACGTTGGGGCGTCGACGCTCGAAGCCCAGGCACGCGTCGGACTCGAGGTCGCGCAAATCCTCCTCGCGGAGCTTTAGTTGCCATCATGAAATCCCCCCAAAACGAAAAAGCGCGCCTCGACAAAGTCACGGTCCAGGCGATCACCGAGGTCGCCCAGGGGATCGAGACGAAGATCGCCAAGCACGGAAAGCCCGAGGTCTCGTTTCCGGTGCGCTCGTTGAGCAATGTGCGCTACGACCCCAAGAAAGGGTTTTTCGAACTCGGGAAGGGGAAGTCCGTCCGCGCATTGACGGTCAACACGGCGAAGACGTTCGCCCAGACGCTCAAGATGATGGCGCTCTCGAAAGAGCTGGTGCAAACGAGCGACTTCGCGACGAAGCGAGATGCCTACTACCAGTCGAAGAACTGGGGCGAGGCGATGTTCGACGAACAGGGCGAATCCGACATGGTCATGGACGACATCGAAGCCATGTTCTCGGTTTCCGGCGTGAGCCGGGAACAGCTCCGGTACATCCCCGACGAACACGGGGGCGCGATCGCCGGCGAGCTGATCGTCAACGACACGGATCTGGAAACGGGCAAGGTCGAACGCATCGACTGCACGAAATTCGGCTCGGGGGCGTATTCGATCCCGTCCCTCGTCGAGCATCTCACCTTCGAGACCAAGGCCAAGTTCATCTTGTGTATCGAAACGGGCGGCATGTTCCAGCGATTGCAGAGCCACAAGTTCTGGCAGAAGTCGCACTGCATCCTGGTTTCGATGGCCGGCGTGCCCACCCGAGCCACCCGGCGTTTTGTGAGGCGGCTTTCGGACCAGTGCGAGATTCCGGTCTACGCCTTCGTCGACTGCGATCCTTACGGTATCTCGAACATTTACCGCACGCTCAAGGTCGGCTCCGGAAACGCGGCCCACATCAATCGGTTCTTCTGCGTACCGCAGGCGTCGTTCCTCGGGGTGACGCCGAACGACATCATCGAGTACAAGCTCCCGACGCACCCGCTCAAGGACGTCGACGTGAAACGCGCGAAAGACGCGCTCAAGAACGACCCTTTCTTCAAGATCCACAAGCCGTGGGCCCACGCGATGGAGCAGCTCATCAAGATGGGGGTGAGGGCCGAACAGCAGGCGCTGGCGCGCTGGGGGCTCAACTACGTGATCGACGAGTACCTGCCCCGCAAGCTCAAAGCCACTAACAAGTTCCTGCCGTAGTAGGGGACGAGGAAAAGGGGACACTCCCCTTTTCCCTCAACTCACGTCGGAACCGCCGGGGACGATCAGGGCGGGGTCGATGCCGATCGCGGAGAGCGACGCGAGCCAGAGATCGTCGGGGGGCGTGTCGAGCACGAGTTGCGGGTCGACCGGGGCGAGAATCCACGAGCCTTCGTTGATCTCCTGCTCGAGCTGGCCGGGAGCCCACCCCGCGTATCCCGAGAAACAATGAAACCGGATCCCCTCTCCCTGGCAGAGGTGCTGCAAAGTCTTCGTCGACGCGCTCACCTGCAATCCGTCGAGCACGGCGCGCCCTTCCGGGTCTAAGACTTCGCCGTCGTAGAGCACGAGGCCTTGTTCCGGCTGGACCGGGCCGCCGACGCGCACGCGTTTGGCGGGGTCGCCGGCGTAACTGATCTCGTGGTCTTTGCAGAGGTCGCGCAACAGGATGGGCGATTCGCGGTTGATCACCAGCCCCAACGCGCCGTCGTCACTTTGCTGAAGCAGCAGGACGACCGACTGTTTGAAGTTCGGGTCGGCGAGCTGCGGCACCGCGATCAGGAACCCGGGCGCCAGGGTGTTGCCTTCGTGATCGTCTTCCATGGCGTCCCCAGTATGCCCCGCCTCATGCCGGTTCGCGAAACTCGAATCGTCGCCTCAGGATTCCGGCCGCGGCGAACACCCCCGCTACGGCGAGCCCCGGGAACACGGGCTCGACCGAAAGCCAAGGGGTGCCGGTGCCGAGCGCGCTGAAAACCCAGGCCGAGGTCACCACCCCGGCCGCCGCCATCCCCGCGGCCGCGAAGCGGCGCTCCGGGCGAAGCGCCGGGAAGAACGCTCCGAGGAGGGGGGTCAAAAGAACCGCCGTTCCCACGCTCCCGAAGCCGTACCAGAGGTTGACGACCGAGGTGGACATCAACGCGACCGCCGACGCGATCACCGCCCCCCCGAGGAGTCCGTATCGTTCTCCCCGGATCGTCCCGGCGGCCGCTCCTCCCAAGCGCCCGAGCAGATCGCGTGACAGCGTGATCCCCGCGTTGAACAAGAACGCATCGACCGTCGACATGACCGTGGCGATCATCCCGGCATAGAACACGCCCAGGAGCCCGACCGGCAGGAGGAGCTCCGCCAGCGCCGGGTAGGCGTCCACGCCGGTCGGCAGATTCGGGAGCAGCGCGTGGGCGTACATCCCGGTGAAGGTTGTCAGGCCGTCGAAAAGAGCAAAGAACAGGATCGATACGAAGAGTCCTCGTCGCGCGACACGCGGCGTTTTTGCGGCGAAGCAGCGCTGGAAGAACGTCGGCTCGACGAGCGTTTGAAGGGCGATGACGTACCAGGCGAGCACGTAGGAGATCCGTTCACCCCCCAGGGGGGCGAACATCGTGGCGGGAAGCGCCGCGCGAAGGGGACCGAGCCCTCCCACCTTCGCCACGGCGATCGGGAGGAGCAGGAGGAACCCGCCGAACATGAAGGCGAACTGCAACCCCTTCGTCTGGACCACCGACCGGAAACCGCGCGCGCCGATGTAGAGCACGCAGAATGCGGCGCACAGGATCACGGCGGCGGCCTGCGGCAGCCCCGTCGCGCGCCGCAACAAGACGCCGAGCATGAGCAAATACGGCGCGGGGAGGGACAAGGCGAGGACCGTGACCGCCCCGAGGACCCCCGCGGTCCGCCCGTAGGTGTCGTAGAGGATGTCGGGGAGCGTCGCGTTCCCCCTCGCGCGGGCGCGCTCCGCGTAGAGCAGCGCGAAGAGGAAGGTCCCGACGTAGTAGGGGACGCCCAGGACGAGCCAGTTCGACAGGCCGTGAACGTAGGAATACTCTCCGACCCCTAAGACGCCTCCGTACCAGGTCGAAACGAGTGTGACGACGAAGGCGGGGAGCGTGAGCGCGCGCCCGGCTAAAAGGAAGTCTTCCTCGTCTTGCGGCCGGCTCCGGGACGAGCGCACGCCGAGCAGGAACGTCGCGGCGAGGTAGGCGCCAACGACGGCGAGGTCGACCGCGCCCAGGCTGCCTGTCATGTGCGCCTGCTCTAAAACCCGAAGCTCAAACCCAGCATCACGCTGCGCGTGGCCGCCGGGTAGAACTCCGAATAGAACTCCGTGTACGCCGCGTCGGTCGGGTACGAGTAGCCGAACTGCGCGACCTGGGCATCGAGCAGGTTCTCGATGCGGAGCCTCAGGGTGAGCGATCCGGTCTTGAGGCGCGCGGGTCGCGAGAGGTCGGCGACGATCTGCGCCCCGACCGTTGTGAACGGGTCGATCTGCTTGTTGACGTAGCCGGGCACCGAGCGATTGGCCGGCGTCTTGGCCTCGTTCTCGCTGTTGTCGGTGTAGATCGTCCCGATCCGTCGTCCCGACAACTCGATCCTAACGGGGCCCCACGTCCGCGCCACCGCCAGCCGCGCGGTGCTCCCGGGGAAGAGCGCGATGCGGTTGCCGGAGTAGTCGATGACGTAATACCCCGAGGCGCCATCGGGAGACAGGATGGTGTCTTGTTCGAGGACGTCGCGGCTGACCGCGAGATAGCCCGAGAGGTCGACCTCGCCCGGCAGGCGGCCCGCTCCTTCGATCTCGATCCCCTCGTGCAGCGATTGGCCCGCGTTCGTCGTGATCGGGATGCCGTCGGCGTCCAAGCCCCCCGCGTAGACGAACTCGTCGCGGAACTGCATCCGGTAGACGTTCATCTTGACTCGCGTGGCGCCGTACACGTAGCCAGCGCCCACTTCGAAGCTCGTCAGGCGTTCCGGCGCGGCGTATGGGCCGCTGTAGCGGACCTTCGAGGGGTCGTAACTCGCAAAGTGGTCGGCGGGATCGGATGAATCCTCGGGGTTGAAGACGTTGTTGAACGTCGGTTCGCTTTCGGTTCGGGTCGCCTGGGCGTAGAGATTCCATCGGTCGTCGATGTTCCAATTCACGCCGATCCGGGGCGACAGGAACTGGTACGTCGCATCCCAGGAGATGCCTTGCACCTCGTCGTCGCCCATCGAGAATTCATGGCGGGTCGCCTGCAGCTCGAGGTTCAAGGTGGTATTCGGCGCGACGCGAAGCTCCTCGCGGACGAAGAGGTTCACGGTGTCCTTCTTGTTGGTGTAGTCGTACAGGACCGACGGGTCGCCGGACGGTGAGCTCGCCACGGTTCCATCGTGCCGGCCACGATGAAACAGGAGCTCGAGCCCCGCGCTCAGCTCGCCTCGATCGTGGCTCCAAGCGACGCGGGGGATCCATCCCACCTGTTCGTTGTCGAGGTCCCGCTGTTGCCATGCGTTGTCGACGTACTGCCGGAAGTATCCGTTCCCGAGGATGGCGTACACCGTGTTTTTGAGCATCAGGCCCGGCCCGATGCGGCGGTCGTTCATCACCTGAAGCTGAGGCTGGAAGAAGTTGTCGGTTTCTCCCGGCACGAGCGGGGCGATGCTGCGCCGCGCGACCGGGTCGGCCAGGTCCTGGTAGGGCACGCCGTAGTAGGCGAGCTGGGTTTCTTCGGGTCCGCCGAAGAGCAAGATGCGCCACACGGACGTGGGGTCGAATCGCTCGAAGCCGATCTGCGCGAACGTCTGCTTGGACCACGAGGGCGTTCTGTACCCTTGGCTTTCGACCCTCGCGGCTCGAACCGAATAGGCCCAGGGACTTTTCCCGATCGCACCTCCGTAACTGAACGAGAGCCGGCCGGTTCCAAACGACCCGACCGTCATGTCGAGGTTGCCCCCGGCGGTCGTCGGCAAGCTGGCCGTTTCGAGATTGACGACCCCGCCAACGGCCGGAGATCCGTACAGGGCTGTGCCCGGGCCGCGCTGGATCTGGATCAGGCTGAGGCCGGTTGCGAAGTCTCCGAGGTTGATCGTGTAGACCTGGTGCGATTCGGGGGTGTTCAGCGGGACGCCGTTGACGTTGACCGCGATGCGCGCTTGGTCGAAACCTCGAATGCGAAGGTAGCTGTAGCCGTAGCCGTTGCCGGAATCGCTGTAGGCGTAGGCGTTCATCGTCTCGCCCAGGAGCGTCGACAGGTCCTGGCCGACGTTTTTGTCGCGGATCGCATCCTGGTCCAGATCGGTGAACGAGGCCGGATCCCTGCGGTCCTTCGCGACGTCGGACGAGACGACCACGTCCTCCTCGACACCGGAGGGGATAGGCTTTTCGTCCTCGTCAGCCGGAAACACCGTCGTCGCGGCGATCAGGGCGCCGGTTGCGAGCAAGGCGAAGGCAGCACGACGAAGCAAGCCGGCCTCCCCGAGGATCCTCTGGAGTCCCTTACCTGCGGTAGGACGGATGAACGGAGGAGAGCTTCGTGCATCGTCCCGTTTCCCTACGCTGGCATGACCCAGTTCAGGTTCCAGGGTTTGATCTCAGTCCGGCTCTCGCCGGACACCCCTAACGGACACCTCAACACCGTACGCCACGGTCTTGCGGCCCGTCAAGGCGATGCCGATTGACCCATGAGGGGGCGGACGGCTATATTCGCGGCTCGTCCGGTCCGGGAAGAGTCGTTCCCACCAAATGGACGACGGCGGCGTAGCCAAGTGGTAAGGCAACGGTCTGCAAAACCGTCATTCACCGGTTCAAATCCGGTCGCCGCCTCCAACGTCGCCACGCGCAGAGACGCACGGAACTGAGTTGATGTTCGATCGGAAGTCGAAAGCGCCCGCCGTGCCGACGCTTCTGGATCGCGTCGTGAAATCCGGCGCGCAACGGGTCGCGATCCTGGGTCTCCACGCTCAGGCCGGCACGAGAACCGTCCTGGCGTCGCTCGTCCGCGAGCTCCACGCCCGCTCGTTGGCCGTCGCGTTGACCTCCGCACCGCGGCTGCCGCTGGAGCAGGAGGAGGGCGCCGACCCCCACCCTGTCACCCACACCGTCGTTCCCGAGGGTGCCTGGATCGCCACCGCGGCGCCTCCTCCGGTCGAAGGCGCCGTTGCCAAGCTCGAGCTCATCGAGACGACCGAATGGATCACAACCCTTGGCCCCGTGAGCATCTACCGCGTTCTCAGCGGCGGCAAAGCCGACCTCCATGGACCGGGGGAACCCGATTCGATGAAGGCGGTGTTGCAACGTCTCGGCGTGCTATCGGGGGGGCTCGTCCTGGTCGACGGCGGTTGGGAGCGACGTTCGTTTGCGGCGCCCGGGGTCAGCGAAGGCGTGGTCATCGTCCTCGCCGCGGGGTACTCGGCGACACCCGACCGTTCCGCCGCGGCCGCCCGATATCTCGTCGAGACCCTCTGTGTGCCGCCGTGCGACGAGGCCGCCCGCGACGCGTGGGACGAGACGGCGTCGAAGGGGGCTGCCGCACTGCTGGACGCCCGCGGGCGGCCGGTGGGGGTGATGCCTCCCGGGCTGGACGACCCGGTCCCTGCATTGAAGACGCAAGAGGGAGGACCGGTCTCGACGGTCGTTCTCCCATTCGGGCTCCACGACGAGTTCATGATTCCGCTGGTGCGCTCTCCTTTGCGCTGCACGTTGGTGGTGCGGGATGCGACGCGCATCAACGTGGCTCCGGTTTATTACAAGGCGTGGCTCAAAGGCCGGGGCCGGATCCAGGTTGTGAGACCGCTTCGCCTGATCGCCACCGCAACCAACCCCTGGAATCCCGCCGGTCCCGACGCGGACCCCGCGGAGTTTCGCCGCGCCGTGGCGACGGCGCTCCCCGACGTGCCCGTTCACGACGTCGTGATCGAGTCCGGGGGAGACCATGGCAAGCCAATGTGGAAGTTCTGGGACTGACACTCCTACCCACGCGGGCAGAAGCTACACACAGCTACAAACAATTCGTAACACGTCAAAAACGGAAGCGTCATCCGAGCAGCCTCTGCGCGGCGTTTCGAGGAGGCGACAGAATTGTAAGTGTCTTTTTTTCAGCGTTTGCGATGCTCGTCGGGCCGGAGGCGACCGCTGGCACGCGCCTCGCTTTAGGGAGAACCGGGCGGCCCATCGGGGATCGCCGGGGAGACCAAGGCCCATGAGAAAATTCAGTCGATCGCTCGCACTCATTGGAGTCCTCTTTTTGGCTGCGGTGGGCCATCCCGCGGTCGCCGGAACCGTGTCCCTCGCCTGGGACCCCGTGCTCGATGCGGATCTCCAAGGATACCGGGTCTACTACGGCACGTCTCCGACCGCCTACACGCAGTCGGTCGACGTGCTCAACGTGACCCAGACGACCATCAGCGGCCTCACTGATTGCACGACCTACTACTTCGGTGTGAAGGCCTACGACACTGCCACCAATGAGAGCACGGCCTATTCGAATCAGATCCAGGGTTGGTCGCGACCCGTCGTGACCTCGGCGACGCCCTCCGCGGCGGAAGCCGGGCGGACGCTCTCACTCACCATCGCGGGTTCGAACTTCGCGAGCGGAGCCGCGGCGCAATTTGCGAACGCCGGGATCACGGTCACGTCGACGACCGTCAACGCGTGCGGACAGCTCACGCTCAACGTGACCGTCGGCTCCGCGGCCGCTCCCGGCGCGTCCAACCTCGATGTCACGGATCCCGACGGTGTCTACGGCACGGGGACCGCGATCTTCACGGTACAGGCGGTCGTAGCTCCGACCGTGTCCTCGACGACGCCGTCGAATGGAGCCACGGGAGTTTCCGTGACCGTAGCGCCCACCGTCACGTTTAGCGAGGCGATGCTCCCGTCGTCGATCACCGCAACCAACGTCAAGCTACTCGACGACACGGGCGCCGCGGTCGCGCAGGCCGCCGGGTCGCCAACGCTTTCGTCGAATGGGCTCATTGCCACGATCACGCCGGCGGCGAGCCTGACGCAGGGCAAGATCTACAAGATCCAGGTCGCCGGAGGCGGCGCCGGAGTCCTCGATCTCGCCAATCACGGGATGGCGAGCACGATGACGCAGGCCACGGGATTCTCGACGGCCGCCGACAGCACTGCTCCCACGATTTCGGCGGTCACCGCGTCCGCGGTGACCGGAACGACCGCGACGATCACCTGGACGACCAACGAACCCGCCGACGGCGAGGTGTTCTTCCGCAGGCAGACGGACCCCGCCTACCAGCAAACGACAATCGACGCGACGCTTGTGACGAGCCACAGCACCGGCCTTACCGGGCTCACACCCTCAACGACGTACGAGTACTACGTGCGGAGCACGGACGCGGCCGGAAACGCGGCCTCCTCGACGCCGACCAAGACGTTCGTCACGGCCGCCAACGCGTACACCTACCTCCGCTTCGAGGCGGAACCCGGATCGCTCGTCGCGCCGGTTCGCTCGGTGACCGGCGTCGCTGGCTCCTTCGGCGAGGGGTACATCGATACCCCGGCCGGAACTCCGACCGGTAGTGCGTCGTCGCCCGCGGGCACCGCGACCTTTGGGGTCAACATCCCGTCCGCCGGGAACTGGCGCCTTTGGGTGCGCATGTACGGGCCGGACTCGACGTCGGACACGTGGTACGAATCGATCAACGGCGCCGCCCGTCAGCAGATGGTTGCGTCTTCCCCGGGTCAGTGGCAGTGGGTGTCCGGGCGCTCCTACACTTTGAGCGCGGGGCTCGCGACGCTCGAACTGGGCGGCCGGGAGGCCCGGGCTCGAATCGACCGTGTCCTTCTCACGGACGATCCGGCGTTCGCCCCGACCGAGCAGGCGGTCGGCGATCAGACGCCGCCTTCGTCCGACACAGCCTTTGTGGCCATCGGCGCCACCACGCAGGTGACCCTCAACTGGACGAACTCGTCGAGCGCCGACTTCAGCAAGACGATCATCCGTTACCGGACCGACGGGAAGTTCCCGGTCAGCCCGGTGGACGGCTTCGCGGTGGTGACGAAAGCGGGAGCCGCAGGATCGGCGGACACGTTCGTGCACACCGGTTTGACCACCGGCACGACCTACTCGTACAGCGCTTTCGCGCTGGACGCGACCGGAAACGTCGCCTCAGCCGCGACCGCCACCGCCACGGCGCAGGACACCACGGCACCGGCCGCGGTTCAGAACCTCCGGCGGAGCGACAAGCGGACCCCGTAACACGATTTTCGCGTACCGACTCGACGGAACGGCCCCCGGCTCTCGGGGGCCGTTCGTGTCATGGGGCCCAGAGTCTTTCCTCGTCGAGTGTCGGGTCGGCCTCGCGCATCGCCGGCAGGTACGCGCGGATGGTGTAGTCGCGCACCATGCGCTCGGTCGAAAACCGCGGGGCGAGGCGGGCGATCGAGCGTTTCATCCTTCCGATCCACGCGTGAGGCAGGCCGGCCGCGTCGCGGTCGTAAAACCCGGCCACGACGTCGTCCGCGAGGACTCGGTACAGCGATTCGGCGTCTTCGGCGTCCTGGGTTTCGAAATCGCCGTAATCCTGCGCGCGACCGATCGCAAAACCGAGCGCCGGGTCGTACCCCTCGGCCCACCACCCGTCGAGCACGCTCAGATTCAAAGCGCCGTTCGCGGCGGCCTTCATGCCCGATGTCCCACTCGCCTCGAGGGGCCGGCGCGGCGTGTTCACCCAGACGTCGACGCCCTGGACGAGGAAGCGGCCGACGCGCATGTCGTAGTTCTCGAGCAGCACGACGCGCCCCCACAGGTCGGAGCCCTGCGAGGTTTCGAAGATCCGGCGCAACACGTCCTGCCCGGGCTTGTCTGCGGGGTGCGCCTTTCCGGCGAAGAGGATCTGCACCGGGCGGGTCGCCGATGTCATGAGGGTTGTCAGTCGCTCGAGGTCCCTAAAGATGAGGTCGGCGCGCTTGTACGTTGCGAACCGTCGCGCGAAACCGAGAGTCAGGGCGTCCGGGGAGAGGATCGTCTGCACGCGCCTCAAGTCCTCGGGCGACCGGCCGTGGCGCGCACGCTGCTGGAGCACGCGCTCCCTGACGAGGACGATCAACCGGTTCTTTTGCGCCGTGTGCGCGTCCCAGATGTCCTCGTCCGGGATCGCCAGGACGTCATCGGCAAACCCCGGATCGAGCAGGTGCTGCTGAAAGTCGCCTCCCAGGCGGCGGCGGAGCATCGCTCCCATCTCCGGACCCATCCACGTGGGGATGTGGACCCCATTGGTGATCGACCCGATGCGTTCCTTCCCGGCCTCGACCTCGGGAAAGAGGTGTTTCCACATCCCGTCCGCGACCTGGCCGTGCAACTTGCTGACGCCGTTGGTCCGGAAGGACGTGCGCATCGCCAGGACGGTCATGTTGAACACCTCGTCGCCGGAAGCCGCCCGGCCCAGGTCGACGAACGACGACGTTCCGCCCGATAGCCCAGCGCCCCAGGCTTCGGCGTAGGTCCTAACGAGTCTGAGCTCGAACGTCTCGTTTCCGGCGGGGACCGGAGTGTGCGTGGTGAAAGCCGAGGTCTTCGCCGTTTTCGCCAAGGCCTCTTCGAACGGGAGCCCATCACCTTCCATCGTTTTGCGGATCCGCTCGAACGAGACGAGGGCCGAGTGGCCTTCGTTGAGGTGCCACACCGAAGGGGTGACGCCGGAGGCGACGAGCGCGCGATAGCCGCCCACGCCGAGGACCATTTCCTGGCACAGCCGCATCTCGCGGCCGTGCACGTAAAGAATGGACGTGATCGGCCGGTCCGCCGGGTCGTTCTCGCGCACGTCCGAATCGAGCAGCAGCACCGGCACCCGTCCGACCGCGGCCATCCACACGCGCAGTTGGACGGAGCGGCCCGGCAGGTCGACATGCACGCGCAGCTGCTTTCCACCGGGCCCGGCGACGGGGAGCAAGGGGAGCCTGCGGAGATCGTAGTCCGGGTAAAAGTGCTGCTGGCGGCCGTCGGCGTCCACGGTCTGCCGGAAGTAGCCGCGCCGGTACATCAGGCCCACGCCGACGAATGGAATCCCGAGATCGCTCGCGGATTTACAGTGGTCGCCGGACAGAATGCCCAGGCCTCCCGAGTAGATGCCGAGGCACTCGTGCCAGCCGAACTCCGTGGAGAGGTACGCGACTGGGCCGCCCGAAAACGACGGGTAGTTCTTGTGGAACCATGACGTGGCGCCGCCGGCGAGGTAGCGGTCGAACTCGCCGATTACCGTGTGGTAGCCGCTCATGAAGCTCTCGCTCTGCAACAGCGGGTCCCACATGTGGGGTTCGACCCCGAGGAGCAGTTCGACTGGATTGCGGGTGCGGACCCAGCGCGCCGGGTCGATCCCACTAAAGAGCAGGTGGGCGCCCGGGGACCAGGTCCACCAGAGGTTGTAGGCGAGGTCGTAGAGGCGCGCGACCTCCTTGGGGATGTCGACTTCGGCGCCGGGAAGGGTCTCGATCGCGGGGGATCCGGGCATCGCAACTCCTGGCCGCCCATCGTTATCAAAGCGGCGGCCCGCAATATAGAACGCGCGGCGCACCCCGACCATTCGGAATCCCAAGAGGGCGCGTGGCCTTGGCCCGGGTGATAATCTTCCGCGCGTCATGAGCCTGATGCTTGAGCGCCCCCTCGCCTTTTTCGATCTCGAAACGACCGGGATCGATCCACTGCGCGACAAGATCGTCGAGATCGCGCTCGTTCGCGTCGACCCGGACGGAGGGCGCGAGGCGAAAACTCTTCGGATCAACCCCGAGCGGCCGATTCCCGCCGAAGCCACCGCGGTTCACGGGATCAGTGACGCGGACGTGGCGGGCGCCCCGGCGTTTCGCGAGGTAGCTCGCGGACTGCTCGACGTCTTCAAGGACGCGGATCTCGCGGGATTCAACGTGCGCCGTTTCGACGTGCCGCTTCTCGATCGCGAGTTCCGGGGCTGCGATCTCGATCTCGCGTTGGCTCAGCGCCGGATTGTCGATGTCATGACGATCTTTCACAAGAAAGAGCCCCGCGACCTCACGGCCGCGGTGCGCTTTTTTCTCGACCGCGAGCACGCGGGGGCCCACGGCGCCGAAGCCGACGTGATCGCTTCGATCGAGGTGCTCGACGCACAGCTTGCGCGCTACCCGGACCTGCCGCGGACGGTCGACGACCTCGACCTCTGGTGCAACCCGATCCCGCAAGGAGCCGTCGACCGCGGCGGGAAATTCGTATTGCGTGAGGGCGAAGTCGTGTTCGCGTTCGGCAAGCAGAAAGGACGCGCCTTGAGCGAGGTGGCGCGCGTTCAACGCGACTACCTGGAGTGGATCTTGAAACAGGACTTCCCCGAGGACGCCCGTTCCCTCGTCGAGAAAGCCTTGCGGGGGGAACGATGATCAGCACAACCGATTTCAAGCGGGGCGCGCGGATCCTGGTCGATGGCGAGCCTTACCAGATCGAGGACTACCAGGTTCAAACCCCGTCGGCTCGCGGAGCGGCCACTCTCGTCCGGTGCAAGCTCCGTCACGTCGTCACGTCGTCGCTCCTCGACAAGACGTTCAAATCGGGGGAGAAGTTCGAGGAGCCGGATGTCGCCTTGCGCCAGGTGCAGTTCCTCTATGGCGACGGGGAGTCGAGCCACTTCATGGAGAATCTGTCCTTCGACCAGTTCGCCATTCCGAACGAGCGCATCGAAGACATCGTCCCTTGGCTCACCGACGGCTTGAATCTGAACGCCGTCTACTGGAACGGTGCGGTCGCCGGGATCTCCCTGCCGCAGTACGTCGAGGCCGAGATCGACATGGCGGCCGGGGGTTCGAAGAGCGACATGGCGAGCGGCAAGAACATGAAGGACGCGTCGCTGACGAACGGCCTGACGATCCGCGTGCCCCTGTTCGTCGAATCGGGGGAGCGCGTCCTCGTGGATCCCCGCACGCTGGAATTCATCCGCCGGGTTTCGAAATAGCGGCGAGCACCCGCAGGGCGCGGGCAAGGCTGAAGCGCGCGCGCTGAAACGACGGCCCCGAGCCGGAGCCGGCGGCGATCGACGTCAACCGGTCCCTCTCCCGTTGCCACGAACGCCCCATCTCGGGGGAAGGCGAACGCACTAGCAGCGGACCGGCGGTCAGCAGGTCCTCGCGGCTCAACGGCTGGTGGTCGTAGAGGTCGGTGTCGGCCCCGCGCTCGGCCGCGAGGGTGAGGTGGAACCGGCCGCACTGCTCCGTGAGACGCTCCGCGACCGGCCGCCAGCCGTGGTTCCTCAGCCAGAGGCGCGTCAAGGCGGGCTCCGAGCGGGGCTGGAGCACGAGCCGCCTCAGGGCCGGGCTCGCGGCGTCTTGTGCTCCGAGGAGCCGCACGATCGTGCGGCCTCCCAGTCCCGCGAGCACGACGGCGTCGATCCGGTCGTCCGGGCGGATCGCGCTCAGGCCGTCCCCAGCCCGGTAGCCGAGTCGCTCCGCCCAGGGGACGCCTGAAGGCGGACGCGCAACCCCGGCGAGACGCTCCTCGGTTTTCTCGGTGGCGAGGCAGTAGGCCACCCGGCCGTTCGCCGCGAGCCAGAGCGGCAACAACCCGTGGTCGCTCCCGACATCGGCGACGCGGCTCCCCGGCGCGATCGCGTCCGAGAGAGCGGCGAGGCGGGGCGTGAGCGGCGGAGCGAGGGGGGCCATCCGCTAACTCTAGCTGCTCCGCCCTTGCGAGGGGGGACGACGGCCCTATAATCCGCCCATCCGTTGCCATGGTGGGTTCGGGTGTGGAGAGTCCGACATGAACGTCTCGTTCACCGAACGCTTCACGACCGACGACGCCGTCAACATCTACGGGCTCGACGGTTGGGGTAACGGCTATTTCGCGATCGGCGAGGACGGACACCTGCTCGTCACCCCGGCGCGCGAGGCGGCGCGATCGATCGACGTCTTCCGTGTGGTCGAAGATCTCGCAAAACGCGGCATCAAAACGCCGGTCCTCCTTCGCTTCCCCCAACTGCTCGAAGGGCAGGTCAACGAGCTGGCCCAGAGTTTCGCGAACGCTATCCGCGAGTACAACTACCGCGAACGCTACCACCCGGTGTTCCCGATCAAGGTCAACCAGCAGCGGGGGGTCGTCGAGGGGCTGGTGCGATCGGGCTGGAGCGCGGGTCTCGGTCTCGAGGTGGGGAGCCGGCCCGAGTTGCTCGCCGCGATCGCGCTCGAGCTGTCTCCCGACGCGCTCATCATCTGCAATGGCTTCAAGGACCTGGCCTATCTCCAGTTGGCCTCGACCGCCTGCCGGCTCGGCAAGCAGGTGGTGGTCGTCATCGAGAAGCCGTTCGAGGTGGACCAGATTCTCGAGATGGCGGCTCATGAGCCGATCCTGTTCAAGATAGGCTTCAGGATCCGCCTCCAGGCCAAGGGCTCGGGGATGTGGGAGAAGTCCGGCGGTTTCACCTCGAAGTTCGGCCTGACGACGCTTCAGCTCCTGCGCGGGCTCGAGAAACTGACCGCCAGCGGCCTGCGCGGACAGCTGGCGTTGCTGCACTTCCACATCGGCAGTCAGATCACCGAGATTCGAAAGGTCAAAACGGCCGTGCGCGAGGCGGCGCGAATCTACGCCAAAGTGCGCAAGCTCGGCGCGGATGTTTCGTACCTCGACGTGGGAGGCGGCCTCGGCATCGACTACGACGGCTCCAAGACCTCCTCGGACGCGTCGGTCAACTACTCCGTTCAAGAGTATGCGAACGATGTCGTCTTCGGCATCCAAGAAGTTTGCGACGAAGAACACGTCCCGCCGCCTCGGATCGTCAGCGAGTCGGGGAGAATGCTCGTCGCCTACCACGCGATGCTGGTCACCGACGTCCGGGCCGCGGTGTCGGGGCATGAGCCCGACCCCCCCGTGCTCACGGGGCGCGAAGCGCAAATCGTCCAGGACCTGGCCGACGCGGCGAAGAAGATCTCCGTGAAGAACTATCGCGAGTTCTACCACGATGCGATCGAGTACCGCGACCAGATGTACTCGTTGTTCAACCTCGGCATGCTCGGTCTCGAAGAGCGCGGCAAGGGCGAGATGTTCTTCCGCGAGGTCGCCACGAAAGCGGTGCGCTTTTCCAAGTCAGCGAAGTTCGTCGCCGACGAATTCCAGGAGCTCGAAACCAAGCTCCACGACAAGTACATCTGCAATTTCTCCGTCTTCCAGTCGGTCCCGGACCATTGGGCGCTCGACCAACTCTTTCCGATCATTCCGGTGCACCGGCTCAACGAGTTGCCGACCCGGAAGGCGACTCTCGCCGACATCACCTGCGATTCCGACGGCGAGGTCGAGAAGTTCGTCGATCTGAAAGACATTAAAGATGCTCTCGAGGTTCACGAGCTGAAGGACGGCGAGCCGTACTACCTCGCCTTCGCGCTCGTGGGCGCCTACCAGGACACGATGGGCGACATGCACAATCTCTTCGGTCGCGTGAACGAAGCCGAGGTCATCCTCGGGCCGAAGGGCGTGCCGGTGGTGACCGACGTCAGGCGCGGAGAGCCGGCGAGCGAAACCCTCGCGTGTTTCGGGTACGACCGCGCCGATCTCGCCGAGGCAGTCAAGTCGCAGCTGCGGGAGCGGGTGAATCGCGGAGAGATCTCGGAAGCCGACGCCGCAGCGTTTCTCGAGAACTACACGATTCGACTCTCGCAATACACCTATCTCGATTGACGGGCTCCCCCCAGGTTCCCCGAAGACACCTCGGCCTGGCCGACGCCACGGCGATCTACGCCGGGATCATCCTCGGTTCCGGCATTTTTGTTGCGCCCGCGGCGATCGCAAACGCCGTCCCCTCGATCCCGGCCGCGGTCCTGCTGTGGTTTTCAGGCGCGCTCGTCGCCGCCTGCGGAGCGTCGTGCTACGCGGAGTGTGCCGCGCGTATGCCTTCGAACGGCGGCTTCTTCGTATTCAACCGCGAGGCGTACGGCCCGGCTGTCGCGTTCGTCGGGGGCTGGACGGCGATCTTCGTGACCTATCCCGCGTCGATCGCCGCCATCGCGCTCGTTTTTGCGAGTTACCTCGCGCAGACGGTCGGAGTCTTCGGGTGGGAACGGTCAGCCGCGGCGTCGGCCCTCGTTCTGGCCGCGGTTTTGAACATCGCGGGACTGCGCACGGGGCCGCGAGCACAGCGCGCGCTGACCGCGACCAAGGTCACTGCGCTCGGCGCTCTCGCAGTCGCGGCTTTAGTCTCCCACGGCCGGGTCGCACCGGCCGCGGTGGTTCCCGCGGTCGCCCCTTTGGCGTCGGTTCCAGCGGCGGCGTGGCTCTCCGCTCTGATGATCTTGCTGTGGACCTACGACGGCTGGTCGGACGTCACGCTCGTCGCCGGCGAGGTGAAAGACCCCGGGAGGAACATCGGCCGCGCGGTGCTCCTGGGGACCGCAATCCTCGCTTTGGTCTACGGTCTGACGCAGGTTGCGGTCATGACGGTGCTCCCGGCGGGACGCCTCGCCGAATCCAGCCGGCCGGTGGCGGATGCGGTCGAGGCGATCTGGGGCCCGGCGGCCGGCCGAATGGTCGCCGCCCTCGTCGTCGTCAGCACGTTCGGATCGATTCTGGGGGCCGTTTTTACGGTCTCGCGTCTGGGCTTCGCGATGGCGCAAGGCGGCGCGTTCATCAAGGCCATGGCGACGCTCCACCCGAGGTGGGGCACGCCCGCGCGGGCGACCACCGCGCTGACTTCAGCCTCGGTCGCATACGTCGTTTTCGGATCGTTTCGAGGGATCCTCGCGTTTTTCACCTTCAGCGTCTGGATCTTCTACGGGATCACCGCGGTCGCCCTGTTGATCCTCCGTCGTCGCGGTGTCGGCGACCCGGTTCCTTGGCGCGCGCCTTTCGGTTGGGTCCCGCCGCTCGTCGTCCTTAGCGTCGGAGCCGTCATGACGGTTCAGTTGATTTCTCAGGCGCCTCGCCAAGCGTTGGCGGGGGCGGCCTTCCTCGCGGCGGCGTTCCCGGTCTACGCCCTCATCGCGAGATCTGATGGGCGACGACGATGAACTCGGCGAGGTTCTCGAACGTCACCATGCCTCGCAGGGCGCCGTCTTCGACCACGAGCAGCGGAGTCCCCGGGTTGTTCTGAAGGTGCGAGAGCACGGCTTCGAGATCGGTCGCGGGGGGGACCTGAACCGGATCTCGCAACATGACCTCGAGGACCGACGTGTCGCGCCCCGAGCGCGCGAGCCCCTCGAGCAGTTGCGCGCGGGGGAGCATCCCGGCAACGCGGTTCCAGGCGTCGAGCACGGGGAAATCGTGCTGGTGCGTGGCAAGAAGCAACTCGGCGGCCCGCCCCAGCGTGTCTTGGGGCGAGAGGGTCTCGAATTTCGTGATCATCGCCTCGTGGGCGGTGTGGCCGGCGACGGCGTGCCGGCGGGTCTGGAACGCCACCTCTTGGGACGCCCCGAGAAAGACGAAAAGCCCGATGAACGCTAGAAAGAAGTTCCCGGTGAAGATCCCGCCGACGACGAAGATCAGCGCGATCGCCTGGCCGATGAACGCCGCGATGCGCGTGGCGCGTTGTTGCCCCAGGCCGATCGCGAGCATCGCGCGGAGAACGCGGCCGCCGTCCATCGGGAACGCTGGGATCATGTTGAAGACGATGAGAATGATGTTGATCCCAAGGAGCCGCTGGACCAGGCCCAGGTTTTGCCACTGCACCAAACTCTGGAGAGTCAGCCGCACGTCGAAAGCGACGAGCATGGCCGCGCACACCCCGGCGAGAGCCACGTTGACCGCCGGCCCCGCCAACGCGATCAGTAACTCGGTCCACCCTCCTGGGATGCTCTCGAGACGCGCAACCCCGCCGATCGGGTAGAGCACGATCTCGCGGGTCCTCACCCCGAACCTCAGGGCCATCGCGGCGTGACCCAGCTCGTGGAGGACGACGCATGCGAACACCGCCAAGACAAACGCGATCTCCCGGGGCACGCTGCGGGAGTAGGTCGCCGCGTCCATCCCGACCCAAACGAGAATCAGCAGAAACGTCGCGTGGATCCGAATCGGAATGCCGAGCACGGACCCGATCTGGAGAGCCCAGCGCGATCCCGACGATGTTGGGTCGGCCTTGGGTTTTTCGCCAGCTTCGCTCATGGGCGAGGAGCATAGAGGACTCCTTGCGGCCTGGCCACCGCGGAGGTTATCGTGCCACGGCACGTGGCGAAGGGGCGATCGTGAAACTAGTCAGCGAGTTGAAATCGTTTTTCACGTATCAGGACTACGGAAAACGTCCGCAAATCGAAGGCGTCGTCGTCACCGAACTCCGCCGGAGCGTCGAAGACGGCGGCTCGATGACCGAGCTTGCGCGCTTCACCGGAGGCCTTCCCGCCGCCTTCCCGGAATTCGCGCTCGCCCAACTCAACTACAGCACGATTCAGCCTCAGGTCGTGAAGGCGTTTCACCTCCACCACCGGCAGACCGACATCTGGTTCGTCCCTCCGGAAGACCGCATCGTGCTGGTTCTCGTCGATGTCCGCGCCGGGTCGTCCACCGAAAAAATCGTCACGAAGATGATGCTCGGGGACGGACGGTCGCTGCTCGTGCGTATTCCTCCCGGCGTCGCGCACGGCTGCCGCAACGTGGGCGACAAGGCCGCGCGCATCGTCTACATGACCGACGTGCATTTCTCCGCTGAGGCCGGGGCGACCGACGAAGGGCGCCTCCCGTGGGACCTCGTCGGCGCGGAAATCTGGGAGCCTTCCAAGGACTGAAGAAGGGGACGCTATTCCTGGCGCATCGGCATGAACGAAGCGTTGGCTTTCACCCACAGCGCGTTCGCCAAGGCTTTCCGGTCGGCGGACAGAACCGCGGGCTCTGCGAAACGGACGCGGGCGACCACGCGCTTCAGGCCGAGCAATCGGGGAAAGTGGATGGCGAGGCTCTCGCCGTCGTGCCAGCAGATCGTGCGCGACGGCGGCAGGGCCGAGCCCTCGGCTTCGTAGGAGATCGAGGTCGCCCAGCAGGGGACGCCGGCGCGGGCGGCGGGCTCCAACAGGGAGGGTTGGAACGGGAGGATCTCGACACCTCGCGAGCTCCGGCCCTCGGGGAAGATCGTCACCGGCAGGCCCAGCTCCAAACGGGCGGACAACTCCCGTCCGGCGCGCACGACGTCTTTGGCCTGATCCCGGTCGATGAAGACCGTCCCGGCCCCGCGGGCGATCCATCCGAAAACAGGCCAGGACGCGATCTCGCGTTTGGCGAGGAAGAGGCTCGGGTAGAGGGATGCCAGCACCAGGATGTCGAGATAGGACACGTGGTTCGACGCCACGAGGAAGGCCCCCTCGTGCGGCACCGGCCCCTGGACCTCGCGCCGGACCGAAAGGATCGCGCACATCGTCTTGCCCCAGAGGCGGCACGACATGGCGCCGATCCGGCCGATCGCCCGCCGTCGGCCGGGCGCGACGAGGCGACAGACCGCGGGGATCGCCGCGAAAAACGCCGTCGCGAGAAAAACGGCGGGGAGCTTGTAGGCGAGACGAAGCCAGCGCACAGGTATAGTGTAGCGACTAAACCCGGAGTCTCTCGATGGTCCAGGAAATTGCCATTCTCGAACCCGGCGGCAACACGCGTCAGGTGCCGCTCGACCGGGACCGCATTCGCATCGGAAGATCGAGCGACAACGACCTGTCGTTTCCCGGCGACATGAGCCTGTCCCGGCATCACCTCGTCCTCGAACGCCGTGACGATGGTTGGTGCGTCGAGGATCTTGGCGCCAAGAACCGCACGACGCTCAACGGCCGGCGCATCGAGGGAAAGACCCCGCTCGTGGCGGGCGATCGGATCAGCGCCGGGCAGGTCGTCGTGGTCTTCGGCGGGAAGTCCTCGACCGGCCCCGTCGAGTTCACTCAGGGGGGGGACGACGGTCCGCTGCGCGCCACGGTGATGACCAATCTGCGCGGCGTGCTCTCGCGCGAAAGCACGATGCCGGGGGTCTCGAAGCCAGTGTCCCGCGGCGAGCGGCGGGGCTTGCCCCTCGAGCATCCCGGTGTCGCGGCGCTCATCCGCGCGGGGCAAGAGCTCGCGGGCCACCGCCCGCTCGACGAGTTGTTCGAGCTGATCCTCGATCTATCGATCCAGGCCGTCGGCGCGGAGCGCGGGGTGCTGATGACGCTCGAGGGGGAGGACCTTGTCGTGCGATCGGTGCGGGGCGAGGGGTTCAGGATCAGCACCACCGTGAGGGACCGCGTCTTGGACGAGCGCGCGTCGCTGCTCGTGCGCGACACGGCGCTCGACGAGGCCTTCAAATCGCGGGACAGCATCGTCGGCCAGCAGGTCCAGAGCGTGATGGCCGTACCGTTGCAGACCAACGACCGCGTCATCGGTCTCATCAACGTCGATTCTCGCTCGTTCGCGCGCCCGTTCACCCCGGACGACCTCGACCTTCTGACCGTCCTCGCCAACGTCGCCGCGATCCGCATCGAAAACGAGCGGCTGGCGGTGGTCGAGCTCCAGAAGCAGATCATCACGCGAGAGCTCGAGCAGGCGGCGGCGATCCAACGCCGCCTCCTCCCGCGCGAGGCGCCGGTCGTCGCCGGCTACGAACTCGCGGGGCACAACCTGCCGTGCCAGACGGTCGGTGGGGACTACTTCGATTTCTTCCCCTACGCGGACGGCCGCATCGGGCTCGCCCTGGGCGACGTCAGCGGCAAGGGGATGCAGGCCGCGATCCTGATGAGCACGGTCAAGGGGGGGATGCAGGTCTTGTTCGGTGAGACTCCCGACGACGTCGCATCGCTGATGTCCCGTCTCGATCGCACGGTCGCGGCCAATTTCCCGCGCAATCGGTTCGTCACGCTCTTTTTCGGCATTCTCGATCCGGCGTCGGGGGAGTTGACCTACTGCAACGCCGGTCACAACCCGCCCTTTCTCGTCCGCGCCGATAACTCCATCGAACGTCTCACGAGTTGCGGCACCATCCTCGGTATTTTTCCCGAGATGGGGTACGAGGTGAAGCACTCCCGCCTCTTGCCGGGAGACGTCCTCACGCTCTTCAGTGACGGCGTCACCGAAGAGAATAGCCCGGGCGGCGAAGAATTCGGCGAGGACAGACTGTTGCGCCTCCTGATCGAGCAGGGGCGCGGGGGTGCCGCCAACCTCGTCGACGGGATCCGCATGGCGGTCCTCGACTGGGCGGCCGGAGCCGTGGCCGCCGACGACGTCACCGTCGTCGTGGCGGCCCGGGCTCCCTGATCGTCCGGCCGTAATTGAGCCTCTCCGAGTTCCATCCCGCGCCGTGGATGCGCGGACCCCACGCCCAGACGATCGTGCCGGCGTTTCTTCCCGCGCGCACGGTCCACGGCGCGGTCGAAACGATCGACGTCCCCGTCACGGCCGGAACGAGGGTGCGGGTCGCCGTGACGCGGCCGCCCGGCACGCCGCGCGGCACCCTTTTTGCGATCCACGGCCTGAGCGGTTCGGCGGAATCGGGCTACATGCGACGCACCGCGGTTCAAGCGCATGCGCGAGGGTGGGCGGTCGTCCGAATCAACCTGCGCAACTGCGGCGGCACGGAGGCGCTCGCCGCCACGTTTTACAACGCGGGGCAGAGCGATGACGCCGACGCGGTCTTGCGCGCCATCGAGGAGAAGGGCCTACCGCGGCCTTACGCGCTTCTCGGTTTTTCCTTGGGCGGGAATATCGCCCTCCTCTATGCGGGGCGATCGGGGAGCGCGTGCCGGGCGGACGCGGTGTGTGGCGTGAACCCCCCCGTCGAGCTCCCGGTCTGCATCGATGCGATCGAGCGGTCCGGCAACGCGCTCTATCACGCCTTTTTCACCCGCAGTCTCTGCGCCCAGCTGCGGCGGATCCGGTTGGTGCGCGAGGTTTCCGGGCCCGAGGCGACGCCCGGAACGATCGGCGGCGTAAGAGGCTTCGACGATCTGTTCACCGCTCCCGACGCCGGCTACGCGAGCGCCGCCGATTACTATCGGGGCGCCTCCGCGGGCGCCGTGCTGAGCGGGGTCAGACGGCCGGCGCTGGTGCTTTCGGCCCAGGACGATCCCTTCGTCCCGGTGTCCATGTTCGACGCGCACCGATCAGCGTCCGGCATCTTGCGGTTCGCGCTTCCTCGCGCGGGAGGCCATTGCGGCTATTGGGGAGCAGTCCGGCCTCGATTCTGGGCCGCCGAGGCGGCGCTTTTGTTCTTCGAGCGGGGCGGCGATCCCGGCTAGCCCTCGGTGTTGCCGTCGACCGCGTCACGCACCGCGCTGACCGCGCGCTCCATGGCGTCTCCCGCGCCGCTCCGGCGCAACCACGACGCCAGCGAGTCGCGCATCTCACGTCCGTTTTTCGGCGAAGCCAGGAGCGCCACGGCGGCCCCCGCCGCAGCACCCACCAGAAACGCGAGCAACAGATTGCCTCCGGAAGTTCCGCGGTCGTCGCTCATGGCACGGGCTCCACCGGCTCCACCGGCTCCACCGGCTCGGGCGAGTCCTGCCGATCGGACTCCTTGTCGCCGTCTTTGGATCTGAGGCCGAAGGCCGCGAGTAAGGCACCACCCAGAATTGAACCCAGTGACGCCACCGTACCCACGGTCCGGCGGACTCTGGAGAGCGCGTCACCGATTCCGCCCAAGGCCGTGAGAAGCGACGACACCTTGTTTGCCCCGCGCTCGAGATCGTCGGCCGCCCGGTTGACGCGCTCGAGCGTGCCCGAGAGCTGGTCGAGGGCTTCGTTCACGTGCCCACCGGTGATCTCCAGCGTGTTTTCCGCGGCTTTCAGCGTCTTGTAGAACTGGAGGAGGGCGGGAACCGCAGTTCCGACGAGCACCGCGACGAGCGCAACGAGGACCCAACCGGCTACTGGCGTCATGGAGTGACTCCCTCGTGACGGACCGCCCTCACGGTAGCAGACCCCCCCCTTTTGGACACGTATCGGCCGGCGGCGTGACAAAGCGGCGACCGGAACCTAAGTTTTGGAGCGGTTTTGGGGGACGCCGCATGGCCCAGGTACTACTGGTCGGAGACGATAGGGATCGAACCTCCGGAGTGAAATCGCTCCTGGCTCTCGACGGGCACATCGTCGCCATGGCCAAGGACGTGTCGCGATGGCGCGATGCGGAGAAATCCGCTTCTCCCGAGGTCATCGTCGTCGCCGTGGCCGCACCCGATGCGGTGCTGTCCGTACCGATGGGAGGCTCCCGCGGATTCGCGCCGCCGATTCTATTCGTGCATCGGGAGAGCGACGAGACCCGCGAGCCCCACCTCGACGAGCGCATGGTCGATCGAATCACGACTCCGTTCGCCGCCGAGGAGTTCCTGGGACGCGTCGATGCGCTGATTCGCGTGCGTCGTGTCGTGATGCATCAGCAGGGCGCCTCGAACGAAGACGCCGACGGGACGCCGGTCCGCGGCCGGTGGAGCGCCATTCTCGCATCCTTCCTGAAGGCCCGGTTGCCACGCCATGTGAAGCCGCCGGCCCCCTACCTCGAGGTCGCGGCCGCGGTGGCCGATTGGTCCGACCGCCGCGACGGGTTCGAGGCCGGGCATCCCGAGCGGGTCGCGAATTTCGCCGCGATGATCGCCGACGAATTCGGCCTCGCGGACGGAGAAACCGCCGCGCTGCTTCGCGCGGCCATGCTGCACGACATCGGAAAAGTCGCTCTGCCGATCGAGGTGTTACGCCAGCGGGGGCCCCTCGAAGACAGTCAGATGCGGATGCTGCGCACGCATGCCGAGCGCGGCGCGGCGATCTTGCGGGCCCTCGACAAGGACGAGGTGGTGGCCAACACGGTTCTCTACCACCACGAAAACGTGGACGGCAGCGGTTACTTCGGCCGCAAGGGCGACAAGATCCCGCGCGCCTCCAGGATCCTCGCGGTGGCCGAGGGGTTCGACGCCATGACGACGTCGCTCGTCAGGAAGCGCCTCACGACCCAGGCCGCGATCGGGCTGTTGCGCGACCACCGCGGCTCACAGTGGGACGGCGAGTGTGTCGATGCGCTGGTGGGCGCCTTGCAGCCACGGTCTCTCTCGATTCCTCTCTCGTAGCGCGTGGGATCGGGCCGTCATTCCGGCAGCCGAGCGCGGTTCGTTCTCGACTACAATCCCCGTTCAACTGGCTGCCCGTCCCACTGAGGTCTGTCGCTGTGAGTCCAGTGCTCTGGGTCCTGTTCGGCGCGCTGGTGATCGGAATTCTGGCGTTCGATCTGGGCGTGCTGTCCCGGCGTATCCACTTGCCGTCGGCCCGCGAGGCGCTCGCGCGAACGGCGTTTTTCGTCGCGCTGTCTCTCGCCTTCGCGCCGGTCGTCTGGTGGCTCTACGAGCGGCACGGCTTCGGCGCGGGGAGCGCCGAGGGGCTGAGCGGGAGCGAGGCGATGATCGCCTTCCTGACGGCGTGGCTCCTCGAGCAGTCCCTCTCCCTCGACAACATCTTCGTCATAGCGCTGATTTTCGGGTACTTCCGCGTCCCGGGGATGTACCGCCAGCGCGTCTTGTTCTGGGGGATCCTGGGTGCCCTCGTCTTGCGGTTCGCCATGATCGTGGCGGGCGCGGCCGCCGTTCGACGCTTTCACTGGGTCATTTACATCTTTGGCGCGGTGTTGATCGCCTCGGCGATCAAGATGCTGTTCACTTCGGAGGAGATGTTCGACCCGGATCGTAGCCCTCTGGTTCGTTCCGCACGGCGGCTCTTCCCGGTCACGAGCGCATATCACGAAGAGCACTTCTTCGTCCGCAGGAATGGCCGGCTGTCGGCAACGCCGCTCTTTCTGGCGCTCGTCATGATCGAGGGTACCGACGTCATGTTCGCGGTCGACTCGATCCCCGCGGCGTTCGCGGTGACGAGCGACGCGTTTTTGGTGTTCACGTCGAACGTGTTCGCCATCTTGGGGCTTCGATCGCTCTACTTCGCGCTCGAGGGGCTCATCCACCGGTTCAAGTACCTGAAGGTGTCCTTGACGCTGGTGCTCCTGTACGTCGGTGTGAAGATGCTTGCGTCACACTACGTGGCGATCCCGAACCCCGTATCCCTGCTGGTGATCGTCACGATCCTGGTCGTCGGCATCTTCGCGTCGATGGCCCGTGCGGAGGCCCCGATCGCGGCGACCGCGGCCATCCCCGTCAAGCTCGCGACCTGGGCGCGCCGGAACGCCCGGCGCGTCGTGGTGCTGGTGGTCGGAGGAACGGTGCTCGCGACGGGAGTTGTGATGCTGGCGGCGCCGGGCCCTGGAGTTCTCGTCATCTTCGGGGGACTATCGATCCTCGCCGCGGAGTTCGCGTGGGCGCGACGCTGGCTGAAACGAACCCGCACGGCTTTTTCAGGGGTCAAGGCGAATACCTGGGATCGCTTCCGGCGCAAGCCGGACCGTACGGAGCCCCCGAGCTAGGCGCCCTTGGGGTTGACGCGGTCGAGCCCCAACGCCACGATCCGCTCGATCAGTTCGGTGTAGGGGATACCGACCTTCGCCGCGGCTTCCGCGATGTCCTCACCCTGCGCGATTTCGGGATTGGGGTTGGCCTCGACGACGACGAGCTTGCCATCCTCGGTCAACCGAAGATCGATACGGCCGAAACCGCGCATCTGCAGCGCCCGAAAGACACGTTTAGCGACCGTTGCGATCGAGCGCTGCAGCGATTCGGACAGGTCGTCGGGGAACGCCGAGAAGATCCCCCAACGCTCACGGTACCCCTCGTCCCACTTCGCCTTGAAGCTTGCGAACCTGGGCTCGCCTTCCGGAACCTTCGAGAACTTCAGTTCGCGCGGCGGGAGCACCTTGAGGCGGTCGTTACCGATGACGCCGACGTAGATCTCCCGTCCCCCGACGTAGCGCTCGACGATGACATCTCGTTTCAGCCGAGAGTGGAGGAAGTGGATCCGGGCCAGAGCCTGTTCCTCGGTCTCGGCGAACGAGTCTCGCGAGATGCCGACGCTGCCTTCCTCGGCCAACGGCTTCACGATGACGGGGAAGATGGCGCGCGAGAGCTTTTTCAAGGGCAGCGTCCTCCGCGACACGAGAAACGGCGCGACCGGGACGCGGTGGTGCTTCAGGATCTCTTTTGAGAGCGCCTTGTCCTGGCAGAGCATCAGCGCGCGATGGTCGCACCCGGTATAGGGAACGCGGCACAACTCGAGGACTCCGGCGATGTGACTCTCGAAATGGCGGGTGCCGTGAAACGTCTGAACGAAGTTCCAGACGAGATCGGGCTGGATGCGCTCGACCAGATCGATGACGTCGCGCGGGTTCTTGTAGATCGCGCCCAGGTGGACCTCGTGGCCGAGCGCCTTCAGCGCCGTCACCACGTGCCCCTCCGTTCGCCAATCCGGCTCTTCCCTCATGCGGCGCTCGTACTCCTCGTCAGGCGCCGGAGGATCGTTCACCTCGAACAGAACCAGGATGCGCAGCCGCTCCTTGTGTTTCTGCTTCTTCATGGGCCGGTCACCCGATAGCTGTGCGTGCGCAATCGGTTGACGATGAGTGTCGTCGCAAACGTCGAAAATTTCACGAGGGTGCGCTCCTCCGGCTCGCGGAGTACGAGGCCGTGCGTGGTGCACATTTGCGCGAGGCTCGCCACGACGCGAGCGACCTGATTGCGTCTCTCGCCCGACCAGCCGGCGATCGCATCGACCAGCGGCCGCTTGTGCGTGCGGACGAAATCGGCGGCCGGTTCCGTCGGCTCCGCGGCGCGCGACACGCGGAAGATCCGCTTCAATGCGCGCTCCGTGGCGGCCGGATCCCCGAGGGGAAAAAGGCGGAGTTTCTTTTCGTAGTAACTGAGAAGAGTCGATTGCAGCGCGCGGGCCTCCGGACCCACCGTGGGTGTCCGGACCGGGACGGGCCGCGTCTTCACCTCGCGCATGAGCCGGTCGATGTAGCGCAGCTTCTTGAGCGCCGGCCGCCCCGCGTAGCGATCTCGCCAGGCGGAGGCCGGGTTCAGCCAGACCGCGAACGTTTCCGCGAAGTCCTCGACCGGATGGGCCTGCGCGTAGTGGTCGGGGACATTCGTCACGAAGTCGCGGCTGAACGGGTCGATCTCGTAGTAGTACGGCTGGTATTTGGTGCGCGGCGACCCGAACACGTCCTTCCACTCGTCGTCCCGCGACAGCCGGTAGGCGTGATCGAAGGCGTGCCCCGCCTCGTGGCGGAGCAGCTTCAGGCACCACGCCACCCCGTTCCCCTCGATCTCGAACATCATCCGGTTCTCGAGCGCCTTCAATCGCGGGTGGGCTAGAAAAAACGGGATGCCGATGGCCGCCTGGCCGCCGGGCGAGAGCCATTCGTCGGAGAGGAAACAGACGGGCCTGAGCTTGAGGCCCTTGGCGTGAAGCTCCCGCTCGAACTGCCGGACGCGAAGCTCGAGGTCGGTTCCTTTGATCTGGACTTTGAGATCGCAGATCCGCAGGTGGAGGAGGTCGTCGTCGGAGAGCGCCTCCCACGCGACCTTGGACTTACGGCTGACCAAGGGCTCGCACCTCGTACCGGATCGAACTCATCCAGCGGGCCGGAGATGCTAACACGCGGTTTCTAGCGTCGCGCCAACGCCTTCGCCAGATCGGCGGGATCGGTCACGGGCGCATCGCAGGCATAGTTGCGGCAAACGTAGGCTGCGGGCTTTCCACCCAGGAGCATCTTTCCCTTGAGCATCGGAAGGTCGCTCGGCCCGGCCGCCGGATCGAACCACTCCAAAGCGCGCGCGGGAATGTAGCGGGCACGGGCGGTGGAGAGCAGGCTGCGCGTGCCCGCAGCGTCGCGCGCGCCCACGAGCGCGATCTCGAGTACGTCCTTTCCGGGCCCGTAGGCGGAGGCGTTCAAAAGCGAGGCGAACCCCGCGGGTGCTCGCTCGACGAGGGGCCGAAGCGCCGCAAGCGTCGCCAACCCCGCCTTGCGGAACGCGGCGTCGTCCAAGTGGAGGGCCAGGCGCAAGAGCGTCTCGGCGGCGACCGCGGAGCCCGCGGGGATCGCATCGTCGTGGGTGCTTCGCGTGCGCGCGAGGATCGCCTCGTGATCGTCCGAGGTGAAGTGAAATCCACCGTGACCGTCTCCAAAACGGCCGAGCATCGTCCGCGTCAACGCCGCCGCGCGATCGAGGTCGCGCCGGTCGAAACCGGATTCGTAGAGATCGAGGAGGCCGCGCGCGAGGAAGGCGTAATCGTCGAGGTAGGCGTTCAGGTGGGCCTTACCTCCCCGAAAGGACACCAGCAGCCGATCGCCTTTTGCAAGATGAGCGAGGACGAAACCCGCGGCGCGGCGCGCCGACCGGAGATCCTCTTCCCGGTCGAACGCGTCGTAGGCCCTTGCGAAGGCCGAGATCATGAGTCCGTTCCAGGCCGTCAGCACCTTGTCGTCGGTCGCGGGGCGAGCGCGTTTCCCTCGCGCGGCCAGGAGCTTCGCCTTCATCGGCGCTACGCCCGCAACCACCGTGTCGCCGGCGAGCGGTCCCCCCAGGAGGTTGGGGATGCTCTTCCCCTCGAAATTGCCCGGGACCTGAATGCCGTAAGTCTTGCAGAAGAACGCCCCGTCTTCCGGGCCGAGAACCGCCTTGATCTGGTCCGGCGTCCAAACGTAGAAGATGCCTTCGTGCCCCTCGCTGTCCGCGTCGAGCGACGCGTAGAGACCGCCGTCGGAGGACGTCATCTCGCGGCGTACGAAATCGAGCGTCTCCAGCACGACGCGCCGGTAAAGCGGTTTTCCGGTCACGAGCCACGCGTCGACGTAGACGGGCACGAGGAGCGCCTGGTCGTAGAGCATCTTCTCGAAGTGGGGAACGAGCCACCTCGGGTCGGTCGAATAGCGGGAAAAGCCCCCTCCGATCTGGTCGTACATGCCGCCTTCGGCCATGCGATCCAGGGTGGTCGTCACCATCACGAGCACCTTCGGGTCGCCGGTGCGCGCGTGTTCGCGCAGCAGCAGGGCCAAACCGGCGTGCGGCGGGAATTTCGGGGCCGGACCGAAGCCGCCCCACGTCGCGTCGAATCGCGATTTCAGATCGTCCGCGGCGCGCGTGGTTTCTTTCGGGCCGACCGGCTCGCCGCCGGCCGGCGCAGCGACGACCCCGGATGCGGCCTTCAGGCGCGAGGCGATTTCGGACGCGGAACTTTCGATTTCGTCGCGACGCGTCGTCCACGCATCGTGGACGGCGGCGAGGAGTGTAGGAAAGCCGGGGCGCCCGGAGCGGTCCTCCGGCGGGAAGTAGGTGCCCCCGAAAAACGGCTTGCCTTCCGGTGTCAGGAAGACGTTGAGCGGCCAACCCCCGTGGCCGGTCATCGACTGCACCGCCGTCATGTAGATCTCGTCGAGGTCGGGGCGCTCTTCACGATCGACCTTGATCGCCACGAACGAATCGTTCAAGAGGGCCGCGATCGTTTCGTTTTCGAACGACTCGCGCTCCATGACGTGGCACCAATGGCATGCCGCGTACCCGATCGAGAGGAAGATCGGCTTGTTTTCCGCCTTGGCTTTGGCTAAGGCCTCCGGTCCCCAGGGGTACCAGTCGACCGGGTTGAACTGGTGTTGGAGAAGGTAGGGGCTGGTCTGCCCCGCGAGGTGGTTGGGCTTCTTCCCCGGGGGTTGTGTTGGATGAGGCATCGAGACTCCCGTGATGAGTAACGTGGTCAAGCAGAAGGCGCAGATCATGAGGCGGTACTGGGCGGCGCCGGTGGTTTCTCGGGTACCACGAGCGTCCTGTCTCCCCGCGCCAGCTCGTTCCCGTCGGAGGACACCGTGATGATGAAGTGATAGGTGCCCGCGCCGAGCATTCGAGGCGGAATCAGGTCGACGATCTGCCCGCAGCGCTCGGTCGAAAGGTCGAGCGTCGTCGTTCCGACCGGCGTCGACGTCTCACCCACCAGCGTGCGCACGACCTTCAGGGGCCTCTTTTGGTCCTTGGCCCGACAGACGAGCGCGATCACCGCGGTGGGGGATTCGCCGCGAAGAACCTCGTCCTCGGCGACGACAACGGCCCCTCGGGTCCGGCTGTGACCGTTCCTCAGAAAACCTCCGGTCCTTGGCTGAGAGACGGCGATCGGACTGAGGCTCGCCAGCTCGGCGTCGAGCTTCGGCCAGCTGCCGTGAACTTCCTTCGACGACAAGGAGTCGGTTTGGATCTCGTGCGCGACGGCGACCAGATCGTAGTCCCCCGGAGCGAAGTCCATGTCCTTTTCGAAGATGACGGGCGTATTGGGGAGCGAGACCTGGATGCGCCCCGAGCCGTCCTGCCAGACGATCCCCTTCGATACGAGAGACGCGCCGAGGTCCCAGGTGGTGATGGGGACCGGACTCCCGGCGATCGCAACCTGAACTCGCGCCGTGAAATGTCCGTCCTTGTAGGCGATCGGGATGACGCCGACGCGGATGTTCGCGTCGCTCGCGCCGGTCGCCGTTGGCGCCGCGAAAGCCGAAAGGACGCGGCCCGTGAGGCGGGTGGCTTCGCTCTGGATCACGAGGCGCCCGCGCGTGGTCGATTTCACTTTGGGGCGTTTGACCTCGACGCTGACCGTGAGCGCCTCGTCCTGCGGGAAACCCTTGGGGTCGAAACTCAGGAGGTACACGCAGGACATATCGCCGAGAATCTGCGAGGCCATCTTCGCCGGCGTGATCCCGTTGATGAACGACCGACCTCCCGTTTCGGCCGCGAGCGAGCCCAGCGTGGTTTGAGCGTCTCTCGTGCGCTGCGAGTTGAGGCCCGGCGGGGCACTGTTTCCCAGTCTGTTGGGATTGCCCCCTCCGCCGCCGCTCGGGGAACTGCGCGACTGGATGAACGATTCGGTGCCGGTCATCCCCTGGCCTTCGATGGTGTAAAACCGGATCCCGAGTCCGGAGGCTTCGTTCATGACCCTGTCCAGCGGGAGCGCACCCATCGCGGCGTCGGCCATCACCGAGAGCGCATCCGCGGGCGCCTTCCCGTTGGCGTCCGTGAGGACCGTCCCGCCAAAGAACGAGAGGTAATGCTCACCCGCGTTTTGCCTCATGGTGTCGGCGAAGTAGAGGACCGATTTCGGCGAATCGAGCTCGGAGAGGCGACCCAACACCATGCTGAGCCGGCGAAGTTCTTTTTCCTGTTTCCACCTCTCCTCCGAAGCGAAACGGCTCGCGAGCGAAAGGGCGGAATCGATGCTCCGGTCGAGCTCGAGGATGATGTCGGTCATCCGGCTTTCTTCCAAACTGGCGTAAGTGTCGAAGGTGCTGTTGTCGTCGACCATCTTGGCGAGCGCCGCCTCGAGCCGGGCCACGTCGGAGGTGAGGGGCACGAGCGTTTTCAGGTTGGCGGCGCTGACGACGATCATCGCCCGCTGCCCGCCGGCCAAGAGCTTGGGGAGCATTTCGCGCGCCGCGTCGATCGCGCCTCTCCGTCCCGACTGGGTCAGATGCGGCATGTCGAAGTACAGGAGGTACGTCGCCACGCTCGGTCTCCCGACCACGGTTGGCGGCTTGGCATCCGCGGGGGCTTCGGCCGGCGCTTCCGGGAGGGCCGCGCCCCGGGCGACCGGCTCTGCTACGCACAGATCGTCGATCAGAAGATTCGGGACGAGCTTGTGATTCAGTCGCACCTCGAAATCGGCGGCGGTCAACCCGGAGATGCCGCCCTTCGGCCCGGAGACGGTGACGTCGAGCTGCGCGAGGCGCGTGGAGGCTCGCTCGACCAATCCGACGTCTTTCGGAGTCTCTTGGGGATCGGCCGCCAGGGCCGCGGCCGCGAGCGCCGCTGCCACAATCGAAACCACGGTCCGTCGGGTCACCGTGCGTCGCTCCGACGGTGCACGTTCGTCGCCGACGCCTGGTCCGTGGGGAGGATCACGGTCTCCGCGATATTGACGTGGGGCGGACGGGTCGCGACGTAAACGATGAGCTCGGCCACGTCCTCCGGCCGGAGGGGTGTCATGCCGCGATAGACGGCGGAGGCGCGATCGGCGTCGCCGTGAAAACGGACCAGGCTAAACTCCGTCTCAGCGACCATCCCCGGATCGACCGTCGCGACGCGAACGCCCGTTCCGAGCAGATCGAGCCTCAGGCCTTCGTTCAGGGCCCGGACGGCGTGCTTCGAGGCGCAGTACACGCTTCCTCCCGGGTAGACTTGGCGGCCGGCGATCGAGCCCAGGTGAATCACGGTTCCCCGGCCTCGCGCCACGAGCAGAGGGACGACCGCGCGGTTGACGTGCAAGACGCCCTTGACGTTGGTGTCGATCATCTCGTCCCAGTCGTCCCGCGATCCCTCGTGGAGCTTGTCGAGCCCGCGCGAGAGGCCCGCGTTGTTCACGAGAACCTCGACCGCTTTCCACGATTCAGGCAGCGCATCGACCGCGGCGGACACCGCGCCGGCCTCTCGCACGTCCAGTGCGAGGAGCCTCACGTCCGACGCCCCGGCCGCGCGAAGCTCGGGTTCCAGCGCCTTCAGGTGGGGGAGCCGGCGTGCCGCAAGCAGCAGCCTCGCGCCTTCGCCTGCAAACGCGCGGGCGCACGCTGCACCGATGCCGGTGCTGGCCCCTGTGACGAGAACGACCTGATCGGCGAGCCGCGACGGCATGGGTGAGTCCTCCCGAGTTGAGCGAGCCAGCTTACCGCAGCTTCGAAACTCGCCGCCCGGTATGGCCCCGCGTCGTCTTACGGCGTATAAGGGGCGGACCGGAGGGGGAACGGCAATGAAGAGAGCCGTGCTCGCGTGGGGTCTTGCCGCCATCTGTGCCGCGCCGTGCTACGGCCAGGCGGTTTCGGGCTCCGCGTTCGAGGACCGGAACGCCGACGGCATCCGGGATCCCGGGGAGCCCGCGATCCCGGGCGTGTCCGTCACGTTGTTCGGAACGCGAGACGTCGGTGGCGCGCTCGAGCAGACGGTGGCCACGGCGGGGGATGGGACGTTCACACTCGCCCCCGGTAACGGCTGCTACCTTCTCGGCGCCGCCGACCCTGCCGGGTGGAGGCAGTCGTTTGCGCGGTTCGACAGCGTGATCGACAACACGCCCGGCTACACGTTCCCCATCGGAATTCCACGCTTCGCGAAGTTCGATCAGGCGATCGCCGGGCTGAAGACGGGAAGCTATCGATACACCGCGATGGGGGACAGCATCTCGACCAATTTCAACCTCTGCTCGGCGCCCGAGTCGTTCTGGTACAGCAAGCGGATTCGGGAGCGGTTGGCCTGCGCGGCACCCGCCGCGTCGGTCACACTCGATCAGGCGGGGGTCATCTCGACGCACACCGACGACCTGCTCGTCGACGACACCGCGGACAATAACAACGTCTTCAGGGTGATGGCGCTGAACCCGGCGCCGAAGCTGATCACGATTTCGATGATCGGAAACGACATCAAGGACCTCTCGCCCAGCGGGGTCCCGACTCAGGCTCAGATCAATCGCGCCGCCGAGGAAATCCTCGACTCGCGACAGAATCTCCAAGAAGCGCTCTCGACGTTGACGTCCAAAAGCCCCGGGACCGATCTGGCTCTGAACACCCTCTACGACAACCTCGCCGACAAGTGCTACACGGCGGATTCGACCGCGTTCCATCGGCAGTGGCTGCCGATCGTCAACCGCATCTTGCGCGAGCTGGCCTGGGGGCAGACCCGCCGCGCGTCCATCAACGAGGTCGCCGCGGAGTTCGCGCACGAAGACCAGAACGTCCAGTGCACGGGTTTCGATCAGATGATCTGCGCCGGCTTCCTGAACTTGGACACGATTCACCCGAACAACAACGGCTACACGATCCTGCGCGAGAAGGTGTGGGAGGCGAGCGGGGGAATCAATCTGGGACCCAAGGACGCCCTCGGCCGCACCTCGATCGACGGTGCGGACTACGGCTACCTCAGGCGCGTACGCCGGGTGTTCCCATCGACGTATCAAACCGCGAACGGGGCGACCGTCGCGAATGGGTCGGCCGCGTTCGACGACTCCGACGCCGGTGCGACGGCTTCCATTCAACTCGGGCGCGGGCAGGAGGAGTTCCGCCTTTCGGGCTTCCCCGACTTCTACGACGAGGACCAGATCGTCAAGGTGGTCGCGGGTGTGAGGTATCGAACGTCGGGCACGGTCACGGATGATTTCTACCGCATCGAAGCCTCGCCGACGGGGACGTTCAGGCCGCCTCCCGGGTATTCGTACACGACCACGAACTGGAACTTCTACACGCCGCTCGTCGGCGGAGGCGGGCCGAACGCTCCCGCGTCGAACGCCGACTACCCGACGGAGAAGGTCCTCGCACAACCGAACGTCGCCGCGTTGCGCGAGGTGTCCTCCACGCTGACGAAAAATCCCGTACTCGCCGGCGGGGCGGGGGAATACGACTGGCCGGCGATCAGTCGCGCCGATCTGGCGACGACCGTGTTCCGCGTGGCCTCCGCTCCGGTGGCGAACACCGCCGGAGACCTTTACGAGGTCGAACTCGACGTGGCGTGGCTGGACCTTTACGGCTGGCAGAAGCCGCGTCCGTCCGAGGTGGCCCACCTCGAGGGACTGAGGCTTGCGGACGGAACGATCGAGTTCTCATTCGACGCTTTGGGGTCGGCGCAGCGGTACAACCTCTATTTCGGCCGCCTCACATCGCTCCACTCGGGTTCGTACGACCACGGGATCGGCGCCCCCGCCGGTCCGAGCTGCGCGGCGGCCACCGCCGATGCCGGCGGCGGCCGGCTCACAATCGCCGTCCCTCCCGGACAGCAGCCCGGTGAAGACGTCTACGTGTTGATCACCGGGCATGTCGACGAGGTCGAGTCTCCGGCCGGAGCCACAAGCAGCGGGGCCGAGGTCGATCGTCGTCAAAGCGTCTGCAACTAGACGCGTCACCCCACGTATCACACCGCGTCGCGCGCTTTGTTGCGCGCCGCTAAGGAGACATCGTTCATGGGCCAGATGCATGAAGTCGATTACGAGATCTTCGGCGATGCGATGCAGTACGTCGAAATCGAGCTCGATCCCGGAGAGGCCGCGCTCGCCGAGGCGGGTGGCCTCATGTACATGGAAGACGGCGTGGGGATGGAGACCATCTTTGGGGATGGTTCCCGCCAGTCGAGCGGCTTCCTCGACGCCCTCGTCGGGGCGGGGAAGCGGTTGCTGACGGGGGAGTCGCTCTTTATGACCGCGTTCATGAATCAGGGGCAGGGCAAAAAGAGGCTCGCGTTCGCGGCCCCTTACCCGGGGAAGATCATCCCGGTTCATCTGGCGACGGTCGGCGGCGAGTTGGTTGCCCAGAAGGACGCGTTTCTGTGCGCCGCCAAGGGCGTGAGCCTCGACATCGCCTTCCAAAAAAAGCTCGGCGTCGGGTTTTTCGGCGGCGAAGGGTTCATCATGCAGCGCCTCAAAGGCGACGGCTGGTGCTTCTTGAATGCGGGCGGCAATATCCTCGAGCGCGTGCTGGCTCCCGGAGAGTTGCTGCGCGTCGACACGGGCTGCATCGTCGCCTTCGCGCCGAGCATCTCCTACGACATCGAAATCGTCAGCGGCGTGAAGTCGGTTCTGTTCGGCGGCGAAGGTTTGTTCTGGGCGACCCTCCGCGGGCCCGGAAAGATCTGGCTGCAGTCGCTGCCGCTGTCGCGCATGGCGCAACGGATCTACGCGGCGGTCCCGCAGGCTGGGCGGCGCGGGCGTGAAGAGGGCTCGGTGCTGGGCGGACTCGGGCGAATTCTCGACGGGAAGAGCTAGCGCAGAAAGGCCGCGACGCTCGAAGCGACCGTCGGCGCATCGGCGAGGCACGAGTTGATGGCGATGCCGCGGTAGGAGTTGCCCGCGAGGAACAGTCCGGGAAGCCTGGCAAGGCGCGCGTTGATCGCAGCCAGCCGATCCGCGTGGCCGAGCACGTACTGCGGGATTGCGCGCGCGTGCCGGATCACCAGCGAGAATCGCGGGTCGCCCCGCACGCCGGCGAATTCCCGGAGAGTGGAAACCGCGGCGTCGATAAGGGTCTGGTCGGTCGCCTGAACGGCCGAGGGGTCCCGCGCCCCGCCGAGCATGACGGTTGCCAGGACATGGCCTTCCGGGGCGCGGCGCGGGAAAATGTTCGAGGGGAGCAGGACCCCCAGGACAGAAGCGCTCTCCCCTCGCGGGATGAGAAAGCCGAATCCGGCAAGTCCCTTCGCGTCCTCGCGAGTGAACCCCAGGTGCAAAACCGCGACCGGTACCGTGGGTATTCCGCCGACCTGTGTCGATAACGGGGCGTCGAGGTCCGAAAGAAGCGGTGACGCGAACCAGGAGGGGCACGCGACGATCACCGCGGAAGCGTCGAGAGACGGCGCGCCGTCGACGGCGACTCGAAAGCCGCCTTGGCTCAGGCGTTCGATGGCCGTCACCCGAGCACCCACGCGAAGCCGCGAGCCGAGCGCCGCGGTCAGGGCCGCCGGCAACTCGGAGAGGCCGTCGGGAAACGAGGTCAGACGCCCCTTGGGGCCCGTGGCGCCTCCCCCGGCGCCGCGCCTGGCGATCATCCCGCGCACGAGGCCGCCATGATCGCGTTCGAGCGCCGCGAGCTTGGGAAGTGCCGATCGCAGGGAGAGCGTGTCGGCGTTCCCGGCCCAGATGCCGGTGACGAGCGCGTCGACGAGCACCGCGGCGGCCTCGCGGCCGATCCGGCGCTGAGCAAAGTCGAAGACCGACTCGTCCTCGCCCGAGCGCCGGGGCGGCACGAGCGGCTCGCCGAAAACGCGCAGCCTCCCTCGAAGAGTCAACACGTCCGAAACGAGGAACGAAAAAGGTCCGGAGGGAAGCTCGCGCAGTTTCCCCTTGCGGACGATGAAGCGGCGCTCGGCGTGCTCGTTCGCCGGCGTCAAGCGCGGGCCCAATCCGAGGCGGCGGCAGGCGTCGAGCGTTGCCGGGACGTCGTCCAGGAACCCGGTCGGTCCCCACTCGCAGACGTAGCCGTCACGGCGGTCGGTGCGGATGTTGCCCCCGGCGTGAGGCGCTGCTTCGAGCACGTGCACGCCGACGCCGTCGGGGAGGAGGCCGGGGCGGGTGAGAAGCTCCCACCCGATCGCGAGTCCGGCGATCCCGCCGCCGACGACCACCACGTCTTGTGCCATGAGAACCTCCCGGAGTGCGCCACGATATCGGACGGCTCGCGCGACCCGCCAACCCATCGTGGACGAAATGCGACTTGACAGTCGTTTAGTTGTATCGTACAAGTAATGGCATGAGCCCCTCCGCAACCGACGCCCGCCGCCTTCGCGATGCGATCCGAGCGTTGGTGCGGCGCTTTGCGATCTCGGAGCGCGCCGATGTCGCGTGCTGCGGCATGACGGTCGCGCAGGCCGCGACGCTCGAAACCCTCGCGACCGAGGGGCCCATGCGCTTCGGAGACCTGGGCGCCCGGCTGGGCATCGCTCCGAGCACGTTGACGCGCAATCTGTTGAGGCTGGAAGAGCGCGGCCTCGTCAAACGCGCTGCCGACCGCGCGGACGCCCGGGCGTTTCGCGCGGCGCTCACCCCGGCGGGGGAGCGCGCGGCCGCCGATGTCTTGCGCCAGGACGAGGCCTTCGCGGCGAGCATCCTGTCGAGGCTGCCCGCCGGCTCGCGTCATGGAACGGTCGATGCCGTCGTCAACCTCCTGGTCGCCGTGCGCGACGCGACGGAGTCTTGTTGCCCTGGAGCTTTCGATCATTTAATGAGCGGCATCCCGCGTGCCGGGACCGCCGCCTCGAGGAGAACGTCATGAGCGATCCGACCCGCGCCACAATCGTCGACATCGTCAAAGAGCGTTACGGCGCCATCGCCGAGGGAAAGCAATTCGGCACCTGCTGCGGCGGAGCCGGGAGCGAGCAACTCGCCATCGGAATGGGTTATGACGCGGCGGATCTCGCGGTCCTCCCCGACGACGCGAATCTGGGGCTGGGGTGTGGAGCTCCGGTCGGCCACCTCAAGCTTCAACCCGGCGAGACCGTGGTTGATCTCGGTTCGGGTGCGGGGATCGACGCCTTCCTCGCGGCGCGTGAGGTCGGGTCCGAAGGCAAGGTCATCGGCGTCGACATGACACCGTCGATGCTCGCCAAGGCGCGGGCGAACGCGACTCGTGCCGGGATCACGCAAGTCGAATTCCGCGAAGGCCGCCTCGAGGCGCTCCCCGTCGCCGATGCCAGCGTCGATGCGGTGACGAGCAATTGCGTCATCAACCTCGTCCCCGACAAAGCCGTCGTCTTCCGCGAGATCTCGCGGATTCTGAAAGTCGGCGGGCGCATGGCCATCTCCGACATCGTGCTCGACGCAACGCTCCCCGAGGCGGTCGTAAAGGACGTGTACGCCTACGTCGGCTGCATCTCCGGCGCCATCCTCCGCGAAGAGTACCTCGCCATGCTGCGCGAGGCCGGCTTCGACCGCGTCACCATCGCGAAGGACATCGACTACCTCGCGGCGGCCGGCGACACGCTCGACGATCCCGTGGCCGAAACGCTCCGCAAGAACGGCCTGTCCATGGCGGACATCGCCGGAAAGGTCCGCTCGATCACGTTCACGGCCGTCAAACTCTGAGGCGGTCGCGTTGCGGGGGCGGTGCTAATCTCTCGCCCCACGCGACGCAACTTCAAGGACCCGAGCGCGCCCGAGGTTCTGGCGCTCGCGATCGGGTCGGCGTGGGTTTGGAGCCGGTCTCACGATCTCCGACGGAGAACATACAGTCGCCCGAATCCCAGTGCGGGGTGGCGCTCCGCGATCGATTCGAACGACCCGGTATCCATCAGTTGCGCGTGGAGGGACTCCTCGAATCGGCGAACGTCGAACCCAAGATGCTCGGCCCAGCCGTGCCTCGGAGGTTCGCGGAACCGCTCGAGATCTCCACCGCGAAGGAGTGCGCGCACGTAGGGTCCCTGCGGACGCCCGCGAAAAAAGCCTTCGTAGGATTGCCGCATCAGTATCTTTCGACCGAAGAACTTCAGCACGCCGTGAACGCCTACCTCGTTCGGCACGCTGATCATGAGGTAGCCGCCGACCCGGGTTGCCCGCGAGAGCTTGGCGAGTGCCGTCCGGTAGTTCCCCACATGCTCCACCGTTTCGAGACACAACACGACGTCGAACTCCAAGGGAGGCTCGTCTCCCGGGAGGTCGAGGTCGAACTGTTCGAACCGCGCCCCCGCGATGCGACGCTTTTGCGCTGCGTCGATGTAACCCGCGGCGTGGTCGAAGCCCCACAGTTCCCAACCGGGGTAGGGGAAGCGCGCAGCGCGAAGCTCGGAGAGGATGAATCCGTTCGAACAGCCGAAATCGGCCAGCCGCCCGGAGGGGCCGATTGCAGTACGACGAAGCGCCCCGAGTATGGCGCGCAAGCGGGCCCTGTGAATGAGCGCCCGCAGCGAGAGCCCGCGGTAACTCTTCTCGTGGTCGACCGGGCCTTGGCTGGGGGACTTCGGCATCCCTAGGCGCCAAGCACGCGCACGACGATTCCCGCGCCCACGCGCGTCACGGCCGCGCGATTCCTTTCCCCGGACCGTTGGCCCGTTCAAGGGTCATCGTCCTTAGCCGAAGGTCAACAACGCGAGGACGGTGAGAACCGCTGCGAATCTCATGGCATGACCCTCCCGGAGAGGCGGCCGGAGTGGCGGTACTAGATCCGAAAGCTCTTCACCGTCTCGACGAACGCGATCGCGTTGTCGACCGGGGTCTCGGGAAAGATGCCGTGGCCGAGGTTGGCGATGTGGCCGGGTAGACCGGCGCCGTCTTCGAGCATCGCAAGTGTGCGGCGGCGCACCGTTGCGACATCGGCGAGGAGAACGCACGGGTCGAGGTTTCCCTGCAACGCAAACCCGCCGCCTACGGCGCGTGACGCGTCCGCCAGACTCCTGCGCCAGTCGGCGCCGAGCACGTCCGCGCCGCATTGTGCGACTTCGCGGGCCGCGTGCGCCGCATCGAGGGCGAAGTAGATCGTGGGGACGCCCTCCGCCCGGACCGCTTCGAGCACGCGCTTCACGTAGGGGAGGGAGAACGCCGCATAGTCCTCGGCCGAGACCAGTCCCGCCCAGGTGTCGAACAATTGGATCGCCTGGGCTCCCGCTCGCACTTGGGCGACGAGATAGCGAATGGTCGTTAGCGTCGTTTTGTCGAGCAGGGCATGGGCGACGTCGGGGGCGGCGTAGAGCATCCGCTTCCATTTCCCGAACGACCGGGACCCTTCCCCCTCGACGAGATACGCGGCGAGCGTGAACGGCGCGGCGCCAAAGCCGATCAACGGGACGCGCCCCGCAAGCTCACGGCGAAGGATCCGGATCGTCTCGTAGACGAAAGGAACCTCCTGTTCGATCTCGGGAACGACGAGGCGGGCGACATCGTCGGCTGAGCGCACGGGCGGGTCGACGACCGGCCCCGGATTGAAGTCGAGGTTCAAACCCATCGCCGGTGCGGGAATGAGAATGTCCGAAAAGAGGATTGCGGCGTCGACGCCAAGCCTGTCGATCGGCTGAATGGTCACCTGGGCCGCAAGCTCTGGGGTCCGGCACAGCGTCAGGAAGTCGACTTTTCTTCTGACCTCGCGGTACTCGGGGAGGTAACGGCCGGCCTGGCGCATGAGCCACACCGGAGGACGCGACCCTCGTTCGCCCCGGCAAGCTCGGAGGAAAAGATCGGTGTCGTGTTTCATGCGCTAGTCGTCCAGGATCGACTTGGCGATCGTCGACAGCTGCATGAATGAGGTGCCCTCGTAGATCTTCCCGATCTTGACGTCGCGGTAGTACTTCTCGACGGGGTATTCCGTCGAGTAGCCGTTACCGCCGAACACTTCGACCGCCATCGCGCAGATCCTTTCGGCGGCGTCGCTCGCGTACAGCTTTGCCATCGCGGCCTCTTTGACGAACGGGAGATCCGCGTCCCTGAGGCGCGCGGCGTTGTAGACCAGCAGGCGGGCCGCCTCGAGGCGCGTCGCGCCGTCGGCGAGCTGGAAGCGCATCGCCTGAAACTTGGAAAGGCGCTTGCCGAATTGAACCCGTTCCTTCGCATAGCCGATGGCCGCATCGAGCGCCGCTTGGCCGACGCCGACCATCTGCGCGCCGATGCCGATCCGTCCTTCGTTCAACGTCTCGATGGCGATCTTGTACCCCTTCCCCACGGGGCCCATCAGCCGGTCCGCGGGGATGCGGCAGTTCGTGAGCAGGACCTCGCAGGTCGAGCTCGCGCGAATGCCCAGCTTGCTCTCGCGCTTGCCGAGCGAGAAACCCGGGTCGTCCTTTTCGACGAGAAACGCCGTGATCCCCTTGTACCCGGCCTTCGGATCGACGGTGGCGAAGACCAGGAAGATCCCCGCCTCGGCGGCGTTGGTGATCCAGAGCTTCTGGCCGTCAAGGACGTAGTGATCGCCGCTTGAAACCGCGCGGCATTGGAGCGCGAACGCGTCGGAGCCGGAACCGGCCTCCGATAGACAGTACGACGCGACGGTGTCGGCCGACGTGCGCGTCAAGTACTTGGCCTTTTGTTCCGGCGTTCCATTCCGGTCGATGGCGTTGTTGACGAGTGTGTTCTGGACGTCGACGAGGACGCCCACCGCGGCGTCCGCGCGCGAAAGCTCTTCGACCGCGAGACACGCTTGGAAGAAACTCCCGCCGGAACCGCCGTACGCCTCCGGAACGTCGATTCCCATCAGCCCCATCTCGAAGAGCTTCAGGAGTACGGCGGGGTCGTAGCGGCCCGCGGTTTCCATCGCGCGCGCTTTCGGTGCGATCTCGGCCTGAGCGAATTCGCGCACGGAATCGCGGAAGAGGGACTCTTCCTCCGAAAGAACGGTGAGTGGGGTCAAAACGGCGGGTGTCGACATCGGCGGCTCCTTGCGGGTGGCCGCGCATTGTAGCGAGCGGGGCGGAGGCTGTCCCCCGCGCTACCTCAGGGCAGGTTGATCGTCAGGACGACCTCCGCCCCTTCCGCGAGCGTCGCGGCGGCCGTTGCGCGTCGCGACTCGGAGTCGACGGTCAACTCGTAGGCTCCGGGAGCGAGCGAGGAAACCGTCGTCGCGCCGTCGGCGCCGGTGGGCGGCGTCCTGTCGAGGAACGACGCATAGCCGGCCCCGAGGTAGTCGGGAACCGCCCGGCAGGACACGCGAGCGCCCACCACGGGATTTCCGTCCGGATTGACAACGATTACGCGAACGTGGGCCGGACGGGGAGCGCGTAGCACCACGTCGACCCCGTCTTGCGGCTGAATGGACACGGCGCGCGCCGGAGGGAATCCCGACGCGACCGCAGTCAGGTCGATCGGACCGTCGACGGGCGCGGTCACGAAGAAGGCGCCGTTGACGTCTGAAACTGCTTGCATGGAGTCGCGCCCCGAAGACAGGGTGCCCGACGGTCCCGCCATCACCATGGCGCCGGCGATCCCGTTACCGCCGGCGTCGAGAACGCGGCCGCGCACCGTGCGTCCGGGTTCGAGACGTACGTCGACGGACGGAACGTCGTCCTCGTTCGCGATGGTCACGGGCGGCATCTCGGCGTTGCGGTAGCCGGAAGCCGCGACCGTGAGCCCGTAGACCCCCGGCTCGAGCCCTTCGACGAGGAACGATCCGTCCGGTTCGGTGCGGTCCTGCATTCCACCCCGCCCGTGACCCGATGGCTCCGACGCCGCGCCGGTGGCGGTCACGGTGACGACCGCCCCGGACACCGGCCTTCCTTCGGCGTTCGTCACGCGGCCGGAGATCCCGGCCGCCTTCATCGTGATGTCGACGACGGGGTTTTCTTGGTCCGGAACCTGGATGGAGATCGCGGATTGAGCGCCACCGAAGATGGCTCCGCCGGATGCGACCACGACCTGGTAGGAACCCGCGGTGTCGAGTCCGACCTGGTAACGGCCCTCGGCGTCGGTGCGCGACTGCCTGAGATCCGCCGGCGTCCCGCTTCCGTTCGACGTGTTGAAAAAGAGCATCGCATTGCCGACCGGTTGTCCGCCCTTGAGCACGTGCCCGGTGAGGTTGATCTTGGCGGCGTCGTCCAGATCGTGAACGGTCGTTTCGCCCTCTTTCACGACGACCTGGCGCATGCCGCCGACAAGCATCAACGGTCCTCCGCCCGTCGGCGCGCGGATCACCATGTATTCGCCGGGAGCGATCTTCTCGAAGGTGTAGCGCCCGTCCGCTCCCGTCGAAACGGTTTGAGGTCCGCCGCTCATCGGCACCTTGGTGAGCAGCACCTGGGCGCCGACCTGAGGCACCTTCTGAGCATCCCGCACGAGGCCCGTGATCGTCCCGCCGCGCGAGAGCTTGATGACGAAGTCGTCGGTGTCGGCGTCGGCGGCGATCTCGACGCGGCCGGTGTTGGGGGAGAAATCCGGCTGCGACGCATCGATCGCGTAGGTGCGCGGCTCCAATCCTGCGATCTCGAACCGTCCGTCGAGCCCGGAGATCGCAAGCCCCGCGGTGGTGTCGCCGCCGATGGACATCCTGAAACTCTGCGGCGGCGCAACCGACACGGTCGCCCCCGGAACCGGCGCGTCGTCTTTTGCGGCGACGACCCGCCCGCGCAGCGCGCGGCCGTCTTCGAGCGTGATCGTTCCGACGTCGACGACCTGGTCCGAGACGACCGTCAGCCCGCTCTTTCGCGCGGGGGCCTTCCCGTCGGCATTTGCCGTGATGGTCACGATGCCCGGATCGACTCCGTCGAGGCGGAAGTTCCCTGAGGGGTCGGTGAAGATCTTGTCTTCTTCCGGTCGGTCGGCGATCATGACCCGGAACCCCTGCCGCTCCTGATTTTCTTTGGCCTCGGGGAACGCCTGCACGCGAAACGCCGGCGGGACCGCGCCGCCCACGGAGAGGACGCGACCTACGACGCTCCCCGTTTTTTCGAGCGTGAAATCGACCGCGGTGTCCCCTGGGGTCGCGCCCTCGCGAGTCGAGTTCGCATAGCCCTCGGCCCGTACCGACATGTTGCGCAAGGGTTGGTCGCCAAGCCCGGAGAGGCGGAAACGGCCATCCTCACCCGATCGCGCCTCGCGCGAGAGCCGCATTTGGGCGTCGAGCCACAACCCCGAGATCGTCGCCCCTGCGATGGGCCGTCCGCTCGTGTCGGTGATGCGCCCAGAGATGCTCTTCGATTCCTTGACGCGCAAGGTGCCGAGATCCGTCGTCTCGCCGTTCTTGAGCTTGAGACCTGTTTTAGTGATGTCCGCGAAGTCCGGGGGCTGCAACGTCAGATCGAAAGTCCCCGGATCGAGCGCCTTGATGAGGAACTTCCCGTCGCCTTGCGGCTCGATCTTGTCCTGGTCGACGTCGCCCCTGCCCAACCCCATGCCGCGGCGCCTTCCGCCGCCTTGCGGCTGGAGCTGCACTTCGACGCTTTTCACCGGGACGTCCTCGTCGGTCGCGAGGCGGAAAGCGAGGAGCGCTCCGGACTCGAGCTTCAGCTCGAGGTCGGCTCGGTCGGTCCCCGCCTCGACCGGAATGGGGCCGTCGTCCTTCGTGGCCAAGCCTTCCTTCGTCGCCCGTACGGTGTACTTGTTCCCCGCGGCGATCCCATCGAACGCGAACTTGCCGTCGACGTCGGTGCGTTGCGCTCCGTTGCCCTCGCGCAGCATCGCGAAGAGGCTCCCGTCCGAGGGCGACGCCGTGACGATCGCATCCGCGAGCGGTTTCCCGTCGGGGCCCAAAACGCGCCCCGCGATCCGGCCACCCGGCTGCAGGTAGAGCGTATTGGCGTCGGGGTTGCGCTCTTCACCGGGTGCGACCGGCTTGGCGACGACCTGATCGAGGCGCGCCTTGGCCTTCGCCTTTGCTATCGCTTCGACGATGATGATGCCGGGAGCGCAATCGGCCAGGATGAACGTTCCGTCCTCGGCAGTCTTGACGGTGTGCGCCGCATCCGTTCCGAAGCGCGCGGCATCCTTCTCGAGTCCCGTGACCGTGGCGTTTGCGATCGGCTTTTGAGTCGTGAGGTCGAGCACGCGGCCGACGACGGTCGTTCCGGGTTTGAGTCGCAAGGTGACGGCGGCCCCCGCCGGAATGTTGTTCGCGCCCGTCGGGGCGAATCCCGGGGCCTCGATACGCAGCGCGAAGGGGCCGGTCGCAAGTCCGTCGAGGCGGAACGCGCCCGTGGCGTCTGTCTTGGCGACGACGGCTTTCGGCGCGTCGGGCGCCCGGCGAACGCGGCGAGGGGATTCGGTCTTTTTCGGCATGGGGATCGCGCGCACCGTTGCGGCGGCGACGGGCTTCCCGTCGGGTCCCGTGACCTTTCCCGTGATCGTCTTTGCGGGCGGGGGTTTCGTCACCGCACCGGTCGGCACGGCCGCGGCCGCCGCGACCGGTGCTCCGACACCGGGCTTCATCTCGTCCGCGAGAACTCCGGGGTGGGCGACAAGGCCGATGGCAAGAGCGACGATCATCAGTCGCATGGTGGGGACCCTCCTCGATCGAACGAGCCACCCGTTATACGCGCGAACAGGGTGAAAGGTCGAACTAGCCGGCGCCCCCCGACAGGACGACTGCTTCGCCGCCGTAGAGGCTCGACGGGAAGAGGATCGGAAGCAGCTCGTGAAGGAACTGGCGGCGCTTGTACGCCGCGTGGCTCGCGAAATGCGTGTCGTAGAGCGTGCTCAGGTACGCCTCGAGCGGGAAGATCTGAATCTCGACCGAGAACATGTAGGGAACGTCCGACGACGGGTCGTCCATCAGGATGTCGACGATTTCCTTGAGCACGAGAAACCCACTCGACGATTGCGGGTCGAGGCGGGCGCGATCGCGGCTTCCGGACAGCGTGTCGATCCGATCGCGGCATCGGAGCGGTCCGCCAAAGGCGGAAACGAGCCTCCGTTCCAACGCGTAGGTCTGGGAACGGTCCCCGACGATGAACATGGCCCCCAGAAGGTCCTGGACCATACGCGGATCGGGGATCGCCCTGCGGATCAGCTTGGAGAGGATCGATCCGCTGTGCCGTCCTAGTCCCGGCCAGCGCGGGGACTCGGCAATGCGGATCCAGCCTTCGTCGGCGCGCTTGTCGGTCTCCGGGTCCGCTTCACGTTTGAAACGGGTCCGGTAGTGAAAGATCTCGATCGCCGGATCGCGTCCTTCGGCCGGGAGCTTTCGCGGCCGGAAACGGAACGCGCGCGCGCCGGGACCTACGACTTCGACTTCGTCCGAATTTTGGACCTCGGAGAACAGAGCGTCTTTGACGATCGACTCGAACCGGACGAGGTGCTTCGGGCCGTCGCGCACCGCCCGCGAATGGTCGATGTCGAAGAGGAGCTTTGCGAGGTAGAGCTTTCGCTGCGCCTCGTAGCGCGCGCGTGTGTGCGGTCCCTCGAACGTCGCCTTGAGCAGGTCGCGAATCGTGCTCGCGCCGCGGGTTTCGGGGAGCGGCGCGAGATGCCGCGCGAGCGAATCGGGCACGAGCCGCAGCAGATCGTTCAGGTAGGCGTCGGCATCGTGGAAATAGGGGGCGAGGTCGACGGCGGTTGAGGACCGGCTGCCGGCCGGCATCACGTACCCGCGGACGACGCGCTCGAACACGACGGGGTCGCGCATCATCCGGCGGTACGTGTCGATCCAGAGGCGCGCGAGCGCGGGATGGCGGCTCGGGAGCCGAGGGTCGAGCAACGGATGGGCTTCGTACGCCGCGGCGAGCTGCGCGTCGGGTGTGGGCGCGGGGCGTCGAGAAGTCTCTGTCACGGTAGTTCTTTCGCCCCGCGAGAGTACCAAAGTGCGAGGTGGGGTGCGAGCGCGTGCTAATCTGGCCGTTCTCATACGGAGGATCCTGCATGGCCAACATCACGCTCAAGGGCAATCCCTTCCATACGTCCGGAGAGCTCCCTGCGGTCGGGGCGCCGGCTCCGAACTTCCGCCTCGTCACGGCCGACCTTCAAGACGTCACCCTCGACACCTACCGGGGAAAAACCAAGGTCTTGAACATCGTCCCGAGCCTGGACACCCCGGTTTGCGCGGCCTCCGCGCGCAAGTTCAACGAAAAGGCCGCTTCGATCAGGGACGCCGTGGTGCTCGTCGTTTCGGCGGACCTGCCGTTCGCGATGAAGCGTTTCTGCACGACCGAGGGCCTTCACAACGTGCTGCCGCTTTCGATGATGCGCGGCCGCAACTTCGCGAAGGAATACGGGACGCTCATCACCGACGGTCCACTCGAAGGGATCTCCGCGCGCGCGGTGGTGGTCATCGACGCGAACGACAAGGTCGTCTACACGCAACTCGTAAAGGAAATCGGCGAGGAGCCGAACTACGACGCCGCGCTCGCCGCGATCGCGAAGTAGGCAAATCCGGTTCAGCCGACGAACGGGGCGAGGCCTTCGCGAAAGCTCGGATAGGCCAGAACGGTTTCGAGTTCGCGACGAGTCGCCTCGGAGCTGACGCGACGGTTCGCGCCGCGCCGTCCCCCCTTGGGGCTTCCCTCAGGCCGCCGGGACGGATCCATCCCGATCCGCGCGGAGATCCAGGCGACGAGATCCCGCCGCATCGCGGGGGAGGCGTCGCTGGCGTGGTAGATCGCGCCCGGGCTCCCGCGATCGAGCGCCGCGATGACCGCAACCGCGGCATCGTCGCGATGGCAGAAGTTCATCCACGTCTCGTCCCCATCACCCAACGCAAGGGTTCCCGCGCGCACGCGTTCGATCGTACCCGTGCGCCCGGGACCGTACAGGCCGGAGCAGCGGACGATGCGCGGTTGCGCGCGATGCCACGACCGGTCAAGGACGAGGCGCTCGGCCTCGACGAGCACTTGGGCCGTCGGTTCCGCCGGTGAGGGCGGCGTCGACTCGTCCACCCACGATCCGTCGGTTCGGCCGAAGACCCCCGTCGAGCTCACGTAGACGAACGCGGCGCCGTCGGCGCCTTCCGATTCGAGGACGCATCGGGTCGCCTCGAGATAGGCGCGTCGATAGGCGGCCGCGCCGCGACCCGACGCCGACTGCATGGCCACGATCCCGTCGTAACGGCCCCGGATCGATCGCGACGCGCCGGGGGCGGCGAGATCGAGGGCTGAAGCTTCGATCCCGATCTCGCGCAGGTGCTTCGCGCTCGGTTCGGTCCGCGTCAGCGCCGTGACGCGATCGCCTCGGGCGACGAGACGCCTCGCTACCTCCCGTCCCAGCCAGCCGCACCCCGCGAGAAGTAAGTGCATGGGAGGACAGTAGCACCCGCGCTTGCCGCGCTGTCGGCTACAATGCCGCGGACATGGATTACGCGATCGAAGGGTTCGAGCTCGAAAAGTCGTTCGCGAAGAAACGCTCCCTCACGGAACTGGTCACGAAGCCGTTCGCGGTTCCCGAACGCGTCCGCGCCTTGCGCGGCGTCGACCTGGGCGTCAAGACGGGGGAGATCTTCGGGCTACTCGGTCCCAACGGGGCCGGCAAGACGACGCTCGTCAAGATCCTCTCGTGCCTCATCCTCCCGGATCACGGCCGTGCCTCGATCGGCGGAGAGGACGTGCGTCACGAAAACAAGGTCAAGCCGCGGATGGGATTGGTGCACTCGGACGAACGCTCGTTCTACTGGCGGCTTTCGGGGCGGGAGAATCTGAGGTTCTTCGCCCGGCTCTACGACGTCCCCGGCAAGCGCATCGACTCCCGGATCGACGAGCTCCTGCTGAAGGTGGATCTCACCGAAGCCGCGCCCCAGCGGTTCGCGGACTACTCCTCGGGGATGAAGCAACGTCTCGCGATCGCGCGCGCCCTGCTCCACGATCCGCCGGTGCTGCTGATGGACGAACCCACCCGGAGCCTGGATCCGTCGGCGTCCCTTGCGCTGCGCGCTCTGATCAAAGACGAGCTCCAGGGGCGCGACGGGAAGACGATTCTCCTGGCCACCCACAACCTGCGCGAGGCCGAGGTCTTGTGCGACCGGGTCGCGATTCTCGTGCAGGGGACCGTGCGGCAGGTCGGCACCGTCGCCGAGGTTCGCCGCTGGGGGATCGACGAGCATCAGTTCCGGCTCGAGGTCGCCAACTGGCGCGACGACATCGCCGGCCCGTTTCGGATCGTCTCGAACGAGCACGCCGGCGAAAACCGGCGCGTCGTGGTCGCCCTCGACGGGAAGATCGTTCTCGACGACGTGTTGAAATCGGTGATGGCCCAAGGCGGCTCGATCCGGGCCTGCGACCGGATCGAGCCGGACCTCGAGGAGGCGTTCGCGCGGTTGCTGGCCCAAGAGACCGCGAGGGGTAGCGTGTGACGGGCCTGCGGCGGTTGCTCACGAAGATCTGGGCCTTCCTCGTTCGTGATTTCCTCTCGGACGTCTCCTACCGGCTCGCGTTCCTCCTGCAGTTGGGCGGGATGTTCTTCGCGGTGGCCGTGTTCTATTACGGCAGCCGGATGGTCAACCCCCAGACCGAAGGCCTCGAGGGCGTGGCGCCGTTCCCGTGGCTGCTCGTGGGGGTCGCCTTCCAGCTGTACTTCTCGACGGCCCTTTACGCGTTCGCTGCGAAGGTGCGTAGCGAACAGGTCATGGGGACGCTCGAGGCGATGCTCGTGTCGCCGACGCCGACGTCCGTCGTCATCTTCTCGTCGACCGCGTGGGAATTCACCTGGGGAGGCTTGCGCCTTCTCGTCTACCTGGTGTGCGCGGTGTTCGTGTTCGGCGTCAAGCTCAACGTCGCGAGCCCCGCGGCGCTCCTGCTCGGCGTGGGGCTCACGCTCCTCTCGTCGGCCGGGATCGGCATGCTCTCCGCGTCGTTCATCCTCTATTTCAAGCGTGGCGATCCGATCAATTTTCTGCTGTCTATGGGAACGACCTTCTTCGGGAACGTCATCATTCCGTCGAAGCAACTGCCCCGCGCGGTTCAGTGGGTCTCCGATTGGCTTCCGATGAGCTGGTCGCTCAAAGTCGTTCGCGGCACGCTCTTGAAGGGCCTGACCTTCGGCGATGTGGCGAGTCCACTCGGGCGGCTCGCGATCCTCACCGCCGTTCTCGTCCCCCTGGGTCTTTTTGGCGCGCGCATCGCCATCCGCAAGGCCAAACGCGAGGGGTCTTTGGTCCAGTATTGACGTTGCCCGCGTTTCTCCCGCGGTGCTACCTTTCCTGACCTTTCGGTGCTGTTTCCACAAGGACAAGGAGCCGCTCATGCGCAAAAAAATTACGGTCATCGGGGGTGGATTCGTCGGCGAGCACGTGGCGATGGGCTGCGCGACGAAGGAACTTGGCGACGTCGTCCTTCTCGACATCCTCGAAGGGCCGCCGCAGGGGAAGGGGCTCGATCTTTTCGAGGCGTCCCCGGTGCTCGGCTTCGACTCGATGGTGCGGGGAACGAACTCCTACGACGACACGGCGGGATCGGATATCGTCGTCATCACGGCGGGCGTCGCGCGCAAACCCGGAATGAGCCGGGACGATCTCCTGAACATCAACACGGACATCGTCAAGCAGTGCGCCGGAAAGGTGAAGGCCAGCTCGCCGAACGCCATCGTGATCCTGGTCTCGAATCCGCTCGACGTCATGGCCTATGTGGCCAAGGTCGTCACGGGGTTCCCCAAGGAGCGGGTGATGGGAATGGCGGGTGTTTTGGACACCGCGCGCTACCGGGCGTTCATCGCGATGGAGCTTTCGGTTTCGGTCGAGAGCGTCACCGCCTTGGTGCTCGGCGGCCACGGCGATTCGATGGTCCCCCTCCCGCGCCTCACGATGGTCGGGGGCGTCCCGCTGACGGAGCTCCTCCCGGCGGACAAGATCGACGCGATCGTGAAGCGCACGGCCGGCGGAGGCGCCGAGATCGTCTCCCTGCTCAAGACGGGCTCGGCCTACTACGCGCCGGCCGCGTCGACCGTCGAGATGGTCGATTCCATCCTCAAGGACAAGAAGAAGGTCCTCCCGTGCGCCGCCTACCTGGAAGGCGAGTACGGAATCTCAGGCTGCTTCGTCGGGGTGCCGGTTAGGCTCGGCTCGCGGGGGATCGAAAAGGTTTACGAAGTCAAGCTGCAAGCCCAAGAATCGGCCGCCCTGACCGCGTCCGCCAACGCCGTTAGGGAACAACAGGGTAAACTGTCGCTTTAGGCCGTAGATTAGTTGCGAAGGAGACAGAACGATGTCCAAGAAGAACCGGGAGCGCCGCGCAGGCGAAGGCGGCGATGATTCAGCAGGCGGCGGGGGAGGCGGGAGCATGGCTTGGCTCCCCATCCTCCTGGCTTCGGGTGCGTTGGTGCTGGGCTTTGTGGCCTGGACCGACACCAAGAAGGTCAAAGACGACACCTTGAAGCGTCTCGTCGACATGGATACGAAGCTCATCCAGATGCAGACGCAAGTCGCCAACGCCGCCAAGGCCAAGCCGGCGCCGCAGCAGGGTCCGGACCCGAACAAGGTCTACGCCGTCAATACGGCCGGCTCACCCTCCAAGGGGAACCCGACCGCGCCGATCGTCATAGCCGAGTTTTCCGACTTCCAGTGACCTTTCTGCTCGAGGGTCGGTCCGACCCTCAATCAGATCGAGAAGGTTTACGGCGATCAGGTCAAGGTGGTCTGGAAGAATCTCCCGCTGTCGTTCCATCCGAATGCGATGCCGGCGGCGCTCGCGGCCATGGCCGCGAACGATCAGGGCAAGTTCTGGGAGATGCACGACAAGATCTTCGAGAACCAAAAAACGATGAACCGCGATCAGTACATCGCCTACGCCAAAGAGCTGAAGCTCGACGTGGCGAAGTTCACGAAAGCGTTGGACGACGCCGCGTTCAAAGCACAGATCGAGGCCGACATGGCCGACGCGGGCAAGCTCGGCGTCAGCGGGACGCCGGGATTTTTCGTCAACGGGAAGTTCCTCTCGGGCGCCAAGCCGTTCGGGGAGTTCGCGACGGCCATCAACGCCGAGCTGAAGCGGCTCAACCTGCCGATCCCTGCGGGGGCGCCGGCCAGCTAGCGCTCCGGCACCGGACGTCGAAAAGGGGAGTGTCCCCTTTTCGACATCCGGTACCGGGACGCTCCCGGCTAGAATGCTCGGCTGATGTCCTCACGCCTACGAATCCTCATCCTCAGCGCCGAAGTCGCCCCGTTCGCCAAGACGGGAGGCCTGGGGGATGTGGCGGGAGCGCTCCCCAAAGCGCTCGCAAGCCTCGGCCACGACGTGCGCGTGGTCATGCCCGCGTATCAGGCGCAAGAGCGAGCGGTGCGAGCCGGGGAGGGCGGATTCGCCCCGCTTCCCGGCACGTTGACGGTCCCCACGGGTGGGGGGCCGATTGAGGCCGGAGTCATCCAGACGGTGCTTCCCGGGAGCGACGTTCCCGTCTACCTCATCGCGGAGCGCAGCCTCTTCGACCGGCCGAACATCTACGGCTACGACGACGATCCGTACCGGTTTGCCTTCTTCTCGCGCGCCGCGCTCGAGCTCACGGCTGCTTTGGGCTTTCGTCCCGACGTCGTGCACGCGCACGACTGGCACTCCGCGCCCGCGGTGATGTGGCTCGACACCGCGGGGCGCGTCGACGGCCGGTTCGGCGATGTCGCGACGGTGTTCACGATCCACAACCTCGCGCATCAGGGGCGCAGTTCGCGGCGCGTTGCGCGCTACCTCGGCGTCGACGTCCCGCCGCTGCTCGACGAGAGCGGTTGGGACGAGGTCAACTTCATGGCGCGGGGGATCGCTCACGCGACGCTGGTTTCCACCGTCAGTCCGACCTACGTGCGCGAGATCATGACGCCTCAAGGCGGCAACGGCCTCGACCCGCTCCTTCGCGCCCGGCAACACGACGTCCACGGCGTCCTGAACGGCCTCGACTACGACGTCTGGAATCCGGCGACCGACCCGAGCCTCGTCCTCGATTTCGACGCGGCGCGGCCCGATCGGCGCGTGGCGAACAAGCTGGCGCTGCAGGATCGATTGGGACTGCAGCGAGACGCGAGGGTTCCGCTGGTCGGGATGGTCACGCGGCTCGACGCGCAAAAGGGAATGGAGATCACGGGGCACGTGATCCACCTCCTGATGAGCGGCCTGGCAGGCGAGGCGCAGTTTGTCGTGTTGGGGACCGGGGCCAAGCGGTACGAGGATGCCTTCGCGCACCTGGCCGGCTACCACCCCCGCAAGATGGCCGCGGTATTGGCCTTCTCCTCGGATCTGGCGCCGCAAATCTACGCCGGGAGCGATCTGTTCCTGATGCCGTCCCTGTTCGAGCCGTGCGGATTGGGGCAGCTCATCGCCATGCGCTACGGCAGCGTGCCGGTCGTGCGCAGCACGGGAGGTTTGGCCGACACCGTAGGGGACGGGCACACCGGATTCACCTTTCACGAGTTCACGGCCGATGCGTTTTGGATGGCCCTGCAGCGCGCGCTTCTCGTGCACAACACGGACGCGGAGGCGTGGGCGAGGCTGCAACGCAACGGGATGGCGGCCAACTTCTCGTGGGCCGACGCGGCCTACGGTTACGAGCAGCTTTACGAGCGGGCGATCTCCCGCACGCGAACGGCCCGCGGATGAAGGCGCCGATCCGGTTGGCTCTGATCTGGCATTTCCATCAGCCCGACTACACCGACCCCGAGACGTCCGCACCCATCATGCCCTGGACGCGTCTCCATGCGCTCAAGGATTACGCCGACATGGCCGCGTTCCTCGCGCGTCATCCGACGATACGCGCCACCTTCAACGTCGTGCCGACGCTTCTCGATCAGATGCAAGCGCTCGCCTCGGGGGGACTGCGTCCGGATCCGTTTCTGGCCCTCGCGCTGAAAGATCCTGCCGAACTCACCTTCGAGGAGCGGGCCTTCGTCATCGGTCACTTCTTCTCGTTGAATCGCGACATGATGGCGGTGGGCCTCAAGCGATTGAACGAACTGCATGCCCTGCGTGGCGACGAGCCGGCCGCAGCGATCGGAAAGGTCGTGGTTGATCGCTTCGACGACCAGGCGCTTTGCGACCTCCAGGTGCTGTTCCACCTCGCCTGGAGCGGGCCGCTATTGCAGGCCGACCCTTTGATCGCGGGCCTTCGCGCGAAGGGGCGAGGCTACACTGCAGACGACAAGCAAGCGCTTTTTACGCGCCACGGGGAGTTTCTCGCCGACGTCATCCCGCGGTGGCGGCGGCTCTACGATGCCGAGCAGATCGAGCTGTCGGTCACGCCTTACTACCACCCGATTCTGCCCCTCCTGTGCGACCTGAATTCGGCGCTCGAGGCCCTTCCCGACCTGCGTCTCCCGGCGGCCCGATTCCAGGGTGTGGAGGATGCCGATCTACAGCTCGTGAAGGGGATGGAGGCGTTCCATGCGACCTTCGGCCGGAAGGCCGCGGGCGGATGGCCGTCGGAAGGCGCGATCTCCGAGCGGTCGCTCGAACGGATGGGTGCTGCGGGGTATCGCTGGGCCGCGAGCGACGAGGACGTTCTCTTCGCGTCGATTGGCGAGGTCCTCCCGGCCGAACAGACCGCTAGGGAAGCACGGCGGGCCGAGTTGCTCTACCGTCCGTGGCGCTACAGCGACGGCCCCGTGCTCTTGTTCCGGGACCACGATCTTTCCGACCGGATCGGATTCGCCTACGCCACGCGCGCTCCGGAAGACGCGGCGCGCGATTTCCTCTCGCGTTTGTTGCATCTGCGCGCGCTACTCCCCGACGACGACACGCCCTACGTCGTCAGCGTGATCCTGGACGGCGAGAACGCGTGGGAGCACTACCCGGAGCACGCCGCGCCGTTTTTCGATGCGCTCTACGGCGCGCTCGCCGCCGAGTCCGGTATCGAAACCGTCACCGCGTCGGAGGCGGCGAGGGCGGACAGCGCGCGGCCCCTTCCCCGCGTTGTCGCCGGATCGTGGATCTATCGCAACCTCGCGACCTGGGTCGGGCATCCCGAAAAAAACCGTGCATGGGAATTGCTGGCCGCGGCCCGCGAGGCGATCGTAAGAGCCGCGGGAGCACCGCGATGGGACGACCCGGCGTGGCGCATGATCTTGGCGGCCGAGGGGAGCGATTGGTTCTGGTGGTACGGCGACGATCACCCGACCGAGTACGGCGCGGAATTCGACGCGGGATTTCGCGACAAGCTGCGGGGGGCCTATGCCGCGGCCGGGTTGCCCGTGCCGTCCGTGCTCGACGAGCCGATCCGCAAAACCCAGGTTCGAGGCCAGATGCCGCCTTCGGGGCCGGTGCATGCCCGGATCGACGGGCGCGTCGGCGACTACTTCGAATGGCGCACCGCGGGGCACGTGACGTGCATCTACGGCGCGATGCACGCCGCGGTCCGCTTCGCGCGAGAGCTGTTTTTCGGCACCGACGGGACGGCGCTTTTCGTGAGGCTCGATCCGTTCGAGCCGGGGGCGCTGGACGGCACGACGATCGTGTTGCGAACGCCGGCGGCAGACGCGGCTGCTCTCCAGTCCAAGGCCGGCGAATCTTCGGGGGATCTGATCACCGCGCTCGACCGCGTGGTCGAACTGTCCGTGCCGTTCGATCGTCTCGCCGAAGCAGGAGCGCCCGCGCGTTTCGCGATCGAGATCAGAAACGCGGACGGCGCCACGCAGCGGATCCCGGGAGACGGCTTCGTCGAGTTGGCGCGGCCGGATGACGACCCGTCCCGTTACGATTGGTTTGTCTGACCCGTCGTCTAGAATGGGCGCTTTCCAAGGAGTGACGATGAAGACGGTAGGCATCTTGACCGGCGGCGGGGACGCGCCGGGGTTGAACGCGGTGATTCGAGCGATCGTCAGACGCTCGCTCCCGCGCGGGTACCGGATGGTCGGCATCCGTCACGGCTGGCGAGGCCTGCTGGAAAAAGAAACCGTCGAACTCGACGCGCAGGCGGCCTCCGGGATCCTCCATCGCGGAGGGACGATTCTGGGCACCTCGCGCACGAATCCGTACAAGACGGTCGAGGACGCCCGCGCGGCCGAGGCGAACTTCACCGCGTTGGGACTCGACGCGTTGATCGCCATCGGTGGCGAGGACACGTTAGGCGTCGCGGCGAAACTGTCGGCGGCGGGTTTTCCTGTCGTGGGTGTCCCGAAGACGATCGACAACGACCTGTCCGGCACCGACACTACGTTCGGCTTCAACACCGCGGTCGCGATTGCCACCGAGGCGATCGACCGGCTTCACTCGACCGCCGAGTCTCACGACCGCGTCATCGTCTGCGAGGTGATGGGCCGCCACGCGGGATGGATCGCGCTGCACTCCGGGATGGCCGGCGGGGCCGATTTCATCCTGATCCCCGAGCGCCCGATCGACATCGAGGCGGTCTGCGCGGCCGTTTTACGCCGGCGCGCCCGCGGGATCCACTTCTCGATCATCGTCGCGGCCGAGGGGGCGATCCTCCCCGAGGGTGAGATCAAAAAAAAGACCGAGACCGACGCGTTCGGCCACGTCTTGCTCGGCGGCATCGGAGAACGGCTCGCAAAAGAGATCGAAAAGCGCACGGGGAGCGAGACGCGCTCGGTTCAGCTCGGGCACGTCCAACGCGGCGGCACGCCGACCGCATTCGACCGCTGGCTCGGCTCCCGCTACGGTCTGCTTGCGGCCGACATGGTGCACGACGGACGTTTCGGCATGATGGCCGCGTATTGCGGGGGCGTTTTCATGCCCGTGCCGCTGGCGTCGGCGGTCGCGTCGTTGAAGACGGTGCCTCCTGAGCTCATCGATCTGGCCTCCGCACTGTTCGCGTAACGCGCGCGGCAGGTACCGCCGGCCCGCGGGAAGGGAATGAGATGTCCGAGCTTCGTCACGATCCGCTCTCGAAACGCTGGGTGATCATCGCCAACGAGAGGAGCCGCCGCCCCGAAGACTTCGCTGATGGCTGGGAGGCGCGGCGCGAGGGCGGGTTCTGCCCGTTTTGTCCCGGCAGCGAGGACAAGACCCCCGGCGAGATCGCCGCGGTAAGGCCCGGCGGCGGGGGGGCGAACGGCCCCGGCTGGGACGTGCGGGTCATCCCGAACAAGTACCCGGCGCTGTCCATCGAGGGGACGCTCGACCGTCAGGGGGTCGGCCTCTACGACCGGATGCGCGGTGTCGGAGCGCACGAGGTCGTGATCGAATCGCCCCTCCACGACCTGCATATGGGGGACATGGAGCCCGGCGCCCTAACCACCGTGCTCGCCCTCTGCCAGGACCGCATGCGCGACCTCGGCCGGGACCCGCGGTTCAAGTACGTGCTCCTGTTCAAAAACCACGGCGCCGCCGCCGGGGCCACGCTGAGCCACCCGCACCTGCAGCTCATCGCGACGCCGGTGACCCCGCGCGCCATCTCGGTCGAGCTGGATTCCGCTCGCGAGCATTTTCACCTGAAGGAGCGCTGCATCTTCTGCGACATGCTCGAGCAGGAGCTCCAATCGCGCGATCGCATCGTGGCGTTGGACGAGCACTTCGCCGTCGTCGCCCCCTACGCGTCCCGCTTCCCTTTCGAGCTGATGATCCTCCCGCGCCGGCACAACCATGCGTTCACCGACGAGTCGCGCCTGACCCTGGCGGCGCTCGCGCGAACGCTGAAAGAAACGCTCGCCCGGTTGAAGAGCGTCCTGCGCGATCCGCCCTACAATTTCGTGCTGCACTCGAGCCCGAACACCGAGTTACTGGTGCGCCGCCGCCACTACTGGGACACCCTGCCGTTCGATTTCCACTGGCACATCGAGATTCTCCCCCGCCTTACCCGCGTCGCGGGGTTCGAGTGGGGGACCGGGTTCTACATCAACCCGACCGCACCGGAAGAAGCGGCGACGTTCCTGCGTGACGCGGTGATCTAGGGACCAATTCGGGAGCGTCTCGGACTCGAGGCGCGACCCAACCGCGGGTACAATTCCAGCGGGTCTTCCGCGGAATTCCTCGCCGTAGCCCGCTGGTGCCGGACGATGCGAAGGAGGGCGATGGGGGCAATCACGCACAAGGACCAGCGAAGCAAGTTCGACGCGTTCTTCCCGGGGCGGGCGGACGAATTCTTGCGCATGCTCGGCGCCTGGTCGATCCCGTTCGCCCTATTGGACGCCGATGACGCGGTGCTCTTTTGGAACCTGGGCGCCGTCAAGTTCTACGGCCTCGGCGAGGAGGAGGCCCTCGGAAAGAAGTTCGCCGAGCTCGTAGCCGAGGAAGCGACGATCCCCGAAGCTCCGCTCGGTGGAGTCAGGACCCGGCGTTACGAAGCGCTGCATCAAAGTGCGGACGGCATCGAGCTTCCCGTCATGGTCACGCGCACCGATCTCCCGGCAAGCGACGGGAGGGAGGGGGCGTTCGTCCTCATCACCGACCTGACGGAGTCCAAGTCGCTCGAACGGCGGCTGGCGCGTCGTGTCGCGCAACTGTCGATCATCCGCGAGATCGGCGAGTGCCTGCAATCGGCGATGAGTCCCGAGCGGATCCTGCACACCATTCTGGTCGGCGCGACGGCCAGCATGGGCCTGCGGTTTAACCGCGCCTTCTTGCTCTTGGTCGACGAGCGCCACGGCGTGCTTCGCGGACGCGACGCCATCGGCCCCGCGGACACGGAGGAGGCGCAGAGAATCTGGTCCCGCCTCTCCACGGGCGGAAAGACGCTGCGCGATCTCGTGGATGACTACGAGCCGCTCATCGACGGGGAGGAGCCGCGCGTTCTCGAGATCGCACGCCTGCTCTCCGCCAAGCTCGATGACGAGACCTCCTTCGTCGTCGCCGCGCTGAACGCGACGGCGACGACGCGCGTGGTCGACGGGCACGTGGTCTCGGGCGACGCACCGTCCCCTTATCGAATCATCGGCATATTGGGCATCGACGCCTTCGTGGCGGTGCCGCTGACGACCGATGGAAAGCCGGTGGGCCTGCTTCTCGCGGACAATGCGATCACGCGCCGCGCGATCACCGACGAAGACGTGGACATCCTGGAACTGCTCGGCCTGCAGGCCGGCCAAGCGTTGGCGCGGGCGCATCTGACCGAAGAGCTGGCCCGCCAGGTCGCCTCGCTCGAGGCGGCAACGAGAGAACTGAGACGCAACCAGGAGAGGGTGGTGCGATCGGAGCGCTTGAGCGCCATCGGCGAGATGGCCGCCCGCGTGGCGCACGAAATCCGGAATCCGCTCGTCGCGATCGGCGGCTTCGCCCGCTCGCTCCTGCTTCGTCCCGAAGAACAAGATTCAGCGACAAGGGAGGCGCTGGAGATCATCGTGAACGAGGTGCGGCGGCTCGAGACCATCGTCAAGGAGGTTCTCGAGTTCTCCCGTCCGGCGCCGCCCAAGATCGGATCGGTACCCTTGAGGCGGCTCGCCCAGGAGGCGCTCGACCTGCTGGCGTGGGAGCTCGATCACGTGGGGGTCGTCGGACGGGTCGAAGAGGCGCCCGGCACGCCCGAAGCCGCCGCCGACAGCGACCAGATTTTCCACGCGGTCATCAATCTGCTGCGAAACGCGGTGCACGCGATGCCGCATGGGGGCGAGCTCCTCGTCCGCCTGCGCGGCGTTCCCTACGGTGTCGAAATGGCGATCGTGGACACCGGCGTCGGCATGTCGGAAGATGTCCTCGCACGTGCTCAGGAGGCGTTTTACACAACGAAACCAAACGGATCCGGCCTCGGCCTGACCATCGCGTCGCTCATCGCGCGCGATCACAACGGCGAGGTCCGGATCGAGAGCCGGGAAGGGGAGGGCACGACGGTCACGCTGCGTCTCCCCGCGGCGACGGAGGGTGAGACCGATGCCCAAGATCCTGATCATTGAAGACGAGAAAAACCTTCGCATACTCTACCAACAAGACTTCGAGCGCGACGGCTTCGAGGTGGTCACGGCGGCGACCGCCGCGGAGGGGCTGGCGATGGTTCAGGACGAAGCGCCCGACCTCGTCGTCATGGACATCCGCCTTCCGGGGATGGATGGGCTCGAGGCGATGAGCCGTCTTCTCGACAAGAACCCGAAGATCCCGGTCGTCCTGAATTCAGCCTACTCGTCCTACAAGGACAGTTTCATGAGCTGGTCGGCGGACGCTTACGTCGTGAAGTCGGCCGACACCGGCGAGCTGCGCGCGCGGGTGCGAGAGCTGATCGCCTCCCGCGCGGACAGCTGATGGTCGATCGCCGCCGGACCCTGTTGGGCGACACGCTGGCGATCGTCATGGCCGGCGGTCAGGGGGAACGCCTCTACCCCCTGACGCGGGATCGCGGGAAGCCCGCCGTCCCGTTCGGGGGCATCTACCGGGTGATCGACTTCACCCTGTCGAACTGCCTTAACTCGGGGCTGCGAAAGATCTACGTCCTCACCCAATACAAGTCCGGAAGCCTGGAGCGCCACGTTCGGATCGGCTGGGGACCGCTGTTCAACCACGAGCTCGACGAGTGGATCCAGTGCGTCCCGCCGCAGCTGCGCGTGGGCGAGCGCTGGTACCTGGGGACCGCCGATGCGGTCTACCAAAACGTGTACCTTTTGGAGCGGGAGCGTCCTCGCTACGTCGTCGTCCTTTCGGGCGATCACATCTACAAGATGGACTACGCGCGACTGATCGCGCGCCACGAAGCCAACGACGCGATCGTAACGGTCGCGGCGGTCGAGGTCCCGATCGCGGAGGCTTCGGCGGTCGGAGTGATTGCGGTGGACGAGGAGTCGCGCATCACCGCGTTTCAGGAAAAGCCGAAAGATCCCATTCCCCTTCCGGGGCGTCCCGGCACCGTGCTCGCCAACATGGGCGTCTACGTTTTCGACACCGAAACGCTCGTGCGGGCGCTCGCCGTCGATGCGCGCCGCGAGTCGCGCCACGACTTCGGTTACAACATCCTTCCCGCCCTCGTCGATACGAAGAAGGTGTTCGCCTACTCGTTCATCGACGAAAACAAGAAAGAAACGGCCTACTGGCGCGACGTCGGCACCCTGGATTCGTACTACGACGCCAGCATGGATCTGGTCGCCGTCGAGCCCGTCTTCAACCTGTACGACAAGAACTGGCCGATCCGGACGATGGCCCAACAACTGCCCCCCGCCAAGACGGTCTTCGCGCAGGAAGAGCCCGGCGGACGTCTGGGGATCGTCCTCGACTCGCTCGTCAGCGGCGGCGCGATCGTCAGCGGCGGCCGTGTCGAGCGCTGCGTCCTCGGGCCCGAGGTTCGCGTCAATTCGTACGCCAAGGTCGTCGACAGCGTGCTGATGGACAATGTCGACATCGGGCGTCACGCGCGCGTCACGAAGGCGATCATCGACAAGGGCGTCCGCATTCCCGCGAGCTTCGTCGTCGGCGAAGATCCCGAAGAAGACAAGCGGCGGTTCACGGTCACCCCGGGTGGCGTCGTCGTCATCCCTCGTGGGACACAGTTGGACTAGCGGCCGGTCTGCTAACATTCCCGCCCTTTCCACGATGAACTCCAGGAGGCTCCCGTGCCGCTCCACGACGTCGTGATCATCGGTTCCGGTCCCGCCGGCCTGACGGCCGCCCTGTACACCGCGCGCGCGGGCCTCGCACCCGTCGTGGTCGAAGGGTTGATGGCGGGTGGGCAGCTCATGCAAACGACCGATGTAGAGAACTATCCGGGTTTCCCCGAAGGGATCATGGGCCCCGAATTGATGGAGAAGTTCAAGAAACAGGCGGAGCGCTTCGGCACATCGTTCGTTTCGGGGGACGTCACCCGCGTCGATTTCTCCACGCGGCCGTTCACCGTGACGACCGACGAGGAAACCGTGACGGCCCGCTCGGTGATCATCGCGACGGGCGCCTCGCCGAAGATCCTCGACATCCTCGGCGAGAAGGAATACTCGGGGCACGGCGTGTCGTATTGCGCGACTTGTGACGGCTTTTTCTTCCGCAACCAGGAGATCGTCGTCGTCGGCGGCGGCGACACCGCGATGGAAGAGGCAAACTTTCTGACCCGGTTCGGCTCCCGCGTGACGGTCGTGCATCGTCGCGACTCGTTCCGGGCGTCGAAGATCATGGCCGAACGCCTCCTCGCCAACGAAAAGGTGCGCGTGCTGTGGAATTCCGCGGTCACCGAAGTCAAAGGGGACGGCGCCAAGGTCGGCTCGGTCGTCGTGAAGAACGTGAAGACCGGCGCCCTGACGGAAGAGCCGTGCGGCGGGTTTTTCGTCGCCATCGGACACACACCGAACACGGCGCTGTTTGCGTCCCTCCTCCCCATGAGCGCCGAGGGCTATCTCACCCTCGAGGGCCATTCCTCGTACACCAACATCGAAGGGGTGTTCGCCGCGGGTGACGTGCACGATCACGTCTACCGCCAGGCGGTCACGGCCGCGGGGGCCGGTTGTCGTGCGGCCATCGATTGCGAGCGGTGGCTAGCGGCGAACGACTAGCTTCCGTCCGCGGCGAGTCGGGCGAGGGCGTCTCCGGTCAGCCGGTAGGTCGTCCAGTCGCTCCTGGCCGTCGCGCCCAGCTTCTCGTAAAAGCCGATCGCGCTTTCGTTCCAGTCGAGCACCGCCCACTCGAGCCGGCCGCAGCCGCGCTCCGCGGCGATTGTTGCGAGACGGGAGAGGAGCGCCCGGCCGATCCCACGCCCGCGTGCGGCGGGGCGGACGAACAGATCCTCGAGGAAGATCCCGGGCTGGCCGAGAAACGTCGAGTAGTTGCGGAAGAACAGCGCGAAGCCGACGGCAACTCCGTCAATTTCCGCGATCAGGACCTCGGCCGCCGGGTGCGGGCCGAAGAGCGTCCCGGCGAGAGCGTCCTCGGTCGCGACGACTTCGTGGGCGAGCCTCTCGTAGGCTGCGAGCTCGCGGATGAACGCGAGGATCTGCGGGACATCGCCTCGCAGGGCGGGTCGGATCGTTGGGGACGCGCTCACGGCGCCGATCGTAACTCAGCCGTGTTAGCCTCAGCGCCGATTCGTACTCGACGCCGGACGGTCGATCGGTCGGCCGGAATGGACGTCGAGCCAACGGGGGTATCGATGCGAAAGATCGGTCAGTGGACGGTGCTCGCCCTGGTTTCCGTCGCCATCGGCCTATGGGCCGTCGCGATGAACGCTCCGGCAGAGGCAGCCCCAAGGTGCATTTGCCCGAAGGTCTACTCGCCCGTGCAGTGCAGTAACGGAAAGACGTACTCGAATCTCTGTCTCGCGAACTGCAACCACGCCACCGGCTGCGTGGCCCTCCCCGGTTACCCGCCCCCGCTCTAGCCGTTTCTTCGAGGGGCTCGTTCCCAGGGCGGGCCCCTCATACGACCCCCGTTCGTGTCGCCGCGACGAGACTCGGCAGCCAGCGCGCGCCGTGGGGGAGGCGTAAGAGGCCCATCGCGAGTGCGGCGGGGCGCGGGTGCTGGAAGATCCTGCCTATGAGACGCGTACGCCGGGTCACCGGGGCGAAGGCGTCGCGCCAGACCGAAGACCAGGCGCGCCCCGCGGCGTCGCTGAGACCGCCCGAAGCCAGAGCCTCGATGACGAAGGGAAGGGCGAGTTCCGCGCCATGAAGGGCGTTCGACATCCCTTCGCCGCTGAAGGGGTCGATGGTCCCGGCGGCGTCGCCCAGGAAAATCGCGCCGTGTGAGGCGGGCCTGCGCACGTTGAAGCGCAGGGGGCCGATCGTCTTCCACGCCGAGCAGGGTGGGTCGTTCCCCAGCCGCTCTTTCAGGAGCGGATTGTTCAGCATGCGCTCTTCGAACAGGCGTTGCGGGGAGTTGCCGCACGCCTTCAACGCGTCGACGCGCGCGATCAACGCCAGATTGAGACGGCCGCCCTCAACGGGGCCGAGGCCGGCGTAGCCGCCCTCGAAGACGAACAACTCGATGCGTTTTCCGAGGCCTTGCGTGCGGTCGGGGAAGTGGGCCTTGAAACCGAACCACGACTTGGGGGAGGTGGTCAACGGGTCGCCTATTCTGGGATGGAGGGCGCGCTGGAGTACCGATCGGCGACCGTCGGCGGCGATGACGAGCCCGGCTCCGATGGTTTCGTCCCCTCCGGTCCCTTGGGCCTTCCGGGTGACGACGCCCGTCACGCGTCCGTCCTCCAAACGGGGGCGGATCGCAACCGTCTGCTCGCGCACGGTCGCTCCGCAGGACGCCGCGTGGTTCAAGAGGACGGCATCGAGCACGGCGCGCGAGATGCCCCAAGCCGTGCGGCCGGCGCCGGGCAGGTCGGGGAGGGGAGAGGTCACCGCGCGGCCCTTCGCATCGGCGAGCAGGCACGCCTCCATCGGCATGGCGCCTTTTTCGATCAGCGTGGGTAGGAGGCCGAGGCGTAAGAGTACCGCGCACCCTTCGGCCGAGAGGAACTCGCCGCAGACCTTGTCGCGCGGAAAACGGTCCTTCTCGATGAGCAGCGTCTCCACGCCGCGTCTCGCCGCGAGCGCCGCGATGGCGGCGCCGGCCGGCCCGCCGCCGATCACGACGAGATCGGTGCGCGTCACTTCGAGGCTCCTGCCCCGGGCAGCGTCAGAAGGAGACGGTAGGGATGCCGGTCCACGACGGTCGCGTCGCCGGCCCCGGCGTCGCGCGCTGCGGCCAGAAGCTCGTCCCTCGTGAACCCTCGAAGGACGGAAAGCGGCGCATCGTTCACGAACATCGGGTGCCGCCGCGTGACGCGGGCGAGAAGGGCGATGAACGCCCAGGGGACGATGTGCCGCTCAAGGTCATTGATCAGAACCGCGCCGCGGGCGATGCGACGGAAGGACGAGAGCAGGCTCACGGCCTCGTCGTGGGTGAAATGGTGGAGGAACAGCGAGGCGGTCACGAGGTCGAACGACCCCGGCGCGAACGGGAGGTCGAAGGCGTCGGCCGCAAGAAGCTCGATCTCGGGGACTTCGGAGGTTTTCCGTCGCGCGTAGTCGAGCGTGACCTCGTCCCGGTCGACGGCGACGATCCGGATGCCGCGGTCCACGCGCCGCGCCTGGGCGACCAAGGCGAGCGGCAGATCCGCGCCGCCCGTGCCGATATCCAGGATCGACAGGGGCGGGCCGCCGGTTCGGGCGAGGAGGAACGGCCGCACCGCATCGACCAGGGTCTTGGACCCGCCGAGGAAGCGGTTGACCGCACGGATGTCGTCGAGCGCGCCGTTCAGGTCTTCGGGAGTGTTGTCGGTCCTGTCCATCCACTCGGGATCGAAGCGCCGCGCGGGGACGAACACCGACGGCACGGCGCCGCTTACTCCGCGTGCCGTTTCAGGACGACCGCCGCGTTCTTCGAACCGAAGCCGATGCAGTTGCCGACCACGGTGTCGATCCTGCGCTCGCGCCCGACGTTCGGGATCACGTCCAGGTCGCACTGCGGGTCGGGGACGTCGTGGTTGATCGTGGGCGGAAGGTACGAATCGCGCATGGCAAGCAACGAGGTGACGACGCCGGCGGCCCCGGAGGCGCCCTGGGGGTGGCCGATCATCGATTTAAGGCTCGACGACGGAATCGAGGTCGCGCGGGAACCGAAGACCAGTTTGACCGCGCGCGTTTCGATCCGGTCGTTCAACTGGGTCGAGGTGCCGTGCAGATTCAGGTAGTCGACATCGGCCGGGCCGATGCCGGCATCCTCGAGGGCGAGCTGCATCGCACGCGCCGGTTCCTCGCCGTTTTCGTCGAGGCGCACGCGGTGGAACGCCTCGCACGTTGATCCGTACCCCGCGATCTCGCCGTAGATCGTGGCGCCGCGCGCGCGTGCCAATTCGCGCTCTTCGAGCACCATCATCCAGGATCCTTCCGCGAGGACGAAGCCGTCCCGGTCCTTCGAGAAGGGGCGGGAGGCGCGCTCGGGCTCGTCGTTCCAGGCCGTGGACATGATCTTCATCAAGCAAAAGCCGGTCAGGATCCCCGGTCCGATCAGCGAATCGCTCCCCCCGACGAGCACGCGGTCGGCGCGCCCGTACCGGATGAGAGACATCGCGTGGCCGATCGCGTCGGTGGACGACGTGCAGCCGGTCGACATCACGTGCGAGGGCCCGCGCAGCGAAAATTTCATCGACAGTTCGCTCGACAGAGATCCCGGGGTCGACGACGGAATCGTGTAGAGGCTGACGCCCTTGGGGTCTTCGAGGTAGTACTGCCGGAACTGTCTTTCGATGAATTCGAGCCCCGCGCCCCCCGAGCCGACGACGACCGCGAACCGCCGCCTCTCGTCGACCGACATGTCGTTCGTTTGAAGCCCGGCATCGGCCACGGCCTCGAGCGAAGCCGTGACGGCCAGGGGCACGATCCGCGGGACGTGCTTCAAGTCGTTCGAAGACATCACCAACGCCGGGTCGAAATCCGCGACGATCCCCGCGATGCGCGTGGGATACGGCTCGACGTCGAACTGCGTGATGCGGCGGACGCCGCTTTTTCCGGCGCGCGTGGCCGCCCAGAACGCCTCCCGGCCGACCCCGTTCGGCGAGACCGCGCCGATCCCTGTGACGACGGCGCGACGGCCCTGCTGGGGGCGGAGAGCGCTCACTTCTTGAAGTACGCGGCGTTTTTCTCCGTGAAGTGTTTCCACTTTTCGGGGACGGCGGCTTCCTCGAAGATAGCTTCGACCGGACACACCGGCTCGCACGCGCCGCAGTCGATGCACTCGGCCGGGTCGATGTAGAGCATCTCGGACGATTCGAACGCCTCCGACTTCTTGGTCGGGTGGATGCAGTCGACCGGGCAGACGTCGACGCAGGCGGTGTCCTTGGTGCCGATGCACGGCTCGGTGATCACGAACGTCATGGGTCTCTCCTCTTACTTGGTCTTGCGACCTTGCCGGGCAACCGCCTCGGCGGCGTGCTTTGCCGCCTGCTCGTCACCCAAATAGTAATGCCGGATCGGCTTCAGGTTGTCGTCCAGCTCGTAAATCAGGGGAATCCCCGTCGGGATGTTCAGCCCGACGATCGCCTCGTCGGAGACGCCGTCCAAGTACTTCACGAGCGCGCGCAGGGAGTTACCGTGCGCGACGACGATGACCTTCTGTCCCGCGGCCACGAGAGGCGCGATCGCCCCGTGCCAGGCTGGGAGGAACCGCTTCACGGTATCGGCCAGGGACTCGGCGAGCGGCAGGTCGGCGGAAGAGAGTTTTGCGTAGCGAGGGTCCGCCCCGGGGTAGCGCGCGTCGTCTTTCGCCAGGGCCGGGGGCGGCGTCGCGTAGCTGCGGCGCCAGATTTTCACCTGGTCCTCGCCGTACTTCTCCGCGGTCTCGGCCTTGTTCAGCCCCTGGAGCGCGCCGTAGTGCCGTTCGTTCAGGCGCCAGTCGCGATGCACCGGGATCCACATCAGGTCCATGTCGTCCTGCACGATCCACAACGTTCGGACCGCGCGCTTCAGGACCGAGGTGTACGCCAGGTCGAAGGTGTAACCGCCTTCTTTGAGGAGCGTGGCCGCGGTGTGCGCCTCGGTGTGCCCCTGAGGCGTGAGGTCCACGTCGGTCCACCCGGTGAACCGGTTCTCCAGGTTCCAGGTGCTCTGGCCGTGACGCAGCAGGACGAGCTTGTACATGGCCCCGCCATTCTAGCGACAAAAAGGTGGAGGTAAAGGGGGCCCTCAACCTCCTTTAGACCAAGTGTGCGTACTTGCGGCGACCATGGAGAACCCGGTAGACGCGAACTTGGGACGGCAAGACCTTGTAGAAGACCAAATGCTCCCCCAGGACGAGCACGCGGTAGCCCAGCGCAGCGAGCCTCTCGTCCCGAGGAACCGTTCCGCGCGCCGACATGTCTTCGAGGGACTCGATCGAGGTGAGCAATTGGTCCACGAATCGCTTCGCCGCGGCCGGCCGCTCACGCTCGACGTAGCGCTGAATCTCCAGAAGGTCGAACTGTGCGCACCGGAGAATCCGGACCGTCCGTTTCATCGCGCTTTGAGGCGCCGTCGCATCGCTCGCGTTCCGATGCCGCGATCTCCTGCCCGAACGTCGGCCTCCGCATCAGCCAACAGCCCATGCAGTTCCAACCGGGCCTGATCGCGCTCGTACGCGGCCACACTCATGACGACCAAGTCGTCCTCTCCGTTTTTTGTGATGTATACCGGCTCGCCGGAGTCGTGGCAGAGCCTGGAGATCTCTTGGCTCTTGTTGCGCAGATCGGAGATCGGTCGAACTCTTGGCATCGGGAACCCTCGCGTTCGCAGGTTTGCGGGTATCATAATTCTGATAGCTGATCGGGTCAAGCTCGAGCCCTCGGACGCACGGGATCGCGCGGGGGGGGCAAATCCTGCCACCGTTTTTCCCGTCCGCTGGTCGGTGACGGGCGTTATCCTTCGTGCGTATGCCAACACAGGCCCCCGCCCTCGCCGCGTTCATCAAGGCCTTCGACGCGGGGTCCTTCTTCGAAGCCCACGAAATCCTCGAGGCGTTCTGGGTGGGCTACCGGGGTGACGATCGCGATTTCTACAGAGGGCTCATCCAGGCGGCGGTCGCCCTGCACCACCTGAGCGTCGGGAACACCATCGGCGCGACGGGCGTCGCGGCGCGCGCGAGGCTGAATCTCGCGCGGTATGCGCCGCGGCACGACGATCTCGACGTCGACGCCGTCCTCGCGCGCCTGGAGGGTGCGTGAGCGTCCGCGTCACCGACCGAGCCGCAAAACGGCTGGAGACGTTGCTCACGCGCGAGCGTGAGCTCTGGGCCTCCGGCCTGGCGCGTATCGCAGGCGTGGACGAGGCGGGGGTCGGACCGTTGGCAGGTCCGGTCGTCGCGGCAGCTGTGATCTTCCCGTCTGGCTTCGGTCTTCCCGGCGTTGACGACTCGAAGAAGCTGACCCCCGAGCGGCGCCAGACGCTGGCCGCCGCCATCCGTGAGAGTGCTCTGGCGTTTTCGGTGGCGCTCGTCGCGCCGGAAGAGATCGACCGGATCAACGTGTATCAGGCGACTCTCGCGGCAATGGGGCGCGCCGTCGACGGCCTCTCGCTTCGGCCGCAGCACGTCCTCGTGGATGCGCGGCGCATTCCGGGGTGCGACCTGCCGCAAGAGGCGATCATCAAGGGGGACGCGCGTTGCCACGCGATCGCCGCCGCCTCGATCCTCGCGAAGACCACACGCGATGCGTTGATGCGCCGCTACGACGACGAGTTCCCCGGCTACGGATTCGCCGAGCACAAGGGGTATCCGACGGAGTCCCACCGCGACGCCATTCGTCGCTTGGGTCCGTGCGCGATCCACAGGCTGAGCTTCACGCTGTTGCCGGCGGCGAAGCTCTGGGGCGAGCCGCTGTAGTCGCCGCGCGCGCGCCGCGCGGGTTGCCATACACACGATGTGTGTGTATCTTCAGCCGGGCGTCTGAAGGAGGTCCGCGATCATGTCCCGTCGACTGAATATCTCGCTTCCCGACGAAACGGTCCGACTCTTGGATCGGGTCGCAGCGAAGGGGGAGCGTAGCCAAGTCATCGCCGAGGCGGTCACCAAATACGTCGTCGAGGTCGGGAAGGCCCGGATCCGAAAACGCATGAAAGAGCGGGCGATCAAGCGAGCGGATCTCGACCTCCAGATCGTCGAGGAGTGGTTTCCGATCGACGAGGACACATGGGGCAGCGAGCGAAGCTAACGCCTCCGAAGAGGGGAGAGGTGGTCGTCGTGGATTTCGATCCGACGATCGGCGCCGAGATTAGGAAGACACGCCCTGCCCTTGTCATCCAGAACGACATCGACAATCGGTACAGCCCCATCACGATCGTCGCCGCGCTGACGTCGCAGGTCGCGGGTGAGCGGTATCCGACCGAAGTTGTCCTCCACCCGCCTGAAGGCGGACTCACCAAACCATCGGCGGTGCTCCTCAACCAGATTCGCTCGGTCGACAAGAAACGCGTTATCGGGCGACTCGGGCGTCTGAAGCCGGAAACCATGGAGCGCGTGGACCGCGCCCTCCGGATCAGCCTCGGTCTCGTCAAGCTGTAGAGCGAGCCGCTATAATCCCCGGCCGCTCGCGCGATCCCGAAACAGCAAGCGGTGAAAGGTCACCCCGTGAAGATCCATGAGTACCAGGCGAAGGCCGTTTTGAAGAAGTTCGGCGTGCCGGTTCCATCAGGCTCGGTCGCACGGACGCCGGACGAGGCGCAGGCGATCGCCACGAAGCTGGGAACGCCCAAGGTCGTGGTCAAATCGCAAATTCATGCCGGCGGCCGCGGTAAGGGGCGGTTCGTCGGGACGTCGCTCGGCGGCGTCATCGTGACCGATGCGGCGAAAGCCGGAGAGGTCGCGAAGTCGATGCTCGGAAACGTGCTCGTGACGAAACAAAGCGGACCCGAAGGGCGCGAGGTGCGCCACGTGCTCGTCGAAGAGGGAATGCAAATCTCCGCCGAGTATTACCTGGCTCTCCTCCTCGACCGGGCGGTGCAGGCGCCGGTATTCATCGCCTCGGCCGAGGGCGGCACCGAAATCGAAGAGGTCGCCGAGGCGCGGCCCGAAGCGATCCACAAGTTGACCGTCAGCCCGATCACGGGATTTCAGCCTTGGATGGGACGCAAGCTCGGTTTCGCGTTGGGTCTCAAGCCGGAGTTGATCTCGTCGTTCACCAAGATGTGCGGCACGCTGTACGCCGCGTTTTTGGGCACCGACGCGTCGATGGTCGAGATCAACCCGCTGATCCAAACCGCCGACGGCCGGATCCTGGCGCTCGACGCCAAGGTCAGCTTCGACGACAACGCCCTCTACCGCCATCCGGATCTGGTGGAGTTGCGCGATCTCGCCGAAGAAGACCCCCTCGAGGTCGAGGCCTCGAAGTTCGGCCTCAACTACATCAAGCTCGACGGGAACATCGCCTGCATGGTCAACGGTGCGGGGTTGGCGATGGGAACGATGGACATCATCAAGCACCACGGCGGCCAGCCGGCCAATTTCCTCGACGTAGGCGGCGGGGCGACCGCGGAGATGGTCACGAACGCGTTCCGGATCCTCTTGGCCGATCCGCACGTGAAGGCGGTGCTCATCAACATCTTCGGCGGGATCATGCGCTGCGACATCGTGGCGGAAGGGGTCGTTGCCGCGGCCAAGGGTGTAGGGGTCAAGGTGCCGATTGTCGTTCGCCTCGAAGGGACCAACGTCGAGCGGGGGCGCGAGATCCTGAAAACGTCGGGACTCGCCTTCCGCGTGGCCGACGGCATGCGCGACGCGGCGGAACAAGTCGTCGCCGCAGCGGCGGGGAGGTAGCGATGGCGGTCCTGGTAGGTTCCGCGACACGACTTCTCGTCCAAGGGTTGACCGGCCGCGAGGGGGCGTTTCACACCCAGCAATCCGTCGAGTACGGCACCAAGGTCGTCGCGGGCGTCACGCCCGGAAAGGGCGGCCAGACGCACGAGGGGATCCCGGTATTCGATACCGTGGAAGCCGCGGTCGAGCAGACCGGTGCGAACGCGAGCGTCATCTTCGTTCCGCCACCGTTCGCCGCCGATGCGATTCTCGAAGCGGCGACCGCGGGCGTGCCGCTCATCGTCGCGATCACCGAGGGGATCCCCGCGCTCGACATGATGCGGGTCATGGCGTACCTGAAGACGCAACCGGCGGTCCGTCTCATCGGGCCCAACTGCCCGGGGATCATCACGCCGGGGCAATGCAAGATCGGGATCATGCCCGGGCGCATCCACAAGGCGGGGCGCGTCGGCGTGGTCTCGCGCTCCGGCACGTTGACCTACGAGGCGGTGGACCAGCTGACGCGCCTCGAGATCGGCCAGTCCACCTGCATCGGCATCGGCGGCGACCCGATCAACGGCACGAATTTCATCGACTGCCTGACGCTGTTTCAAGACGATCCCGACACCGATGCGATCGTGATGATCGGCGAGATCGGAGGCTCCGCGGAAGAAGAGGCCGCCGCCTTCGTACGAGAGCGCGTGACCAAGCCGGTGGTGTCGTTCATCGCCGGCCAAACGGCACCCCCCGGGCGCCGGATGGGCCACGCGGGGGCGATCGTTTCGGGCGGCAAGGGGACGGCGGCCGAAAAGATGAAGGCGCTGCGGGAGGCTGGGATCCACGTCGTGGACACGCCCGCGGCCATCGGAGAAACCATTCGACGCGCCCTGGCGCGCTGAGGAGACGGCATGTTGCAGCGGACATTAGCGATCGTGAAACCGGACGGCGTGAAAAACGGCGTCGCCGGCCAGGTGATCGCCCGTATCGAAAAGGAAGGCTTCCGCATCGTCGCGATGCGCCTTCACCATCTGAGCCGCGCCGAGGCGGAAGGGTTCTACGCGGTTCACAAAGAGCGGCCGTTTTTCGGCGGCTTGGTCGCCTTCATGACGTCGGGCCCCGTCGTTTTGATGTGCCTCGAGAGGGACAACGCGATCGCCGCCTGGCGCGAGATCATGGGCGCCACCGACCCTGCGAAGGCCGCCCCCGGCACGATCCGCAAGCTCTTTGCGACCGATATCGAGAAGAACGTGAGTCACGGGTCGGACGCGCCGGAGACCGCGGCCTTCGAGCTCGGCTGGTTCTTCAGGGGGTGCGAGCTGAGCTAGGCGCTGGCCTCGTCCATGAGGCGCATCGATTCCATGACGAGGAACATGGGGTCGCACTCGATCGTCGTGCGCCGGCTCTTGACCCCGTGCTCGATCGCGAACTCCCCGGTCGTCCAGCGGGCCATGAGGTGGAAGGCCGCCTCTCCCTGGATCTCGCCGCACTTCGCGTGGACGACCGCCCCGTCACGGAACCAGATCCGGCCCGACTGGTCGTCGTGCGAGAGGGCGACGAGCGCCGTTTTCATGCCGATCGTCAGCGTCTGAACGATGTCCGGGAGCCCGAGGTTGTCGAGCTGCCCCGTGACGCCGCGCTTTGCGCGCTTCAGTCCTTCGCCCCGTCTGGCCGACTCGCGCGTCAGGATGTTCTGGATCCGCGCGGTCAACTCCTCGAGGTCGTTGTCCTTGACGAGGAAATCGTCCACCCCCTGGCGGAGCGCGCGGATTTTCAGCAGGCGACTCTCCGAACGGGAGAGAAACGCGAACGGGATGTGCTGGAAGGTCTGGTCCCTCCGGAACTCCCGGAGCAGCTGGAACGCATCGCTTGCGTCACTGTCGACCTCGGCCAGGACGAGGTGGGGGGCTGCGGCGAGGATCGCTTCGAGTGCCTCCTCCGCCGTCGCCACGCAGCGAACGTCGTAGCCTTCGTTGACGAGGCGCATCTCCAAGACCTTGCGGAACTCCGGGTCGGCGTCGCAGACGACGACGGAAGCCTTCGCGCCGCTGTCGAAGGCCGCCGGGGACTTTTCGAGGACGCGGATCAACGCTTCGACCACCTCCGGATCGAATTGGTGTCCGGCCTGCCGTTCGAGTTCGTCGACCGCCTGCTCCATGTTCAACGCCACACGGTGCGGGCGGGCCGAGCACATCGCGACGTAGGCGTCGACGACGGTGATGACCCGCGCGCCCAACGGGATCTCTCGGCCCTTCAAACCGTCGGGGTAGCCGCCGCCGTCGTACCTCTCGTGATGGTGGCGGATGACGGGGAGCACGTTCCAGGGGAAGGTGATGTGCTCGAGCAGGCGCGCGCCCGCGGGGGCGTGCTCCCGCAAAGCCTCCATTTGGGAGTCGTCGAGGCCGGACTCCGTCGAGGCGAGCGCCGGGTCCACCGTCGCCTTCCCAATGTCCTTGAGGAGGCAGGCGAGCACCACCTCGCGCACGTGCTCCGGCGGGAGGGGGAGTTCATCGGCCACGGCGCGCACGAGGCGCGTCATGCGGTGTGAGGAGCCGCGGAAGTGTCTGTCTCCCAGTTCGATCAATCCGACCAGGACATCGACCGTCTCTAGGAACGCGTCGAAACCCTTGTCCCCTTCGTCGGTCCGGGCGGCGTCGGGAATGAGGCCTTGGGGCTCGAGACTGCCTAGCAGCGCGTCCGCACCGATGAGAAAATCGTCGGAGTCGAACTGAAGCAGGTCCGGAGATTGGCGCACCGAGGCGAAGCTCGTGACCAAGACGACGCGACAGCCGGGTCGGGCTTGCTCCAGTCGTGTGCGTTGCCGCCTCGCGCGAACGTCGACCCGCCTCGTTTCGAGGAGCACGACGTCGGCGGAGACCGTCTCCAAAACGCGCTGGGCCTCTTCGACGCTCCCCGCCAAGGTCGGTTTCCCGCCACGCTCCCGAACAACCTGCGCGAGGGTCTCCCTCGTCTTGGCGTTTTCGGAAACGATCACGACACGTTGAGGCATCGGCACACCACCCCCCCGCGAACGAATGTAGGCCGCGCGGCCCGCCCGTCAAACCGGGGTGCGGTCTGGGGTACCATCCGCCGCATGAACGAGTTGCGCCGGTTATTCGGTTACACGCGGCCCCACCTGGGCCGCCTGGTCCTGGCGTCGGTTCTGCTCGGCCTGGCGGGGATTCTCATGACGGCGGTTCTGGCCACCCTGAAGCCGCTGGTGAACGAGGTGTTTCCCGAGGGGAGCGCGGATCGCGTTGCGGCAGAGCCCGCGCACGCCGTGGGCAGGAAGCCCGATGCCTTCGACATTCTGGAGGCGGTAAAAAAAACGGTCCCGACCGTTGAGGTTCTGGCATGGGCGAAGGATCGCGCCTACGTCGAGGTCCCTCTTCTTCTGGTCGTGATTTTTTTCTTTCGCTCGGTGTTCCTCTACTTCGGGCAGTACTACGTGATGAAAGTGGGTACGTCGGTCCTGAGAGATATTAGAGCGGATCTGCAGGAAGCCATCTCCTTCCAGTCGCTGCGGTTCTTCCAGGCCAACGCGACGGGCACGATCCTGTCGCGCATCGTCGCCGACGTCGCGCGTCTCCAGAGGGTGTCCACCGACATCCTCGCCGATTTCCTACGCGTTGGCGTGAGCATGCCGCTGGCGCTTGGGCTGGCGCTGCTCCAGGACGCGAAGTTGACGCTTGTCGCGATCGTCGGACTCCCTGCACTCGCCTACCCGATGATCAAGTTGTCCCAGCGCCTTCGAAAGGCCTCCACGCGCTCGCAAGAAAAACAGGCGGAAACGGCGAGCCTGCTCGCCGAGACGATCGCGGGAGCCAAGGTCGTCCAGAGCTTCGCGATGGAGTGGTTCGAGATCGGCCGGTTCCGCGCCGCCCTGGACCGGATGCTCGCGGCCGATCTCAAGGCCGCCCGCGCTCTAGCCCTGGCTCCGGCCGTCATGGAGTTGTTCGGCGCGGTAGCGGGCGCCGTCTTGTTCTCGTATGCGGGGCGCCAGGTGGCCAAAGGCCGCATCACCGGTGGCGACGTTATGGTCATCGTCGCCAGCTTGGGTTACTTCTTCATGTCGCTACGCCGGATGAACACGATCAACTCGGAGGTCCAGCAGGCGATCGCCGCGGCGAAGCGGGTCTTCGGCATGATGGATCGGGAGCGCGAGATTCGGGATCTTCCCGGGGCGGTGCCACTCCCGCCGTTTTCGCGAGAGATCCGGTTCGAACACGTGGATTTCGCCTACGACGACGAGAAGGTCCTGGACGGCATCGACGTGACGATCCTGAGGGGCGAGACTGTTGCGCTCGTCGGCGCGTCGGGCTCCGGCAAGACCACGATCGCAAACCTCCTGCCGCGCTTTTACGACCCCACCGCCGGCCGCATTCTGTTCGACGGCCACGAGATCCGTTCGGTCACGCTCGAATCCTTGCGCAAGCAGATCGGCCTCGTCACGCAAGAGACGATGCTCTTCGACGACACGGTCAGGAACAACATCGCCTACGGGCGGTTGGACGTTCCGATGGAGAGGATCGTTGCGGCGGCCAAATCCGCGCACGCGCACGGGTTCATCGAAAACCTCCCCGACAAGTACGACACGATCGTGGGAGAGAGAGGCTCGCGCCTGTCCGTGGGGCAGCGGCAGCGCGTGACCATCGCGCGCGCGCTCCTCAAGGACCCGCCGATTCTCGTTCTCGACGAGGCGACCTCCGCGCTCGATTCGGAATCCGAAAAGCTCGTTCAGGAGGCGCTCGAAGTCCTCATGAAGAACCGGACCAGCCTCGTCATCGCGCACCGCCTCTCGACGGTGCGACGCGCCGACCGGATCCTCGTCCTGGAAAAGGGCAGGGTCGTCGAGACGGGGACGCACCGTGAGCTCCTCGATCAAAACGGCATCTACGCCCGCTTCCACGCCCTCCAGATGCAGGACGACTAGGTGTGAGCGCGTCGCGTCGCGAGCTTTTCTTCCTCGCGATCGGCAGCGCGGTTCTCTTCGGTCTCGGGCTCGGCGCGCGCGATCTTTGGAACCCCAACGAGCCGATTTACGGCGAGGCCGTCCGCGAGATGGCCGAGCGGGGCGAGTGGTTCGTGCCCTACGTCAACGGGGTCGTGTTCGCGGAAAAGCCCATCCTGTTCTATTGGTTGGCGCTCCTGGCGTCGAAACTGCTCGGGGGCGTTTCCGAGTTGTCGTTGCGCCTGCCGTCGTTTTTTGCGGGGATCGCGACGGTGTTGGGGACCTACGTCCTGGCCCGGCCCTACGCGGGGCGCGCGCGCGCGCTCGTTTCGGCGGTTTTTTGCGCGACGCTGTTCGGCGTTTTCTGGAACGCGCGCTTCGTGCAGATGGACATCCTCGTGACCGCGGGAACGCTGTGGGTCGTGATCGCGGTGACGCGGGTCGTGGACCACCAACGAGCGCGCCTTCCCGGATGGATTCTCGCCGGGGCGATCGCCGGTTGCGGCTTCGCCGCCAAGGGACCCGTCGCCTGGATCTGTCCCGGCCTTGCGCTTTTCGGGTATCTCGTCGCGACTCGGCGGCTTCGCGAAATCGTGAGGTGGGAGGTGCTCGCTGCTGCTGCGGCCTGCCTCGCAGTCGCGTCCCCTTGGTACCTGCTGTTGTTGAAGCAGGGGCGCGCCGACGTCGTCGTCGAGGCCTTGTTCCGTCAGAACGTGGAACGTTTCGTGAACCCATGGGACCATGAGGCGCCCTTCTGGTACTACCTGCAGTACTTCTGGGTCGACATGGCGCCCTGGGCGTTTCTCGTGCCGCTTGCCGTCCGGCTCGAGCGAAAAAGCGTCGGCGAGCGGCGCCTGGCGTTGCTCTCCTGGGTTTGGATCGCGACGATCGTCTTGTTCTTCTCGCTGTCTGGATCCAAACGTAGCCCGTACATCTTGCCCATCGCCCCCGCGGTCGCGCTTCTGGCCGGCGAGGTTGCGCTCTCATTCGTTGGGGGTCGCCTCGACCTCAAACGCAAGGCGTGGTTGCTCGGAATCCTCGCCGCAATTTGCGGCGGCTTCGTCGTGGGAGGGGCGGTGATCCTCGTCGGAGCTCTCTTGCGCTTTCACGACGCCGGTGCGATCCCCGTTGCGTTCTTGGGGCTCGTGACGTTCGTCGCGGGCGCCTTTTTGGCCTTCGATCTCCTGCGGCCGCGGAGGCGTGTTGCCGCGCCGTTGTCCCTCGCCGTCGCCACGGTGGCGGTCTATCTCGCGGCCGGCGGCATGACGCTTCCCGCTCTCGACGCGTACAAGTCCGCGCGGCCCCTCTGCGAGCAGGCCGTCCGGCTCGTCCGGCCGGGCGATGACGTGGTCTCTTACGCGTTTTGGAAATGGCGCGCGGAGTACAGCTACTACCTCGGCCGCCCGATCACGAACTTGACGGACCCCGAGGCCCTCCGGGAAGCGTGGGGCGGGTCCCGGCGAATCGTCCTGTTCGTGGAGGGGGCGCGACTCGAAAGCGCCCGACAGGTGATCGGCGACGCCGCTCCGGCCCTTACGGGTCTCGTGGGGCGGGGGTCGATCTACGTGTTCACGAACCGGCAACCGTCGGCGGCAGGTCAGGACGAGCCGGCAGCTCGTGCGATCTCCACAGTAGGAACAAGGTGATCGCGACGATTCCGACGACCATCCACCACTCGCGGTTGCGGATCATGCGGTCCGACGACCAGCCGAGGTTGGATGCACTGGCATAGGGTCTGAAAGTGGGAAAGAGCGCCGGAACCGCTTTGAAGTAGCGATCGTAGGCCTCTCCGTGGACGGCGCGCAGCCGCGCGGGCTCGACGCGCTCCTTGCGAGGCATGTAGTAAAAGAAAAAGACGGCGTAGCCGCAAAAGAGCAGGATCCAATTGGCGTAGTAGGGCAGAGCGCACATCACGCACAGGCCGGTGAGGATCAGGAATCGCCCCAGGTACAACGGGTTACGCGTGAAGCGATAGGGCCCCGAGGTGATCAGCTCCTTCGTTTTCAGCAGGTGCCCCGCGGCCCAGAAACGAACCGCCTCGCCGAGCGCCGCAATGAGAAATCCGATCGCGACCTCGATCGGCCGGGGCCTTGCGAGCAGGACCAAGGCCACCACGAACACGAACAATGCGGTCAGGCGCAGGGTGGCCAGAGTCTTGTTGTAGCCGGTTTCGTTCAACGCGGTGTCTCCTTTGAATCGCGTGGGGATACGGCGTGCGAGGATACCTCAGCTGCTTCCACGCAGCCGATCCCAGAGCCGTTTGATCCGGCGGCCGGCGCTCCAGAGCCTCCGCGTGGCGGGATCGAGCGCAGCCAACGCTTCGTCCTCGGAGCCCCCGGTGAAGCGAGCGCGCATCCTCGCCGCGGAGAGCCGGTCCTGGGCGCAAAAACGCTCGAACAGACGCCGGCGTAACCAGCCGGGCCGTGGGCCCAAAACGAAGGCCATTGCGAGGTCGACGACGTGGACCGAGCCGTCCGCCGCCACGAGAACGTCCCTGTGGTGGAGATCCGACATCGCGACGCCGTGAAAATGTAAACCGGCGACCACCGCATCCAGGCGATCGAACACTTCGGGGGTGGTAGAACCCCGCGGAAGATCCGGTAGGGGAATCGCGTCGATCCACGCGGTCGCCAGCGTCAACGGACCGAGGCGCCCCAGGAAGGGAGCGAGGCCCAAAATGGCGCCCGCCCGTTCGTAGGCACGGCACTCGCGTGAGACGAGCAGGCGCCCGACCGTGTGGCGCGCGAGAAAAGGCCGCGCTCGGTAGTCCTTGACCGCGAGGCGCCGTCCTCCCACGCGATAAACCAAAACGTCGGCTTTCGAGAGGTTTCGTCCCGCGATCCTGCGCTCGGGTGTGAGGCCCACCAGATCCTTTTGAAGTTGGGAGGGCGTCACCGGGACTGTGCTAGACTCCGCCACGGAGCGGCCACCGTAAACCTTTGCAAACGTTGAGATTAACTACGTTGACGCCATCTAGGTCGCCCAACATACCACGCTGCCCACGCCGTGACGAGATCGGTCCTGGCACCCGCGAAGTCCTCGTTTCCGGGGTCGGAGCGAAGGCGGACGTCCTCGCGGTCGGTGTCGAGGGCCGGACGGTCATCGTGAAGGATTTCGCGCGGCGAGGTCGTTTTGTCCGCGGGCTCGGACGGTTCCAGGTGCGGCGCGAAGTGGCGGCCTATCGTTGGCTCGAGGGTGTTCCCGGAATTCCCGCCCTCGTTGGCCGGGTCGACTCGCTGGCGCTCGCGATTGAAAAGATCGACGGGGAGCAACTCGCCTTCGCAGCGCTCGGACCCGAGGACGGGGCGCGTCACGTCGCCGAGCTTCGAACGATCTTGGACGCGATCCACGCCCGCGGTGTCGTGCACAACGACCTCCGTGGCCGTGAGAATGTCCTCCTGCGGACCGACGGGGGGCTGGCCGTCGTGGATCTTGCGGCCGCGATGCGCCTGCGTCCGGGAGGGATTGCGCACAGGCTCTTCTTCCGCCGGCTCGCCCTGGCGGACGAAGCGGCGTTCCTCAAGTGGAAGGGGATGATCGCGCCGGGCTCGTACACTTCCGCCGAAGCGGCGTTCCTCCGACGCTTCGAGAGGTGGCGCTCGTTATGGCCCTTCAATCCCAAGCGCCGGAAGGCGAAATCGAGGGTGGCATGAGCGCAGGCGCACGCCCGGTCGACGTCACGGTCGTCGCCCCGGTCTTCAACGAGCGGGAAAACCTGAAGCCGCTCGTCGACGAAATCCTCGCCGTGTTGCGGCCGTCTCACATCCCCTTCGAGATCCTGCTGGTCGACGACGGGAGCCAGGACGGCTCCGCGGAAGAGATGGACAGGCTTGGGGCGGAGCATGCCGAGGTTCGCGGGATTCACTTCGAGGCGAACTGCGGCCAGACGGCAGCGTTCGACGCGGGCTTCAAGAACGCTCGCGGCGCCGTCGTCGTGACGATCGACGCGGACCTGCAAAACGACCCCCGCGACATCCCCGCGCTCCTTGCGGCTCTCAAAGGGCACGACGCCGCGATCGGTTTCCGCGCGGAGCGACGCGACAACACGGTCCGCCGTTACTCCTCCAGGATCGCAAACGCCGTGCGCAACCGTCTCTCCGGGGACGACGTCATCGACACCGGCTGTTCTCTCAAGGCGTTTCGCGCCGAGTCGCTGCGCGAGATCAAGCTCTGGAATGGAATGCACCGCTTCTTGCCGACATTGGTCAAGCTCGAAGGGGGAACCGTGGTGCAGATCCCCGTCAATCATAGGCCCCGCTTGATGGGGACGAGCAAGTACGGCGTGTGGAACCGTCTCTTCCGCTCGTCGGCGGATCTGTTCGCCGTCCGATGGATGAAATCTCGTCGGCTCGACTACCGCGTCTTGCGGCGCACGGGCACGTCGGACGGGGCGTAATACCCCTTCCGATTCGTCACGGTCACGCCCGGCGTTGAAACGACGACCTTGATCGCCCTCCACGATCCGTCGTGGCGTTTGTCGTCCGAAGTGTAGGCCAGCGCGTACTGGTGGCGCAGGTCGGCCGCGATCGCCTCGAAGCTACGCCGGAGTTGGCTCGCGCCGGGAGAAAATACCGCCGTCCCTCCGGTCGTTTCGGCAAGCGACTCGAGAATGGTGACGAGCGGCTTCCGGCCGAAAAAATCCAGCTCGTCGGCCCGGTAGCTGGGGTTCGCCTTGAGGGCCCGCGCATCGTGGGCCAACGAGCGCCCCAGGCCGATGGCGAAGACCATGACTTCGTTGCGAAGCGCGCGGTCTCGGGCTTCTTCGAGCGTGTGCAGGCTCCCCGGCTCGAGGCCGTTCGCCGCCTCGTCGCGACCGTCGGACAGGACGACGAGCACGCGGCGGCCTTCGAATTCGGCGAGTCGCTCGGACGCCTTGTATATCGCGTCGTAGAGCGACGTGCCGCCCTTCGCCTCGACTTGGCGGATCGCGTCTTCCATCTCCGAACGGTTCGAAGTGAGGTCCTGAGAAATGCGCACGTTGTCCGAGAAGGTAACGATGAGCCCTTCGTCCCCGGGGTCCAGGATGTCGAGGAACGCGACCGCCGAGGCGATCGCCGACTTGAGTTTGTCCCCCTGCATGCTGAGCGAGGTGTCGAGGACGATCGCGATGCGCAACGGGCGGCGCTCGGCCGAGAAACGATCGATCATCTGCGGGCGATCGTTCTCGAATATCTTAAAGTCCTTTGATGTGAGATCGGTGGCGAAGCCGCCCTTGGCGTTGCGCGCGATCGCGTACACGTTGACGAGGGCGACCTCTTCGGTTTCGTTCACCATGAGCCGGCTGGTTCGAGACGAGGCGCGCGCCTCCGTTCCATCGGAAAATGCGGCCACCGCCAGGAGCTGATGGCCCGTCGTTCCGTCGCCCGCGTCCCACGGGAAGGTCCAAGGCGGCGCGTTCTTCACGCCGGAGGCCGTCCCGTCGACGAAGAAGGCAACCGACACGACAGTCGCTCCGGCGGGAGGATGGACGTCGAGTTGTGCGACCGACGGGCCGACGACGGTGGCGAGCCGGCGGGGCGCCGCGAACTCGAGGGATGGGTCGGGCGCCTGGGCGCGTGCCGGAAACGATGCGAAGACCAAAGCGCCGACGAGGAAAGCGGCGCCGCGAGTCACGCGTCGCACCTCACTCCGGTCGTCGCGGCACGATCCGCCGCATCTGAAAGACGACGAGGCCGCCGTCGTGGTCGAATCCGAACTCGACATCCTGCGCGCGACCGGTGACATCTTCGAGAGCGCGGGCCAGCGCCGCGACGCGCGCAAGCTCGACAGCCGTGAGACACGGTTGTCCAAGCTGTTCCGGCGACAAGGGGACCGCGACGGTGCCCATTCCTTCAGGCGAAAGCTCGATGCGGTTCGAAGCGAGTCCCGTTTCGGAGGCGATCAGCTCTCCGGTACTGCGTCGCACCCAGAACAGATCGCCTGCGACCTCACCTTGCGAGATTCCCTCGCCGAGACCCCACGTCGCGTTGATCAGGAGTGTGTCGGCCCGCCCCGACGGGTCGCGCGAGAACAACACGCCGGCCGATCGCGTTTCGATCATCTCCTGGACGATGACCGCCTGTCCGGCGTGGAGCGGGGACACGCCCATCGAACTGAGGGCTGCCAGGGCGCGCGCGTTCCAAAGCGACGCCCAAGCCCAGCGGACCCGATCGAGCAGTTCCTCGAACCCGGTCACCCCGAGGTAGGAATCGAACATCCCCGCCAAGCTCCCCTGGGGGCCGTCCTCGATCGTCGCGGAAGACCGGACGGCGCACCGGTGAGCGCCGAGCGCTTCGTAGGCCGCCCTGATCGCGTCTCTGACTTCATCCGGAACGTCCCCCGACAGGAGAGCCGCCCGCGCCCGCCTCGAGATCGCGTTCTCGTCGCCCGCGTCGGCCGCAAGCCGCAGCTTTTCGCCGGTCTCGCCGAGCAGGTGCAAGCGATAGGCCGCGGAGGTGACGACGAACCCGCGAGGGACGCGACATCCTTCGGGCGCCGCCTCGCGCACATCGATCAGCGCGTGGGCCTTCCCGCCGACCAGGGCGCGCTCGTGCGGCGCTCCGGCCAGCAGCGGGACGACGAGGTGGGTGCCGGCGCGGGCCCTCTCTTCGGCGAGCTGGAACGCCAGACGCTTTTGCAGACGATTCACGTCCTGCGGATTGAGGTTCGCGGCGCGCGCACGGCGCAAGAGCCTGAACAGACCTCCCATGCGCGAGCGCAAGAGCTCGTCGGGGAGCGCGAGCGCATATTCGACGTCCCGCCGCAGCTTGTCTTCCATATTGGTCCGGCGCGCGCCCGCGGTGGCGAGAACCGGCTCGAGCCGCTGTTCGAGGCGATCCGGATCGCCTCCGAGATCGTCGATCAGCCGGAGGTCGCGATCAAGCTCCGCCTCGAGCCCCCGCATGCCGCGCTGCAGATCTTCGAGGTCTTCCGCCGCCTCCAGGATCGTCAAGGTGTTGTCGCATCGCGCGGCCGCTTCCCCCAGGACGCGCTCCGTGAGGGCGTCGACGATCGCGACGAGCTCAGGACGCGGCGCCGTCCCAAGGAGAGACGCAAGCAGCCTCCGCGCGGGAGGCCCGGAGGGGACGAGGCGGTAGGGGAACGCGGCCTCGAGAACGAACCCGTGGGTGGCCGGGTCTGCGGCCGCCGCAAGGAGCGCGCGGAGCAGGGTCTCGTCGCCGGGGAGCTTTGAGTAGGCGCTGAGAGCGGCGAACACACCTCGGATCGTGCCGCGCGCTTGGCGATCGAGCCCGCCCGGCACGGTCAGCACGCCGCGGTCGCCGTCCAAGAAAACGACGTCGCCCTCCTCGAGGACGGCGCGATCGCCGGTGCCGACGACATCATCGAATTGGAGAACGCCGTCCTCACCGTCTGCTGAAAGTCGGGCCGGGGTGATCCCCGATAGCGAGACGGAGGGTATTCCGAACTCGCGCGACAACAAGCTCACATGGGAGAGGAGGGCGCCCGAGAGCGTCAGCGTTCCGGCCGACGCCAAGATCCTCCCGATGTCGTCCGGTACCGCGCGTTCGGCGAGGAGCACCGATCCTGCGACCTCGCTCGGGTCGAGCTCTGTCCGGTTGCGACGCAGGGGACCGCAGACGCGTCCCGGGGCTATCGCGCGGCCCTGGATCGAAAACGATCCGAATGCGCTGGAGGACGACCCGGTCATGCCATCCATCCTAGCGCGATCGGCTGCCTTACGTGGCGATCACCTCCGGCGGTGACGGCGGTGACGGCGGAGCTGTCGGTGCGGGGGGCGCAGGTGCGAATCCCGGAGTTCCGCGGGTTCCGACCCGGGTCAGGATCAAGTACCCGAACGCCAGGATCTCGACCAGGAACCAGATCGAAAAACCGATGCAAAAGGGGACGAATCGGAGGAGCGCGAACGGGAGAAGCCCGAGCAGGATCGCGCCGAGAAGCGACAGCTCGCGGCCCATCGCCTTGCCCATGCGAAACCCGATCTGATGGAAGATTCCACACATCGCCATCCACTTGAGCACGACGAAGACCAGGTAGAGCAAGAACACGAGCGGGATGCCGATCAGGGTGGCCGTCAGGAAAAGTTGCGCAAAGACGAAAACCACGTAACCGACCAATCCGAAAATGAACGCGGTGAACAGACGGGTCGGCGCTTCCTCGCTGATGAGACGGATCCGGTCGGGGACGAGCGCCGCGAGGAGCAACGCGCAAACGAAGAACAGGAAGATCGCGAACAGCTTCCACCAGATGAAGAAACCGGCGAACTGACCCCATCCCGATCGGAGGCCGCGATCCCACGAGGGGAACGAGATGCCGAACGGAATGTTGACGACCTGCCCTTGCACGGTCGCGCCGTTTCGCCGGAGCGTTCCGCCGGCGTTGGTGAGGTCTCCGTCGATTCTCGCCTTCGGGTCGACGTCGATGCGCGAGGCGACCCCGGTGACGTCGCCGGACACCGAACCCTTGATGTCAAGGCGGCCCGCGATCACCGTCACATCGCCATCGACCTGCCCGTCGATCGTCACGTGGCCGTAAACGCAAACGATCGCGCCGTCGTGAGTTGTCCCGGCGGGGATGTTGATGTCCTGGCCGACTCCGGAGAGGTCATCCCCGGGGTGTTGATTGAGAACCCCGGCGCTGTCGGGCACATCGGGCGCATCGGGCGCATCGGGCGCATCGGGCGCGTCGGGTGGTGAGGCGGGGGCGACCGGCTGTGCGGTGGTCGTTTTGGTTTCTTCTGCAGGGACGGCGGCAAAGCCCGCGATCGCCAGCAAGACGGCCAAGGTCGCGATCGCGAAGGTTCGAAGTCTCATGCCCGCTCCTTGTCGGCGACGCGGTTACCAAGATCTCGGCTCAGGACGAAGGTCGTGATGGAAAGCATGACGATGGCGATCGCCGCGAGCATGTTTTGGGCTAACGGCTGAAGCGGTGCAAGCGGCCTTGCGAGCGTCTGGGCGGACGAAACGAGCGCCATCGCGACACGGCCGGCCACTCCGGCGAGGGAACTCGCGGGTCCGGTGAGCTTCAGCGCCGTGCCGACGCCATCCGCCATCGTCTGCAAGAGAACCGAGAGTGCGCCTGCGAGGCTGGGACCTTGCCAAACGGCCGCGGCGGTCAGCGCCACACCCACAACGGATGCCGCGGCGGCCCATCGTCCGAACTGCCGGGGGGACATGTCCGTGCGGGAGGGGACGCCCATTTCGGCCACGCGGGCCATGACGCGTCCCGTGACGTCGATCGAAAACGGCGCCGGCTCTCCCGAACGGCCGAGAGCGTTGCGAAGCAGAGTTTCGAAGTCCTTGTCGTTTCTCATGCCTGGAAATGCTCCGGGTTGCGACGCACGAGGATCTTTCTCAACGCCTCGCGGCCGCGCATCAAGCGCGTCTTCACGGTTCCCTCCGGGGTCCCGAGAATCCGCGCGGTGTCGTCCACCTTCAGCCCCTCGACGTACACGAGGTGCAACACCTCGCGGTAGCGCGGATCCACGAACCGGAGGGCGTCGCGCACGAGGCCGTGTCGTTCGTCCAATTCCATCGTGTCGTCGGCGCCGGGCGCATGGTCTTCGACCTGCTCCGGCATCTCGGTCCGCCCGCGTTCCTTTTTCATCCGGCGCGACCGGTCCACGACGTGATTTGCGGTCAGCTTGTAGAGCCAGGTGGAAAACGCGTGATCGGGCCTGTATTGGTGTAGGTTCTTGAAAACCTTGAGCAGGACCTCGCTCACCACATCCTCCACGTCTTCCCGCCGGCAGCCCGACCGCCAGGCGATCCCCGCGACCAGGTTCTGGTAGCGGATGACGAGCTCCCCGAAGCGTTCGGTCTTGCCGGCCAGGACCTCGCGGACGATCTCGAGGTCGAGGGCGGCCCGGTCGTCCCCGGTCTCGCCTGACGCAGGTGTGTAACGCTCGATGGCCGCCAAGGTTCCCAAGTCTCGCAAGGACGGAAGGATTAGGGCTCGAAGAGTACACTAGTGAAATCCATGAGCCACGACTCCCCATTGATCAAACCGCGGAACATCGCGGTCGCCGGCCGCGAGTTGGCCCTGGCCTGGGCAGATGGCCACGAGTCGTACTTCCCGTTCGACGAACTGCGGGCGAGTTGCCCCTGCTCCTTGTGTCGCGGCCAGCGGGAAGCCCCAAAGGACCCGCTGCGCATCGTTACGGCGCCCGCGCGGGGACAGGTGGCGATCCGAAATCTCGTGCCGGTTGGGGCCTACGCGGTTCAAATCGTCTGGAGCGACGGCCACGATACGGGGATCTATTCGTTCGAGTCGCTCCGAGGGGCCTGCCCCTGTCCCGAATGCCTCTCGCGGGCCTAGCCGCGATGTGGCAACTTAGGCCTTCGCACACTCCGTCCCAAGGAGGGATCGCATGACGACACGCATCGGACTGATGGGTTTCGGCCGCATCGGGAGGAACGTCTTCCGAATCCTCCACGAGCGACAGGACATCGAAATCGTGGCGATCGTGGACATCGCCGAGCCCCAGGCCCTCGAATACCTCCTCCGCTACGACACCGTTCACGGCCGCTTCGAGGACCCGGTCTGGGTGAAGGGGGATTCCCTCTACACCCAGGGCCGCGCGATCAAGATCATCCAAGCCAAGGCCCCCGGCGATGTGGATTGGGGGGCTTTGGGCGTCGACATCGTCGTCGAGGCGACGGGGCAGTACCGGACCCGCGCGATCCTTCAAAAGCACCTCGACCGGGGGGCGAAAGCTGTCGTTTTGACGGTGCCCCCGCGCGACGAGATCGACGCTCTGGTCGTCATGGGCGTGAACGATCACGTCCTGAACAAGAACACCCGCATCGTCAGCAACGCCTCGTGCACGGCCAATGCCCTGGCACCGATCTGCAAGATCCTGGACGACGCATTCGGGATCGAGCTCGGCTTCATGACCACCGTACACGCCTACACGAACGACCAGCGCCTGGCCGATGTCCCGCACACCGAAATGCGGCGCTCCCGCGCGGCCGCCGAGAACATCATCCCGACCGTGACGCATTCGCCACAGGTCGTGCAAGAGATCCTCCCGCAGCTCGCCGGGAAGCTCGACGGGATGGCGCTGAACGTCCCCGTCCCGGACGGCTCAAACGTCGATCTCGTGACGCTGATGAAGCGCCCCGTGACGGCGGAAGAGGTCAACGAGATCGTGAAGTCGGCCTCGCTCACGACATTCAAGGGGATCGTCGAGTACACCGACCAGCCGATCGTCTCGTCCGACGTCGTGGGCAACGACCACTCGGCGGTTTTCGACGGTCTTTCCACCTTTGTTCTCGGCGGCAACATGTTGAAGACAATCACCTGGTACGACAACGGATGGGGTTACGCGACGCGGGTGGTGGAACTGATCGGCCGCCTCGCCTCGCTTCACGTCGCACCCGGGACGGGGAGGTAGCCATGGCGAAGCCGCGCGTTGCCATCAACGGGTTCGGTCGCATCGGCCGGGCCGCGTTCCGATTGCTCTCGCTGCGCGACGACATCCAAGTCGTCGCGATCAACGACATCACACCCAACGAAACGCTCGCCTATCTGACGCGCTTCGACACCGTCTACGGCCGCTACCCCGGAGTGGTCACCCTGAACGGCGACACGATGTCGGCGGGCACGCAGACCGTTCGCATGTTGGAGCAGAAAGATCCCGCCCGGCTTCCGTGGGGCGAGCTCAAGGTCGACGTCGTCGTCGAGGCGACGGGCAAATTCAGGAAACGCGACGAATGTGCGTGGCACCTGCAAGCGGGGGCCAAGCGCGTGATCCTGACCGTGCCGGCCAAAGACGAAGTGGATGCGATGGTCGTCGTCGGAGTCAACGACCACCTCTTGAAGCCGGAGCACTTGATCGTGTCCAACGCGAGTTGCACGACCAACTGCCTCGCCCCCCTGGCGAAGGTCATCAACGATTCGTTCGGGATCGTGAAGGGCGTCATCACGACGGTTCACGCCTACACGAACGACCAGCGTTTAGCCGACGTCCCGCACAAAGACCTGCGCCGCTCCCGGGCCGCGAACGAGAACATCATCCCGACGACAACCGGCGCGGCGCGCGCCGTCGGCAAGGTCCTCCCCGAGCTCAAGGGCAAACTCGACGGCGTCGCCATGCGCGTCCCTGTTCCCGACGGCTCGACCGTCGATCTCGTGGCCGAGCTTCTGAAGCCCGTCACGGTCGCTTCGTTGAACGCCGCCATGAAGGAAGCCGCCTCGAAGGCCCCGCTGAAGGGGATCCTCGAGTACTGCGAGGAGCCGATCGTCTCGTCGGACATCATCCAGGATTCGCACTCGGCGATCTTCGATTCGCTGTGCACGCGCGTCCTGGGCGGGAAGCTCGTCAAGGTCATCGCCTGGTACGACAACGAGTGGGGCTATTCCTGCCGGGTCGTCGACCTGATCGGAAAGCTTTCGGCGCTCTGAGCTTCGGGACCGAAAAGGGGACACTCCACTTTTCCGTCAGTACGCCTTCGCGAAGTGCACGCGCCTTGTCGACGGCCCGCCGCACCGGACGCAGACGCCCTTCTCGGCGGGGGCGTCGAACGTGATCACGCGAATGGTCGCCTTCGTCTCGTCGTGGATCGCCGTCTCGCAGGCTGTGTCGCCGCACCAATGCGCGAGCATGAAGCCGCCGCCGGCTGATTCGAGCTTCTCCTTGAACGCGTCGTAGGTGTCGACGGGATAGGTCGACGCGTCTCGGCGCGCCTTGGCCGCGGCCAACAGTTCGGCCTGGAGCTCGTCCAACAGTCTCGGGACGGCGGTGGCGACGTCGGTCACGGGAACGAACGACTTCGCGCGACCCAGCCGCTTCACACAGCAGACCGAGCCCTTCTCGAGATCCTTGGGGCCGAGCTCGATGCGGAGCGGGACGCCCATCATCTCCCACTCGTTGAACTTGAAGCCGGGGGAGAGATTGTCGCGCGCGTCCAGCTTTACGGCGATGCCGGCCTTCTTGAGCGTGGCTTCGACGTCCTTGGCCGCGGCGAGGATCTTCTCGACCGGATCGGTGCCCTTCCAGATCGGCACGATCACGACCTGGATCGGCGCGAGCCGGGGCGGGAGGACGAGGCCGTTGTCGTCGCCGTGCGCCATGACGATCGCGCCCACGAGACGGGTCGAAACACCCCACGACGTGTTGAATGCGTGCTGCCAGTCACCGGCCTCGGTCTGGAACTTGAGGTCGAACGCCTTCGCGAAGCTCTGTCCCAGATGGTGCGAGGTCCCGGCCTGGAGCGCCTTCCCGTCCTGCATCAACGCTTCGATGCAATAGGTGTGATCCGCGCCGGCGAACTTCTCCTTTTCGGTCTTCAGTCCCTTCAACACGGGAACCGCCATGTACTCCTCGGAGAACGTCGCATAGACGTCGAGCATCCTGCGTGCTTCTTCTTCGGCCTCGTCGTAGTTCGCGTGCGCGGTGTGCCCCTCCTGCCAGAGGAACTCGGTCGTGCGCAAGAAGAGGCGCGTGCGCATCTCCCAACGGACGACGTTGGCCCACTGGTTGATGAGCAACGGAAGGTCGCGATACGACTGCACCCACTTCGCGAACATCGAATAGATGATCGTCTCCGACGTGGGGCGGATGATCAGCTCTTCCTCGAGGGCGCTCTCAGGGTCCGGGACGAGTTCGGTCTTCCCGTCGATCGTCACCGATTTCAAGCGGGTGTGGGTGACGATCGCGCACTCTTTGGCGAACCCCTCGACGTGCTCGGCCTCTTTGGCAAGAAACGACTTCGGGATGAACAGCGGGAAGTAGGCGTTCTGGTGCCCGGTCTCCTTGAACATCCCGTCCAGGACTTTCTGCATATTTTCCCAGAGGGCGTACCCGTGCGGCCGGATGACCATGCACCCCTTTACAGGAGAGTAATCGGCCATCTTGGCCTGGGTGACGACATCGGTGTACCAGCGCGAGTAATCCTCGGATCGGGGCGTGATCAACTTGGCCATGGCCTTCCTTTCGGTGTACTTCTTTCCGCATGCAGCCGGATGAAGCCGGGATTATAGAGAGCGCCTCGCCGGACGATCCACAGCGCCCGGGCTTGGGGAAGTTTCTGGCCGAGGAAGGGGCGTGGCTGCTGGCGGCCTTCGCGCTCACGATTCTGACCGCGAGCTTCCTCCAGGGCCGTGGTGGGCCGCTCGCCGCTGCGGCGCCGGGCGCGGCATTGTTCGGACTTCACGGGCTCGTCGGCATCCACGTCCTTCGCACCGAGGGTCGAAAGCTCGCCGGCTGGTTTCGCATCGATCGACGCGCCGTCTTGTGGGGAGCGGCGGGCGGGGTGTCGCTCCTGGCGTTCAACGGGCTCTATGGCTTGGGGCTTGCGGCCCTGGGCATCGTGCCGCCCGACGTCGCGGCGATGCTGCGCGGCCTAATTCCGGAATCGGCGCTCGTCTTGTGGGCGGCTGTCCTGGCTCCGATCGTCGAAGAGATGTACTTCCGAGGCAGGCTTCAAGATGCGTTCACGCTCAAGCTGGGTCGAGGCTGGGCCGGGCTGGTCTGCTCTCTCGCCTTCGCGGCGATCCACGGCATCCCGGCGTTTCTCCCGGCCTATCTCGTCTTCGGGTACGTGCTGCTCTTCCTGCGCCAGCGCACCGGAGGCCTGGCCGCGCCGATTCTCGCCCACATGATCAACAACGGCTTCGCGCTGCTCGGATAGGAAAGGGGCACTCCCCGTTCCTAACGGAGCAGGACGAACCGGACCGGGATGATCGACTCGCGGCGCATTCCGTCGGGTTCGCGTGTGAAGACCCACAGATCCTGATGGCTCGTGCCCAACGGGATGACGAGTCGTCCGGAAACGGCGAGCTGATCCCAAAGAGCTGGCGGCACGTCCGCGGGGGCGGCGGTGACCAGGATCGCGTCGAAGGGGGCAGCCTCGGGCCAGCCGAGCGATCCGTCGCCCACGCGCCGATGGACGTTCGAAACGCCAAGCACCGCGAGCGTTTTCGCCGCTTTTTCCGCCAGCTCCGGTTCGAGCTCGACGGTCCAGACCGAGCCCGCGCAAGCGGCAAGGACCGCGGTCTGATAGCCGCACCCCGTGCCGATTTCGAGAACGCGCGAGGTGGGGTCGAGGCGGGCAAGCTCGGTCATGAGCGCGACGATGTACGGCTGCGAGATCGTCTGGCCGCGCCCGATCGACAGCGGGCTGTCGTCGTACGCTCGCGCCCGCTCGCCCTCGGGAACGAACACATGGCGTGGGACGGAGCGCATGGCACGGAGCACGGCGGGAGCTTCGACCCCGCGGGAGACGATCTGACCAGCGACCATGCGCTCTCTGAGAACGGCCCACGGGTCAACGGCACGATCGGTCACGTCGGTTCTTCCCTTCCTCGACTCCTTAGGTCCCGAGACATTATCTTCCCGTCATGTTGCCGCCGTGGCGTCTCAAGGTCGGACTCGCGCTCGGAGGGGGGGCGGCGCGCGGCCTTGCCCACATCGGAGTGCTGCGCGCCCTCGTCCGCGAGGGCGTTCCGATCGACATCATCACCGGGACGAGCATGGGGGCGGTCGTGGGGGGGGGCTACGCGGCGACGGGCGATATCGCCGAGATCGAGCGGAGGGTCAGAGCGCTCCTCGCCAGCGACGAGTTCCAAAAAACGCGCATGTCGTTCTTGCGCGAGACCAAGAGCTCGCGCGGAAGCCTCCTCTACTCCATGACGAGCCTCGTGCGTCGCGGCATTGTCTACGGTGTGTCGACGATGCGCCCCTCGTTCGTGTCGGCCGAGAAATTCGCGGCGAGCCTTGGGCGGATCCTGCCCGATGTCGAGGTCTCGACGACGCCGATCCGCTTCGCGGCTTCCGCGGTCGATCTCGAGACGGCGGAAGAGGTGGTCCTGTGCCACGGCAGGCTGCGCGAAGTCGCCGCCGCGAGCGCCGCGATCCCCGGCATCCTCCCGCCGCGCCGCATGCACGGACGACTTCTCATCGATGGGGGATGGGCCGACAAGATCCCGGTCCTCCCCGCGTTCCGGCTTGGCGCCGACGTCGTCATCGCGGTGGACATCTCCGCCGATCTCGACCAACAGAAGCGGTACGCGCGAGGCATCGACATCGTCCAGCGGGCGAACATCATCAAGGACAGCGTGCTCACCGAGTACCAGCGCCGGCTCGCCGACGTCGTCATCGAGCCCGCGGTGCGGAAGATCCACTGGGCGGACTTCGAGTCCGTGGATTTCTGCATCGAGGCGGGAGACGCAGCCGCCTCGCAAGCGGTGCCGAGAATTCGCGAGTTGCTGCGCCAGGAACGCTTTCGCTCGATGGTGCGTCCGACCCTGGGAAAACGCATGGCGGAACGTTACCTTGCCTCGACGGATCTCCGGTTTACGATGGAATGAAGGGCCTCGCGGTGAAAGAACACGTTCATCTTATCGGCATCGGCGGAACGGGCATGGCCTCCCTCGCCGGCCTGTTCAAGGACGCGGGTTGCCGCGTCACGGGCTCCGACGGGCCGCTCTATCCCCCGACATCGACGATCCTCGACGCGATGGGAGTTACGGTCCACGAGGAATATGACGCGAGACACCTCGAACCCGTCCCCGACCTGATCGTCGTGGGAAACGCCGTGCGCCGCGGCAACCCCGAGGCCGAACAGGTCCTCGACCTGCGCCTCCCGCACCTTTCGATGGCCGCGGCGATCGAGCAGCGATTCCTCGCCGGGCGCCACTCGATCGTCGTCGCCGGGACTCACGGGAAGACCACGACGACGGCGATGCTGGCCTGGGTCCTCCACCACGCCGGGCGCGCCCCGGGCTTCCTCATCGGCGGGTCGCCGCAGAACTTCGAGACGTCCTACCGGATCGGCACGGGGCCCGCGTTCGTGATCGAGGGGGACGAATACGACACGGCCTTTTTCGACAAGGGGCCGAAGTTCATGCACTACCGCCCCGACACCGCGCTCATCGGCACCGTCGAGTTCGACCACGCCGACATCTACCGCGACGAAGCGGAGGTCAAGAGGGTCTTCCGGTGGTTGACGAACATCGTTCCCCGCCGCGGGCTCATCGTGCGCCACGAGGACTGCGCGGCAACGATCGACGTGACCGCAGGGGCCCAGGCGCGGGTTTCCGGGTACGGACTCGTCTCGGGTGCCTGGCGGGCGACGTCGATCGAGCACGGCACGTCGGGCGTCTCGTTCCGGGCGATGAAGGACGGCGCGAAATTCGCCGACATCACGCTTGCGATGTCCGGTGAGTACAACGTGCGCAACGCTCTCGCCGTGATTGCGGCGGCGACCGAGCAGGGGTTGACGCCCTCCGAGATCGTTTCCGGCCTCGCGACGTTTTTAGGGGTCAGGCGGCGGATGGAGGTGAAGGGGGAGGTCGGCGGCGTGGTCGTTATCGACGACTTCGCGCACCACCCGACCGCGATCGCCGAGACGCTGCGCGCCGTGCGACAACGCTACCCGGGACGACGCGTGTGGTGCGTGCTCGAGCCGCGCTCGTGGTCTTTGCGGCGCAACGTGTTCCAGGACAAGCTCGCGACCGCCTTCGATCAGGCCGACGAGATCGTACTCGCCGAGGTCTTCGGCGCCGACCAGCTTCCCGAAGATGAGCGACTCGACCCCGCGCGCCTCATCGCAGACCTTGCGCTCCGCGGGCGCCCGGCGCGTTTTCTTCCGGGGGTCGATGCGATCGTCAAACACCTCGTCGCGGAGACGCGGCGGGAGGATGTGGTCGCAATCTTGAGCAACGGCGGGTTCGGCGGCATCCACGCCAAGCTCCTGGCCGCCTTGGACGCCAAGAAATAGGGCGGGTCGGCGGCCCAACGCCGCCGGCCCGGGACGACTTCCGTGTGAGGGGGAGCGGAAGCCGGCCAATCTTTGTCGCGTCAGCTCTCGCGCCCTTTCTTGGGCTTCGCCTGCGGATTCGCCTGGGGCTTCGTCTGGGGCTTCTTCTGCTGGGGCGCGATTTGTGAGCGCGGCGCTTGAGCCCGCGGAGCTTGCGTCCGTGGCGCTTGGGCTCGTGGCGCTTGGGCTCGCGGCGCTTGCGCGCGCGGAGTCTGCGCCTTCGGGGTTTGCGTTCGCGGGACTCCAGCGCGTGAGGGCTGCGTCCGGTTCGAGGGCGAGGTGGCGCGCGGAGCCGTCGCCTCCGGCCCGCGTGTCTCACGGGGTCGCGACATCCTCTGATAGAGGTCGCGGACATCGTTTCTCGTTTCGGGAGGGACGGAAGGCGACGAGCCGGCGCGCGGGTCGTCCAGTATCCGGCGCGATCTCGGGGCGGTCGTGCGTCGATCGGTGTTTGGCGCGCGGGCGGACTCTCGCGGCACACGCGTGACGGCGGTGTCCCTCGGCGCGCCCGCGATCGGCGTTATTTGCGCGGGCCGCCGGGTCAACTGGTCCTGCACGTCCCTTAGCCCCCTGTCGGGCAGGCGATCGGTCTTTGACGGGCTCATGTGCGCGGACCGGTCTCCGGCGACTTCGCGACGAGCACGCTCGCGCCAGACCGGAGACTCGGCGACGCGCCTCGGATCGACGCGCGGGCCGCGGGCGACGACGGTCGCGTGGCGCAGGTCGTCGCGGACCGTGTCGATCGGGACCGCGTAGCGAGGGAGGTGCCTCTCGTTGATGTTGTTGTAGTTCACGAACGTCCAGCAACCGGGATCGTAGTAGCCGTTGTAGTACGGTCCTCCGATCCACCCTGGGCGTCCCCAGTAGTCGAGCGGTGCCCAGCCGACGTAGAGCGCGCCCCACGACCAGGACACCCAAGCGCCGGCGAAGACCGGCCCGGGAACCCAGCCCCAACCGCGGTATCCGGTCCATTGCCAATTGCCGTAGTGGTAGGGGGCCCAGCCCCACGGTTCGTACGACACCCAGAAGTACCCCCCTGGGCCGTAGGACCAGTATCCGTTCGCGTAGGGGCGCCAGCCGTCGGGGACGTCGATCGGGTACCAGACGCTTCCGTAGGTGGCATCGATCGCCCAACTGCCGTTCCGCGCCAATTCCGCCTGATAGGGCCGCACTTCTTCCGGCACATCCACAGGTTGCTCGGAAACACCTGCGTAGCGGTCTTGAACCCGGTAGACGTCGTTGCGTGCGTCGCACCACCGATCGAATCCGTCGGAAGAAAAGGCCGTGTAGGCGCGCGGAGTCCCGGGGGCGGAGCCGGCGACCGTCACCGTTTGCATGCCGCCCCGGACGAGGACCGAGGCCTCGTTCCCGACGACTTCGACCACGCCGCGCAGCGACGCCACCTGGGTGACCCCGTGAGCGTCGCTTTCGATCCGGAACTCGCCCTCGCCGAGGAGGTAGACGGAAGCCGAGTGCGTGTCGATGCGGAACTCGTCATTTTCGCCGAGCCGCGAGGCGATCCTCATGGTCCCCGCGTTCAAAGCGAACACGGTGTTGTCGCGGTATTTGGCGGAAGGGTTGGGGAGCGACTGGAAGACGACCTCGCCGGAGCGGTCGATTCTCACGACCGTTCCGCCGGCGAGCTGGATCTCGACTCTCTGGCTGCCGCTGGTCCTCACCGTGTCCCCAGGGAAAACAGGGGCGTTGACGATCGCGCTGTCTTTCGCGTCGCGTTCGGCGTCGGCGCGGATGATGGTGGCTCCGCCGTCCGCCGAGCGGACGCGCCCGTAGGCGCCGGACTGGTAGCCGTCGCCGTAGCCGTTCGGGTCGTCCGCCTGCGCGAGAATCGGCGTGCACAACCCGAGGGCCAGCGTGAAGGCGGCGGCGGATGTCATCGTGCGGGTCAGGTTCTTCATGGCGTCCTCCCGGAGAACCCCTCTCTGGGCGCCCTGTCTCAATGCACCGTGCGTGCCATGGCGGGAGTCGCGCAATAGCTGACGATCCGCGTCCTTTTTAGGGTCTAGCGCGTCGCGGCGTCGCGGCGTCGCCGCGTTGCGAGGACGGTCGCGTCCCCCTCAAGGGACGATCTCGTTGACGCTCATTTACGGCCGATGCTACCGTCCGGCCATGGCGCTACGAGAGATCGTTCTCTATCCGGATCCGGTTCTCTTGACCCCGACCGAGCGGGTCGAGCGGATCGACGACGAGATCGCGGCGCTCGTGCGCGACATGGTCGACACCATGCACGCAGCCCCCGGCATCGGGCTTGCGGCCAACCAGGTCGGTGTCGGGAAGCGCGTGTGCGTCGTCGATCTTTCGGTGGGCGAGAAGGCCGAGGACCTCTACGTCTTCATCAACCCGAGAATCGTCGAATTCTCCGGCAGTGAGACCGCCGAGGAAGGCTGCCTTTCGTTCCCGGACGTCCTCATCGATGTCGAGCGTCCGTTCGTCGCAACGGTCGAGGCGGAAGACCTCGCGGGCAAGACGTTTTCGATTGCCGCGCGCGGCCTTTTGGCCCGCGTAATGCAGCACGAGATCGAGCATCTCGAAGGGCGCGTGTTCCTCCAGAACCTCTCCCCGTTGAAGCGCGAGCTGCTGAAGCGGCAGATCAGGAAGCGCATCAAGGTGGGGGACTGGGTCGCTAGCGACGAGCGATCGCAGGTTCCGTGAGGGTCGTATTCATGGGCACGCCGGAAACGGCGCTGCCGTCGCTCGACGCCATTCTCGCCGCGGGGCACGACGTCGCGTTGGTGTGCACCCAGCCCGACCGCCCGGCCGGGCGCAAGAAAGAGCCGCAGGCTTCTCCCGTCAAGAAACTCGCCCTCGCCCGAAACCTCCGCGTGATCCAGCCTGAGAAGGTGCGCACGCCCCAATTCCTCGAGGCTATCCTGGGGACGGCTCCCGACGTGCTCGCCGTGGTCGCCTACGGGCGCATTCTCCCGCGGCCGGTGTTGGACGCCGCGCGGCACGGCGCCGTCAACCTCCATTTCTCGCTCCTTCCGGCACTACGCGGCGCGGCGCCGGTCCAGTGGGCGCTGGCGCGGGGCGAGCGGGAAACGGGGGTGACGACGTTTCGCCTCGACGAAGGGCTCGACACCGGCGACCTGTTGGGACAGCGACGCGTGGCGATCGCGCCGGGAGAGCACTCGCCCGCGCTCCTCGCCCGGCTGGCAGTCGAGGGCGCGGCTCTCCTCGTCGAGACGCTTTCAGGTCTCGCGGCCGGATCGATAGTGCCGAAACCACAAGACCACGCGCGGGCGACGGCCGCGCCGATTCTGACGCGCGAGGCCGGCCGCTGGGATCCCGCATGGACCGCGCAGGAATTCGAAGGACGCGTGCGCGGATTCGACCCCTGGCCCGGTGTCTGGGCGGTGCGGGCTGGAAAGCGGCTCCGCATCGCCGGAGCGACCGAGCGAGCCGTCGCGGGTTCTGCCGAGGACCCCGGCACGGTCTTGTCGTCCGACGCGACGGGTCTGACGGTGGCCTGCGCCGGCGGCACCGTCGCGATCATCGAGTCGGTCCAGCCCGAAGGAGGCCGCACGATGAGCGCTCGCGAGGCGGTCAACGGACGTCTGCTGTGTCCGGGAGATCGGATTGAACGCCCCGAACCCGCGGCGTGAAGCGTTCCGGATCCTGAGGAGGGTCGAGGACGCCGGCGCGTTCGCGTCGGCTCTCCTCGAAACGCGAAGCGCCGAAATGCGCGATCCGCGTGAGGTGGCGCTGCTCACGGAGATCGTCCTGGGCGTGCTGCGCCGCCGGGCGCCCCTCGATCACGCCATCGCCGGGGCGGCCGGGCGGCCCCTCGACCAACTCGATGGCGCGGTGCTCACGGCGATTCGCATCGGGGCGTATGCGCTCTGCTACCTCGATCGGATTCCCGACCATGCCGCGGTCGATACCGCGGTCGGCCTCGTGAAAGAGGCGGGATGGGCCAAAGCAGCGGGGTTCGCAAACGGGGTCTTGCGGAAGATCGCGCGCGAGCGTTCCACCCTGCTGCCGCCGCCACCCGCGACGGGGGACGTCGAAGCGCTTTCACTCTACCGTTCGCATCCCGCCTGGTGGACGCGTCGCGTGGTGTCCCGTTTCGGGTGGGACCTTGCGGACGAACTGCTCGCGGCGAACAACGAGCCCGCGGCCACTGTGCTTGCGGCGTGGCCTGCCGCGGGCTCGGCGGCGGCGCTTGGCGCGGCGCTCGCGGCCGACGGTGTTGCGGTGGCGCCGTGCCGCTTCGTCCCCGAGGCGCTGCGCGTCGTCTCCGGCGTTCCCCAGCGTACTGCGGCCTTTCGCGACGGGGCGTTTTGGATTCAGGACGAAGCGAGCCAGCTCGCTTTGCACCTGTTCGGCGGTGCGGTGGGGCCACGGGTTCTCGATGCCTGTGCGGCGCCGGGGGGAAAAACGCTCGCCTTGGCCGCGCGCGCAGGCGTTTCGGGGCTCGTCGTCGCCGCGGACCGGCACGCCGGACGCCTGTCGCGCTTGACGCAAAACCTCCGGCGTCTTCGCGCCGGAAACGTCGTCGGCGTGGCCTGCGACATGTCGAAGCGTGCGCCGTTTCGGGAATCGTTCGACGACGTGCTCGTGGATGCGCCGTGCAGCGGAACCGGAACGCTGCGGCGGCACCCCGAGATCCGGTGGCGCCTTGAGCCCGACGACCTTCCCGCCCACGGCGACAGGCAGCGCCGGATCCTCTGCGAGGCCGCCGGGCTCGTTCGTCCCGGTGGCCGGCTGGTCTATTCGGTCTGTTCGATCGAGCCCGAGGAGGGGGAGGCGGTGATCGCGGCGTTTCTCGCCGAGCGTCCGGAATTCACCCGAGCGGATCCGCAAATCGGCCTGAGCCCGGCGGCCAGGACGAAAATTGGCGACGACCTTGCCCTGCGCACCAGCCCCTTGGACGACGGCATGGACGGCTTCTACGCCGCGCTGCTGACGCGGCGCGCGCTGTGAATGTAGGATGACGGCACAGGGAGGTTCGACATGAAGACGATGATGGGTTGCGGTGTCGTGGCGTTGATTTTGATTGTCGTCCTTGGCGGGATCTTCGTCTGGGGGGTCGGCATCAACAATGGTCTCGTGCGCAATCAGGTTGCGGTCGACGCAGGGTGGTCGCAGGTCGAAAACGTCTATCAACGTCGGGCCGACCTGATCCCGAATCTCGTCGAAACCGTGAAAGGCGCGGCGAACTTCGAGAAGGGGACGCTTCAGGCGGTCATCGACGCGCGCGCCCGGGCGACGCAGATGGTCATCAGCCCCGAGCTCTTGAACGATCCGGCGAAGTTCCGTCAGTTCCAACAGGTGCAGGGCGAACTGACGGGAGCGCTCTCACGGTTGATGGCCGTGGCCGAGGCCTACCCGGATCTCAAGGCGAACCGGAATTACCTCGAACTGCAGTCGCAGCTCGAGGGCACCGAAAACCGCATCGCCCAGGAGCGCCAGCGGTTCAACACGACGGTGCAGACGTACAACACGGCGATCCGAGTTTTCCCCGCGTCGTTCGTCGCGAGCTTCAGAGGATTTGCCCCGAAGGAGTTCTTCCGGGCCGACGCTGGGGCCGAAAAAGTTCCGGAGGTGAAGTTCTGATCCTCAGTCGCCGCGTCTGCGTCCCGCTCCTCGGCGCCCTCGCCTTCGCGGCCGTCCTGTTGCCGGCGGTTGCGTTCGAGCTCCCCGCTAAGCCCGCGGCCCGCGTCAACGACTACGCGAGGGCGCTGGATCCGGCCGCGAAAGCGGCGATCGAAGGCAGGCTCGCCGAGTTCGAGCGCGAAAGCTCGAATCAGGTGGTGGTGGTCGTCATCCCGTCCCTCGACGGTCAGGCGATCGAGGACGTGGCGGTGCGCGTCGTCGAGACCTGGGGCTTGGGTCAAAAAGGAAAAAACAACGGCGTCCTCCTTCTCGTGGCGATGTCCGACCGGAAGGCGCGCATCGAGGTCGGCTACGGGCTCGAGGATCGCCTGACCGACGCGCTTTCGCGGCGAATCCTCGAGGACCGTCTCTTTCCCGCGTTTCGCGACGGAGACCGTGCGGGGGGTATTCTCGCCACCTGTGACGGGATCATCGCGGCCACCCGCGGCGCCTACACGGCTCCGCCTCGAAAACGAAAGACCACTCCTCTGATCGCGGTTCTCCTCCCGCTGGCGATCCTCATTCTCTTCATTTTCATCGGGATTCATCGGGGAAGCGCCATGACGGGGGGCGGCCGTCGGCGCACCTACCGCAGCGGTCCGGTCTGGTGGGGCGGCGGTGGCGGGTTCGGCGGCGGAGGGGGCGGCGGTGGCGGCGGGTTCGGAGGGTTCTCGGGCGGAGGCGGCATGTCGGGGGGCGGCGGCGCCTCGGGATCATGGTGATGCGATGACGTTGTGGCGACGACCGGTGAGACGGCTTCTTTCCGAGCAGGACGAAGCCCGAGTCCTTGCCGCCATTCGCGAGGCCGAAGCGAGGACTTCCGGCGAGATTTGCGTGCACGTCGAGCGGCGCTGCGCCGGGAGCGCGATCGGGACCGCGGGCCGGTGGTTCCGCCGGCTGGGTATGGAGGCCACGGCCGGGCGCAACGGCATCCTCTTCTACGTCGCGGTCGACGACCGAGAGTTCGCGATCGTCGGAGGCGCGGGGATCCATGCCAAGGTCGGCGATGCGTTTTGGGAGGCGCTGCGCGATGCGATGCGCGACGACTTCGCCAAGGGGGATCCCGCCGCGGGGCTGATTCGCGCGATCGGCGAGGCGGGGTCGCGACTCGCGGAGCACTTCCCCCGTCGTGCCGACGACGCGAACGAACTTCCCGACGAGATCTCGTACCGATGAACTGGAAGCGAGCGGGCCGCGCGTTGTTGTGGATCGTCGGGGGCGGCGCGCTCGTCGGCACCGTGGGCCTCGCCTCGTTTTGCGTCGCTTTGCGTTCCGACCGCCGCTCCGATCTCGTCGAGGTTCCCGACTGGATCGGTCATGGCCGCGAGGAGGCCCTGGCCCGGGCTCAAGCGCTTGGTCTCGTCTTCGAGGTCTCCGAGTTGCGCCGCGACCCCGGCGTCGCGGTCGACCGGATCGTGCAGCAAGAGCCGGCGGGGGGCACGCAGGTGCGCCACGGACGAACGATCCGCGTCGTGGTCAGCCTCGGAGGTGAGACGTTGACGGTGCCCTCGTTGATCGGGCAACCCGCGCGCCAGGCCGAGCTCGAGCTGCGGCGTTTCGGGCTGACGCCCGGTTGGGAGGCGCACATCCACGACAACGCGGCTCCCGCGTCACAGGTGATCGACGCAGCCCCGGCCGCGGGCACGCTTTCCGTTTCCGGAGACCGCGTCCACCGGCTCGTCTCCGACGGGCCGCGCGCGGCGCGCTTCGTGATGCCCGACTTGACGGGCAGGACGTTGCGCGAGGTCCAGGAATGGATCACCCTGTGCGGGTTCCGGAGACGCGCCGTCCGGCGCGTCCCCGCGGAGGGGAAGCGTTCCGGGACGATCGTCGGGCAACTGCCCCTGTCCGGTTACCCGATAGCAAGGCGCGGCGTCGTCGAGTTGACGGTCGCGGACTAGGAGCGTAGGCGTGGGCGCTGTGATCGCACCATCGATCCTCTCGGCGGATTTCGCGCGGTTAGGCTCCGACATCAAGGACGTCGAGGCCGGTGGCGCCGGGCTGATCCACGTGGACGTGATGGACGGGCATTTCGTTCCCAACATCACGATCGGTCCGGAGGTGACCCGGGCGGTTCGGCGGGTGACGCAGCTTCCGGTCGACTGCCACCTGATGATCGAAGAGCCCGACCGTTACGTCGCCGCGTTCGCAAAAGCCGGGGCCGACATGATCTCCGTGCACGTCGAGGTGGCCCGCCATCTGGATCGGACGGTTGCGGCGATCAAGGATGCGGGCGCGAAGGCGGGGGTTGTCCTCAACCCGGCGACGCCGCTCGAGTCCCTTTCGGAGATCTTGCCCTTTGCTGATTTCGTCCTTCTCATGTCGGTCAACCCGGGCTTCGGCGGGCAGACGCTGATCCCCGCCGTGCTCGACAAGGCGCGTCGCTTGCGGACGTGGATCGACCGCCTCGGGATCGCGACGCGCATCGAGATCGACGGCGGCGTCACCCTCGAAAATCTCGGCGAGGTCGCCGCGACGGGGGTCGACATGATCGTCGCCGGCTCGGCGATCTTCGGATCCGACGATGCTCGCGGCACCACCCAGGCCATGGTGAGGAGACTCGCCGTGATCGCCGAGCAGGGGCGTCGTGTCTGACGCGCAAACAGCGCCGCCTCGCGTTTCGAGGACGACCACCCGCGTGAGGTACCCCGAGACCGATCGGATGGGGGTGGCGCATCACACGCACTATTTCGCCTGGTTCGAGTTGGGCCGAACCGAGTTGATGCGCCAGGCTGGTTGCGCCTACGGGGCGCTCGAGGACGACGACGGCGTCTTTTTTCCGGTGACCGAGGCGGGGGCCAGCTACCGCGCGCCGGCTCGATACGACGAGGTGATCGAAATCGAGACGCGACTGACCGAGGCCGAAGGAGTTCGCGTGCGTTTCGAGTATGTGTTGCGGCGATCGGGCGATGCCCAAGTCTTGTCGAGAGGTTTCACCGTGCACGCCGCATGCGGGCGGAACGGTCGGCCCATCCGCTTGCCGGAGAGCCTGCGCGTCCGTCTCGCCGGCTCCGGGGACGAACGATGAGGGTGACGACGATCGCTGCGGTTCTCATTCCGGCCCTCGTCCTTTGCGGCACGGGGTGCGCCACGAAGAAGAAGAGTGCGGCGGCGACATCCGGCACGGAAGTTGTCAACGCCGAGGCCATCCTGGCTCAGGTCGACGTGGCGATGGCCCAGCACAAGCTCCGCAAGGCCAAAACCATCCTTCAGAAAATCCAGTTCACCCAGGCCGAGCGGCCGACGTACGAGCCTCTGGTCCGACTGGCCTTGGCGGATGCGACCTACTACATGGGCGATGACATCTCGCTGATCGAAGCGCGTTCGAAGTACATCGATTTCGTCACGTTGTACGCCGACCATCCCCGGGCTCCCTACGCCCAGTTTCAGGCCGGGATGTGCTCGGTCAAGCAGATCTACAGTGCGAGCCGCGACCAGAGTCAAACCCAGATTGCCATCGACGATTTCCGAGAGATCGATAAGCGCTGGCCGAACTCCCCGTACGCACGCGCCGCGCGGCAGTTCGTCGGCAAGGGTCAAGACGGTCTCGCCGAGCATGAGTTCATCGTCGGTAGTTTCTACTTCAAGAAGAAGGCCTACCAAGCCGCCACCGAGCGCTTTACGGGGCTCCTGGAGAACTACCCGTCGTACGGCCAGAAGGACAAGGTCTTCTACTGGCTTGGACGAACGCTCCTCGCCGCGAGGAGCCCCGACGAGGGGAGAGTCTGGCTCGACCAGGTGCTGAACCAGTATCCGCGGAGCAAGTACGCGAAGATGTCGACACAACTGCTCGCGGAGGCCGCCAAGAAAGAAGCCGCCGCGGCCGCCAAGGCGGCCAAGCGAAAGGCCGCTTCGTAGGGCTCAAAAGAGCCGTTCGCGTTTCGCGGTGACGATGTCCCGCAACTCCGGGTACTCCGCCACGAGGTCGCCGGGGGCCTCGGGCTCGATGCCCTGGATGAGGTGTTTGAGTTGGAGCGCGTTGGCGAACGCCTGTCCGCGGAAGTGGTTGTTGGCGATCACGTAGAGCGCGTCCGCTGCCGCCCCCATGCTGCGGGCCGCCTCGGCGAGGGGGCGCAGCGCATCCATCGAATACAGGTAGTCGTAGCGCGCGTCTCGGCCTACGTCGGGATCGAACCACGCGGCTTCGTTCCGCCCGTGGAGGCGTACGTAGGCGATCGGTGCGGTGACCCGGGGGCGGGGTGGTGCGGTCAGTCCGCTTCCCTTGGGTTGGTCGACGACGCAAAAACCGACGCTGCGTTCGCACATCCACGCCGCGGCGTGATCGTTGTCCCACGAGACGTGCCGCACCTCGACGACGATCGGCCATCCCTCGGTGGCATCGAGGAGGCGGCCCAGCCGCGTCACGTTTGGAGGAGTCCAGTGGAAGGACTGGGGGAACTGGACCAGAAGCGCGCCGAGCAGGCCGGCCTCGCGCAAGGGGGCCACTCCCTCGAGGGTCGCGGCGACGATGCCGGCGGGGTCGACCCAGGGCTCGTGGGTCCATGTCCGGTGGGCCTTGGCGGTGAAACGGAATCCGGGGTGCTTCGCGACGCGACGGATCCAGGTCGCAGCGATACGCGGGTTCGCCGGACGATAGAAGGTCGCGTTGATTTCGACGACGTCGAGGAATCGCGCCACGAAGGCCAGGCGATCGAATCCACGCGAGGCACCGCGCGGGTAGACGATCCCGCTCCAATCCGGGTAATCCCAGCCCGCGACTCCGACCAACGTCATCCCATGAGGCGTTGAGGATACCCCTTCGGCCGGGCTCCTACCTTTCGCTGGGTTTCTCGGCTACGCTGCCCCTCATGAGTTACCTCGAAACCGCCAAGGACTTCTATGCCCGCGCCGCGGAAACTCCCGACGCGGGTTTGTGCTGCACGACCACGCCGAAGTGGACCCTTCCCGAGTTGGTCGTTCCGAAGCTCATGGACGAGATGAACTACGGGTGCGGAACGACCGTCCACCCGCGGGATCTCGCGGGTTCGCCGACCGTTTTGTACGTCGGGGTCGGGGGCGGCCTCGAGGTCCTCCAGTTCGCCTATTTCTCGAGGAGGCGAGGGGCCGTCATCGGGGTCGATCCGGTCGAGCGGATGCGCGTCGCCTGCCATGACAACTTGCGCGAGGCCGCGCGTGTGAACCGCTGGTATCGTGAAGAGTTCGTCGACCTGCGCGACGGCGATGCGCTTCGCCTTCCGCTTCCCGACGAATCGGTCGACGTCGCCGCCCAGAACTGCCTCTTCAACATCTTCGAAGCGCCCGACCTCAAAACGGCCCTCGCCGAGATGTATCGCGTCCTGAAACCTCACGGCCGCCTCGTGATGTCCGACCCCATCGCGCCCGCGCCGCTCCCTGCGAGCCTGCAGAAGGACGAGCGTCTGCGTGCGATGTGCCTCTCTGGGGCGACGACCTTCGACCGTTACGTTGCGATGCTCGTCGAGGCCGGTTTCGGCACCGTCGAGATCCGCGCCCGCCGTCCGTATCGGGTTCTCGATCCGGCCCGTTACGGCACGAAGTCGCCGATCGTTTTGGAGAGCGTGGAGGTCGCCGCGATCAAGGACAAGGCTCCGGCGGACGGTCCGTGTGTTTTCACCGGGCGCACTGCGATCTACTTCGGCGCGGAACCGGGTTTCGACGATGAGGCCGGGCACGTCATGACGCGGGACCTGCCGTTTTCGGTCTGCGACAAGACGGCGGCCAAGCTCGAGCGCCTCGGGCGGGCCGACATCATCGTGACGCCGTCCACGTTCTTTTACGACGGCGGAGGCTGCTGCTAGAGGGGACAGTCCCCCTTGTTCCGGTAAAGCCTCCCTCTTATACTCCGGCATCCCATGCTGAAGACCACGCCGTTCCACCCGCGCACCTCGGCGCTGGTTCGCGCGCAAACCTGGCGTCGTTGGGCGGGCTATCAGATGGCCAGCGGGTACGACCCGCATCCCGATCGCGAGTACGCAGCGGTGCGGAGCAGTGCGGCCCTCTTCGACGTATCCCCGCTGCACAAGTACGTGATCACCGGGCGCGACGCCTCACGCTTGCTCGACCGGATGATCACGCGCGACGTGACCAAGTTGAAGCCGGGGCAGGTCTACTACACGCCCTGGTGCGACGCGGCCGGCAAGGTGGTGGACGACGGTACGTTGAGCCGGCTCGACGAGGCGACGTATCGGTTGACCAGCGCCGATTCGTCGGTGCGCTGGCTGCACATGAATGCCGTCGGCATGGACGTCGCCATCGACGACGTCACGCGGAAGGTAGCCACGCTCGCCCTCCAGGGGCCGCTCTCGCGAACGATCCTGTCCAGGCTGTCCTCGCAGGACCTTTCGACGCTCAAGTACTTCAGGGTCACCCGCACGAGGCTTCGCGACATCCCGGTGGCGATTTCTCGAACCGGCTACACCGGTGACCTGGGGTACGAGATCTGGGTCGATGCCGGTCAGGCCTTGCCTTTGTGGGACGCGCTCATCGAGGCGGGAACGCCTTATGGGATCACGCCTGCTGGCGTCTGGGCCCTCGACATCGCCCGCATTGAAGCCGGTTTGATCATGCTCGACGTGGACTACTACTCGTCACATCACGCGTTGATCGACGAGCGCAAATCCTCGCCCTTCGAGATCAACCTGGGCTGGGCGGTCGCTGCTGCCAAAGGGCCGTTCAACGGTCGAAGGGCGTTGGCCGCCGAGCGTACGCGCGGCGCCGCATGGGGTTTCGTGGGACTTACGATCGACTGGAGCTCGTTCGAGCGGTTGTTCGCGGCGCACCACCTCCCCCCTCAAATCTCGAACGTGCCGTGGCGGGTGAGCGTGCCGATCTACATCGGCGGCGAGCAGGTGGGATACGCGACCAGCGGGTGCTGGTCTCCTTTGCTCAAGCAACCGCTGGCGCTCGCGCATCTGAAACGTCCCCATTTCGAGGCAGGGACGAAGGTCGAAATCGAAGTCACGGTGGAACACCAGCGGAAGCGCGCCACGGCCACGGTGCGCCGCTTGCCGTTTTTCGATCCGGAACGGAAAAAGGCATGAGCGCGCCGCGCTACGACGCGATCGTCATCGGAGGCGGGCACAACGGCCTCGTCACGGCCGCCTACCTCGCGCGTGCCGGACGCCGCACGCTCGTGCTCGAAAAGCGGCCGCTCGTGGGCGGCGCGGCCGTGACGGAGGAGGTCTTCCCGGGGTTCAAGTTCTCGGTCTTTTCGTACGTCGTGAGCTTGCTGAGGCCCGAGATCATCCGCGAGCTCGACCTGCCGAAGCACGGCCTGCAAATTCTCCCACTCGAAAGCACCGTCACGCCGCTCGACAACGGTGACTACCTCGCCGGTTGGGCCGATCCCGACGAGACGCGTGAGGAATTGCGGCGCCACTCGCCGAAAGACGCCGACGCCATGGCGATCTTCGGGCAGCTGATGCACCACATGGCGATGGCGGTGAAACCGATCCTCGGCATGATCCCGCCGGACCCGACGTCGCTTTCGCCGCGCGATTTGGCCGGCATGCTCAAGCTCGGCAAGCACTTCCATGGATTGGGCCCCGAAAAATTCCACGCGTTGCACAAGTTGATGACGATGAGCAGCGCCGACTATCTCGACGAGTGGTTCACGTTCGACGCGCTGAAGGCGACGAAGTCCGCGAGCGGCATCATCGGGACGTTTCTCGGCCCACGGTCTCCGGGGACGGCCTACGTGCTGCTCCACCACTACATGGGTGAGATCGACGGGGCGTTCCGGGCGTGGGGCTTCCAGAAGGGTGGCACCGGCGGCATCAGCGAATCGATCGCGAGCAGCGCGCGAGCGCTGGGAGCGACGATCCGCACCGACGCGGCTGTGACTCAGGTGATCGTGAAGAACGGCCGGGCGACCGGCGTGGCGCTTTCGAGCGGCGAGGAGATCCCGGCGAACCTGGTGATCTCGGGGCTCGATCCGCGCCTGACGTTCACGCGGCTGATCGATCCCAAAGCGCTTCCCGAGGACCTCGTCGAAGGGATCCGCCGCTTCAAGTTCCGCGGCTCCTCGGGGAAGGTCAACCTTGCGCTCTCGGGGCTTCCCGACCTCACGTGCCTGCCGGGGAAGGGCCCTCACCTGCGAGGAGCGATTTCGATCAGCCCCAGCATGGAATACATCGAGCGCGCCTACGACGACGCCAAGTACGGCGAGTTCTCGCGGCATCCGTACATGGATGTCGTGATCCCCTCGATGATCGATCCCGGGATGGCGCCCCCCGGGAAGCACGTGATGAGCATCTTCGTCCAGTACGCGCCGTTCAACCTCAACGGCGGATGGACCGACGCGAAGCGCGAGGCCTTCGGCGATGCCGTCGTCGGGACGCTCGCCCGCTACGCGCCGAATCTTCCCTCGTTGATCCTGCACCGCCAGGTCCTGACGCCTGACGACATGGAGCGGATCACCGGGCTTTCCGAAGGAAACATCTTTCAGGGAGAACTGGCGCTGCAGCAATTGTTCTTCCTACGCCCGGTTCCCCATTGGGCCAAGTACCGCACGCCGATAGAGGGTTACTGGCAGTGCGGCGCGGGCACGCATCCGGGCGGCGGGATCATGGGCGCATCCGGCCGGCTCGCGGCTCTCGAAATTCTCAGGGCGGCGCGATGACGGCGAAACCATTCGACGTCATCGTCATCGGCGGCGGAGCCAACGGGCTCGTCGCCTGCTGCCGCCTCGCGAAAGCGGGCCGGCGCGTGCTCCTCCTCGAAAAAACGGAAGCTCTGGGTGGGCAGGGGAGTCTGGTCGAGTTTGCAGCCGGATTCCGCGTGGCGCCTCTGGGCCTCGATCCGGGATGGCTCCCGTCGAAGATCGCCGCCGGCTTGGGCCTCACGGGGCTCGAAACGGTCGCCACCGATACCTCGCTCTCCGTGGCGATCGAGCCGGGCGCCTTCTTGACGCTCTCGCGCGACCCCAAGCGGGCGGCCGAGGCGATTGGCGCGCACTCGAAAAGCGATGCCGCGAAGTGGGGGAGTTTCACCACGCAGCTTCGAAACCTCTCGGGGTTTCTCGAAGTGCTCTACCAGGCGCCCGCGCCCGACGTCGATATCCGCTCGGCCGGCGAGATCTTGCCGTTGCTGAACCTGGGGCGGAAGTTCCGGGCACTCGGAAAGCAGGACATGATCGAGTTCCTGCGCACCCTGCCGCTATCGGCCTGCGAACTCGTAGACGATTGGTTCGAGTGCGCTCCGCTCAAAGCCGCGGTGGCCGCGGGCGGCATCCAGGACTTTCAGCAGGGGCCGCGCTCGGGCGGCACCGGCTTCGTGCTGCTGCACCACCTCGTCGGCACGGAAGCGGGCGCGGTGCGTGGGCGCGTTCCGTGGCGGAGCGGACCCGACGCATTCACAGAGGCCGCCCTCAGCGCCGCCAAGCGCTTCGGCGTGACGGTGCGGACGGCCGCACCCGTCGCGAAAATCCTCGTCCACGACGACGCGGTGACGGGAGTCGTGCTCGAAAGCGGCGAGCAGATCGCGGCGAGCGCCGTGCTCAGCACCGCCGATCCCGCGACCACGTTCCTCGACTGGGTCGATCCGGTCTGGCTCGATCCCGAATTCGTGCACGCCGTTTCGAACATTCGTCATCGAGGTTGCACCGCGTTCGTGCTCTACGCGTTGGAGGCGCTTCCCGAGTTCCCCGGCCTGTCGTCCAAGGAGGCGCTCTCCGGAATCGTCTCGATCACCCCGGACCTCGTCGCGCTCGAACGCGCGGCGGACGCCGCCAAGTACGGCGCCGTCTCGGAACGCCCCCACGTGGAGCTCTCCGTTCCGACGCTGCTCTGGCCGGCCCTCGCTCCCGACCGCCGGCACATCGCCGTGGCCCGCGTTCAGTACGCGCCCTTCCGGTTGAAGGACGGAGCCACGTGGGACGCGACTCGACTTCAGGCGTTGGCCGAGAGCGTGACCTCGGCGATCGAAGCGGTCGCTCCCGGCTTCCGTTCCCGGGTCCTCCACCGCGCCGCATGGTCGCCCCGCGATCTCCAGGAGCGCTTCGGTTTGCGTGAAGGCGCGTCGTCCCAGGGCGAGCTTGGCCTCGATCAGATCATGTTCATGCGGCCGGTCGCGGGGTGGGGGCGCCACGCCACCCCGGTGGCCGGCCTGTACTTGGGCGGCGCGGGCACGCATCCGGGGCCGGGCATCCTCGGCGGTGCGGGGTGGCTCGCGGCGGAGCGGTTGCTCGGCCGTGCGTGATGGCTCCGCTTCGTCCGAGAGCGTCGCGAAACGTACCAAATTCAAGCTTTTTAAGTCGAGAACGGCCTCTTCAGCGCTCCTGACGGCGTTTCCCGCTGAAATCGACCTCGTAGGATCGTCCAGGAGACACGATCTCCTCGCCGGCCGGGCCATCGTGCCCCCCGGAATCGACGAAAGCACGGCGAAATACCTTAGTGGAATAATCTCGCCGGGAGGTTCCATGAAGACGCTCATCTCGGTCTTTGTCGTCGCGCTCCTGCTCGCCTACGGTTGCAGTGATGGAAGCGATTCGGTTGCGGATTCGCCCGTTGACCTCAACGGAACCAGCCTCGGCATCGCCCTCGTGACAGGGGGAACGGCCTACCCTCCGAACGCGTCGTATCCCATCGTGTTCACGTTGGTCCAGTCCGGAAACACGATCACGGGTGAGTACAGCACGGCAGCAACGGCGGGGGCTACGAGCGGCACGGTCGCGGGAACCGTCTCGGGGCGAACGTTCGGCTTCACCTTGACCGAAGACGTCCCGTGCAGTGGAACGTTCGCCGGGTCGGCAACCGTCGCCAGTTCCGGAATATCCTTCAACGGCGCGTATGCGGGCGACGATTGCTCCGGGACGACGCAGGCGTCGTTCTCTGCGAGCAAGTGACGACCGGGGAACTGGACCACCCCATGCCGAGCTATCTATCGATTCTGCGAGCGCAGCCGCGGCCTCTGAAATTCTTAATGTTCCGACTCTGGACCGACGAGGGCGCGAATCTCTTCCGCATCCTGCGGCACTGAGGGCCCCGCTTTGATTCACGACTCGATGCGCACCGAGCTCTCCCGCTTCGATCCATCTCTTCCGATCGAGAGCGCCTGGACGCCCCCGGCCTCCTGGTACGTCAGACCTGAGTTCCTCGAATTGGAGCGCGAGCGCGTGTTCCGCCGCACCTGGCAGGCGGTGGGCCGGCTGGATCAGGTCTCGCGCCCCGGCGACTACTTCACGGGGTGCCTCGTCGATGACCCCTACGTGGTGCTCCGCGATCCGGGCGGGACGCTGCGCGCCTTTCACAACGTCTGCCGGCACCACGCCGCCCAGGTCTGTCAGGGTGAGGGGAGCCTGACGGAGCTCGTTTGTCCCTATCACGGCTGGGCCTACCGCCTGGACGGAGGTCTGAGTCGCGCGCCGCGGCTCGGCAAGAGCGAACTGTTCGATCGCGAGACGTTTTCGTTGAAGCCCGCCGCGGTTGAGGTCTTCGGGTCTCTCGTTTTCATTCACCTCGGCGCCGACCCGCCCCCGCTCATGGCGCAATTTGCGGAGTTGGCACCTCGCCTGGCGGCGATGGGGACCGGGGATCTCAAATTCGTCGCGCGCCGGTCGTACGAGCTGAGCTGCAACTGGAAGGTCTACGTCGACAACTACCTCGACGGCGGTTATCACGTCTCCGTCCTTCACAAGGCCTTGGCGGGGCAGCTCGACCTTTCGACCTACGTCACGGAGCTGTTCGAGCGTGTCTCCATCCAGACCTGCCGCTCTCCGGAGGGGGCCCCGACCGAGCGGATCGGGGACGAGGCGCTCTACGCCTTCGTGTACCCCAACTTCATGCTCAACCGTTACGGGCCGATCCTGGACACGAACTGGGTCGTTCCCGTGGGGCACGATCGGACACGCGTGATCTTCGATTTCTTCTTCCGCGACACCGAAGGGGCCAAAGCGGAGGAGTTCATCGAGCGCAGCATCGCCGCCAGCCACCGCGTCCAGGAAGAAGACGTTGCCATCTGCGAGTCGGTCCAGAAAGGGCTCGGATCTCCAGCTTATGACCGGGGGATCTACGCCCCGGGGGTCGAGATGGCCGCCTATCATTTTCACCGTTTGTTGGCGGCGGACCTCCAGACTGGAGTCTCGGCCTAACAGACTGTACGCTGTGGGTGTGGATACCACCTTCGACGGATTCCTCCTGGGCTCCGACCCTCTGATCATTCAGGGGGGGATGGGCGCGGGCGTCTCCAATTGGGTCCTCGCCCGTGCGGTCGCCTTGAAAGGGCAGCTCGGCGTGGTCTCCGGGACGGTGCTCGACACGATCATGGTGCGGCGCCTCCAAGACGGCGACATCGGAGGCCACGTCCGTAGGGCCATGGCGAAGTTCCCGATGCCGGAGGTCTCAACCGAGATCCTGCGCCGCTACTTCATCCCGGAAGGACGAAAAGAGGGGGAGCCGTACCGGCTTCTTCCGATGTACCGGCAGTCGCAAAACGCGCTGCGCCAGCGCATCACGATGCTGGCGAACTTCGTCGAGATCCACCTCGCGAAGGAAGGGCACGACGGGCCGGTCGGTCTGAATCTCCTGACGAAGGTCCAGATGCCGAATCTCGCGTCGCTCTACGGCGCAATGCTCGCAGGCGTCGACTACGTGTTGATGGGCGCCGGCATCCCGAAGGAAATTCCCGGGGTGCTCGACTCCCTTTCCGAGCACAAGGCCGTCTCGATGAAGTTCGACGTCTCAGGCCTCCCGGCAGGTGAAACCGAATATCTGACCTTCGATCCGCAAGAGCACGGGGCGGACCGGGACCGCCCTCTCAACCGCCCGAAGTTCCTGCCGATCGTTTCGTCCCATACTTTGGCGTCGTCGCTGGCGCAAAAGTCGACCGGCAAGGTCGACGGCTTCGTCTGCGCGGTCGGCACCGGCGGCACGCTGGCCGGCGTCTCCATGGGGCTGAAGGAGCACAACCCCGACGTGGTGATCGGCCTCGCCGACCCGATGGGGGCTGCGCTCTA
>JAQBEH010000050.1:0-5106 GCA_032124015.1 Acidobacteriota bacterium
GGGTGTCGCGGAGGTCGCCCTCGGTGGCGGCATTATTGAGAGCGTCGATCGTCGTGCCTTCGTCGGGGACAATTGGCAGTATTTCAGCCCGCTGTCGACCGTGCTGAGTCTGCCGGACGACGCCAACGCCGGACCGGGCGCGACCATCCAGGTACCGATCTCCGTGGCGCCCGCGGACGGCATCCTCGGGGTCGACATGACGGTGGCGTATGACCCCGCGGTCCTCACCGTGCAGGACGTGATCGTATCGGGCATTGCCGACGCCCCTCCCTTGACGACCTTTGCGCTTGCGTACCTTGTCCCGACGCCCGGGACCCTCGTCATTTCGGAGTACGCCCTGGGTCTCCCTCTCGCCGGTTCGGGCGAGATCGCCCGGATCGAGTTCCTGGTCGTGGGGGCCCCGAGCACGACGTCGAACCTGACATTCACCTCCGCATCGATCAATGAAGACGAGATCCCCGTCGCACTCGACAGTGGGCTCTTCACCACGACTTGCGCGGGGCAGGCGGATGGAACGGCTTGTGATGATGGGGACGCGTGCACGCAGACGGACACTTGCCAGGGGGGTCTGTGCGTGGGGTCGAACCTGGTCGTGTGCACCGCCGATGAATGCGAAGACGCCGGGACGTGCAATCCCTCGACCGGGATCTGTTCGGCGGCAACGCCGAAAACCGACGGGGCGTTCTGCGGTGATGCGGGTACGGAGTGCGTGAACCAGGACACCTGCCTTGCGGGTGCTTGCGTCGATAACGGATTCCAGGATGCCAGCACGGCATGCGGTACCCAGGGTGTTGAGTGCCAGGTCGACGACACTTGCGATGGCGCCGGCGCGTGTACGGACAACGGGAACGCGGTCGACGGGTCGGCGTGCGGCAGCGCCACGGACACGGACTGCTCGAACCCCGACACCTGTGCTTCCGGTGTCTGCAACCCGAACGACGAAGCGATCGGCTTCGCGTGCGGCACGCAGGGCGTTGAGTGCCAGAACAATGACGCCTGCGATGGCGCCGGTGCGTGTACCGACAACGGAAACGTGGCCGACGGTTCGGCGTGCGGCAGCAACGTAGACACCGAATGCTCGAATCCCGACACTTGCTTGGCCGGTGTCTGCAACTCGAACAACGAAGCGATCGGTTTCGCATGCGGGACGCAGGGTGTGGAGTGCCAGGTCAATGACACCTGCGACGGTGCGGGCGCGTGTTCGGACAACGGGAACGTGGTCGACGGGTCGGCGTGCGGCAGCGCCACGGACACGGAATGCTCGAATCCCGACAGTTGCTTGGCCGGTGCGTGCAACCCGAACAACGAAGCGATCGGCTTCGCGTGCGGTACCCAGGGTGTTGAGTGCCAGGTCGACGACACTTGCGATGGCGCCGGTGCGTGTACGGACAACGGGAACGTGGCCGACGGCACGGCGTGCGGCAGCAATGCCGACACGAACTGCTCGAACCCCGACACCTGTGCTTCCGGTGTCTGCAACCCGAACGACGAAGCGATCGGCTTCGCGTGCGGCACGCAGGGTGTTGAGTGCCAGGTCGACGACACCTGCGATGGCGTCGGTGCGTGTACCGACAACGGGAACGTGGCCGACGGCACGGCGTGCGGCAGCAATGCCGACACGGACTGCTCGAACCCCGACACCTGTGCTTCCGGTGCCTGCAACCCGAACGACGAAGCGATCGGCTTCGCGTGCGGCACGCAGGGCGTTGAGTGCCAGAACAATGACGCCTGCGATGGCGCCGGCGCGTGTACGGACAACGGGAACGCGGTCGACGGGTCGGCGTGCGGCAGCGCCACGGACACGGAATGCTCGAATCCCGACAGTTGCTTGGCCGGTGCGTGCAACCCGAACAACGAAGCGATCGGCTTCGCGTGCGGTACCCAGGGTGTTGAGTGCCAAAACAATGACGCCTGCGACGGTGCGGGCGCGTGTACGGACAACGGGAACGCGACCGACGGAACGTCCTGCAACGACCTCAACGCCTGCACGCAAACCGACACCTGCCAATCCGGCGCCTGCGCCGGCACCAACCCGGTTCTCTGCAACGACAGCAACACGTGCACAGACGACTCGTGCAACACCCTGAGTGGAGCCTGCGTCTTCACCGCGAACGACGCCAACTCCTGCACCGACGGCAACGTGTGCACGACCGATGCGTGCAGCGCCGGCACATGCGTGGCTTCGGCGAGCGGCGACTGCTCGGTTGGCGGCACCGTCTTCTACTACCGCGACGGCCTCTTCAACCTCGGGGCAGGAATCGAGCCGAGCGCCAAGCCGGTGCCGAACGTCGGTATCGACGGAACGCAAGACGCACTCGCCGACGCCACAACCGCGAGCGACGGAACCTACGCGACGAGCGCTCTGTTCGGAAATGTCACGCTGACGACCGTGGCCAAGTACGGAACTCCGCGGGCCGCCGACCACAACGGTGCGATCACGGGTACGGACGCCGCGAAGATCGCACGAGGCGCCGTCGGTCTCGACGTGCTCACGGACAACCAACGGATCGCGGGAGATGTGACCGGGAACGGCACGCTCAGCGCGCTCGACGCAGCCCAGGTTGCCCGGTTCGCGGTGTTGCTGGTCGATCACTTCGATGTTGTGACGACGACGGGTTCGGACTGGAGGTTCCTGAGGTGCGATGCGTACGCGTTCCCGGGTGATCCTGGTTGTGGCTTGCCGTCGTACACGTTCACGCCGCTCGCACAGCCGGAGGCCGGAAAGAACTTCTACGCCGTCCTCTACGGCGATGTGACGGGCAACTGGGAGCCGGCGCCGCCCTTCACTTCGGCGCAGGCACGGGCGAGCGATCTCAAAATCGACGATCCGGCGACGTTCGCCACGGTTCCGGCGGCGGTCGCCGAGGGCCGGCGCGTGTCCGGCCTCGAGATCGTGCGCGGGCCGTCGGCTTCGCCTGCCGTCATCTCGATCGATGGTCTGACCGTCCCGCTCAGAGCGGGAGAACGCCGGCAGGTGACGATCGCAATCACGGGTGCGGATGGGATCCTCGGACTCGACTTGAGCTTGAAGTACGACGCGTCGCGGGTTGCGATCGTCGGGGTGCGGTCGGCCGGAATCGCAACGGGCTGGGGCGTCGCGCACTCCGACCAACGTGGGACGCATCGGATGTCGGCGTACGGCGTCTTGCCGCTCGCGGGCGACGGAGCGGTGCTGACCGTGACGGTGGAAGGTCTCGCGGGAACGGGACGTGTGAAGCCGTTTGAATTGAGCGCGGTCGCGAACGAAGGCGCGATCCCGCTGCGGACACAAGGACGAAGTCCGGTGCCTCCGAAGGGGACGCCGAGAGTGGGTGACCGGTGAGCAAGAACAAGAGTGAGGAGCGCACCATGAGCAGGAACGTGTGCCGGGTCATCGGCTGTGTGGTCGTCGGTTGGATGGCGATCGTCTCGAGCAGCATCGCTCAGGCAGTCACCGTCTTGAGCATGCCGGACAACGCCCAGGGCGACCCTGGAACGATCGTCCAGGTCCCGATCTCCGCGGCGCCCGGCGACGGTATCTTCGGGATTGACATGACCGTGCAGTACGACCCCGCGGTGCTCGAGGCGCAAAACGTCACCGTGTCGGGTATCGCCGCGACAGCCGGGTTCTCTCTCATCAGGAACCTCAACACACCCGGGACCATCATCATCTCCATGTTCGCCCCCGGGGACCCCCTGGCCGGGTCGGGCGCGATCGCACAGATCCAGTTCAACGTCTTGGGAGCCCGGGGAACTACGTCTCCGCTGACGTTTACGAGCGCCGTCGCCAATGAGGGTGGGATCCAGATCTCGGTGGACAATGGGTTGTTCACCGTCCCCACGCTGGGGGCGCTGCTGAGCATGCCGGACGATGCCCAGGGGAGCCCGGGCGCCATCGTCCAAGTCCCGATCTCCGTCACGCCAGGTGACGGAATCTTCGGGATCGACATGACCGTGCAGTACGACCCGGCGGTGCTCGAGGCACAAAACGTCACCGTGTCGGGTATCGCCGCGACAGCCGGCTTCTCTCTGGTCAGAAACCTCAACACGCCCGGGACGATCATCATCTCCATGTTCGCCCCAGGGGACCCCCTGGCCGGGTCGGGCGCAATCGCACAGATTCAGTTCCACGTCTTGGGATCCGCGGGAACCTCGTCCGCGCTGACGTTTCAGACGGCGTCGATCAACGAAGGGGGGATCCCGGCCAGCTTCGACCATGGGCTGTTTACCGTCCCGTCGATCGGGGCGGTGCTGACCATGCCGGATACCGCGCAAGGGGGCCCCGCGGCCGTCGTCCAGGTCCCGGTTTCGGTAACACCCGGCACCGGAATCCTCGGGGTCGATCTAACGATCACGTACGACCCCGCGGTGCTCCTGGCGCAAAACGTGACGGTGTCGGGTATCGGGGCCGCCGCCAACTTTGCGGTCGTCCGGAACCTCAACACGCCCGGGGTGATCATCCTTTCGACCTACGCACAAGGGGATCTGCTGAGCGGGTCGGGCGAGTTCCTCCAAATCCAATTCCTCGTCGTGGGGACACCGAGCACCACGTCGAACCTGACGTTCGCCAGCGCCTCGATCAACGAGGGAGCCATCCCGGCCACGATCGACAACGGATTGTTCACCGTGACCTGCGCGGGAGTGGTGGACGGGACGGCGTGCGACGACGGGAATGCCTGCACCCAAGCGGACACCTGCCAGGCGGGTGTGTGCGTCGGCGCGAACCCCGTGGTTTGCTTGGCCGATGAGTGCAATAACGCCGGAACGTGCAATCCATCGACCGGCCTCTGCTCGGCGCCGACACCGAAGGCCAACGGAACGAGCTGCGGTGATGCCGGGAGCGCGTGCGTCAATCAAGACACGTGCGTCGCCGGTGTGTGCCAGGACAACGGCTTCGCGGCCTCCGGCACGGCGTGCGGGACGCAGGGCGTGGCGTGCCAGAACAACGACGCCTGCGACGGCGCGGGTACGTGTGCGGACAACGGAAACGTGGCCGACGGCACGGCGTGCGGCAGCAACGTGGACACGGAGTGCTCGAATCCCGACACCTGATTGGCGGGTGCTTGCAACCTGAACAAAGAAGCGATCGGCTTCGCGTGCGGTACGCAGGGTGTTGCGTGCCCGGTC
>JAQBEH010000051.1:0-44884 GCA_032124015.1 Acidobacteriota bacterium
CCCTTTCCGCGCGATCGGTGGGCGGAACACTCAGGCCATGGACAGAAGGGCGGCATGAACCGCGAAGGACGCACGTTTTGGACGGGCTGTTTCGGCCAGCGCATGACCCAGCGAACGAGCAAGCGGCAGGCCGAGCCGGAACGACGGAATGCCGTGGTTTCGCTGTCCGCCGATTGTCCGGACCGTCCGGGTGCGGACGGTCCCGAATCTCATTCAGTCAACAAGCTTGCGGCCACCGTGGATCGCGTCCGCGGCGATGTCCGACCGGTGGTGCTCGCCGTCCCAGCGAATACGGGAGACTGCCTCGTAGGCGCGATCCCGCGCGGCCGCGAGGTCGGCTCCGATCGCGGTGACGCCCAAGACACGTCCCCCCGCCGTCACCACGCGCCCCGTTGCGTCACGATCTGTTCCCGCATGGAAGACCATCACGTCGGGCAGTTTCTCGGCTTCGTCCAACCCCGCGATGGGAAGGCCCTTGGCGTACGGTCCCGGATAGCCCGAAGAGGCCATCACGACGCACACGGCCGCGCCCTTGCGCCAGTGGAGTTTCACCTTGCCGAGTTCGCCGCGCGAGCAGGCGTGCAACACCGCCAGCCAATCGCCGTCGAGGCGCGGAATCAAAACCTGCGTTTCGGGATCGCCGAACCTCGCGTTGTACTCCAAGACCTTCGGGCCGGTGTCCGTCAACATGACGCCGATGAACAACACGCCGCGAAACGGGCGCCCTTCGGCGGCGAGTCCGCGTACGGTCGGGGCGACGACCGTCTCCCGCAGGATCTGCGTCGTCGCGTCGTCGAGCCAGGCCGAGGGTGAGTAGGTCCCCATCCCGCCGGTGTTCGGACCGGAATCGGCATTCTCGGCGCGCTTGTAGTCCTGGCAGGAGGCGAGTTCGAGAGACGTCGTCCCGTCGGAGAGCACGAAAAACGACACCTCGCGGCCTCGCAGAAGTTCCTCGACGACGATCCGGCGGCCGGCCGCCCCGAACGCACCGCCCGAAAGCATGTGCTTTGCCGTCTCCACGGCGGAGGCGGGATCATGCGCGATGACGACGCCCTTCCCCGCGGCGAGGCCATCCGCCTTGACGACGAGCGGATACGATGCCTCGCCGGAGAGCAGGTAGCGGGACGCCTCGGACGCATCCTCGAAAACCCGGAAACGCGCAGTCGGGATCCCGTGGCGCGCCATGAACTCTTTCGAGAACGCCTTGCTTCCTTCGATCATGGCGGCCGCCGCCCCCGGCCCGAACGTGTCGAGCCCGGCCTCGCGCAGGCGGTCGGCGAGACCGGAGACCAGGGGCGCCTCCGGACCGATGACGACGAGGTCGTACGCTTCGGCGATCGCGTGCGCCACGAGCGCCTCGGTGTCTTCGGCGGCGATTTTCACGAGTGAGGCGTGGCGCTCGATGCCGGCGTTCCCGGGAGCGCACGCGAGCTCCGTGAGGAGGGGGCTTCGGCGAAACGCCCAGGCGAGAGCCGCCTCGCGCCCGCCACCTCCGACGAGCAGGACCTTCATGATTGTTCCATTGGCCCGACGCGCGTCAGTGACAGCCGCAGCCGCCGGTACCCGAACCACCGGCCGCGGCTTTCTTGCCGCCTTCGGGCTTGGTTCCCGTCGTCTTGTCGGGCTTCGGCGCCGGTTCAGCCGACGAGGACGTCGGCGACGACGAGGACGACGAGGACGACTTGCCCTTGCCGCCGTATCCCTCGTTGTACCAGCCGCCTCCCTTGAGTTGGAACGCCGATCGCGAGATCAGTTTTTCCAGAGTCCCGGCGCACTCCGTGCACTTTTTCAGTGGCTTGTCGTTGACTTTCTGGATCACTTCCAGCGTGTGACCGCAGGACGTGCAACGGTATTCGTAAATCGGCATGCCGTAACCTCCGGACGCGACAACGCGGTGGATTGTGGGAGCGCCCGGGTGTGCTGTCAAGAAACGCCGGAAGCTAGCGCCCGCCGGCCCGCCCGCGAGCCTTCGGCCTGAAGTAATCCGAAAGCGCGTTCGCCAGCGCTTTCGCGAGGCGCTCCCGGTCCGCGGCGTGACCCAGGAGGGTGGCATCTTCCGGGTTGTTGAGGTTGACCATCTCGATCAACACCTTCGTCGGGACGACGTTTCCCCGAAGCACGGCCGGGAGCCAAACCTTCCGGCCCCTGATGACCCGCTCCCTGATGGGTTGGTAGGGCTGCAGCGGGAGATCAGCCTTCTTCAGCGCCTTGACGAGCGCAACGGCCAGCTTGCCGGACACAGCTTCCGAGCGAACCCGGTCCTTCGAAGTGAAACTCACGCGCGGCTGTTCGCGGACTTCCTTGAAGCGAAGGTACGTCGAGGAGGAGGAGCCCATCGTGCCCTTGCGATAGGCCGCACCCGGCACGTACACCATCGCGCCTCTTAGCGATGCATGGCGCGCGTCGGCATGGAGCGAGAGGAAGACGATCTTGTCGGGATCGACCCCTTTTTTGACGAGTTTCCGGTAGAGGGAATTCGCGAGGTACCAGCGCAGATTCACGGCGATCGCGGTGTCGCGGTGTTCTTCGGCGAGGAACGGGGGTGTCGTCAAGACCGAGCGCTTCCGGTTCGATTCCAGCGCGTCGCCGCGCGACGGGGCGGTCTTCTTGCCGGTATCGTCCAACGTGAAATAGACCTTGGCCGCGGTGTGCGTTTCGAGTTCGCGCCGCAGGCGGCTTGCGACGTCGAACACGTAGTCGTGCTCCCACAGGTGGTGGTTCATCGTGCCCGGGTCGATTCCCCCGTGGCCGGGGTCGATGATGACGACGACCCCCTCGAGTCCTTGCGTGGTTTTTGTGGGAGGACGCGCGGACAGCTCTCGTTCCATCGCCGCCTTCGCCTTATCGATGCTCTTCCGCCGCGCATCCGAACTCGGAAGGAACTCCGGCTCCAACAGGTCGAGCGGGATCTTGACGAGCCATCCGGCGGGAATGTCGGTGAGGTCTCTGACGTCACTCCTTGCGGCGATCGTGCGGGCCAGGGATTCGACGTCCTCGGACGAGGTGCGACCGGTGAAGCGAAGCACCACTGCGGAATAGAGGGCCTCGCCGGGCTTCAAACGGTAGCCCGCGAACGCGCCCTTGGCGTCGCTTCCGTAAACGAGGATTCCATCGTCGGAGGTCGCTCCTTGCTTGAGTGCCGCGTCCAGAAGGCTGGCGGGAATGCGGACGATCTGACCTCGCGCGAGCTCCGGCGAGGCCAAGTCGTTGACGCGAAGCAACTCGACGAAGTGCGCGCCGTCGCCGGTGAACCACGCCGCGACCTGCCAGAGTCCTTCGTCGTAAATCGGCAGCGGGCTTGCGCGGGCAACGTGCAGCCAATCGCCCCCGTCTGCGCGATCGTCGGGGAAGACGCTGCGTAGGACGAGCGCGCGGGCGTCGGTCCCTAGGAGTGCGAAGGGGAGCCGGTAAAATCCGTCGTCCGTTTTCGCGTTCCCTTCGGCGAGCGAGGCCTCGAGCAGGGCGCTTTGAGCCGGCGAGGGGGCCATCCGTCGTGCGAGGGAGGGAAGGCTCTCGCCGGGCCAGGGCTTGACCTCGAGGAGCAACTCGCGGCCGCCGATCAGGCGCACGCGCATCTCGCGTCCGAGGGGGAGGACGTCGCTCGGCGCGGGCGGCGCCGAGGAGGCGACCAACGCTGCGGTCGCGATGAGTGCGGCGCCGCACACGGTGATGGCGGCGGGTCTAGAACTCAGGGGTCACCTGGAATCGATAGCCGGTCGGCGGCGTCCCGGTCGTGGCCGACACGCGCGAAGTCGCCCGCCTCGACGCCACGATGCGTTCGCGGTGGCTGACCAGGACCGTGCCGCCGGGCCCGGGCAAGGCGCCGCTGATCTCCGCCTCGATCGTGACGAGATCGCCGGATGTCGAGATGGGCAGGAGGGCGAGGCGTACGGCTTCAAGCCCCTCGCCCTGCCCCAGGCGAAAGCTGTATTCGACCGACTGCCCGACGAACGTGTTCAGCTCGTTGGTTTCGAGGGGGACGATGCGCTCGCCGTCGACGCGTTCGACCGCGACCAGGAATCGCACGTGGGCCCCCATCGAGGACGGGGGACGAACCACGGCGCGCGCCACCTGCTCGCCCCTGAGGGTGAGGAGCAGCCGCCGCCCGCCGTCGCCGTAGACCTCGAACAGGCCCGATCCTTCGTCGGCGAGACGGATCTCCCGCGAGGCGCGGACGGGGGCGCGACCCGCCCGCGCGATGCTGGCCTCACACAGGAGGACCGCCTCGCCATCCGGGCTCACGGAGGTCAGACGCGCGTCGAATCGAACGGTCAGGCCGGCTCCCTCCGGCCCCCATGAAACGGCGAGGTCGACCGTCGCAGGCTGGAAAGGGCCGATTTCGACCTCTCGGGAGACCCCCGCGCTCGTCGATCGCCCCTCCTCGACGGTCAAGGCGTCGATCGTCAGCACCACGTGGGTTTCTATGGCTACGCTCGGGGCTGCGTGCGCCGTGGGCATCCACACCGTCGACAACGCCAGCGCGAGAAGGGCGCGGGGAGCATTCATGACGCGCATCTTATAGAGCCTGACGGGGTTGACAACAATCGGAGAGCAATCCTAGACTCCCCGCGCCGTGTGACCCCCAACGGGAGCCGAAGCTCCGAGGAGAGCCGTGGTCTCGTTCCGTTCGGCCGCTGCCGCCCTGATTCTCGCCGCCGCCTCGGCCGCCGTGGTCACCCCGCCCGCCGCCGCGCCCGGTGTTGCCACGATGCTTTCAGGATTCGTGAGAGACGAGGTCGGCGGAGCCCTCGAAGGAGTCGAAATCTTGGTGCTCTCGCCCGAAGGGCGAGGCGACGGCGCGTTGCTTCGCGCGGTGACCGATGCCGGCGGACGGTTCCTCCTCGGGTCGATCCCTCCCGGCGTGTATCGCGTGGCGGCCATCAAGTCCGGTTATGTCGCGACTTTCGGTCGCGTCAACACGGTGCTCCGTTCCTCGGTGGACCTCGTCCTCCGACCCGTTCCGAAAAACGGCGAGACCGGCTCTGAAAAGGTCCTGGACGATCTCTCGTGGACGCTTCGTGTTCCGCCGCAGAGCATCCTCCGCGAACTCGACGAAAGCGCCATTGTCGCTTCATCGGGCGGCAGCAGCGGTGCCCGGACGTTCGCGGCGCGCGTCCAGGATTCGGTGCGCGGCGAGGTGGACCACATGGTCGCCCTCGGGTCGTGGCGACCGGGGTCCTCCGGACCGTCGTCGAATCTCGAGGGGAACGAGACGCGCATGCGGCTCGGAGGCGACCTGGGAGAGCGCGGGGCGATCCAAGTCCGTGGACGTCGTGGAAGCCTCGATTCGGCTTCGCCCCGGTCGTCGCCGGGCGCCGTCAGCCGCGGGGCGTCGGATGTCGATGTCGATGTGTCCTACCACACCGCCGCCGACGAAAGCTTGGCGATGAGCGCTTTCTATTCGAGCGGCGATCTGGAGGTCACCGATCGCCTCGGCGTCGCCGGAGGCGCGGTGCGTCAGTCGCAGCGTTCGTGGGGGTACGACGCCATGTGGAGAAAGCAAGTCGACGCGTCCTCGCGCGTTGCGCTCCAGGTCGGCTATCACGATGCGAATCTCGATGTTGACTACGGGGAAGCCGTCGGCTGGATCCCCACCTCGGGGGACGCGGCTAGCCGGGCGATCGGCGCTGAGGGGTCCTACGAGAACTTGGTAGGTGACGGCCATCTCGTACACGTGGATGTGCGGGCGCAGCGGTTGAGCCTGGCCGTTCCGGGAGCACGTCTCGGCCGCGCGAGGGGCTCCTTCGCGCTCGACGGGGCGTCCGGCTGGAGCCTCCTCATCGACTCGGGGGACCGGTGGTCGATCTCGAGTCCGATCGCGGTCACCTACGGCCTGGCGTTGACCCAAGGGTTCGACGGTCAGCCCCTGACAACCGTGGCGCCGCGGGTCGGCGGATCGTGGACAGCCGGCCACATGGAGGCGATGGCTGAAGTGTCCTATTTCGCGACGGCCGGGACGGCGGCAGAACCGACGGGAGTCCGGCGCTCCTCTACGCCGTCGCCTTTCGGCTACGACGTGGAGGTGAAGGCCCACCTCGACTCCGCGCTCACCCTTCGCGGGACCGCGACCTATCTGCCGTCCTTGGCGACCGTCTCAAGCGGTCGGGAGGTTCCGCAGGGCGCCGAGATCCTGTACGTCTCCGACGGGTTCGTGTCCGATCGCTTCGTTGCGATCGAACTCGAGCGCGTTGCGCCGTCGGCGACGGTGTCCTTCCGTGTCGCGCGCGGCCACGTGGACGGGCTACTTGCGCCCGCGCTCGACGACGTTCCGGTCGTGCTCCTTGCCGATCGGGAACTGGACTATGAAGCCGCGCGGTTCGGCGTCACGGCCCCACGTGCCGGGACGGTGGTCGCGCTCGAATTTAGAAGCGTTCGGGACCGAGCGGATGTCGCCGGGGTCGACGCGACGGGCTCCGTGCGAACGATCGCCCTGGAATTCGCGCAGGACCTGGTCCGGTTCGCCGGGGGGCGAGCGTCATGTCGTTTCTTGCTGACGGCCCGCAGCGCGCTGGGGCCGGCGTCGATCGCGACCGAGGTTGATTCCGTTGATGCGCGGCAAATCGTCGCCGATCACCGGCGGCTTGGCGCGGGAGTGTCCCTGGCCTTTTGAGGGCCAGGGCGACGCGAGGGATCAGGACGTGAATTCTCGGACGCGCCGCACGCGATTCGCCGCCGTGGGGGCGGCGGCGATTCTCCTCGCGGGGTTCGCGGTGCTTTCGTTCGGCCGCCGGATTTCCCAGCGCGAACCCTGGGTGGGCGTCGAGTGGGTTCAGGCGGCGGCGGGCGTCACCGTTCTCGTCGTCGAACCTGGAAGCCCGGCGTCGGCGGCCCGCCTCATTCCGGGGGACGTGCTCTTGCGGTTGGATGGCAAGAGCGTCACGGACACACTCCGCGTGGCCGACGCGCCGTGGCGCCTTCCGCCCGGCTCCGCGATGGGACTCACCCTGCGACGGGGCGACACGACCTTCGAGACCTCGATGGTGCCGGCGCGCCGTCACGCCGCCCCGCGGCTCTACGGCTATCTCGCGCTGATCGGCGTCGCGTGTTTTGCGTCGGGCCTGCTCCTTTTGATGAACTGGCCGAGCGTCCGCGGGGCCCGCGTCTACGGCGCCCTGGCCATGGCGCTGTTCGCGCAGCTCGTGATCAGCCAGACCGGCACGGGGGACGTGTTCGATTGGGCCGTGCACTGGGCCGACGTGGTCGCCGGCGCCCTCGTCCCGACGCTACTCGTTCATCTCGCGTGGACCCTCGCGCGTGGCGAGGTGCAAGGGAGACGGGCGGTCCTGTCTTTGGCCTACGGAGTTACCGCCATCCTGATCGGCCTCGACGTGTGGATGGTCGGCCTGGGTGGAGCGTATCGGTTCGCGGACCCCATCCGGGCCGTCGCCTGGCACGATCGACTGGAGTTGTCGTTCCTGGCCATCGCCGTCGGTCTTTGTGCGTTCGCCATGATGATGGCGTTTTCCCGCACGACGTCGAGACTCCACCGCAGCCAGCTACGCTGGATGCTCTGGGGGCTCGGCTTAGGCTTCGGACCGCTGATCGTGTTTCACATCGTGCCGTGGGTTCTGGGCGCCGCTCTCCCCTCCTGGACCGACCTGACGCTGCTCCCGCTTCTCGCGGTGCCCGCCGCGTTCACCGCGGCCATGGCGCGCTACCGGCTTCACGACCTCGACCTGATCTTGAGGCGCGGGCTATCGATCGTCGTGCTCGGTGTGATCACCATCGCCGCCTACGCGGTCACGCTCGCCATCGTTCGCCTGCTGGCGATCGATCTCAAGCTCCCGGAAGCCGTGCTCGGTTTTCTCGCGGCGCTTGCGACCGCGGTGTTGTACCCCCGGCTTCGCGCCTGGGTTCGCGAGGTGGTCGATCGCGCGTTCTACCGCGCGAGGTACTCCTACCGCGCGACGCTGCTCGAGTGGAGCCGCGAGTTGAATGCCGAGACCGATCTGCCCTCGCTGCTTTCGCGCCTCGAGGAGCGCGTCCGCGAGACCCTCGCCGTTCCGGACGCCGCGGTTCTGGTCCGGGGTAGCGGCCGGCAGTTCGAGCGCCTCGCCGCGACGGGCCGGCGGATTTCGGTCGAGTTGGATCGCGCGGTCATCGACGCTTTGGAGCGGACCCCGTCGTTCGCTCTCAACGCCGGAACGCTGGAGGGCATGCCGGAAGCGCGGCGCCTGTTCGGAATGAAGGCGAAGGGGAGGCTCTGTTCGGTGCTTGCGGTCGCCGATCGGGAGGGCTTCGACAGCTCGCTGTCGAGCGAAGACAACGCGCTTTTGTCCACGCTGTGCGCGCACGCCGCGCCGGCGGTCGAAGCCGCGAGGGTGATGCTCGAGGTCCGGCAGCACGCCGCGCAGGTGGAGTCGCTGAAGGCCCTTCAAGAACGCATCCTCGAAAGCAGCGGTGTCGGCCTCCTGCTGATCGACGCCGAGGCGCGTATCCGCGCCTGGAACCGCCGCCTGGAGGAGATCTACGGACTTCCGCGAGCCGAGGCGATGGGGAAGTTTCTCCGCGAGGTGTTCCCGCTGCACTCGATTCGCCGCATCGAGCGCGAGTTGGCGGCGGTGGGACCCGGCGTCGAGGCGCGCATCTACCGTCACGCGCTGGTCAACCGCTCCGGTGAGCGGATCGTCGTCAACCTCGCGCTTTCTCCCCTTGCCGCCGAGGGAGGGGACGGGTCGCGGGTCGTGACGTTCGACGACATCACCGAGCGCGTGACGCTGGAAGAGCAGGTATTGCAGCAGGAGCGGCTCGCGTCGTTGGGCCTGCTTGCGGCCGGGGTCGCCCATGAGGTGAACACGCCGCTGACGGGAATCTCGGGCTACGCTCAGCTGCTCTTGGACGACATGGCCCCCGACGATCCGCGGCGGGAGACCTTGGAAAAGATCGAAATCCAAACGCGACGCGTCTCCAAGATCGCCAACTCGCTCCTGAACCTTGCTCAACCGGAACGCTCCGCGTTCGAGGACCTCACGCTCAACGACGCGGTGCAAGAGGTCCTGAGGCTCTTCGAGCCCCAGATCCGGGACAAGAGCATCGTGCTCGAGGTCGGGTTGGAATCCGAGCTCCCCGAGGTGCGCGGCCACCGCGGCAAGCTGCAGCAGGTCCTCCTGAATTTGCTCTCGAACGCCCGCGATGCTGTCGAGGGCGGGGGGCGCATCGCCGTGCGCACCATTCATCGGGACGGGCGCGTCGTGCTCGAGGTGGTCGACGACGGTGTCGGAATCGCCGAGAGCGACCTACAACGGATCTTCGATCCGTTCTTCACGACCAAAGGGCGCGGTAAGGGGACGGGTCTCGGCCTGTCGATCAGCTACGGCATCGTGCGGGAGCATGACGGCGCGATGCACGTCGAAAGCGTGCCCGGACAGTTCACGCGATTCTGGGTCGAGCTGCCGGTCCTCAGTTCCGCGCGCGCCTGGGCCTAGGAATTGCCCGCGGGCCTACTGCTAGACTAGGGCGGATGGCGCCCGAAACCGCCGCCGCTGCTCGTGGCCGCATCCTGATCGTCGACGACGAGCCTGTCGTCACCGACGTTCTGGGAACGCTCCTTCGCAAGGAAGGACACGACGTCCTCGTGGCTCCAGACGCCGCCATGGGGCGCGGAATGTTCGAAACCCGCGGGCCGTGGGATGCCGTTCTCGTGGACGTCATGCTCCCCGATGCCAATGGTCTCGACGTGCTGCGCTGGATCAGGGAGCGTGATCCCGACACCGCGGTGTTGATGATCACGGCGTTTGGAACCGTCGAGAGCGCGGTCACCGCGATGAAGCTCGGGGCGTTCCACTACCTGACGAAGCCGTTCAAGAACGAGGAGGTTCGGCTTCTGGTCGCCCAGGCCGTCAGGACGACGCGCTTGCGGACCGAGAACAAGGACCTGAAGCGCGAGTTGGAGCAGCGATACCGCTACGAGAAAATCGTCGGCAAGTCCCGGGCGATGCAAGAGGTCTACCGGTTCATCGACCAGGTCGCTCAGTCTCGCGCGACCGTGTTGATCAACGGCGAGAGCGGCACGGGCAAGGAGCTCGTGGCGCATGCGATCCACCGCCGGAGTCCCCGCGCGGACGAGCCGTTCGTCATCGTCAACAGCCACAGTATCCCGACCGAACTGCTCGAAGACAACCTGTTCGGTCACTCGCGCGGCGCGTTCACCGGCGCGAACGCATCGAAGATCGGCCTGCTCGAAGTCGCCGACCGTGGCACCGTGCTTTTCGACGAGATCTCGACGGTCACTCCCGAAGTCCAGACCAAGCTGCTCCGCGTCATCCAAGACAAGGAGTTCCTCCCGCTGGGCGCGCTGGAGAACAAGCTCGTTGACGTCAGGATCATCGCGGCAACCAACGAAGACCTGAGACAGCTCATTCAGGTGGGACGGTTCCGCGAGGACTTGTACTACCGGTTGAACGTTATCAGCGTCTCGGTCCCGCCGCTCCGGGCACGCATGGAAGACGTTCCGATCCTCATCGAGCATTTCCTCGAGAGGTTCAATACCGAAAACCGCAAAGGCGTGACGCGCGTCACTCCGGCGGTCATGGATCGGTTCTTCTCGCACGACTGGCCGGGAATCGTCCGGGAGCTGGAAATCGTCATCGAGCGCGGGGTGGTGCTCGCGCGTGGGGAGGAGATCGACGTCGATCTCCTCCCCTCCGACATGTCGCGGCGGGCCGTCCTGCCCGACGCGCCGCCCCTCCCGGAGGGGGTCGGGTTCTACGACGCGGTCGGCCGTTTCGAGAGGCAGCTCATCGAGGGCGCGCTGCGTCGGGCGGGTGGCGTCCAAAAGCAAGCCGCCGAGCTGCTGGGCCTCAAACCCACCACCCTCAACGAGAAGATCAAGCGGATGGGAATCGTCGTTTGACCCCGGTCGGGGGTCTTGGGGTGCGGGGATAACACCGCGCCGCCTGCTTTCAGGTGGCAGCAACCGACCCCAATACACGCTACATAAGTGTCGTAACCCGGCCCGAGATCGTCGGTTGACGTCCCGGCGACATCGATGGTAAAAAGTGCCGGTTTTTGGGGCTTCGCGACTGCAACGATGAGTCCGATTGCGAAACGGCCGATCCGGCCCGGAAGCCCGGTCGAGTGAGTTCTTTGGGAGGGGAAGTCACCATGAAGTTGGTACGCTTAATCGGGGCGCTCACGCTCTTGTTGCTGGCGGTGAACGCGGCCTTCGCTCAAGCCACCGGCGGGCTCAGGATCCGAGTCATCGACAACTCCGACAAATCCGAGGTCATCGGCGCGGCCGTCACGCTGAGCAACACCAGCAAGTTGGTTGCGACGTCGACGATCCTCACCGACGTCAACGGCGTCGCTCTCTTTCCGGTTCTTCGCGGCGGATCGGGCTACGTCATCACCATCATCTTGGACGGCTATGCGGGCATCCGGCAGGAAGTCTCGGTCAAGGTCGGAACCACCCAGGACGTCGTCATCGCCATGGCGCCGGAGATGCAAGATCGGGTCCTCGTCATTGGTGAAAGAGGCACGGCCGTCGACCTCGATCAAAACTCGACCTCGACCCAATTCTCGTCGGATTTCATCGCCGACCTTCCGGTTGCGGGGCGCTTCTATCAAAACGTGCTCGCCCTGGCCCCCGGAGTTCAGGATCCCGACGGCGACGGGAACCCCAATGTCAACGGAGCGCGTGAGCGCGACTTCAAGACCTCCGTGGGTGGAATCAGCAACGTCGACCCACTGACCGGGACCTTTCTCAATCTCGTCACGAGCGATTCGATCGAAGATCTGAGTGTCATCACCGCCGGGGCGGGAGCCGAGTACGGTCGTGCCCAGGGGGGATTCGCCCAAATCATTCAGAAGCAAGGGTCGAACGATTTCGAAGGCGTCTTCGGATTTCTCTACTCGTCGGCGGCTTTGAACGGCAACGGGGCCACGAGCATCCCGAACAACCTCATTCCGGATTTCTACTCCTACCAGCCCTCGTTGCAGGTCTCCGGCCCGATCGTCAAGGACAAGCTCTGGTACCGGCTGTCGCAAGAAGCCATCCGCCGTGAAGACCCGCTGATCTTCGCGGCCGGCGGCGCCTTCAACACCGTTGGAACCAAACGGTTTTCGACCGACAATCAGTTGACGTGGCAGGTTTCGGACCGGAACAAGGTCGCTTTCAACTTCCGAGCCGACCCGCTCACCCAGACCAACGTGGGGATCAGCGCCGTCAGCCCGGCGGAGACCACCGAGACCGTCCAAACAGGCGGGCCGACCTACACCCTGACCTGGACCGCCCCGTACTCGCCGACCCTCCTCATCGATTCGACGGTTGCCTACCAAGACACCACGGTGTCGTTCACGCCGACCTCACGGGGCGTCAACAACAACTGCGTGGACGGGAGCTCCTTTCTCTCGCCCTACCAGTGTTTTGACGTCGACCAAGGTGTGACGACCGGCTCGTCGTCGCGTGACTGGGACGACTCACGTCAGCGGCTGACGGTGAAAAGCGACGCGACCTACTACAAGGGCCGCATGTGGAACGCAAACCATCAGTTCAAAACCGGCATCGTCATCGAAAACGAACGCTACTTCCGCACGCTCGAGAGGAGGCCCACCTTCCTCAAGAGCGACTCGCTGGTTCCCGGGGGGACCCCTTCGCGGCAATTCGCGATCACGGCGTCCCTCCAACCGACCAGCCAACAAAGGGCCGTCGGGAACACTTGGGGGATCTACGGGGAGGACGTCATCCGTCCGATCCCGAATCTATCCATCAGCGTCGGACTTCGCATCGAGCAAGAGAACATCGGCGCTGCCGGTTATGTCCCCATCGACCCGCAGGCCGACTCCGACAGGTATGTCGCTACCGCCGCCGGTCTGGAGCCCGATCAGCGGGAAGTGTTGCGGCAGACCAGCTTCGTTTCCTTCGAGGATCGCCAGGGGGCCCTTGCCGCCGTCGGGGGCCAGTTCCCGGATGTCGGTTTCCAGTGGGGCTCGTTCAACGGGCAGCAAGCGAATTGGACCAGGTACCGCCAAACGGACGACATCAACATTCAGAATACCAACCTCTCCCCGCGCCTCTCCATTGGTTGGGATCCTTGGAACGATGGAAAAACAAAGTTCTCGTTCGCCGTAGGCCGCTACTACGACAAGATCTTCCTTGGGGTCATCACGACCGAGACGGAGCCGGTGCTCGCGACTTTTTCGGCCAAGGCCGGCGCACCTGTCGTCACCTTTGAGCCGTCGTTCGGTTACTCGGCCGTCGATCGCAACCTACAGACGCCCTACAACGACGAGTTCTCGTTCGCCGTCGAGCGCACGTTCTTGCAAGAGAACACGATCTCGTTGACGTACATCCATCGCAACTTCAAGAATCAGCTCCAAGACACCAACATCAACCAGACCCCCGGCGACTACGGCCGTTGCGCGGTCCAGCAAAGCGCTGCTGAGACACCGTTGATCGGCAGCCCCGGGGTGGGGCCCATCGTCGATCCGTACACCGGATTGACCTACCAGGACACCGACCCCGGCCTGGGCGACGGCCTACTCGACGATTGCACCGGACTAACCGTGTTCATCGACTCGAACGGCGATCCCGGTGGTGGATTCGCTCCCTCCGCCACGATTCCCGTTCAACGCCCGGACACCATCGCCGATTTCTACGTGCTCGACCCGGCGTGGGGAGACATCTTCCTGGTCGGCAATTCCAACGCCTCGGTCTACGACGGGATCACGCTCGAGTTCGTTCGCAGGCAGTACAAGAACTGGCAGATGGAAGCGTCCTACACCTGGTCCAAGGCGACCGGCGATGCCGAGGACTTCAATCTGGCCCTGGGAGACGATCGATCGACGCTTCAGGACGAGAAGGGCTTCCTCTCGTTCGACAAGAGGCAGTCGTTCAAGATCAATGCGACGGCCCTCACGCCTTGGGGCTTCCGTATCGGCGGAACGGCCAACTGGGAATCCGGGCTGCCCTATTCGCTTCTCTATCGCAGTTCTTCGGCGTCGCAGTCGCTGCCGCTCTATGACGAGTTCAAGCAATCGTTCACGAGCGTGCGCACGCGTTACATTACCCGCCAAAGGAACGACCAACGCAACCCGTCGGCATGGCTGTTCAACGTGAAGCTCGTGAAGGATTTCAATCTCCCCAAGGGAATGAATCTCCAACTCGACGTGGATATCTTCAATCTGCTGAACGACGACACCTACAGCGTTTACAACACCTTCTTGAAGAGCGGCCAGCAGATCAACGGTACGAACGACGCCACGCGGCGATTCGGACGCACCTACCAGCTCGGCATGCGCCTCGCGTTTTAGACGGGGCGACGACGCGTTCTTGATGGGAGGCCGCCCCAGGGCGGCCTCCTTCGTTTCGGGGCACGCGATGCGTTACGTCCTCAAGACACTGGGCCGCGACCTTGCAATGGGCCTCGTCCTGGCGATGGGCATCGCCACAGCCGCGGCAGCGCCTCCGAGCGTCCATGCCCTGGAGGGCGCGAGGTACTTCTTCCGCGCGAAGGACGGCACGATTTTGACCCTCTTGATGTTGGACTTCCTCGCCGCCCGCGAGGGCCCAACCTACGTCGGGGCGGCGTCCGTAGAAGAGACCGACCGTCGGGGAGAGGCTCTCCCCGGAGCGTCAGCTCAGACCGTGTCCCTCGAAATGGGGTCGGGTCCCGCGATGCAGGGGAAGGCCACCTTCTTCGGCCGGGTCTACCTGCTCTCCGGTCGGAGCTACTTGGTGCGGTACGTCGTGAAGAACGAGACGGACGACGAGATCTTCCTGAAAAACGCGCTCGTCGTCGTGCCCTACCTGAACGGCGGGTTCTCGGCGAGCTCCGTCGTTCCGGCCGAGCAGTTCGGCCCGGCGAACTCCGACGCCGGCCCCTTCCAGGTCGGGTCGGAGGAAGTCGTCCCCAAGGCCGGAGGGATCTTCAGGCGGAGCGAGCTACTCCGCCTCTACTTGCAGGTATATGACGCCACGGTCGATTCCTCGACGTCCCAGAGTCGCGTGGATGTCGCGTTCCGCTTCTACCGCCAGGTCAAAGGCTCTTCGAAACGCCAGGGGAAGCCCTACTGGGTGCGGCGTGCCGCCGGGGCCTCCATGGGGTTGGCGCTGCCGATCGGCGACTGGCCCACGGGATCCTACCGCGTGGTCGTGGAGCTTCACGACCGGCTCACCTCCGCGCTCACCTCGACCGAGGGGTCGTTTTCCATCGTCGAGGATTGAGCGGGCACGGGCGAAGGGTAGAATGCCGCGGCCATGCGAATCTTCAACACACTCACGCGACGGATGGAAGAGTTCGAGCCGCTGACGCCGGGCCAAGTCAGGCTCTACACCTGTGGACCCACGGTCTACGACTACGCCCACATCGGGAACTTCCGCACCTACGTCTGGGAGGATCTGCTTCGACGCACGTTGAAGTTCCTCGGTTTCGGCGTCACGCAGGTGATGAACATCACCGACATCGAAGACAAGATCATCGCGAAGGCGATCGCCCAGGGCGTGAGCCTGGCCAGCGTGACCGAGCCGTTCATCGCCGCGTTTTTCGAGGACCTGGCGGCGCTCGGGATCGAAAAGGCCGAGCACTACCCCCGGGCCACCGAGCACATCCCGGAGATGATCGCGATCGCCAAGGCCCTCGAATCCAAGGGCCTGACCTACGTCAGCCAGGGCTCGCTGTATTTCCGCATCGACGCTTTCCGTTCGTACGGGCGCCTTTCGAATCTCGAGAATCGCGAGATCAAAGTCGGCGCCCGCGTCGACAGCGACGAGTACGAGAAAGACGACGCGCGGGATTTCGTGCTGTGGAAGGGGCACAAGGAGGGGGAGCCGGCGTGGGAGAGCCCCTACGGCGAGGGCCGCCCGGGCTGGCACCTCGAATGCTCCGCGATGAGCATGAAATACCTTGGCGAGAGCTTCGATCTTCATACCGGCGGCGTCGACAACATCTTCCCGCATCACGAAAACGAGATCGCGCAGAGCGAGGGGGCGACCGGCCGCCCGTTCGTGAAGTACTGGATGCACGCCGCCCATCTGATGGTCGACGGCGAGAAGATGGCGAAATCCAAGGGGAACTTCTACACGGTCCGGGATCTCGTCGCGAAGGGGCACGACCCCAGGGCGCTGCGGTATCTGCTAATGACCACCCACTACCGAACCTCTCTCAATTTCACGTTCGACGCCTTGGCACGGGCGGGCGGCGAGTTGGCGCGCTTCGATGCGCTCTACGCCAGACTCGCGGAGGCGCCGCGTCCCGCGGGCCGCGATGCGGGTTTCGATGCGAAGGTCGCGGCGATCGAAGACGAGGTTCGCGCCGCCTTGGGAGACGATCTCAACGTCAGCGGTGCGGTGGGTGCGCTGTTTCGACTGGTTCGCGAGGCCAACGCGGCTTTCGACCGGAACGAACTCCCCGCGGAGAGTGCAGCCGACCTCACGGCCACGCTCGGCCGCCTCGATGCTGTGTTTGGCGTCATCGCCCCGAAAGCGGCGGAACTTCTTGCCCCGGAGATCGAAGCTCTGATCGCCAGCCGCCAGGAGGCTCGCAAGGCGAAGAACTTCCCCGAGTCCGATCGCATCCGGGATCTTCTGGCCGCCAAGGGGATCGTGCTCGAGGACACCCCGTCCGGGGTGAGATGGCGCCGATCCCGCCAGGGATTGTCGATCGGAAACCCCTGAGCCGGCCTTAGCCCTAGACGGCCCCAGCCAGACGGAGGACGATCCGCCCGGGATTCGGGGGGGACCGCATGATCGAGGATCCATCGGCTCGTCGCGACCCGCGACGGCGCTTGGGGGAGGCCGGGGAGGAGGCTGCTGCGCGCTGGCTCCGCCGGGCGGGTTTCGTCATCGTCACGCGGGGGTTTCGGGCGCGGTGCGGCGAGATCGACCTCATCGCCCGGGACGGTCCCATCGTCGTTTTCGTCGAGGTCAAAACTCGAACGCACGGCGCCTTCGGGCGCCCTTCAGAAGCCGTCACGGCGCAGAAGCGCGGGCGGATCGCGCGGGTGGCCTCCGTGTTTCTCGCCCGGTCTGGCTGGGGGGAAAAAGCCTGCCGTTTCGACGTCGTCGAGGTCGTCCCCGTGGGGTCCGAATGGCGGGTCACGCATCTCCCCGACGCCTTCCGGCAGGGCGATTGACGACCTCACGTTCGTTCGCTATCCTCCCCGACTCGTCGGAGCGACCATGTTCTTGCTTGCGGGAATAGCTCAGTTGGTAGAGCGCGACCTTGCCAAGGTCGAGGTCGCGGGTTCGAGTCCCGTTTCCCGCTCCACGTTTCGTTCCTAGACGCACTCCGGCGCAACCGGGTCGGGCCGGTGCCGCTCCGCGTGATACGACGAGCGGACCAGCGGTCCGGACTCGACGTGCAAAAATCCCAGCGCAAGCCCTTCGGTTCGAAACGCGGCGAACGTGTCGGGGTGCACCCAGCGCGCGACGGGAAGGTGCTTCGGCGTCGGCTGCAGATACTGCCCCAGGGTCACGACGTCGACGCCGGCCCGTCTCAGATCGCCCATCACCTCCAGGATCTCGGCGTCGTCTTCTCCCAGACCGACGATGATCGACGTCTTCACGCGCAGCGGCGACCGTTCCCGGTCGCGGCGCGCCGCGGCCGAAGCAAGCAAGCCGACCGAACCCTCGTAGCTCGATCCGGGGCGGGCCGACTTGTAGAGACGCGGGACCGTTTCGACGTTGTGCGCGAACACCGCGGGAGCCGCGTCGAGGACGACGTCGAGCGCACCGGGTTTCCTCTTGAAGTCGGGGGTCAGGACCTCGACCGCGCAGGTCGGAACGCGGGTGCTGATCGCCCCGACGACATCCGCGAAATGCCGCGCCCCGCCGTCTTCGAGATCGTCGCGATCGACGCTCGTGATCACCGCGTGCTTGAGCGAAAGCCTGGCGACCGCCTCCGCCACGTGCGCCGGCTCGTCCTTGTCGACGCCCGGCTTGGGCTTCCCGCTGTTCACGTTGCAAAAGCCGCAGTAGCGCGTGCAGGTTTCTCCCAAGATCATGAACGTCGCCGTGCCGGCGTTCCAGCACTCGTAGATGTTCGGGCAGCGCGCCTCCTCGCAGACCGTGTTCAGGCGCAGCTCCGTGACCATCGAGCGGAGCTCCCGGAAGCGCGGGTCGGTGCGAAGCGTGATGCGCAACCACTCCGGGCGAGGCTCACGGCGGGCTTCGGTCATGGCAGGTCTCCGGGGACGGACGGGGAGGATAGCGCCCGTAGAGAAGGGACCGCCAACGCGGCATCGTCCCAGACGGCCTCGTAGCCCAACGCCCGGGCCACGGCTGTGGCCGCCGTTTCGGCCACTTCGCCGGGGGCTAGGTCTTGGTCGAGTTCTCTCGCGAGAGAGGTCACCGCCTTGTCGCGGATACCGCACGGGACGATCGCCTCGAATCCTCTGAGGTCCCGGCCCACGTTGAGCGCGAAGCCGTGAGAGGTGATCCAGCCGGTGCCGATCCGCACGCCGATCGCCGCGAGCTTCGCATCGCCGACCCAGATTCCCGTCAGTCCGGGGACGCGCGACGCGGTGACGCCGTAGACCGCCGCCGTCGCGATCAAGCCCTCCTCGAGATCGCGCAGGTAGCGGTGCGCATCGCGCCGGCCCTCGCGCAGCGCAACGATCGGATACCCGACCAGCTGGCCGGGGCCGTGGTAGGTCACATCGCCGCCGCGGCCCGCCTCGTGAATCTCGATGCCGGCCGCTTTGCGCTCGTCGTCGGGGATGACGACGTGTTCAGCGTGGGCGCCTCGCCCGAGCGTGATGACGGGAGGGTGCGTCAAGAGGAGCAAGATGTCGCCGGTCTCGCCGCGCTTGACGAGGTCGACGAGATGGGCCTGGAGCCTCGTCGCTTCTTCGTAGGGGACGAGGCCCAGGAACGCGCAGCGAAGCGGCGTCACAGGAGCGATTCGTCGAACTCCTGCAGGCCCTTTTTGACCAGGGCGAGGAACTGGTCGGCGACGGCCCCATCGACGACGCGGTGGTCGTACGACATCGAGAGGTACATCATCGAGCGGATCGCGATGGCGTCGTCGACGACCACCGGGCGCTTCTCGATGCCTCCGATGCCCATGATCGCGACCTGCGGCTGGCTGATGATCGGCAAACCGAATACGCCGCCGAAGATCCCCGGGTTCGTGATCGTGAAGGTACCGCCCTGGACCTCGTCCGGCAGCAGCTTCTTCCCGCGCGCCCGCTCGGCGAGGTCGTTGATCTTTTTGGTCAGTCCCGCGATCGACAGCTCGTCGGCGTTTCTCACGACCGGCACGATCAGGCCCCAATCGAGGGCGACCGCGACGCCGATGTTGAGGTCTTTCTTGTAGACGATGTCGTTGCCTTCGACCGAGGCGTTGATCACGGGCCACGCGCGTAAGCCGTCGCAGGCCGCCTTCACGAAAAACGGCGTCATCGTGAGCTTCGTTCCGTGCCGCTGCTCGTAAACGGCCTTGTACTTCTCCCTCATCTTGACGACGCGCGTCATGTCGACTTCGAAGACGGAATTGACGTGCGCCGAGATACGCCGCGACTCGATCATGTGCTCGGCGATCTTCTTGCGCATCGGCGACATCGGCTGGCGCTCGACGCGCATACCCGGGGCGAACGTGACCGACGGGGCCGGAGCCGAAGCCGGAGCGGCGGCCTTGGCGCCGCCCTTGGCGACGAAATCGAGAATGTCCTTTTTCGTGACGCGACCGCCCGCTCCGGTTCCGGGAACGCGCTCGGGATCGATCCCATGCTCCGAGGCGATCTTCCGTACGACCGGCGAAACGAACGTGCCTTCTCCGCGCGGTGCTGCGGGCTCCGCGGCCTGAGCCTTCGCCGTCACGGGCGCGGCGGCGGCGGGCGCGGGGCCCGGCGTTGCGGCCGGGGCGGGTGCGGCAACGGTTGGGGTGGCCGATACGGCGGCGGTTGCGTCGGTCTCCAGGATGGCCACGACCTGATTCACCGGGACCGTTTCGCCGACGGCGTTCTTGATTTCGATCAACCGTCCGGCCGCGGGCGACGGGATTTCCGCGTCGACCTTGTCGGTCGAGATCTCAAAGAGCGGCTCATCGCGTCCGACGGTATCGCCGACCTGCTTCATCCAGCGGGTGATGGTCCCCTCGGCGATCGACTCGCCCATCTGCGGCATCACGACATCAACGCGCATCACTCAGTCTCCCCGGGGCGTGGGCCCCGACTCAGATGTGGATCGCCCGGCCGTGCACCGCGAGGGCGGCTTCGCCGATCGCCTCGGCGAGGGTCGGGTGGGCGTGCACCGCCTCGAACAGCGACGCGGCCGTCGCCTCCAGATTCAAGGCGGCCGTCGCCTCGGAGATCAGCTCGGTCGCGTGCGGGCCGATGATGTGTACGCCGAGCACTTCGTCGTATTTCTTTTCGGAGACGATCTTCACGAAGCCGCGGGTGTCGTCCAGGATCTTCGCCTTACCGATCGCCGAAAACGGGAACTGCCCCACGACGACGTCGTAGCCGCGCTTCCTCGCCTCGTCTTCGGTCAGCCCGATCGACGCCACCTCGGGATCGCAGTAGGTGCACGACGGCACCTTGTCGTAGTTGATGGCATGCGGCTGCTTCCCGGCGGCGTCTTCGACGGCGACGATCCCCTCGTGCGAGGCCACGTGGGCCAGCGCCTGCGTCTTGACGATGTCGCCGATGGCGTACACCCCGGCCGCCGACGTGCGCATGAAGCCGTCCACCTCGACGAACCCGCGGTCGAGCTTGATGCCCAAGGCCTCGAGCCCGAGATCCTCCGTGAGAGGGCGCCGCCCGACCGCGACCAGGAGCACATCGGCTTCGAGCTCGACGGGCTTCCCATCCTTCGAGGCGGTGACCCTGACCTTGTCCTTCTCGCGAACGACCTTTTCAACCCTGGTGCCGGTGTGCACGCCGATGCCGCGCTTCTTGAACGCCTTTTCGAGCTCCGCCCCCAGCGAGGCGTCCTCGACCGGGATCATGCGGGGGAGCAACTCGACGATCGTCACCTTGGCGCCGAAGGTCGCGTAGATCGACGCGAACTCGACGCCAACGGCGCCGGCACCCAGCACGATCATCGAGGCCGGGACGCTCTTGAGGCCGAGCGCGTGGTCGGAGTTGATGATCTGCGTGCCGTCGAACTCAACGCCGGGGAGGCCGCGGATCACCGATCCTGTCGCGACGATCGTGAATTTCGTCGAGATCGTCTTCGTTCCGCCACCGGCCTGCGCCACGGCGACCTTCCCGGGGCCGGCCAACCGGCCACGTCCCGGGACGATCGTGATGCCGCCCTTCTTCAAGAGGTACTCGACCCCCTTGGCGTTCGACATGACGACCTTGTCTTTGTACTTGTGCAGCCCCGCGACATCCAGCTCGCCCGGAGCCATCTTCACGCCGAAGCGACCGGCGTGGCGGGACGTCTCTAAGACCTCCGCCGCGTGGAGCAGGGCCTTGGTGGGGATGCAGCCCCAATGCAGGCACGTACCGCCCGGCAGGGGAGCCATCTCGACGACCGCGGTCTTGAGGCCCAGTTGGGCCGCGCGGATCGCGGCAACGTACCCGCCGGGACCACTGCCGATGACGGTCAGATCGAACGCCGCGTCCGAGTTGGCCACGCTTTCCGTCTCCTTGGGAAGGGGGGACCGGGACTCTATCGCCGCCCCCCGAGGGGCGTCAAGGCGGCCCTTCCGCGCGCAGTTGCATGCTGACAACCCTCGCAGGCACGCGAGGAGTGGACCCTTCGAGCCCAACGGGTAGTCTCTTGGGGTATGCCGAAGTCGAACTCGGGCACGACCGCCATTGTCCCCGCCGAGGCTATCGAAGGACACATCCACCTCATTCGGGGTCACAGGGTGATGCTCGACGTCGACCTCGCCCAACTCTACGGCGTGACCACCAGTGCTCTCAACCAGGCCGTGAAACGCAACCGTGGCCGGTTCCCCGAAGACTTCATGTTCCCGCTCAACCGACCGGAGTTCGAGAATTGGAGATCACATTCTGTGACCTCCAATCCCGCCGCCAAGATGGGCCTGCGGCGCCGGCCCTATGCCTTCACCGAGCAGGGGGTGGCGATGCTCTCGAGTGTTCTGCGAAGCGAACGCGCTGTCATGGTCAACGTTGCCATCATGCGAACCTTCGTGCGGCTACGACAGTTGCTGGCCACGCACAAGGATCTGGCCCGAAAGCTCGCCGCCCTCGAACGAAAATACGACCGGAGGCTCCGCGTTGTGTTCCAGGCAATCAGGCAGCTCATGGAGTCGCCCCAGCGACCGACCAAACAGATCGGATTCAGAACCCCCGACTCGCATGATGTTCCCGCCACGCGGCGCCAGCCGTAACGCATTGCGGGCGCTCGAGGACCGCGGCGTGCTCTCCCGTCGGACCGTACGTCGTGTGTTACGATTCCGCCCCTATGGCACCTGGCGACGATCCTCTCATCCTCCACCAACGCTTCCCGGAGGGAGACGCGCGCGAGTCGGCGTACACGACGCGCGTCGATGATTTTATCGCCTGGGGCCGTAAGAACTCTCTCTGGCCGATGCCGATGGGGTTGGCCTGCTGCGCCATCGAGTTGATGGCGACGGTCGGCCCGCGGTACGACCTCGCGCGCTTCGGTGCCGAAGCGTTGCGGTTCTCGCCCCGGCAGTCCGATCTCATGGTCGTTTCGGGAACGGTGACCAAGAAGATGGCGCCCTACCTGAAGAAGATCTACGACCAGATGCCGGTTCCGCGCTGGGTCATCGCGATGGGTGCGTGCGCGTCGTCGGGCGGGATGTACCGCTCGTACGCCGTCGTCCAGGGCGTCGACGAGATCATCCCCGTCGACATCTACATCAGCGGCTGCCCGCCCCGTCCCGAGGCCCTGATCGAGGGCGTGCTCGAGATCCGGCGCAAGATCGAGCGGGGCGTGAAGAGCGCGGCCGAGTTGTCCGTCGCCACCGCCTCCCCGGCTGCCTGAGGCACGCGTCGTGGCGGACGCCTCCGCCGGACACCCCGAACTTCTCCGTCTCATCGGCGACGAGATCCGCGCCAAAGGGCCGATGCCGTTCGCGCGTTTCATGCAGCTGGCACTTCACCACCCCGAGCACGGCTACTACTCACGCGGACCGGAGCGGCTGGGGCGTGGCGGTGATTTCTTCACGGCCAGCGACGTCGGCGCGACGTTCGGCGCGTGCCTCAGCAGGCAGCTCGTCGAGATGGACGCGCTGCTCGGCAAGCCTGCGACGTTTCACTACGTCGAACACGGGGCGGGGCGCGGTATTCTCGCCCGGGACGTCGAAGACGCCCTGGTGGTTCAGGCGCCCGACCTCGCGCGGCGCTTCGCGACTGCGCTCATCGACACCAGTCCCGGGATGCGAGCGGCCGCCGCAGGGAGGGTCCCCACGGCCCGTGTCCAGGCGGCTGGGCTCGGGGCGCCCACAGGGGTAGGGTGCGTCGTGGCCGTCGAATTGCTCGACGCGCTTCCGGTCCACCGCGTGAGACGCCGAGGGGAGGCCCTCGTCGAGGTCCTGGTGGCGCTCGAGGCGGATCGCCTCGTCGAGTCTCAGGGGGTCCCGGGGGAAGAACTTCGCGCCTGGGTCGACGCTTACGGCGCCGCGCCCGAAGACGGCGACGAGGCCGAGGCGTGCCTCGCGCTCGGCCCGACGCTCGCCGGGCTCGCGGCGTCGATCGATCGTGGGTTCCTCGTGATCGTCGACTACGGGCACGAGGCGAAGCGCCTCTTCAGCCCGGCGCACCGGCGCGGCACGCTGATGGCGTATCACCGCCACCGCGCCAACGAAGACTACCTGGAGCGCGTGGGCGAGCAGGACCTGACCGCGCACGTCAACCTGACCGCCCTCCGGCAAGAGGCGGAAGGCCTCGGCCTTTACGTAGCAGGCGTCACGACCCAGGACCGCTTCCTGATCGCCAACGGGATCTTGGACGGCCTCGACACGGAAGACGGCGGACCGGTCGCCGCGACCAAGCGGCGCCTCCAGGCCAAGCAGCTGATCCACCCGGACGGCATGGGGCGGACGTTCAAGGTGGCGGTGTTGACCAAGGGGATGGAGCCGCCGCCGATCCTCCGCGGCCTCGAAGATCCCTTCGCCCGATGACGCGCGCGGCGGCGGATATACTTCGCCCCATGGTGCCCCCATCCAAAACCACCGCGGAGTCGATCACGGAGAGTTTTGCGGCGTCGGGGTTCGTCTGCTCCCCCGACGTGGCGACGTCGCTCTACCTCGCGGAGAACCTGGGGAAGCCGCTCCTGCTCGAAGGCCCTCCGGGCGTGGGGAAAACCGAGATCGCGAAGCTGTGGGCGGTCTACCACGCCTCCGAGCTCATTCGGCTCCAGTGCTACGAAGGACTCGACGAGGCGAAGGCCCTTTACGAATGGTCGTACGGGAAGCAGATGCTCTACGCGCAGCTCCTGCGCGACAAGACGAGCGAGGTGCTCTCCGGCGCCCCCGATCTCGAATCCGCGATCGCGGTCCTGCGCGACGAGGCCGACGGTTTCTTCTCGCGGGACTTCCTCCTCCCGCGTCCGCTGTTGCAGGCGATCCTCTCCGCTCGTCCGGTCGTGCTCCTGATCGACGAGGTCGACCGCTCGGACGAAGAGTTCGAGGCGTTTCTTCTCGAGGTCCTTTCGGACCACCAGGTGTCGATCCCGGAGCTCGGAACGCTCAAGGCGAAGAGGCCGCCGCGCGTCGTCCTCACGAGCAACGACACGCGCGAGTTGTCGGACGCGTTGCGCCGACGGTGCCTCTACCTGTACGTCGATTACCCGTCGTTCGCGGACGAGCTGCGCATCGTCGAGGCGCGCGTGCCGGGGCTGTCGGTTTCGCTCACCGACAGGATGGTTCGGTTCGCGCAGTCGCTGCGCAAGGCCGACCTCAAGAAGGCTCCCGGGATCAGCGAGGTCGTGGATTGGGCCTTGGCGCTCGTGGCGGTCGGCGCCGATGGCCTTTCGGCCGCGGTCTTGCGCAAGACGTTGGGCGCCCTGCTCAAAAACCGCGAGGACGTCGAGCGCGTTCTCGCCGATCCGGCCCGCTTCAGAGGATGATCGAAGCCCTGGCGCGTTTCGTCGAGGCGCTGCGCGCCGAGGATCTCGCCGTTTCTCCGGCCGAGATCGTGGACGCCGGGCGCGCCCTCGATCTCGTCGGTCTCGAACGCCGGGCCGAGGTCAGGCGGGCGCTTTCGGCCACGCTCGCGAAGGATCGTCAGGCGACACTCGTGTTCGACCGCCTCTTCGATCGTTTCTTCGCGCCGCCCGTCTTCCAGGGCCAAGGAACGGGGGAGGGCCGGGTCGCCGCGGCGGGGGAGCGTCCGCGTCCCGGAGACGGGGAGCGCCCGACGCCGTCTCGCGCGAAGCCGAAGGACAAGGCCAAGGCCAAGGCCAAGGCCAAGGCCAAGGCCAAGGCGCAGGGGAAGACGTCGTTTACGCCGAAGCGCCCGGGCCCGGAATTGAAAGAGATCTTGAAGTACGGACGATTTCGCCGTGCGAAGCTCCGCCCCTCCGGCGAGGAAACGCGCGATCCCGCCCATCGCGATCTCGCCCGGCGCATGGCCACGGAGGAAGAGCGCGAGGTCGCGCGCGAGATTCCGAGAGTCGTGCACGCGTTGAAGCTCCGTGTTTCGAGGCGCCTGGTTCGCGCGCGGGCCGGCCGGCCGTGGCTGAGGCAGGCGTTGCGCGACAACCTGAAGCACGGGGGCGTTCCGTTCGTCATCCCGTACCGCGCTCCCAAGAGGCGGAGCACGCGTGTCGTGCTCCTCGTCGACGTTTCGTTTTCGGTCGCCAGAGCCTCCGGCCTGTTTCTCTTGATGGCCGCGGAGTTCATCGAGCTCGGTCGCCGCGCCCGTGTTCTTGCCTTCGTGGACCGGCCGGTCGACGCGACCGCTGCCGTTTCTCGCTGGGCGCGTGGGTCGCGTCGGGGCCCGCGCGCAGCGGACGTCACACCCACGTCGCACCGCCGGGGCGTGCGGCCTGGCGCGGGGATCCTCTCGCAAGACGTCTCGTTCGCCGACATCCTCGACGGGCTGAAGGATCTGAACCTCGAGGCGCCTTCGGACTACGGGACCGCGTTTCACGCCTTGAGCGTTTCGCGCCTGCGTCCCCGGGGGCGCGATACGGTGCTGGTCGTCCTGGGCGACGGACGAACCAACCGTTTCGACCCGCTCCCCTTTGCACTCGAAGACCTCGCGCGCGGCTGCCGCGCGGTGCTCTGGCTCGTCCCGGAGCCGAGGTCGCGCTGGGGCACCGCGGATTCGGCGCTGCCTCGCTATCTCGCCTCGGTCGATCTCGTGGTCGAGGCGACGGACCTCAACGGTCTTTCCCGCGGGCTCTTAGAACTCATGCGCAGGCTGTGAGGTGAACGTGCCCGCGCCCGGTACCGTCGTCGCGTGGTGGGAACACGACGCCATCGCGTTCGGCGTCGTCGTCATGGAAGAAAAGCAGCGCGTCGTTCTCGTCACCGCGGACGGACGCGAGGAACGCGCCGCGCCGGCGCGCATCGTGGCCGTTTTGGCCTCGGGCGCGGCCCCCGCGCGCACCCCCGAAGGCCGGCGAGAAGCGGCGGCGGCCGCTACCGCCATGGCGAAGGCGGTCGCCGAACGTTCAGCGACGATCGACGTCCCAACGCTCTGGGAGCTGACGAAAGACGAAGGCGCCGCGATCGGTGAGGCCACGCTCGCGGACCTTGCGCTTTCGAGCACCGACCCGCCGGCCTGCCTCGCGACGGTGTTGGCCCTCGCGCGCGACGGCGTGCGTTTCGTACGCAAGCCCGCGGGCTGGCAGCCGCGCAGCGAGGAGGCCGTCGCCGAGATCCTGCTCGAGCGCGAGCAGGTCGCTCGACGCGCAGAGGAAAAGGCTTCGGCCTTCGCCGCCCTGGCCCGCGCTTCAAAAGACGGCGTCTGGCAGGCGCAGGATTCGGCCGTTCTTCGCCGCATCCTGCTGGCGGTCGAGGCGCTAGCCGTTTCCGAGTTCGAGGCGCCGGACAAGGAACGCGCGTTAGCACAGGAGGCGCTCGAGGCGGCGGGAGCGAAGGGGGATCGCCCCTCCGAGGCGGCCTTTCGACTGCTGCGTCGCACCGGCCGTTTCGCCTCGGACGACGAAAACCTCGCGATCGTGCGCTTCGGCTTGCGCACCGCGTTTGCGGAGGACGTGCAGCTCGCGGCCGAAGCGGCCGCCGCCGCGGGGTTTGACCGAGCGGACCGCCGCGACCTGACCGCGCGAACGATGTTGACGATCGACGACGAGACGACACTCGAGGTCGACGACGCGCTTTCGATCGACGAGCGCGACGACGGACTCGTCGAGGTGGGAATCCACATCGCCGATCCGTGCGCCTTCATCGCGGTGGGAGATCCCGTGGATGTCGAGGCGAGGGCTCGGGGTACGACCTACTACTTCCCCGAAGGCAAGCTTCTGATGCTCCCTTCGGTCCTTTCGGAGGGGGCCGCGAGCCTCGTCGAGGGCACGGACCGGCCTGCGTTGAGCTTCTTGGTCACGGTGAATGCGGAGGGGAAGATCGTTGGCAACGAGATCGTGCGCTCGATCGTCCGGGTCGCCGCGCGTTTGGGCTACGACGAGGTCGACGCCACGCTTCGCTCAGGCGCGGGGCCCCATGGAGACCTATTGACCCGTCTTGCGGCCGTGGCCTCTCGCCGCGAGGCGGCCCGGCGCGCCAACGGCGCCATCGCGTTTCGCACGCCCGACACGGAGATCCGGGTCGCGCAGGATGGATCGCTCACGCTGAAGCAAAGGGATCCGGACACCCCCGCGCAGCGTCTCGTGTCGGAGGCGATGATCCTGGCCGGTGAGGTGGCGGCGGCCTGGCTCGACGGCCGGCGCGTGCCCGCGATCTTCAGGCGGCAATCCGCCCCCGACGGGCGCCTTCCCGAGGCGGACCCGTCGCAGCCCGAGGCCGTCCACATCCGCGCCGTGCGCCGCCAGCTGAAGCGCGGGGAGGCGGGAACCCGTCCGGGCACCCACCACGCGCTGGGCCTTTCGGCCTATGCCCAGGTGACCTCGCCGCTTCGCCGTTACCAGGACCTGTCCATGCACCGGCAGATCGTCGCGGTGCTCGAGGGGCGGCCGCCGGAATACGACGCGGCAGAGATGCAGGTCATCCTCGCGGCGACCGAGCGCGCGGAGAGCGAGGGGAGGCGGGCCGAGCGCGCGATGGACCGCTACTGGATGCTGCGTTGGCTCGAGCGGTCGGTCGGAGGCACCGTCACCGGCGTCGTCGTCGACCTTCACCCGCGGACGATCGTCGTGCTCGACGAGACGCTGCTCGAGCTTCCTGTTCCCTCCCTCGTCGATGCGTCGACGGGGGATCGCGTCCGCCTGAAGGTCGAGCGCGTCAACCCGCGGGCGGACGTTTTGGTGTTGAGGCCGGACTAACCCGCCGGCGTGCTACGATTCGCCCCCACCACGGGGGAGACCGTGAGACCTACCGAAACGCTTCCCGGCATGATCGCCTTCGTCGCCCTTCTTGTTTTGTCCTTGGCGACCTTCGCGTATCTCATCGAGTCGCGATTTGCGCTCCTACGAGCCGCCAAGCCCAGTGCCCGTTTCGACCGTTGGGGAGAGCGGTGGGCTGGAGTCCTGACTCAATTCATCGGCCAACGCCGCATCCTGAGCCCCGGGTATCTCGGCGCCGGAATCATGCACGCGTTCATTTTTTGGGGATTCCTCGCGGTCGCCTTGAACTCGGTCCACTTCGTGGGTGGGGGATTCGTCGAGGGGTTCCACCTTCCCTTCTTCGGGCCGGCCTCTCTGGCCGGCCGGGCCTACGTCGTCGTGCGCGACCTGTTCGAGGTCGCGGTCATCGCGATGGTTTTGGTCGCCGCGTACCGGCGTATCGTCATCAGGCCCAAGCGGTTGACCCTGTCTTGGGACGCCGCGCTGGTCCTGTCGCTCATCGGCATCTTGATGGTGACCGACCTCGTCATGGCCGGAGCCGAAACCGCCCTAAACGGTTCGGCCAACGGCTACCCGTCGCCCGCGGGTCACGTGCTGGCACCGCTGTTTTCGGCGATGGGAGGGCCGGCGGCCACCACGGTCGACGGTGTCTGTTTCTGGCTCCATTTGGTGGCCCTTCTGGGCTTCCTGGTCTTCCTTCCGATATCGAAGCATTTCCACGTCGTCACGTCGCTCCCCTCGATCCTCTTCAGGCGCCTCGACACCGGATCGCTTCCGATGATCGATCTCGAGAATTCAGAGCAGTTCGGGATCACCGGCTTTACCGACCTGCGTTGGAAGGACATCCTCGATGTTTACTCGTGCACCGAGTGCGGCCGGTGCCAGGAGGCGTGCCCCGCGTACGCCACGGGAAAGCCGCTGAACCCGAAAAAAATCAACGAGGACATGCGCCACGCGATGATGCCGGCGCTTCCCTTCCTGATCGGCCGGAAGAGCCTCGCCGAAGGGCAGCACCTTCCGATCCTCCCGACGCAGACGATCGCCGACGACGTGCTCTGGTCGTGCACGACTTGCCGTGCCTGCGAGCAGGCGTGCCCCCTCTTCATCGAGTTCGTGGACAGGATCGTCGGCATGCGCCGAAAGCTCGTCCTCGAGGACGGCGCGTTCCCCGAAGAGCTGACGGCGGCGTACAAGAACCTCGAGAAAGCGGGAAACCCCTGGGGGCAGAGCGCCGACCAACGGGCCGATTGGGCGGAGGGTTTGGGCCTCCCCGTGATGGCCGAAGTGAAAGGCGAGGTCGAGTACCTGCTCTGGGTCGGCTGCGCCGGAGCCTACGACGATCGCGGAAAGAAAGTCGCCCGCGCCACGGCAGCGATCCTGAAGGAAGCCGGTGTGACGTTCGCGATCCTCGGTACCGAGGAAACGTGCACGGGCGACCCGGCGCGCCGCTCCGGGAACGAATACCTGTACCAGATGCTGGCGGCACAAAACGTCGAGACGCTGAACCGCTACGGCGTGAAGAAAATCGTCGCGCAGTGCCCGCACTGCCTCAACACGCTGCTCAACGAGTATCCGCAGCTCGGCGGCCATTACGAGGTCATCCACCACTCCGAGGTCATCGCGCGCCTGATGGCCGACGGGCGGATCGCCATGAACGCGTCAGCCCCCGGCGAGACCGTGACGTTCCACGACTCGTGTTACCTCGGCCGCCACAACGGGATCTACGACGCGCCGCGCGAGGCGCTGTCGTCCGCCGGCCTGAAGATCCTGGAGATGCCGCGAAGCCGCGAGAACGGCTTTTGTTGCGGCGCGGGGGGAGGGCGGATGTGGATGGAGGAGAGCCTCGGCACCAAGGTCAACATCAACCGGGTGGACGAGGCCGCGGAGACCGGGGCGGGCCTTGTCGCCTCCGCCTGCCCGTTTTGCATGACGATGCTGGCCGACGGCGTCAACGAAACGGGGCGCGCCGAAACCCTCGCGGTTCAAGACGTCGCCCAGATTGTCGCGTCCCGCATGGTCCGAAAGGACGAGTAGTGTTGGCGTGCTACGCTACGCGACCTGCAGGCGGCGACGTCGCAATCGAGCTTAAAGACGGCGAGTAGGGGACGCGATGCAAGTCAAAAGAGCGCGCAAGATGACATTGATCGACCGGCTCTATCTTCCGAGCATTTTCTCGGGGCTCGCCCTCACCTTCAAACACATCTTTCGCAAAAAAGACACGATTCAATACCCTGAGGAAAAGCACGTTTTCGGCCCCCGTTACCGCGGCGTGCCCGCGCTCGTACGCGACCAGGACGGGCGCGAGAAGTGCGTCGCCTGCTACATGTGCCAGTGGGTCTGTCCGCCTTTGGCGATCACGATCGAGGCGGCGGAGTACCCGAAAAACAGCAAGCTGCATGCGATCGAGAAATTCCCGGCCAAATTCGACATCAACATGCTCCGCTGCATCTACTGCGGGCTGTGCGAAGAGGCCTGCCCCGAAGAGGCGATCTTCATGTCCAAGACCTACGTCGTGGTCGGCCATGCGCGCGACCTGATGATCTTCGACAAAAAGAAGCTCTACGAGATCGGCGGGACCCGCCAGGATGAGATCAAGAAGTGGTCCCCGGAGCACAAAGGATCGACCGCGCGCTCGCACCGCGACGGGGACGCCATCGCTCACGGCGGCACCGCGGCCCACTAGGGCCTCGGGGGCAGCACCAACAGTTTCGTGGCCGGCGGCAGCGCCCGATAGAGCGACTCGGCGTCCTTCTTGGACAAGACGAGGTGCAAGCGCACGGTGTCGGTCGGCTCGATGCGGCTCGCCGCTCTCGCGTCGGCCAGCCAGGCGCCAATGCCCCCGGCGATACGGGCCCAGAAACCGCGCTTCGTGTCCGAGTCGGGTGGGCGAACCTCGAGGGACAGTCCGCCGGCAAATCGGATGTGATAGCGAGGAGGCACGGGGTACTTCTCCTCGGGGGTCTGGGGGATCTTGACCTCGATTTCTGTCCCCTCCCGGGTCGGCGGGGGAGCCTGCATCTCGACACGATCGAGCTCGCGCGCTGGATCGAGGGCCCCCTTCTCCCAGATGCGCCCCTCCCACTGGGAAACGTCGGTACGGGTGCGGTACACGACTTGTGGGACCCCGACTTCGAGCGCCTCGACCCGGTATTGTTGAAGCAGCGCGGCGCGGAACATCAAGGTCAGAGTCTGAGCCTGCGGGTCGAGCAGGAGGTAGAACTCCTTCCCCTTCGCGAGATCGAGTTGCTTTTGGAGGAGGTCGTTTTGAAGAACGAGCGGGGCGAGATCGTCTGGAGTCGGCGCCTTGGGCGTCGTCGCGGCCACCGCTGCCGCCGCGGCAAGTGCTACGGCCGGAAGCCATCCCATTCTCATCGCGAGGTGATCAAAAGATGTAGACTGACGATCCGATGGGTACCGCGTCCCAAACCGCTTGGAGGTCTTCAGGCCCCAGTCGAATGCAGCCGTGCGTCACGCTTCGGCCGAGCAGGCGCGTATAGAGCGTCCCGTGGATCATGTAGCCGTCCTCGAGGTAAAGCGCGTACTTCCCGAGAGTTCCCGATTCGAAGCGATCGGCGGGGTTTTTCGGAATGGTCTTACCTTCCTCCACAAACGCCCAGTCGGGTTTCTTCCACATCGGATTCGTAATCCTGTTACGGACCTTGAAAAGCCCGCGGGGCGTGTCGAACACCCACTTCTTCGAGCTGCCGCTTGCCTTCAGCACCATCCCCGAGCCGGCCGAGCAGACCGCGGTCCTCACGATTTTGTCGTTGTTCATGATGTAAAGCCGGTTTTGGGTCTGATCCACGACGACGTAGGTTCCGGTCGGCGACAACCTGTCGAGGGCGTTTGTGTACTGCTTGTTCTGCGCCACGAGCTTGGTCTGCAGCTTGCCCGCCGCTCCCGGGTCCGAAGGAAGAACCGGCGCCTTCATGACGGCTCGCTGGGGAGCGGGGCTGTAGGTGTAGCCGGTGCCGCGCGCCGCGACGAGGCCCAGCAAGGCGACCGCAGCAGCGATCAGGGCGACGACGGTGAGCCGGCCCCCCCGGCCCGGCGCCTTCATGACGATCGTGACGCCCCCGTGAGCCGTGAAGAGCTCGTCGATCACTGGATCCTCGCACTGGCAGAGCCGTGTTCGCGAACGAGGCGCGCGAAGACCCCTTGCCCGTCGCCACCGACGATCGTCACCGGCGTGCCGACGCCCGCGCGGCGGAACAGATCATCCATGTCCGGATTGGCCAGCGCCACGCAGCCCCTCGTCCAGTCTTTCCCGCGCCCGCCGTCGCCGTGGATTTCGATCAGTCCGCCGAGGCTCGCGCCACGGGGGATCCGGCCGAGGTTCCGAAGTCGCGCGAACTCCGCGCGGTCTGCGTCGTTGGGGTAGCTGAGCGCAAGCGCTTTGTAGTAGGCCGAGCCCGGCTTCTTCGCGGTGATTTGGTACCGGCCCTCCGGTGTGGCCGAGTCTCCCGAGCGAAGTTTGGCATTGATCGACCGGGAGCCCATGTCCGCCTTGTAGCTGCGAATGAGGCGCCCGCCGTTGTAGAGATCAACCCGGTGATTTTCTTTCAGAACGACGATCGCGGTGCCGCCTGTTTCGCGCGACCACGCCGTCGTCTCGCGGACCATTCGGGTCCAGCGGGCGACGAGCGAGGCGTCGGCGTACCGGGCGGCTGCGAGGACGGCGTTCCCGGTGACCGCGCGCGAGCCAACGCTGGCCTCGCCGGCGCGTGAAGCGGCCTCGACGTAGTCGCCGCGTGCGTAGATCGCTCTGGCCTCTGTGAGCGCGATCTTGCTCTTTTGCAAGAGGGTTCGATTGTACGCGCCGAGATGCATCGCATCGGCGACGTCGGACGTCCTCGACGTGTCGCGGGCCGCTTTTTCCAGGGCCTCGTCGGCCAGGGTCTTGGCCTCGTCACGCTGCCGGTTGCCTTCCGCCAGGGCGCGTTCGATCCTGGTCGTGGCGACGTCGAGCGCCGACCGGACGCCACGGTAGTCCCGGAAGGGGAGGAACTTCACTTCCTCGAGGCGATAGGCTGCGAGCGCCGCCTTCATCGCGGCTTCCGCTTCCCGCATGCTGCCGGGGGCCCAACGGGGGGCACCGGATTGCCGGGTATCGCGGAGCGCGGATTGTGCCGCCAGCTTGTCGACGAACGGGGCGTCGGTGCGTCCGCTGGCGATGGGCCAGAGGCACAAGATGCCGAGGATGGCGGTGAGCGCGAAGGCCGCCGCTCCGACCAGGTGCCACCGCCAACGTGCGAGAAAGGTCGTTGAAGTCACGCCGCGTCCGTCCATCATGACAGGATGAATGTAAGGGATTCCACGCCTCCAATCCAGGGCGAGATTCGGAGGGGGCGGCAGACCGGAACCCCAGATGCGAAAAAGGGCACGGCCCCGTGGCCGTGCCCCACAAAGTTCTCGATCGGAGTCGGGACTACCTGCCCTTCTTCGCGTCGATCGCGGCCTGCACCTGGCTGGAGACGCTGGCGGCGGACGACGAGGCTGCGTCGGCCTTGGCCTTCGCGTCCTTGTACTTCGCGGCCTCCATCGCTGCGTTCGCGTCGGCGATGGTCGACTCCGCCGCGGTCAGGTCGGCCTTCATGGCCTCGATGTCTGCCGCAGAGCCCTTGCCCTTGGGCGCCTTCTCGAGGAGGGCGTTCGCGTCGGTCAACGCGGTTGTCGCGGCGCTGATCGCGGCCGAGGCGTCGTTTTTCGCCTGCTCCTGGCCGGCGGCGGCGTCGGCTGCGGCCTGGTCCGACTTCGCCTTGAGATCGGCGACGAGCTCATCCGACTTCTTGTAGGAGCGGAACAGCGCGAACTTGTCTTCTTGCGCCTTCAGCTCGGCGTTGAGGGCCGCCTGGGCATCTTCGGCCGCCTGCAGTGAATCGGGGGCGTACTCAGAGGCGAGCGGCTTCGCCGCGTCCATCGCCGACATTGCGGCGTTGACCGCGTCCTGCGGCGGCTTCGCACAGCCGACCATGAGAACCAGCACGAACACGAGCGGCAATACGGCCATCATCTTGCGCATACTCACGAATCTCCTTTTCATTCCAAGCGCCCTCGTATCCGAAGGCGAGGCGACGATCTTTTTTCCGACCGGCAGAGTTACGCTACTACGTCCGAAGGGAAAATGAAAGACCCCCTACTCCAACCGGGTATAGGGGTGGATTTGTCCAGAAGGTTCGGATTGTCGGCACTCGCGGGGCTCGCCCCTTCGGCGTAACCTGTGCCGGGCACCGATCGTTCCGGCTTCCGCACGGAGAACAAACGATGAAGACCTCGCTTTTGCTTGTTTTTGGCCTCTTGGCGGGCCCTGCGTTGGGAGCGGCGACCGGTCGCATCGTCGGCCCGGAGGGGGCCCCGGTCGCCGGCGCTCAAGTCTGCGAGTTCCTCGAAGATGCACCCGAGCACTGCGTGACCACCGACTCCCAGGGGGCCTACCGGATGGAGACTCCGGTGCGGGCCACGCTGTTGGTGCGGGCGAGCGGGTTCGTCTCTCAGACGATCGATGCGTCTCCGCTTGGCGCACCGGTGCAGATGGAGCCGGCCGCGAGCTTGCTGGTCACCGTCGTCGACGCGGTCACGCGGGCTCCTCTGTCCTCGGGACGAGTCATGATCGACTCACCGTCGGGCAAGCGGATCGGCGACTACGTTCCGTTCAACAAGAGGGGAGTCCGGATCTCGACGCTCGGTCCGGGGGACGTGTTCGTGCGGGTCGAAGCCGCAGGCTACGCGCCCAGCGGGCCCGTGCCCGTCGAACTCGTCGCGGGCGTGGAGCGCTCCGTGACGGTGCCCCTGAAGAAAGCCGGCGGACCGCCGCGCTGAGCCGTGGGCCTGGTAGTTAGGCCTCGTCCTTTTTCAGCCGGGATCGCGCCGTGCGCCAAGCCTCGATGCGAGCCGCAAGGTCCTTCTCGAGTCCACGGTCGGTCGGGCGATAGAAGCGCTTCCCCCGCAGCCTCTCCGGTAGACATTCGAGTGCCGTCACCGCGTCGTGGCGATCGTGCGCGTACTCGTACCCGGTCCCGTACCCTTCGGATTTCATCAGTCCCGTCACGGCATTGCGGAGCGCCAGCGGGACCGGATCCGTGACGCCCTCGCCGATCGTCTCCGACACTTCCTTCCACGCTGTGTAGATCGCGTTCGACTTGGCCGCCAACGCGCAATAGACCGCGGCTTGGGCCAACGCCAGGTCCGCCTCGGGGCGTCCGACGAAGTGGACGGCGTCCTTGGCGGCCAGAGCAAGAGTGAGGGCGCGAGGGTCGGCCAGCCCGACGTCTTCGCTGGCGAAGCGGATGATGCGTCGCGCCACGTAGAGCGGATCGTCGCCGGCCTCGAGCATGCGCGCGAGCCAGTACAGCGTCGCGTCGGGGTCCGAGTTGCGCATCGATTTGTGCAGGGCGCTGATGAGGTTGAAGTGCGCCTCGCCCGCGCGGTCGTGGTAGAGCGCGGCCTTCTGCAGCGCCCCCTTGAGGTGATCGCGATCGACCCGAAGCAGACCGGCCGGCCCGGGCGGTGCGGTGAGCACGGCGAATTCGAGGCCGTTCAACGCGGCCCGCGCGTCTCCTTGGGAGTGCGCGGCCAGCGCCTCTAAAACGTCGTCCGGAACCTCCGCTTTCGTCGCCGCGAGTCCTCGCTCGCCGTCACCCAGCGCCCGCTTCAACAGCGTGACGAGGTCGGCCTCGGCGAGCGGTTCGAGCCGGCAGACGCGCGAGCGGGACAGCAGCGCCGCGATGACCTCGAACGACGGGTTCTCGGTGGTCGCCCCGATCAGCACGATGGTGCCGTCCTCGACGAACGGGAGGAAGGCGTCTTGCTGAGCCTTGTTGAACCGGTGGATCTCGTCCACGAAGACGATCGTGCGCCGCCCCGTCGCTCGCTTGGCGGCGGCCGCTTGCTGCATGACCTCGCGAACTTCCTTGATCCCCGAGAGCACGGCAGAGAAGGGGAGGAACGAGGCACGGGTGCTTCCGGCGATCAAGCGGGCGATCGTCGTCTTGCCGCAGCCGGGAGGGCCCCAGAGGATGAGCGAGCGCAGCTCATCGGCCTCGATGGCGCGCCGTAACGGGGCCGTTTTTCCCAAGAGGGCGTCCTGGCCGAGGATCTCGTCGAGGGAACGGGGACGCATCCGGTCCGCGAGCGGCGGACGGGAGGAGGCGTCGAGTTGGGGTACCGGACCGGGAGCGTCGCCGAAGAGGCCCACCGAACTCCTACTGAGGAGGGGTGAACGTCGAAGCGTCGTCGCTGCTCGTGACCGCGTCGATGATGATGGCCCCACCGACGACGATGCCGCCCGCGATCACCCACTTGGCCCACGTCGGCACAGCGCCCTTCTTTTTCGCGTCTGAATCCGGCGGTGGGGTTGCGGCGGGGGGCTGATCCTGTTTGCCGGGCTTCAACGCCAAGGACAACGGGCGATTGACTCCCGGGGCCAGCAGCAGGTCGCTCGCCGCGAGGAACGCGCCTTCCGGAGCTTCGACGACGAGAGCGTAGCTGCCGGCCGGGGCGGCGTCGATGGTGAAGGCACCGCGCGCGTCGGTCGGCGACGACCTGAAGGCACGCTCCGAAGCCGGTTCGATCAGCGTCACGACGACGCCCGGACGGGGGTCAACGCCGTTTTGCGTCAAGACGCGGCCGGTGAGCGTCGACGGAGAGCCCGCTTGGAGCGCTCCGGAGGACGTTAGCGTGACGAGACCCAAAATCAGAGCGACGGCCGTCGAGCGGCGAAGGGCGGACGAAGACATGAGCGAATCCTCCAGGTGACTCGGCGCCGGGATCTTGCTTCGGGTCGCCCCCCGGCGTCAAGGGTTCGTGATTTATGGCGACTGGTACGTTCCGCCCCCCGAGGCGATCGCGGCGAGGGCGACGACGCCGACGCTCACGAGAATCGCGATGCCGGCCGGGCTCTTCCAGTACTCGACCCCGGTGAGTTTCTGCGACGATTGCGCCATGCCGGCGACCTCGGCCACGGTGATTCCGGCCGGAGGCTCGACTCGGCGATCGGTCCACCAGGACGCCGGTTTGTCCGCGGTTTCGAGCAGGTGGAAATTGACGACGACCTTGGATCCCGGCGGCAGGTTGACCGCCTGATCTCCGAGGAAATCACCCTTTTCTGTCGTGACGACGAGGTCGTCCCATCCGTAGGGAAGGCCCGGGAGGTAGAACGCGCCTCTGGAATTCGTCGGCGGGCTCACCCACACCTTGTCGCCTTCCAGCGCTCGCACCGTGACGGTGGCACCCTTGACCGGCTTCCCGTCGGGGCCGAAGACCTTGCCCTCGAGCCGGCTACCCGCGGGGGTTGTTTGTTTCTTATTGGGATTCGATTTCCACGACGATCCCGCGACCGCCGGGAGGGCGAGTGTTGCGACCAGAAGCGCTGCGAGAACCCGCTGCATTGATGCAACAGAAAAAAACATCAGTTGACCAACTTTCCCAAAAAGGGTATGTAGTTTCTAGCAATCAGCACGGGGGACATACATGACCTACGACGGTGAACATGGGTCCGAGTCGCTCATCAGTCCGCCGATCAGGCGTCAGTATAGCGCCGAGTCGGCAACGCGGCATCGGAGTCGCAGCACGATCCGGCGCCTCTTCTTTTTCTGTCTCGCGTCGATCTGGGGGTTCATGATCGGGATCGTCGGGGTGCTCGCCGCTACAGGCATTGAGGGCCAGCACCTGGCTTTCGACGTCCGCGCGATCCCCTCCCTGATCTCTGCGCTCCTCATCGCCGCCGCCGGCAGCCTCGTGGTGGCCGCGGCCTACAAGGAATCGAAGCGCCGCTCCCGCTGACCCCAAATCAGCGGAGGCCGTACTTGAAGATGCACAAGAGCGCGCGCACGCCGTCGCGCCAGCCTATCTTTTTTCCCTCGGCGTAGGTCCGGCCCGAGTACGAGATGCCGATTTCGTAGACGCGCACACCCAGGCGCGCGACCTTTGCCGTGATCTCGGGTTCGAATCCGAATCGCTCTTCCTCGATGTGGATGCCGCGAAGCACCTCGATCCGGAACAGTTTGTAGCAGGTCTCCATGTCGGTCAGATTCAAGTTCGTCGTCATGTTCGAGAATAGCGTCAGAAAGCGATTGCCGACCATGTGCCAGAAAAACAGCACGCGCCTCGCCTCGCTCCCGACGAACCGCGAGCCGAACACGACGTCGGCCTTCCCCTCCAAGACCGGAAGGAGGAGCTTCGCATACTCGCGGGGGTCGTACTCGAGATCGGCATCTTGGACGATGACGAAGTCCCCGCGAGCCTCCTTGAAGCCGCGCCGCAAGGCGGCCCCCTTCCCGCGATTGACGTCCTGGGTGAATACGCGCACGCGCTCGTCACCGGCGAAACGTGCCAGCTCACGAGCCGTGCCGTCGGTCGAGCCGTCGTCGACGATGATGAGCTCGCGATCGACGCCCTCGGGGAGAGCCGCGGCAAGCACCGCATCGACGAGCGCCGCGACCGTGGCGGCTTCGTTGTAAACGGGGATGACGACGCTCAGCCGCCTCATCGAGGGCTCCCTCCCGTCAACTCCGCGACGCGCCGATTGGCCTCGCCGTTGTCGGGTCGCTCCGCGAGGATGGTACGCCATTCCCGCAGCGCGTCCCCGGCCCGCCCTTCCCGGTCGTTTTGCCGCGCGAGCCGGAACCGGAGCCAGATCGCCCCACCGCGCGTTTCCGGCTTTTCGAGGAGCCGGTAGAGCGCCCGGGTCCAGTAGTCGCGCGCCAAGGCCGGGTCGCTCGCCACCAACGCGTCACCCGCGAGCGCGAGCACCCAGGGGTTTCCGTAAGACAGCGCGATCGCTCGAAGGGCGTCGGCGCGGGCCCCGGCGGCATCGCCCGAAGCCCCTTTCGACCGGGCGCGAAACGCGAGGAGCGACGCGTTTTCCGCGGTCTCGGCCAGAACGAAAGTCGGGGGGACGAGACGTAGTACCTCGTCGGTGCGTCCACGCCCCGCCGCCACCGAAGCGGCGGCGCGAAGCGCGGGAAGATCGCCGGGCCAGCGCGCAAGCAGCGCGGCGAGACGCGCGTCGGCCTCATCCTGGTGGCCGTCGGCGCGGAGCTTGACCGACCAGGCGAGCCAGGCGGGAGGGGAGTTCGGAATGCCGTCTTCCAGCCGATCCTGGGCCACGAACGGCTCCACCTGGGCGAGCGTGGTGGCGGCGTCGGCGGGAGCGTATTCGAACATCCGGAAGATCTCCCTCAGCGCCAGATCGGTCCGGCCGCACCGCGCAAGGACGCGCGCCGCCCCGCGGGAAATCCACTCGTCGGAAGCGACGAGGCGGGTCGCGGCCAAGACCTGACTTACCGCCTGCGAGCGTTCGGAATCATCGACTGCGGTTTCGGCTTCGAGACTGGCCGCGATCATGCGCGAGGCGGCGTCCAGCGGGAAACGACGGAGGCGTTCTCGCAAGACGTCTTCGGCCTCGCGCACCGGTTGCGGGTCGTTGTCGGCGAGTGTCCGCGCCACCGCGGATTCCGCGAGCTTGCCGGGATTGAACGGGCGTCGGGCGGCGTCGGCGCCGAACAGGGTCGCCATCGCCGCCGAGGCAAGCACCGCGGCTCCGAATATCAGCGCCACGGGTTCGCGGGGGCGCCCCGGTTCGGCGGTGACGAGCTTCAACTCCGGCTGTTCCACGACGCACCGAACAGCACGCCCGCAAGCACCGCGGCGATCGCTGCGTTGGCGGGGATGTGGAAATTGAAATCGATGAGACCGTGGACCAAGAGCGCGGTGAGCCCGAATCCCGCCCCCGTCGCGACCGGATCGGAAGGGACGGAAACGGCTCGAAACAACGCCCGCGCGACCGCGAACAAGACGACCGCGAAAAGTGCGAGGGCCGGGAGTCCTCCCTCGGCGGCCAGTTGGAGGAGGTCCTCGTGGGCGTGGGCGTAAAACAACCGGACCTCGGGTGAGCTGAACGCGGGGTAGGCCCAGGTGAACGCGCCGAACCCGACGCCTGCGAGAGGAAACGCCGCGATCATGCGTAGCGTGTCGTCGGCCACGGCAGCGCGTCCGCCGGCCGCCCAGAAGTCGTTTCCGGAACTCCCGTAGCGCGCCAACAAACGGTCGGCCCCCACATCGAGGAGCGGCACGGCGGCGATCGCGACGACGATGGCGATCGCAGCCAGGCGATGCGAGAACTTTCCGCTCAAAAGGACCCCCGCAGTTCCCGCCATCGCGATGAGGCCCAGCGCGGTCCCCGCGCGTGAGAACGAAAGCAGGAGTCCCGCGGCACCGGTCAAAAGCAGCAGACCGAGGAGCAGCGCCTTGCTCCCTTCGGGGCCCAAGGCCCGGATCAGGCCCCCCTTCGCGCGGGACCGGTCGCGCGCGCGCCGCGCGTTGGCAATCACAAGACCGACTCCCAACGGAAGCGTCGCCGCGAGGAAACCGGCGAAGTGGTTGCGGTTGATGAACGTTCCCGTTGCGGAATCGAGGTAGGCCGTCTTGGTAACGCCCCAAATCCGATCGTGCCCCGAGGCGAGGACGAGCAAGCCGTACAGTCCCTGGAAAGCCGAGGCGGCGAGCGCCGCGAGAGCGATGCGGCTCGTGCCGCGCGCGGCGACGACGGTCGTTGCGACGAAGAGAATGCCGACGATTGCGGCCCCTGTGCGCAGAGCGGAGGCGGTGGCCCCCGCGGCCAAGGAAAGCGTGGGTTCGGGGATCGGATCCAGCCCTTGGCGTAGGCCTGCTGCGTGCGGCGAGAGCGTGGAGACGATCCCGGCACCCAGCGGCACCAGCTGAATCGCCGCGATGCCGAGGAGCCCGAGGAGCGCAAAGCAGGCGGAGCGCGGGGGAAGGGCGACCCAAGACCGCGCCGCCGTGAACAGCCACAGCGCGGTCAGCGTCAAGGCCATGAGTTCTAAGGTAAGTCGGCCTCCGGGTGCGACCGATCCGAACGGAAGGGGCGCGACCACGATCAGCGCGCAGAGCCCCGCCTCGAGAACGAAAAAGGGGACACTCCCCTTTTTCTCTTGAAAAAGGAGAGTGTCCCCTTTTTCGTTTTTATCCAAGCGCAGCGCGGTTTTCGGAACGTCCGTAGTAGCCGTAAGTGCCGTAGCCATGGCGACTGGCGGCGAGGTCATTCAGGACGACCCCGATAGGACGCGTTCCGGCCTGGGTGAACTTGGAGACGGCCCGCTGCAACGACTCTCGGGGTGTCCGCCCCTCGCGAGCGACGAGGATCGTCGCCTCGACGACGGAGGACACGATCACCGGATCGGCCACCGCGAGCGCCGGCGGCGTGTCGTAGACGATGTGGTCGTAGCCGCCGGCCAGGAACAGCGGTCCCATCGCGGCGAAGGTTTGAGAATCCAGAAGCTCCGACGGGTCGGGCGGGACGGGGCCAGAAACGAGCACGTCGAGCCCTTCGATCGCGGTGCGCTGCGTCAACGCAAGCGGGTCGGTCTCGAGTCCCGAGAGGTAGACCGAAAGTCCGCGCGCCCCGTCGACCCCGAACACCTTGTGCAGTCGCGGCCGCCTGAGGTCGGCATCGACGAGGAGAACCTTGCGGCCCGCCTGGGCCAAAACCACGGCCAGGTTCATCGCGGTCGATGACTTCCCGTCTTCCGGAAGTGCGCTCGTCACCATGATCTGCCGCGGCGGGTGGCCGGGGTTTGACAGGAGGATCGCGGTGCGCAGCTCGCGGTACGCTTCCGATGTCGGAGCATTCCGGTCGCGGTGCGCCACCAGATCGACGGTCTCGGCCAGCGCCGGCTCGTGGCGCCGTCCCGCGCGCCCGGCGGCTCCCCCGTGGTGCGGGACCACCGCGAGCACCGGGAGTCCGACGAGCCGGCCGATCTCGGCCGGCGAGGCGATCGTGTTGTCGATCGAATCGAGAAACAGCGCCGCGGCCACGCCGAGTCCCAGGCCGACGATCAGTCCGAGCGCCAGGTTGAGCTTCTTGTTCGGTCGGAACGGGGCGGTCGCCGGCCGCGCGCGGTCGACGACGCGGATGTTCGACGAGGTGGCGTCCAGGTCCTTCAAGCGCGTGGTGAGCGTGATCTCGTTCTGGCGCGTCATCAGTGCGTTCAACGTCTCGCGCCGCTTCTGGACATCGGACTGGAGGCTCTTGAACTCGACGGCGTCGCGTTTCAACGTCTGCGCGGCCCCCTGTTGATCGTCGAGAAGCTGGGACAGGCCGCGCACCTCGAGGACGGCCTGCCTGTACTCGCCCTCCGCGGCACGCCTGACGTTGGCGCCGATTTCCTCGATCTCGACGTCGAGCCTCGTTCTCGCCTGCTCCATCTTCGACCGAAGCTGCTGCATGCCCGGCCACTCGTCCTTGAACAGCTTCGATTTTTCGGAATACTCGGCCTCGTACGTCGCGTATTCCTGCTTCAAGCGCGAGATCAGCTCGGAGCGTTGCACCTCGGGAAGCGCCGACGCCGGGGTCGCCGTGACTGCGTTGTAGGTCGCCTCTTTCGCGGCCAACACCGTTCGCGCCTGCGTGCGCTTCGCCGCGATGTCGGACAGCGCCTTCATCGTGATGTTGCCTTCGTCGTCGGCCGAGACGATCCGTTTCGACTCGCCGTAACCTTGCAACTTGGTCTCGAGCTCCGCGATCTCGCGCTTCAAGCCGGCGACCTGGTCGACGAGAAACTCCGAGGCCTGGTCGCTGGTCGTGTAGCCCGCCTCGAGAGAAAAGGCGATGTAGGCGTCGACGACGGCGTTTGCGATCTGCGCCGAAAGCATCGGGTCCGGGGAGACCCAGGACACCTGCACGAGGTGCGAGTTGCGCACCGGCGAGATCTCGAGTCCCGCCAAGACCAGGGTGGCGGCAAGATCCACCGGGTCGGTCGGAACTTTCGCGATGGTGCCCGGCAGGAGCGCCCGCAGCCGCCCGTAGAGCGAGGGCGCCGAATCCCCGATTGCGAACAGGGGGTGCGAGACCAGCCCGAGGCGCTCGACCGTCTTTCGCGCGACCGCGTCGGAGGCAAGGATCTTGTACTGGGTTTGGAAGAAGTCCCCGTAGGCCGCGAACGAGTAGTCGACCGCGCCCACATCCCGCACGCTGAGGATGTCGGGATTCTGTCGCTCGATCTGGGCCGTCACGGTCGAGCGGTAGAGGGGCGTGACGAGGAACGACCCGATCAGCGTGGCCAGGACCACCGAGGCGACACACAGGTAGATCACGCCCCGGCGGCGCTTCAACACCTCCCAGTAGTCGAGGAGTTCGCGCGCGCGCGGGGTGGCGTCCATCAGAAGAACGACTCCGGCACCAGGACCAGGTCGTCTTTTTGCAAGATGGGGTCGTCGGCCTTCCCCTGTTTGACCTTCTTGAGGTTGACCAGGATCGTGACCCGTTTCCCGTCGGGGCCGGTGCGAATGATCTGCACCTTGGACTGCGACGCGCGGTCGGTGGTGCCTCCCGCCAACGTGACCGCTTTCAATACGGTCACGGGTTCTGAGCGCGGGACCTCGTACAGATTGGGGTTCTTGACCGCGCCGGTCACGAAGATGCGCACCTTCTCGACGGCGGGGACGTACACGATGTCGCCCGGGAGCACGGCCACGTTCAACGTCGGGTCGGCCTCGTAGACGAGTTGGTCGAGGTTGATGGCAATGCGTTGCGTGCCGTCCTTCTGCGGGCGGAAGATGATGATCTCCTTCCCGAGGTCACGGTCGAGCCCGCCGGCCAGAGAGATCATCTCGAGCAGCGTTTTTTCTCCGAGCATCTCGTACGTGTCGGGCTTTTTGACCGCCCCGGAGACGGCCACCATCTTGGACTGGTATTCCTTGACGAAGATCGTCACCTGGGGATTTCGCACGAAACGCTCTTCGAGCAAGCGCGCGATCAGGGTCTGGAGCTCACCCTTGGTCAGTCCCGCGGCATCCAGGCGCCCCAGGAGCGGGAGGGTGATCGAGCCGTCGTCGGCGACGCGCACCGTCTGGTCGAGTTCTTTGAGGTCGAAGACCTTGAGCTCCAAAAGGTCTTGGCGCCCGACCCGGTAGTCGGAGCCGCCGCGCTTCAGATAGGGCGCCTGCGCTTCGATCGGGAAGGCCTCGAGCACCTGGGGCTGTTCCGCCGCGGGTGCAACGGCGAGGAGCAGGAAGCCGATCGTGAGCAACATGGGCCTGCAGTATAGGGGACACTCCCCTTTTTTCGAATTCCTAGTAGCCGAACGACACGCCGAACCCGATCGTGCCGCGGTTCCGGTCAAGCGTGTTCACGGTCGAATTGACGATCCAACGGGTGTACCGGAGGGCGTACTCCACCCGCCGGCCGAGGGAGTTTTCGGAGACCCGGAAGAGCAAGCCCAGGGTGCCCGTCGTGTTTGTGTCCACGCGATCGGTAGGGTCACCCAAAAAATCCAGCGTCGCGCGGCCCGCGCCCACCTGGATGCCGAGAAACCGGTTGAAGTACTTGAAGAGCGTGAGGTCGCCCCCGGTGTAGACGTAGAGCGGGGTCACGTTGAATACCGTGTACCTGACGTCCCGAGCGCCGACGAGCGTGATACGGCTCCCCGACCCGCCGAAGGTGTACGCGAGAGTGATGTTGGCGACTGGACCATTGAAGTCGGTGGCGTCCGTGCCGACTAGGTCGAAGTTCGAGTGGCCGATCCGGAACGTGCCCGAGATCCTCCCACCCAAGCCGAAATC
>JAQBEH010000052.1:0-3441 GCA_032124015.1 Acidobacteriota bacterium
GATAGGGAAGTTGCGGTCAAGATCCTTCCCCCCGAATTCGCGGAACATCCCGCGCGACTGGCGCGGTTCGAAGGCGAAGCCAAGGCCGTCGCCGCGCTGAACCACCCGAACATCGTGACGATCCACTCGGTCGAAGAAGCAAACGGCGTCGCGTTCTTGACCATGGAGCTGGTCGAGGGGAAAACACTCGGCGACGTCATCCCGAAAAACGGTCTCCCGCTCGGGCGGTTTTTCGATCTCGCCATCCCGCTCGCGAGCGCCCTGGCGGCCGCGCACCAGAAGGGAATCACGCATCGCGATCTGAAGCCGGCCAATGTGATGGTCACGGGAGACGGCCGGGTCAAGGTGCTCGACTTCGGCTTGGCCAAGCTCGCCGAGGCCGCTCCCGGCGGTGCCGGCGAGGCGATGCTGACCGCCACGCACACCGCGGGGATCACCGCGGAAGGGAAGATCGTCGGCACCGCCGCTTACATGTCACCCGAGCAGGCCGAAGGAAAGCCGGTGGACGCACGCTCCGACGTCTTCTCGTTCGGCATCGTGATGTACGAGATGGCGACGGGGCAGCAGCCGTTCAAGGGCGACACGGCGATCTCGACGATCACCTCGATCCTGAGGGACAACCCGGTGTCGATCGGCGAGCTGAAGCCCGAGATGCCGCGACACTTAGGCCGCGTCGTGTCGCGCTGCCTCGCCAAGGAGCCCGACCGCCGCTACCAGGCCGCGCTCGACGTGCGCAACGAGCTGGAGGGATTGCGCGGCGAGGTGGATTCCGGCGAGATCGACGCGCCGACGTCGCGTTCCGCCGTGCGGCCCCTGCCGCCGCGGTCGCCGTCCCGAAAGAAGCTCCTCCCGATCGCCGCCGGAGCGCTCGCATTGGTTGCGATGGCTGCGGCCGGCGTCGTCCTGTGGCCGAAGCTGCGCGGTGGCGCATCCCCATCGGCGGTGGCCGAAGGCTCCGGCGACAAATCGATCGCCGTCCTCCCGTTCGCCAACATGAGCGAGAACCCCCAGAGCGACTACTTCTCCGACGGCCTGGCGGAAGAGCTGCTCAACGTGCTGGCCAAGGTCCCGGGGCTGCGCGTTGCCGCGCGCACCTCGTCGTTCCATTTCAAAGGCACCACGGCAACCGTCGAGGAGATCGGCCGGCAGCTGGGCGTCGCCACGATCCTCGAGGGGAGCGTGCGCCGCGCGGGGAATCGCGTGCGCATCACGACGCAGCTCATCAACGCCAAGGACGGCTTCCACCTCTGGTCGGAAACCTACGACCGCGAGCTGAACGACATCTTCGCGATCCAGGAGAGCATCGCCAGGGAGGTCGTCGGCGCGCTGAGGATCAAGCTCATGGGCCCGGAGGGGGGCGCTGCTCCGGCCGCGCGCAAGCCCACGACGAACCTCGAGGCTTACGACGCTTACCTGTTCGGAAAGCAGCGCATGGCCCGGCGGACGAGCGCATCGCTCACGGAGGCCGCGCAGTCTTTCCAGAAGGCGATCGACCTCGACCCGAACTACGCCCTCGCGTACGTCGGCTTGGCCGACGCCACCCGTCTCCTCACCGAGTACGGCACTCTTTCTGTCAGCGACGCCAACGCGAAGGTCGAGTCACTGCTCAACAAGGCGATTCAGCTCGACCCGCGGCTCGGAGAGGCCTACGCGTCCCTCGGAAGCCTGTCGATGTGGAAGGGAGACTTCGCCGCCGCTGAATCCGCGTTTCAACGGGCCATCGAGCTGAGTCCCAACTACGCCACGGCCTACCACTGGTACGCGCTTTCGGTCACGGGCGCGAAGAAGCGGACTTCGCTATTCGAGAAGGCGCTGGAGCTGGATCCGCTTTCGACGGTGGTCCTCGGCAACCTGGGGTATGAGCTCCTGAGATCGGGGCGCACGGACGAAGCCGTCGAGCGATTCCGCCGCGCGATCGAGATCGACCCCGGGTCAACCATCGGCTACGCGGGCTTGGCGGAGGCGTACGGAGACTACCTGAACCAACCCGAAGAGGCCGTTCGATTCCATCGAAAGGCGATCGAGGCGGACCCGGGAAATCTCCGGCTGCGAGTCGGTCTGGCTGACCGTTTCAAGGAGGTGGGACGCTACGACGAGGCCTTGGCCGAGTGCCGGACCGTCATCCAGAAAGATCCCGACTTTTCGGCCGCGTACGCGGCGATGAGCGGAATCTACGAGCAACAAGGCCGGCTCGACGAGGCGGTACGCTGGCAACGGACGGCGGTCGACAAGGATCCTGACGCGTGGATTCCGAAAGTGATGCTCTTCTTCGGTTACCTCAACCTCGGTGACGAGGCCGCGGCAGCGGACATCGAGCAACGCCTTGCGGCGATGCGACCCGAACTCACGACTGCGCGCCTCGTGTCCGCGCAGCTTCATCTCTTCCGAGGCGAAATGGAGGCGGCGGAGAACGATGCGCGGTTGCTCTGGGAAAAGTCGCCGGACTTCGGACGCGCCACCGTTTGGGGCTTCGACATGCGGGCGGGGCGCGCTGCGGAGGCCCGTGAGCTTTACCGGCCGTCGAACCCGGAGCTGTTCGAGGCCGCCGACCCGAGAGTCGGCAATGCCAACTTGGAAGCCGCAATCCGAGTTGCCGCGGCGGAGTTGAAGCTCGGGGAGAAACAGCACGCCGAGACGCTGCTCCGCAAGTGCGAGGCGTTCATCGGCTCCCGCGACGACGGCACGCGCAGGGCCACATATCGTGAGCAGCGCGTGCAGATTCACGCCTTGATGGGGAGAAAGGAAGAAGCCTTGAAGGCGCTACGCCAAGCCATCGACGATGGATTCCGCGTACACTCGAAGCTCTTCCTGCTCGATCCCACGATCGATTCCCTTCGCGACGATCCGCGCTTCATCGCGATGGTGAAGGAGATCAGCGACGACATCGACCGCATGCGGCGCGCGCTCGCGGCTTCGGGGAAGTAGCGCCTACGCTAGCGGGCGACTTCCTTGCCGAGCTCCGCGCGCCAATTCTGAACGAGCAGCAAGCGCTGATTGCCGACGTTGCGACCGACGGGGCGGGCGAAGAGGAAGCGCCTGCCGTCCGGGGTGACGTCGAATCGGTTCGAGTCCGACAGGTCGAGCTCGAGATCACCCCCCAGGTCGAAGAGGCGGGTGACCTCCCCGAGGGGCGGGTCCTGCGAGGAATCGACTCGCACGGCAACCATCGTGCGGCGTGAAGGACCGCTCCCCGCCACGAAGAACAACTCACTGCTCTCACGCGCCCATCGCGGCGTGCGCCCCCCTTCAGTGCCGACCTGCCATCGGCCGACGCCCGCGGGGAACCTCGTGAGGAACAGGTCGACGGCCTGCCCCGGCTCGTTCGTTACGTAGGCGAGCAGTCTCCCATCCGGCGAGAGGACGGCGTCCTGGATGTCGGGCTCGGGCTCTTGCTCAAGGATGGGTCTCAGGTCGCCGACGCTGCCATTTTTTAACATGGGG
>JAQBEH010000053.1:0-4210 GCA_032124015.1 Acidobacteriota bacterium
GGAGTCACTCGATCGCTTCGAATGACTCCATGGGAGACCTGACCCCAACTAAACCTCCATCAGCGGGCTCATGAGCCGAGCGGTTGCCATCGTCGTTGCCGCTGGGAAATCGTCCCGCCTCGGCGGAGCGATTCCCAAGCAGTTCCTCGAACTCGGCGGGGAAAGTGTCGCCTCGCGCGCCGTTCGAGCGATGACGGCGTGTCCGGGCGTCGAAGGCGTCGTCGTCGTGCTGTCTTGCGACGAGATCAGTGGCCCGCGGGATGCGGCGCTCCGTCGCCTTGACCGCGTTCTGGAGGTGGTTCCCGGGGGCAGCACACGCACCGCCTCGGCCTTGGCGGGCGTTGAGGCGGCGTCCGATGCGGACGTGGTCCTCGTGCACGATGGCGCCCGCCCCTTCGTCGATGCGGCGCTGGTTTCCGCGGTCCTCGACGCAACTCGGCAACATGGCGCGGCGGTTCCCGCCCTTCCCGCTCGCGACACGGTCAAGCGCGACGATGGTGCGGGCTTCGTGGCCGAGACCGTCGATCGCGTGCCCTTACGTCTCGCGCAAACACCTCAGGGAGCACGACGCGATTGGATGCTCGAGGCACTTCGGCTCGCGGTGGCCTCGGGCGGCGAGATCACCGATGAGGCGCAAGCGCTCGAAAGGGCGGGACGGCGCGTCGCTCTCGTTCCCGGCGATCCCGGAAACGTCAAGATCACGACGCCTGAAGACTGGAGCGACGCTGTTCGCCGCGTCGACGGGGACGACCAGCCGTTTCGCGTGGGGCACGGCTACGACGTGCACCGCTTCGGAGGGACGGGTGGGCTCGTGCTTGGCGGCGTCCTGTTTCCAGGTGAGAAGGGTCTGCTCGGGCACTCCGATGCCGACGTCGTTCTCCACGCCGCGATGGACGCGCTCCTCGGAGCCGCCGGACTTCCGGACATCGGTCACTACTTTCCCCCGGGCGATCCGCGCTTCGCGTCCGCCGACAGCGCCACTCTCGCGCGTGAAGTCGCGGGCCATCTTCGGGCTTCGGGTTTCCGAATCGCCAACTTGGACCTGAGCGTGCTCGCCGAGCGCCCGAGGATAAGGGAGTACGTCGGCGCGATGCGAGAGGCGATCGCTGCGAGTTTCTTGATCGACGCCGCACGTGTGGGGCTCAAGGCGACGACACTCGAGGGTCTTGGCGCTTTGGGACGTGGCGAGGGGATCGCCTGCCACGCCGTCGCGTTGATCCGGCGAGCGAAGGGGAGCGCATGAGCGGTCCGCGCCTGCGTTTCGCGCCTTCGCCGACGGGTTCGTTGCACCTGGGAAATGCCCGAACCGCGCTGTTCAACCGGCTTCTCGCGAGCGCTTCCGGCGGCACGTTCGTGCTTCGCATCGAGGACACCGATACCGATCGAGAGCAGGAAGGATCCGAGGAGCAAATCTTCCAGGACCTACACTGGCTCGGGCTCAATTGGGACGAGGGGCCGGAGGTCGGCGGGGACTACGGGCCCTACCGGCAGTCCGAGCGCGGCGCGGGGTACGCGGATGCGGCCGATCGTCTCGTCGGGGCGCGTGCCGCGTATCGTTGTTTTTGCGGAGCACCCGGCGACGCCGCCGCGCGCCAGGCCGCGCACATGCTGGCCGGGGGGGCCGCGGGCCACCGCGACCCCTGTCGCGCGATCGAACGTTCTGAAAGCGCGCGCCGCGCGGCTGCCGGCGAAGAGTTCGCGGTGCGATTTCGCGTGCCGCTCGAGGACGGAGCCGGTCAGGCTTCGGTCAACTTCAAGGATCGCCTCCACGGGGCGGTCTCCGTCCCTCTCCCGCAGATTCCGGACGCGGTGCTCATTCGGCGGGATGGCCGACCCACGTACAACTTCGCGGTCGTCGTCGACGACGCCGCAATGCGGATCGATCTCGTGCTGCGCGGGGACGACCATCTTTCGAACACGCCCCTGCAGGTGCTCTTGTACCGCGCCCTCGGGGCGCCGCTTCCGGCGTTCGCCCACGTTCCGATGGTCCTCGGGCCCGACGCCGAGCGGCTCTCGAAGCGCCACGGTGCGACCTCGGTTGGCGCGTGGCGCGCGCGCGGGGTGCCGCCGGAGGCGCTCGTCAACGGGCTGGCCCTCCTGGGTTGGGCCCCCTCCCAGGATCGGACGATCGTGTCGCTCGACGAAATGGCCGCCGAGTTCGACCTCGACCGCGTCGGCCGATCGGCCGCGATTTTCGATGCGGTCAAGCTCGATTGGATCTCCTCGCAGTACGTCCATGCGATGGCGGCAGACCGTCTCGCCGCGGAAGTCGCGTGCGCGCTCGTCAGCGCCTCGCGCCTCGACGCCGGGGCCGTGTCCCTGGCGACGCCCTGGATCGCGTCGGTTGCCGAGTTCCTCCGGCCGGCGCTTGGACGGTTCGACCAAGTCGACGCGCAGGTCGAACCGGTCTTCCATCCGGGAGGGCCGTTGAGCGAGGACGACCGGGCGCTGCTGGCCGAACCCAAGGCTCGCGAGGTGCTACGCATCCTGGCCGACCGCCTCGACGAAGCCGCCGCGAACGATTTCCCCGATTGGAACACGCTTCGCGACGACGTGGCGGCGGCGAGCGGGGCCAAGGGGAAAGCGCTCTTCCAGCCCATCCGCGTCGCATTGACGGGCCGCGGCCACGGCCGCGAGCTCGACCGCCTCTGGCCCTTGATCGTGGAGGGGGCCCGAATCCTGCCGGGGACTGTGCCTTCCGCTCGGTCGCGCGTGACGATGACCCTCGAGACGATGCGTTGAAGCGCGACGACGAAGACCGGCCCGAGGTTCTGTTTGGTCTCCACGCGGTTGTCGAGGCGCTCGAAGTCGGCAAACGCACGATCGACCGGGTGCTGGTGTCCCGCGAGAGCGGAGGGCACAACTTGGGGGGTCTTCTGCGTGCTGCCCGCGCGGCCGGCGTGCCCGTGACGCACCTCCCGAAAGAAGTTCTGGCCCGCAAGACGGGATCGCGCGCGGTTCACCAGGGGGTGGCCGCGCTGGTGGCACCCGTGGCCTACGCGGACGCCGAGGATCTGTGCGCGGCGGCCGCTTTGGCCCCGGCGGGCTTGCTCGTCGTCCTCGACGGTATCGAGGACCCTCGGAACCTGGGCGCGGTCATCCGGACGGCCGCGGCGGCGGGGGCCCACGGAATCCTGCTCGGGACGGAAGAAACCGTGGGCATCACCCCGGCGGTCGCGAAGACCGCGGCCGGCGCGTTGGAGCGCATCCCGATCGCGCGGGAGCCAAAACTCGGTCGTCGCATGGAAAGTCTGAAGTCCCGTGGCTTCCGGGTCGTGGCGCTCGATACGCGCTCGGACCGGCTTTGGGACACCGAATCGTATCGCGGTCGGGTCGTGTTGGTGGCCGGGGGAGAGGCTCGGGGGCTGAGGCGCGGCCTGCTGGAGGCCGCCGACGCCCGCGTGGCGCTTCCCCTGGCCAGCGGGATCGAGTCGTTGAACGTTTCGGTGGCGGTCGGGGCGGTTCTTTACGAGGTCGTACGACAGCGAGGAAGACCGGAAAAGTCGGAAAATCCGGTCTTACGCCTTGAAAGGCCTTGACCCCCCTGTTAACATCTGCCGTTTGTCAAGCCTGCTGGCGTAGCTCAGGGGTAGAGCAGCGGTTTTGTAAACCGCGGGTCAGGGGTTCAAATCCCTTCGCCAGCTCCATGGGTGAGCCGGCGGAAGGGTCGGGCCTGCGGAGCTGACGGGGTGTCTTCGGAAGTCGGTCGAGTCGTGCTGGCATCGTGGAGAGGTTCCCGAGTGGACAAAGGGAGCAGACTGTAAATCTGCCGGCTTATGCCTTCGAAGGTTCGAATCCTTCCCTCTCCACCACGAGGCGTGAAGCGGGGAACGAACGAGGATCCAGGGCGGGAATAGCTCAGTTGGTAGAGCATCAGCCTTCCAAGCTGAGGGTCGCGGGTTCGAGTCCCGTTTCCCGCTCCAACGAGAGACGAGGTTGAGTCAACGAATGGATCGAAGGCGTGAGCGGGCCCATGTAGCTCAGTCGGTAGAGCACTTCCTTGGTAAGGAAGAGGTCACCGGTTCGAATCCGGTCATGGGCTCCAGCGCATGGCACACGAGGAAGGAGTAGCGATGGCCAAGGAGAAGTTTGATCGTTCGAAGCCGCACGTGAATGTGGGGACGATTGGTCACGTGGACCACGGGAAGACGTCGTTGACGGCGGCGATCACGATGACGTTGGGGAAGCGTAATCCGAAGGTGTCTGCTCG
>JAQBEH010000054.1:0-44723 GCA_032124015.1 Acidobacteriota bacterium
ATTTCACACCCTGCTCATTTTTGATTCGCGCTCTTCGCCATCCCCCTTGTCGTCGACGCGGACGCGGCTAGCCCCGCTACCAATCCCTTCCAGTTCGCCGGTCCACGCCCGGGGAGGTCTCGAACCTGAGGCTCTCCCAGAGCGGCGGGTCTGGCGGGCAGACGCTCCTATCCTGGAACGCGCCTTCGACGGGCGGGACCGCGGCTGCGATGGTCTACGACGTCCTCCGCTCCAACACCCCTGCAGATTTCTTCACGAGCGCCATCTGCCTGGAATCGAACGACGGTCCAAATTCGACCGCAACCGATCTTTCCAATCCCGCCATTCAGGCCGTCTTCTTCTATCTCGTGCGAGCGCAAGACGCCTGCCCCTCCGGCGAGGGTCCGCTCGGTACTCGCTCCGGGGGCAGCCCTATTACCGGCAGGAGCTGTCCCCAATAACAGAGGAGCCGCCCGATCGGTCGCCTCTGGCTTGACGCGGCTACAACCTCGGTCCCCGTAAAATCCGCGCAGGAAGCGTGAAGATTGCGCGAAGGAACTCGAGCGCTCCATCCACGGCGATCCCTAGGAGTCGGAAGGGGAGTAGCAGCAGCCAGACAATGGGATAGAGGACCAGCGCAAGCAGGGCGAGCGGCCAGCAGATCACAAGGAGGATGCACCACAGCAGGAACTTGATCATGGCGATAGTGCCCCTTCAACGCTCCCACGAAGCGTAGCACGGAGGTGCGCGCAACATGCCGCGGGAATTGCCTCGCCCTTCGCCGATCGATCACAGCTCGTGATCTAGCCCCCGCCGAACGGCGGGTACATCGCCGGCGGGCGGTCGAAGTCGACCTGCTCGACGTCGGTCCATGGCACGTACTCGGGGCGCGGACTTCCGTCGACGAAGATCAGCATGCCGGCATTCCGTTCGCCGAGATCGCCGGTGCGCTCGAGCCGCAGTTCCTCGCCGCTATTCAGGGTCACCCTAGCGTGCTGAGCGCCGCTCTGTTCGCGGCCGGGAGGCACGATCGAGGCGATCAGGCCGAAGGGGATGGTGTAGTTCGCGCCCCGGGATGGGGCGTCGAGCGTCTCGGTGGTCTCGCTCTCGTCGAGGTCGTAGACCAGCCGGCCGGCGAGCCGCTGGCCGGCGCGGGTTTTGACGCTGCCCGTGAGCGGGCTCCCCGGCGGGAAGTCGCCGTAGGCGGGGCCGTTGCCGCCGGGGCTGAAGTCGACGGACTCGAAGCCGTCCCAGGAGATCAGCACCCGGCCGTACCGCCGGTCGTCGACGTACATCCCGCGGTTGCCCCGGCCGACCTTGCGGGTGCCGGAGAGCACGACCTCGCGGCCGTCGAGCAGCGTCACCAGGGAGCTGTCGCGAGAGCGGCGCGCGATGGAGCGGATGGTGTCGAAACGCAGGCTGAGCTCGCCCTCAGCGGTGCGGCCGTCGAGCTCGTCGGTGCCGAGGCACTCCTGCCGGTCCCACTGGAGGAAGCCGGTGAAGTCGCCCTGCCGCGTGTGCACCGTGCCGTGCAGCCGGTAGGGGGAGGCGCTTGGCCGGGCGGCGGGGAGGAGCTCGATGCTGCGGATCCCGCGCTCGCCGAGGTCCACCATGCCGTGACTCTCGTCCCACACGCGCAGGCCGTCGGCGAGGTCGTCGGCGGCGAAGCGGTCGAGGGGGAACACGGTCCCGCTCTTGAGCGTCACCCGCAGGTCGCGCCCATCCGCCTCGATGCGCGCGATGTCGCCGAAGCGCGCCATGAAAGGCCGGCCGACGTCGATTTGGCGCTCCCAGCTGACGATCTCGACCCCGAAGATCCCGATCAGGCTTCGCTCCTTGAATTGCTCGGGCGGCGCTTGGGCGACCCAGGGGTTCTCGGCCTTGAAGCCGTTGAAGTAGTCGCCCCAGAACGCCTCCTCGTCGCCGCCCCAGCGCAGCCGCCCCTCGTAGGTCGCGCCGTCGGCGGTGGTGACCCGGCCGTAGATGAACCCCTGGTGGGTCTCCGCCGCCGCCGGCGTGGTTGAGGGTGTGATCTCGGGCGAGGTCGCAGCAGAGGGGTCGACGTCCTGCTCGAGGTCCCGGTGGCGGGCGGCGAGGGCGAGGAGGACGAGCACGAGCACGATGGCGAACGCCCCGCCGGCGATCATGGCTCTCTTCATGGTCGGCTCTCCTCAATGGACATCCCGCGCCGCTGACCAGGATAAAGGATGTCGCGTCGAGGTCGTGCGCGGGTCGCCACCGGCAGGAGACCTTCGACGTTCTAGATGAATTCCATCTGTGAGATGATCGCCGCGATAATGCGCACCGGCACGTGGCCGCCGATAGGAGAACGTCATGGCTGAGATCGTGGTCATCGAAGCGAACGACGCGTTCACGCACGTCGCGTTGCGAGGGAGACTCGACGTGACGGGTGTCTCAGACGTGGAGCTCGAGCTCACGAAGCAGACCGTGGCCCGTCGTAAGCCGGCGATCGTCGATATTTCCGCCGTAGACGTTCTCACCTCGATCGGCGTCGGGATGCTGGTCAAGAACGCGCGCTCGATGCACAGCTATGGGCTCATTTTTGGGGTCGTGGCCACCGGACTCAGCAAAGAGGTCTTGGAGCGCCTGAAGGTCAACACGGTCTTCCCGGTCGTGCCGACCTACGAAGAAGCTCTGCGAACCCTCATGCTGGAGTAGCGTCGCTCCGTCAGCGTGGTGGGGGAGGATCGAACGGCTGGCACGTGATGATCTCGCTCACCCGTAGGTCCGCATCCCCCAGGACATTGAGTTGCATGGCGAGCCAGTTACTTCATGATCCAGAAACTGGCTCGACCCCCTTCTGATTCGCCACACTTTCGATATTCCCAGGCGTCCTTGAGCCTCGGCGGGGGCCCGATCGTCGATTCTGGGCGATCCTGCGAGGCCGTTTCTCGCCGGGAAGGCCTTCTTGGGACGCCAAAACCGGCTCAGCGCTCGACGATTTCGACCCTCGACCCCGGAACGATGTCGAGGCGGTTCCCCTCGTCGAAGCGAACCCAGCACTTGGAGCCGCCGTCGTAGTCTTTCGCCCTCAAAAGGAGCGCGGCGGGAAGACCGAACGCCGTGCATCGTGTTTCGCGGGCCGCCTCGAGACCACGCCAGGCGCGGACAAACGGATTCCGCTCCCACTCCTCGCCGATGGTCGTGGGAAGGGTGTGGCCGGGATGGACCGTCGTGTCCCTTCGCAGACGCATGAGGACCTCCATGATCGAGTGCCGGAGTTCCTCGAACGTGCCGTGGCCGGGTGCGCGGGTTCCGCCGACGCTGTCCCTAAACAGCGTGTCTCCCGTGAAGACGCGCTCGTCGTTCACGAGGTAGGAGAGCTGCCCTTCTGTGTGGCCCGGCACGTGGAGCGCGCGGATGTTGAGGCCGCCCGTCACGAGTTCGTCGCCGTCGCCGATTTCGAGGTCGAGGCCGCCAAACAGCTCGCGCTCTATGGCGTGGCCGCAGATCGGACACCCGAAGCGTGCCTTGTAGTCCGCGTTGTGGGCGATGTGATCGATGTGATGGTGCGTGCACAACACGTGGCTGACCGTCAGCTTGAGCTCCGCCACCTTCGCGAGAATCGGAGCCGAGGGACCGCCCGTGTCGATGAGCACGGCGTGGCCGCCGGGTTTGTCGGCGACCAGGTAGGTGTTCGACAGCCAGTTGGCGTCCATCGTGCGTTCGACGATCATGCCGGGCCTCCGGTGCCACATCCTAGTTGTCGTCCAAGACGTCTCGCACCTTCGCCGCCAAGTCGTCGATGCGAAACGGCTTCGGCAGGAAGGCGCGACCGGAGGCGTCGAGGTAGTCCTGGACGTTCGCGGATTCGGGCGCGTGGCCGCTGATGAACAAAGCCTTGATGCCCGAATTCGTGTCCAGCATGTGCGCGAAAGCCTCGGGCCCGGAAAGTCTCGGCATCACGACGTCGAGGATCACGAGGTCGAAGGCCGCAGGGTCGCGCGCGAACAGCGCGACGGCGTCCTCGCCGTTATCGGCCGTGAGCACCGTATAGCCGAGCGCCTGGAGGCTTTGCTTCAGAAGCTCGCGGATGCCGGCCTCGTCCTCGGCGACGAGGATCGTCTCGTAGCCCCGGACGTCCCGGGCGGGCACGGGCGCGGGACGTCGCGCGACCGGCTCGTCGTGAAGCGGCAAGAAGATGTGGAAGGTGCTCCCGTGACCGACGCGGCTCTCGGCCGTGATCCGTCCGCCGTGCTGGCGGACGATGCCGTACACCATGGACAGGCCGAGGCCGGTTCCCTCGTGCTTGGTTGTGAAAAACGGCTCCCACAGGCGCGACATCGTGGCGTCGTCGATCCCGTGGCCCGTGTCGGTCACGCGGAGGTGCAAGTGCCAGCCCGTGATCTCCGCGTGGAGCTCCGCCGGTCGCGCGTCGAGCGTCAGGCGGCCCCCGTGAGGCATCGCTTGCCTGGCGTTGGTGCACAGGTTGAGGAGGATCTGCTCGAGCTGGGTGCGATCGGCCTCCAGGATCATGGCGTCATCCGCGGTGGACACGACAAGCTCGATGTCCGCTCCGAGCACCCGCGTGAGGAGGGCGGAGAACTCCCGGAGCACGGCGCCGAAATCGAGTGGCTCCACGTGAAGCACTTGGCCGCGCGAGAAGGTCAGGATCTTGCGGATGAGATCGGAGGCTCGGGTACAGGCGCCTGTGATCTGCTCCACGTGGTTGGCGGCGGGATGGCCTGCGGGGAGCATCGTGCCCGCAAGCTCCGCGTGCCCCACGATGATGTGGAGCAGGTTGTTGAAATCGTGCGAGATGCCGCCGGCCAGAAGGCCTATGGCTTCCATCTTCTGAGCGTTCCGAAGCTGCTCCTCGAGCGCCACGCGCTTACTCTCTTCGAGGACGAGCGAAACCACGTCGGCGATCGACGCGGCGAAGTCCTGCTCTTCGGTCGTGAAGGCGCGCTTCGCTCCTCGATGCTCGTGGCAGACGACGCCGATCATGGTGCCGTGCGACAGGATCGCGACGTCCAGCAGTGACACGAGCGCCAGCTCCTCGAGGTAGCCGGCCGCGAGGGCCCGCGTTCGTGGATCGGTCGTGGCCTCCTCGGTGGCGACGATGCGCTCGTCGTGCAACGCGCGGAAGTAGTCGGGATAATCGCTCGCCGGAAACACCCGGGCGGGCTCGTCCAGGATCATACCGCGATCGAAGACGCACTCGGCGCGCAGCGCCGTGCGGTCGCCGTCGAGCAGCCATACGCCGGTGCGCTCCACGTCAAGCGTTCGGGCCGCCGTTTGTAGAATGCGCTCGAGCGCCGCTGCCAGGTCCGTCGGCCCGGTCAACGCCAGACCCCGGAGGGCGGTGTGGTGTCGCAGCAATTGCTCGCTGCGCCGCTCCAAGATGTCTTCGGCCTCTTTGCGCGTGGTGATGTCGGACGAGACTCCGAGCACCGCGTCGGCCCGGCCCTCTCGGGAAACGATCGGGATCTTGATCGTCTGGAACCATCGGGTGCCGCCGTCGGGCGAAGTCACCGGCTCTTTATCGATAAGCATCGGCTTGAGCGTGTTCATGACCTCGAGGTCGTCGGCGCGGAAGTGCTCGATCTCAACATTGTCGGGATTGAAATCGGCGTCGGTTCGACCCACGAGCTCCGCCGGCGTGACGCCGTAGATCGCCGCGACGGCCAGGTTCGCCAAGGTGAAACGCCCTTCGCGGTCCTTGGCGAAGATGAGGCTGGGATCGAGATCGAGAACCTGGCGGAGCAACGCGCGCTGGGAGATCAGCTCGTCGGCGGCCCGGCGCTCGGCGCCGAGGTCCCTGATGACCGCGCGGCAGACGCCGCCGTCGTCCTTCGCGACCCTGACTTCGACCGGGGTCGCCCCCGTCCCGCAGGGGACGGGAAACTGGATCCTGGTGGCCCCCTCGCCGTTGCGAAGCCCCGCGAGAGCTTCTGAGATCGCCGCTGCGGCCTCCGGCGGAAAAGCCGAACTGAACGGGCGTCCGATCAGCGCGACCGGCGCAATCGGCAGATCCGCCCCTCCGCCGTTCGCTTCGACGACGACACCGTCGCCGTCCAATCGGCAGATGAGGTCCGCCGAAACGCTGGCGCTGACCGGTGCCTCGGGCAATCCACCTCCCGCGCCTTTCGTGCGACGTGAAGAACCCTTCACGGTTGCTCCCCCCAGGGTAGGATCATCCCATGAAACCGTCCGCGCGATTCCTGCTCGTCGGGATGCTCGCCGTGGCGGGGCTCGTGTCGGCAGCCGCCGATTCCTGGTCGGTCGCGCTGAAAAAGCGTGGCATCGATCCCGGGCTCGTCGAAAACCCGATTGCGATCACGCCGGAGATCAAAACGGCCGCGAAGGAGTTTTCCGGTACCGCGGGTGGAACGATCGATGCGTTGAGGCGCATTCAAAGCGCGCTGTTCGACACGACGCGCTTCACCTTCGACTATGAGTCCGGACTGACCGAAACCGCCGCCGCGGCCCTTGCGTCCCGCCGCGGCAATTGCGTCTCGTTCACCAACCTGTTCATCGCGATGGCTCGCTCGCAAGGGTTTCGTGTCAAGGCGGGATATATGCAGCCGCGGTCGGCCGGGGAGAGGCGCGGTGATCTCGTCTACATCATGACCCACGTCGTGGCCGTCTACCCACTCAACGATCGCTATGTGGTGTTCGACTTCTACAGGAACCGGGACGACAGGGACCGGAGGATTCGCCTGCTCGACGACTTCGAGCTCGCCGCGCTGCACGTGAACAACCGAGCCATAGAAGCCTTGAGCGCCGGCGACTACACACTCGCCGAGGCGCGCGTCCGGGCGGTGTTGAAACTCGCCCCGGAGTTCGCGCCGGCGTACGGCAACCTCGGCGTGATCCTGAGGCGCCGGGGGGACATCCCGGGGGCGATTGACGCGTACCGGCGTGCTTTGGCCATCGAGCCACGCGACCCGGCGATCCTCGGCAATCTCGCCACGCTCTATTCCGGGCTCGGACGCGAACGCGAAGCCAGAGCGGCGCTCGAACTGGCGGATTTGAGGCTTGCGACGTCCTACACGATCCTCGCCCGCGGCGATCTCGAGGCCATCGACGGCCGGATTGACGAGGCGATGAGGTACTACCGCAGGGCGGCCCGGATCGATTCGAAAATCCCCGAGCCTCACCTGTCGATCGCGCGACTCATGCTTTCGGTCGGGCGACACGACGACGCACGACGGGAGGCCGAGCGCGCTCTCAAACTGGATCCCGACAACAGCGAAGCGAAAGAAATCCTCGCCGGACTCTAGTTCGCCGCGGCGTTCCCGAGGAGGCCCTCACGGAGCGAGACGTTCGGCGGGCTGGGCCCGAGCCAGATCGAAAACAGCACCCGCTGGAAGTCGGCCCCGGGAATCACGACATCGTCTTTCCCTTTGACGGACACGGTGACCCCCGTGTCCGGCAGGTAGGTCAGGGTGATTCGGTCCTCTTTCTTGACGTCAACCATCGCGGCGTTCAGCTTCGCCAGATCGGAGGCCAGTGCCTCCTTCTTGTCGCCGGCATTCTTGTCGAACCCTTCGGTCCAGGCGTCCGCGAGCTTTTCCTTGCCGACGCTGCGCACGAACCTCATGACGAGTTGCTTGGTCTGATCGGGTGCGAGGATCGCGTTGGCGTCCGACGATTTGGCTTCGACGTAAAGCCCCGCCACGTAGACGTCCACCATGAGGACGGTCGCCTCGCGGAGTCCCAGGCCGTTCAACATGAGCGTCTTGTCGCCCACCGACACCTGATCGGCGAGGGTGACTCCGGCGAGCTTGCCGGCGGCAGCCGGGAGGGCAAGACAAACCGCGACAAGGAGAATCAGGGCATTCCTCATGGTTGACCTCTTCCGAGAAACGGCGGATCTTACCCGCGCGGTGCGGCGGACTTGACGTCGTCTCCGACGTGGTCCGCGTAACGCTTGAAATTCTCGCGGAACATCCCCGCGAGCTTCTTCGCCTGCGCATCATACGCCTTCTTGTCGGACCAGGTCTCGCGCGGATTGAGTACGTCGGTGGGCACTCCCGGCACGGACGCCGGAAGGCGAAGTCCGAAAATCGGGTCGGCCGTGAGCGACGCGTCCGCGATCGTCCCGGCGAGGGCGGCACGGATCATGGCCCTTGTGTGCGGGATCGCCATGCGATGCCCCACGCCGTAAGGTCCCGCGGTCCAGCCCGTGTTGATCAGCCACACGTTGGGGCGGTGCGCCTTGATCTTGTCGCCGAGCATCGTGGCGTAATCGGTCGGGGGCAGCGGGAGGAAGGGCTCCCCGAAGCAGGCCGAAAACGTCGCCTGCGGCTCTTTGACGCCGCGCTCCGTTCCGGCGACCTTGGCGGTGTATCCGGAGAGGAAGAAGTACATCGCCTGTTCGGCGGTCAACTTCGCGATCGGAGGCAGCACGCCGAAGGCGTCCGCTGTGAGGAAGATGACGTTCTTGGGGTGTCCCGCGCGTCCTTCCGGAACGATGTTTGCGAGCTGGTAGATCGGGTAGGCCGCGCGCGTGTTCTCGGTTTTGGCATCGCTGTCCAAATCCAGGTTTCCGTCCGCATCCATCGTCACGTTTTCGAGCACCGTGCCGAACGTTCGGGTGGTCTGGTAGATCTCGGGCTCGTGGCTTGCGTTCAGCCGGATGACCTTGGCGTAGCAACCCCCCTCGAAATTGAAGACCCCGTCATCGCTCCAGCCGTGCTCGTCGTCGCCGATGAGCCGCCGATCGGGGTCGGCGGACAAGGTCGTTTTTCCCGTGCCCGAAAGACCGAAAAGGAGGGCGACATCGCCGCCCTCGCCGACGTTGGCCGAGCAGTGCATCGGGAGCACGCCCTTCAAGGGGAGGAGGAAGTTGAGCACGGTGAAGATCGACTTCTTGACCTCGCCGGCGTACTTCGTTCCGCCGATCAGGACGATCCGCTTCGTGAAGTTCACGATCACGAAGGCCTCGGAGCGAGTCCCGTCACGCTGGGGATCGGCCAGGAACGAGGGGGCGTGGAGGATGTGGAACTCGGGCTTGTGCGCCGCCAGGGCTTCGGCGCCCTCGACCCGAAGGAAGAGGTTGCGCGCGAAGAGCGCATGCCACGGACTTTCGGAGACGAGGCGGATCGGCAGTCGTTGGGCCGGGTCGGCGCCGCCGCCCAGATCCTGGATCCACAGCTCGCGGGTCGCCAGGTGCTGCTTGACCCGCTCGTACAACGCGTCGAATTTCGCCGGTTCGAACGGCGCATTGACCGCACCCCACGCCACACGGCCCTCGGTCAGGGCGTCACGGACGATGAATTTGTCCTTGGGCGAGCGGCCGGTGTAGGGGGTGGTGTCGACGACGAGGGCGCCGCCGACGCCGATCCGTCCCGTGCCCCGCCTGATCGTCTCCTCGTAGAGCGCCGGTGCCAAGTCGTTGCGATGAATTACGGGAGCCTTGTCGAGGCCTAGGACGTGAAGCGAATCGGGGGCGACCGTTGTAATCGACATAGGGTTCCTTTCGACGTCGGCCTCGGCGTTCTTGTTCGACGCGGTCTCCGGGGCCGGAGTGGCAGTCTAGGATAGCGTGGCCCGCCGAGCTATGTCGACCCAGTGCCCGACCAATTCGGGCGGTTGACGCTTGACCCTTCGGGGGGGGGAGGATACGGTCGCGCGCTCATGGACGTGACCTGGATCGACTCGACGGAAGCGCTTGCCTTTTGGGCGGAGGGCATCGGCGCCGGCCCCCTTGCGGTCGACACCGAGGCCGACTCTTTTCATCACTACCGCGAGAAAGTCTGCCTGGTGCAACTGACCGCCTCAGGCCGTCACGCGCTGGTGGACCCGCTCGCGTCGATCGAACTGGCGCCTCTCAAGGCCCCTCTGGAGGACGGCACGATCCGGAAACTCCTGCACGGGGCCGATTACGACATCCGACTCCTCTCGCGCGATTTCGGCCTCGTCGTTTCCGGACTCGGCGACACGATGATCGCCGCGCGCCTTCTCGGCGAGCCGGCGTTCGGGCTGGCGGCGTTGCTCGAAAAATACCTGGGCGTCGTCTTGGACAAGGCGCACCAGCGGGCCGACTGGTCGAAGCGGCCGATCTCCGACGCGATGCGCGCGTATGCGGTCGAAGACACGCGCCACCTCGAGGCCTTGACCGCGATCCTCGATGAGCGGCTCGAAGCGCTCGGCCGGACGGCGTGGCTGCGCGAGGAGTGCGCGCGACTCGAGGGCGTGCGGTGGAGCGACCGGCGGGACGACGACCCCGAGCCGTACCGCCGCACGAAAGGAGCAAAAACGCTCGATCGGGCGGGGCTCGCCGTGCTGCGCGAGTTGTGCAGCTGGCGAGACGGGATGGCGCGCAAGCGCGACAAACCGCTTTTCCGCGTGCTCCGTGACGAGACGCTCTTGGCGCTCGCCAAGACCCCTCCGTCCGGGATTTCCGATCTGACGCGCGTTCCGGGGTTTCCCGACTACCTCCTGAGATCGCCGTCGGGCCACGACGTGCTCGAGGCGGTGCGCCGCGGTGTGTCTTGCCCCGAGGCCGAGCGGCCGGAGATTCGTGTGCAGTCGCGGGAGCGGCTTCAACCGGAGGTGGAAACGCGCGTCGCGTTCCTCCGGCAGCAGCGGGACGAACTCGCGCGAACCCTCGAACTCGATCCTTCGGTCCTCGCGAGCCGCGGCGTCGTCGAGGACATGGCGAAGCGCTGGGTCGCCGGGGACGATCCGTGGGCGGTTGCGGAGCTCCGGGAGTGGCAAGCGGGGCTGATGCGACCGGCCGTCGATCCTCGCTAGCCCGCCGCGTGAAGCGGCAGGAGGTCGAGAAGCTCCTTCAGCGCTTTGAGGACCGGTCGCCCCGTGCGGCCAAGCTCCTCCGGTGAGGTCGAGCCGCCGCAAACCAGGACGACCGCAACCCCCGCCCGCTCGCCCGCCTCCGCGTCGATCGCCATGTCGCCGACGTAGAGCGCCTCGTCGGCCCGGACGTTCATCGCGGCGAGGCAGGCGCGGATCATCGGCGGGTCGGGCTTCAGTGACCCCGCGGTTTCAGGGCCCGCGATCGTGTCGAAAAACGGCAGCACGCCCAAGCGCTCGAGGATGCGGATCGAATACGCCACGGGCTTGTTGCTCGCGACGCTCATCCGGAAGCCCCGCGCGCGAAGCCCCGCGAGCGTCTCGTCGAGGGCGGGAACGGGGCGCGTCTGATCGACGCAGACCCTGTCGTAGACGCTCCGAAAAATTTCGGCGCCCTCGGCGGCCCTTGCCTGGCCCACGACGTCGTCCATCAGGTGCGACAACCCGAGCCCCACGCGTCCCCGGACGTCATCTCGGTCCAGAGCGGGGAGGCCGAACGAGGCGCGCGCGGCGTTGACCCCGGAGGCGATGCCCTGATACCCGTCGACGAGCGTGCCGTCGAGGTCGAAGACGATCCCGCGCACGGCCATCGCGACTCAGTCGCCCGCGGTCAAGCGCCACCGGAATCCGCGCAACGCCGAGCGGTGCCGTTTGAGGTTGAACCGCCCCTGATCGCATTGCAAGCAGCCGGGGGAGGTCTGGAACCGTGTTCGGATCGCACAATCAAACGACGGGTACCAGACGCGGTAGCGGATGCAGACGAAATCGTCTTCGGTCGAACGTGTCCCGTTGGGGCGGTCTCCCGGCGCATCGTCCAAAACGTCGTTGTTCGGGTCCAACATCGCGGTCGCTAGAGCCTCCATGCGCGTTCCGGCGCGCGCGAAGCGGGCGAGTATACTACGCGGCCGGAGACGCTTTCGTGCGGCCGTATCATGTTGGAATTGCAGGGGCCACGGGGCTCGTCGGTCAGCGCCTGGTGGCGCGAGTCGCGGAGCATCCCTGGTTCCGGCTCGTCGCTTTGGGAGCGTCGGAGCGCTCGTCGGGGGGCGCCTACGGCGAGGTGACGCGCTGGATGCTTCCCGAGCCCATCCCCGACGGTGTTGCGACGCACGTCGTTTCGGGTTGCTCGCCCTCGGATTTCGCCGCGTGCGACCTGGTCTTGTCGGCGCTCGATGCTCAAGTGGCGAGCGAGGTGGAGCCGGCCCTGGCCCGTGAAGGTGTCGCGGTGGTCAGCAACAGTTCCGCGTTGCGCATGGACCCAGCCGTTCCGCTTCTCGTTCCCGAGGTCAACGGCGCCTCGGTCGTCCGGATCGCCGCGCGCGCCGCAACGGGGTACGTGGTGACGAATCCGAACTGCTCGGTGACGGGGTTGGCGCTCGCCTTGGCTCCCCTCCATCGTGCCTTCGGCGTTCGCCGCGTGGTGGTGGCAACGATGCAGGCCGTATCCGGCGCCGGGCTCGGCGGCCCTCGCGCCATCGATCTTTTTGACAATGTGGTCCCTTACATTCCGGGCGAGGAAGACAAAATCGAAGTCGAGCTCGGAAAGATCTTGGGCGCGGCGACCGCCGAGAGGTTCGTACCCGCGGACATCGCGGTGTCGGCCCATTGCCACCGCGTGCCGACGCTCGACGGACATCTCGAAGCGGTTTCCGTCGAGCTCGACCGGCCGCCGACTCCAGAGCTTGCCCTGGCCGCCTTCGCGTCGTTTCGCGGGGACATCGACGGTCTTGCGCTCCCCACGGCGCCCGCGTTTCCGATCGTGGTGCGACGCGAGCCGGACCGTCCGCAAACGCGCCTCGATCGCGACTGCGGGGGCGGAATGAGCGTCGTCGTGGGGCGCGTGCGCGCGTGCCCCGTGCTGACCCTGCGCTTCGTGGTGCTCTCGCACAACATGGTGCGCGGAGCGGCGGGCGGCGCCTTGTTGAACGCCGAACTGCTGGCCGCGAAGGATCTTCTGCCGCGGAGGTCGCGCGCGTGATCGTGATGAAATTCGGCGGTACCTCCGTCGCCGACGCCGCGAGTATTTTGGCGGTCGCCGAGATCGTGCGGGGGCGCCTGCCGCGCCGCCCGGTCGTCGTGGTTTCCGCGATGGCGGGCGTCACCGATCTTCTCGTAGGCGCGATCGCCGCCGCAAGGGAGGGGGAGCGCGACGCCCTCGAACCGATCCTCGCCGATCTCGGCCGCCGCCACCGCTGGGCGGTGTCCGGTTCCGTCGAGGACCCCGGCCGCCGCCACGATCTCGGTCTCGAGGTCGATGCGTTGTTCGAAGATCTGCGGCAGCTCTTGCGGTCGGTGCGGATTCTGGGCGAGGGAACGCCGCGCTCGTCGGACACGCTCCTGGCGTTCGGAGAGATTTTGTCGTCGCGGATCGTCGCGGCGGCGTTGTCGGACCGCGGGCTTCCCGCGCGGCTCGTCGACGCCCGCGAGGTCATGATCACCGACGCGTCGTTTGGTCGCGCCGAGCCGATTGCGGACGAGGTCGCGGCGCGAGGTCTGCGCCTTCTCGCACCTGCGGTTGCGGCAGGGGAGGTCCCGATCCTCGGAGGTTTTTTCGGCGCGACCCGGGACGGACGAACGACGACTTTAGGACGCGGCGGCTCGGACACGTCGGCCGCCGTGTTCGGCGCCGCGCTTGGGGCCGCGGAGATCGAAATCTGGACCGACGTCGACGGCGTCATGACCGCCGATCCCCGGCGCGTGCCGTCCGCTCAGAGGCGGGCGTCCGTGTCGTTCGCCGAGGCGGCGGAGTTGGCCTACTACGGAGCCAAGGTGCTGCATCCCGCGTCGATCGCGCCGGCCGTAGGGTGCGGTATTCCGGTGCGCGTGCTCAACACCCTGCGCCCGGAGGGGGAGGGCACCGTGATCCTGCGCGAGGTCGCCGCCAACGCGCCGGCTCTCGCCTCGGTCGCCGCAAGAGGCGGCGTGACGGCGTTTCGCGTCGCCTCGCGGACGCTTCGCGTGGACCCCGGCTTTTTGCCGCGCGTGCTCGCGGCCGTCGACGAGGAGGCGCTGGTTCCCGACCTCGTGGTCTCCTCCGAGGTCGCGGTGACTCTCGTCCTACCCGCGCGAGTCAAAGATACGGCACTGGCGGATCGTCTGGCGGCGTTTGCCGAGATCGAAGTGCGGGGCGAGCGGGGCCTCGTCTGCGTGGTCGGGCACGGACTCGCACAAGAAGGTGCGGCGCGAGGCCGCGTGCTCTCCGCACTCGCCGCTTGGGATCCGGAGATGGTCGCACTGGGAGGATCGGCGACGAGCGTCGCGGCGCTCGTTCCCGAAATCCGCCTCGACGCGTGCGTCCGAGCGCTCCACCGTGAGTTTTTCGAGGTGACGGCCGCATGAGATTCGCGCTGATCGGTTACGGCAAGATGGGACGCGCGATCGAAGCGGCCGCGGTGTCCCATGGACACACCCTGGGACCGATCGTCGACCGTGCCGGGCGCGATCGACGGATCGTTCGCACGATCGGCGCCGCGTCGTGGCGCGGCGTGGGGGTGGCGTTCGAGTTCACCGAGCCCGACGCCGCGAAAGACCACGTCGTCGAGCTCCTGCGCCGTGGGATCGCAGTCGTTTGCGGGACGACGGGTTGGGACGCCTCAGACGCCGCCGTGCGCCGTGCGGCGCGGGCCGCCAAGGCGGGAGCGGTGATCGCGCCCAACTTCTCGGTCGGGATGGGCCTGTTCTACGCCGCCGTCGCGGACGCCGCGCGGCGCTACCTGGCGGTCGGCGGCTACGATCCGTGGCTCGCCGAGTGGCACCACCGTGCGAAGGCGGACTCCCCGAGCGGGACCGCAAAGCGCCTCGCGGCGCTCGTCGCCGGCGCCGGGCCGGCGGGAGCTGCCGTGCGCGAAGGCCCCCCGATCGTGGCGGTGAGGGCGGGAAGCCAGCCGGGGCGCCACCTCGTCGGGTTCGACGGGCCCCACGATGCCGTGACCTTGGAGCACGTCGCGCGCGGCCGCGAGGGGTTCGCCGATGGCGCCGTCCGGGCCGCAGAGTGGTTGCGAGGCCGGCGCGGCCTCCACGGGTTCGACGAGGTCTTGGACGATCTGGTGCGCGGCCCGCGCCAACGAGGAGGGCGACGATGACCCCAAACGAGCGGCTTCCTGTTTTTCGCGGAGCGATGACGGCGATCGTGACCCCGTTTCTCGACGATGGCGCGGTCGATCTTGCGACCTTCGAGACACTCGTCTCCTGGCAGATCGCCTGCGGCATCCACGGCCTCGTGCCGTGCGGAACGACCGGCGAAGGGGCGACGTTGCGTCCCGAAGAGCACGCCCTCCTGATCGAAACCACCGTGCGCACCGCTTCGGGGCGCGTGCCCGTCCTGGCGGGCTGCGGCACCAACGACACGAAAACCACGATCGCCGGCGCCGAACGCGCCGCCAAGGCCGGGGCCGACGGCCTTCTCGTCGTGACGCCCTATTACAACAAGCCGAATCGCTCGGGGATGCTGGCGCATTTCGCGGCGATCGCACGAGCGGTCGATCTCCCGATCGTGGCGTACAACGTGCCGGGCCGGACGGGTCAGAACCTGGGCGTCGAGCAGACCTTGGCGCTTTCCGAAATTCCGGGCGTCGTCGGCGTCAAGGAGGCCGCGGGAAATCTGGAACAACTCGCGGCCATCGTCGCGGGGCGGCCCCGTGGATTCGCCGTCCTTTCGGGCGACGATGCGCTCGCCCTTCCTGCGATGGCGCTCGGCGCGGACGGTGTGATCTCGGTCGTGTCGAACGAGGCCCCGAGGCTCATGTCCGAGATGATAGAAGCCGCCCGAGACGGCGATTTTGCGCGCGGGCGGGCGATTCACTACCTCCTCCGGCCGCTCATGAACGCCAATTTCGTCGAGTCAAACCCCGTGCCGGCGAAGGTGGCCTTGGCACTCATGGGACGTTGCGGCGAGACCGTGCGCTCGCCCCTGGGGCCCGCCGAAGCCGGAACCCGCCGCCTGATCGACGAGGCGTTGCGCCACGCAGGACTTTTCGAGGCCGTCCTTTGAACGAAGACGGGCTTCGCGAACGGATCGACCGGCTGGCGGGGGCGGCCGACGCGGATCGCGACGAGGCTCGCGCCGCGGTCAGCCAGCTTCTGGATGCGCTCGAAAGAGGGGAGGTCCGCGCCGCCGAACTGACGCCCGGCGGTTGGATCGTCAACGCCTGGGTGAAGCGAGGCCTCCTTTTGGCCTTCCGCTGCGGCGCCAACCAGAGCCTCGCCCTGCCGCCCTTCCATTTTCGCGACCGCGACACGCTTCCCACGCAAGACCCGGCGGCCGGCGGCAGAAACGTCCGCGTCGTTCCTGGCGGATCGACCGTGCGTCGCGGCGCGTTTCTCGCCGACGGTGTCGTCGTCATGCCGCCGGCGTTCATCAACGTGGGCGCCCACGTCGGCGCGGGAACGATGATCGATTCCCACGCGCTCGTTGGTTCGTGCGCGCAAATCGGCGCGCGGGTCCACCTCTCGGCAGCCGTCCAGGTCGGGGGCGTGCTCGAACCGCCGGGGGCGCTGCCCGTGATCGTCGAGGACGACGCCTTCGTGGGCGGCGGGTGCGGCTTGTACGAGGGAACGCGCGTCGGCCGCGGCGCCGTGTTGGCCCCCGGTGTCGTCCTGACGCGGGCGGTCGCCCTTTACGATGTGGCGCAAGAGCGCACGATCGTCGCGGACGCCGGCGGGGTTCTCGTGGTCCCGGAGCGCGCTGTGGTCGTTCCCGGCAGCCGTCCGGCGGGCGGGGACTGGGCGCGCGCGCGCGGCCTGAGCCTGTATGCCCCGGTCATCGTCAAGTACCGCGATCAGCAAACGGACGCCGCCGCGGCGCTCGAGGACGGGTTGCGATGAGTTTTCGCGTCGCGCGCCGGATGGACGGCATCGAGCGCACGCTGATCCGGAGGATCTTCGATAGTGCGCCTCCGGGGTCGATCAACCTCGGCCTGGGGCAGCCCGACCTTCCCACGCCGTCGCGGATCAGTCTGGCCGGCATCGCGGGCATCGTCAACGGCAAGACCGGCTACACGGGGACGGCAGGGGACCCGGCCGTTCGCGCCGCCGTCGCCGCGCGTTATCCGGGCGTTGCGAGCGGGGCCGAGAGCGTCGTCGTCACGATCGGTTCCCAGGAGGCGGTGTTCGCCTCCGTGATGACCCTCGTCGACGCGGGCGACGACGTGCTGGTGCCGGACCCGGGATACCCGGCCTACCCGGTCGTCGCGCGACTCTTGGGCGCCACCCCGGTTTCCTATCCTCTGCGGCCGGAGAGGGGATTCAAGATCGATCCCGCGGACGTCGTCTCGCGGCTGACCCCGGCCACCCGCCTGGTGATTTTGTGCTCGCCGTCGAATCCGACGGGGGCCATGGATCTGGACGCCGATCTCGAGACGCTGGCTCGCGAACTCGAAGGCCGCGGCGTCCCGTGGCTGTCGGACGAGATCTACGCGGGGTTCGCCTACGAGCGCACCGCGCCGTCGATCTCCCGGTTCGTGCCGACCGGCGGCCTGGTCGTTTCGGGGTTGTCGAAAGACCTCAGCATGACGGGATGGCGGGTCGGTTGGGTCGTGGGGCCGCAGGCGATCGTCGGCCGGATCACGGCCGCTCATCAGTATGTCGTGACCTGTGCTTCGAGCGTGTCGCAAGCCGCGGCGCTCGTCGCGCTGGGCGAGGCCGCAAAGCCCGATCGCGCCGCCTATCTCGAGATCTTCCGCCGCCGCCGCGCGCTGATGGCCGAGGAACTCGGGCGGATCCCGAAGCTCGAGGTGACGCTGCCCGACGGCGCGTTCTATTTCTTTGTCGACGTCCGGGAGTTCGGAAGCTCGCTCGCGATCGCCGAGCGTCTGCTGCAGACGAGGCGCGTGATCGTGATTCCGGGAGAGGCCTTCGGTCCCGGCGGGGCGGGGTTCCTCCGCGTGTCCTACGCGGCCGGCGACGACGACATCCGGGCGGGGGTTCGCGCGCTCGGCGAGGAACTCGCGGGTCGATCCTGAGGGGGCGTCAGCCCGCGACTCAGAAATCCTTGGGACTATCCGCAGCCTGGCTCGCGTCACGAGCGGCGATCGCTTTTTCGATGGCCGTGGCGCTGAGCTTGATCGCCTGCGTCAAATTGGGGTCGTCGTCCCCGTACTTTTCGACGTACTCGTAGAGCGCTCCGAGTTCGTACTCGGTCGCCGCGGGAAGGAGCGCGCGCGCGGCCAGCAGTCGCGTCTCGCGGTGTTCCGCCTTCAAGGCCTTCTTGAGAGGTCCCAAGGCGGATCCCCCGATCTGGGCCAGGGAGGATGCCGCGAGGGGACGGTTGGCCGGGGGGCCTTCCATCATGACGGTTTCCAGGTAGAAACGGGCCTGCTGGTAACGCATGGCGCCCAGCGCCTCAAGCACTTGGGGGGCGAGCGACGGCTCGGCGATTGCGCTGTCGATCATCGGAGCCACAGCCAGGGCGTTGCGATCCGAGGCCAACGCTCGGATGGCAAGGACCTTCGCGCCGTGGCTGCCGATCCAAAGGGCGTCCAGGAGGATCGGCAAATACTCTCGGCTCATCTCCACGCGGGACTCACGCTGCGCGGCCAACGCCGTCACCACGACCTCTTCGGTGTAGGAGATGTTGACCGTGTTGACGGCGGTTCGCAGGGCGGCGATCGCATACGAGCCGAAATGTGCGAGCTCGGTTCGAGCCCGGTCGGCGACGACCGGGTCACGCTTGCCGGCGGGCCAGGCGAGATTGACGAGGTTGCGGGCCTGACCGGGAATGCCTCCGCCGGCCGCGAGAGCCTCGACGATCGCCTCCCGAGCGGGATCGGCCGCAGGGCCGGGGGAAGGATCGGCGGAGATCACGATCGTCGACGCGAAACCGGCGACCGAGACGATGAGGACGGCAAGGGCAGGGGCTTTCACGGCAACCTCCCGAACGCGAAACTGGGCTCGCATCGAGACGCCCGAAAGTATACGGTCAGCTGGTCCATCCGCGCTTCAGCCAACCCATCACGCCGTCCCCCGCAGCGTCCGGCGTATCTCCGTTTTCGGCTCCCAACGTGCGAAGGATCTTGTCGGCGAGCGTCAGGAACGCCACCGAAAGCGTCGAGGCCGGATCGAGGGTGACCACCGGCCTGCCGGCATCCCCGCCTTCGCGGATCGCCGCGTCCAGGGGGATCTCGCCGAGAAACGGCACCTCGAGGCGAGCGGCCTCGCGGCTGCCCCCGCCATGTCCGAAGACGTCGGATCGGCTGCCGCAGTGGGGGCAGTGAAAAAAGCTCATGTTCTCGACGATGCCGAGGATCGGAACTCCGACCTTTCGGAACATCGTGACGCCCTTGATCGCGTCGGCTAAGGCGACATCTTGCGGGGTCGTGACGATCACCGCCCCCGAGAGACGGACCTTCTGGGATAGCGTCAGCTGGGCGTCGCCCGTGCCCGGCGGCATGTCGACGACGAGAATGTCGAGGTCGCCCCAGGCGACATCTCGCAAGAGCTGCTCGATCGCCTTCATCACCATGGGGCCGCGCCAGATGACGGCGGCGTCCTTGTCGACGAGGAAACCCAAGGACATGAACCGCACGCCGAAACGGTCGAACGGCAGGATGGACCGTCCGGTCGGATCGATCGTCGGACGCTCGTCGACGCCCATCATCAGTGGAATCGACGGCCCGTAGATGTCCGCGTCGAGGAGCCCCACGCGAGCGCCCCGTTGCGCGAGGCCGACCGCGAGGTTGACCGCGACCGTCGACTTGCCGACGCCGCCCTTTCCCGATGCGACCGCGATCGTGTGCTTGACCCCCGGAAGGAGTTCGGCATCGAGCACCCCGGGCCCGGGGATCGTGGGCGGCCCCGGGATCTTGGCCTTGGACGCAAGACGGATCGCGACGGAGCTCACTCCGGGAAGGGTCTCAAGCGCGGTTCTTGCTTCGCGCTCGATCGTCCCGGCGACGGCTGGGTTTCCCGCCCCCAGCTCGATCCGAAAAGAAACCGCGCCGTCCTTGACGGCAAGATCTTTCACGACGTCGAACGCCACGATGTCCCGCGTGAACCCGGGATAGCGCACCCCGGAAAGGGCGCGAAGAACGTCCGCTTCGGTGACCGGCATGGGCGAATCCATGGCTCGCGCCTAGAACCGCCAGGACAGTCCGAGAACGTAGCCCTCGTAGCCGGCCGACAAGGGCGTCCGGACGTCGTTGAAGTCGGGCCGGGGGACGACGTACTCGCCGACGTTTGCATAGTAAACGTCGCGCAGGGTACCGAAGACATTGAGGCCCTTGTACACCTTCACTTCCAGGCCGAGGTAGATGTCGAGAGTCTCCGCGAACCCGGAGGTCGGTGACTGGATCAGTCCGGCGTAGACGATTTGCTGACCGACCTGCAAGATCTGTTGTTCCGATCCGTTGGAGAGAATCTCGAACAACTGCTCCGTGGTGAGAGGCACTTCGCGGTTGGGCTCCTGGTAGTAATAGGAGCTCCGGGATGAATACTGACTGCTCGCCGATCCCCGGATCAGGCCGATCGAAAGCCCGGTGATGATGGAGACCCTCGGGTGGACCGGAAACTCGAGATCGAAGCTCGCGCCGAGTCCGTGCCCGGAGTAGTTGGCCGTCTGGATCACTTGATCGGGGATCGGGTCGAGGCGATTGGGATCTACGTTACCCGGAACGGCTGGCGGGATGATGGGCGGCAGATTGGGGACGATCGCCAGGTACGAAATGTTCATGTTGCGCGAGTGAGCGAGCTGGCGATAGTCCACGCCCCAGGTCCCCTTGGCTCGTGGGTTCTCGAAAGCCGTCTGTGAATAGTAGGCGCGGAAATCGCGTGTCTTGCGGTCGAGGCTGGCGTTCACCCCATCCGCGAATCCGTCGTCATAGACCCCGAGCGCGAACGGGAAGGCGCGCGTCTCGCCGAAGACGAACTGGGCCGGCGAGAGGTACTCGACGGAATCGCTCTGGTGCATCGAGTCGTACATGATACCGACCGAGCCGGCATCTTTGGGAAGGTGGTACTCCGCCTTGATCGTCTCTCTGATGCGCGGTGTGCTTCCCTCCATCAGAGGGGACGCGAATCCGAGATCATACGTCGTGGCGATTTCCTCGTCGGCTCCGACCAGGGCGGGTTCCCAGGCGGCCACGGAGATCGTGAATCCCCCCCAGCGGTGGAGGGGCGGATCTCCGAACTCCATTTTCTTCTTGGGGGCGGGCGGAGTGGGAGCGGGCTCGACGGGCTCGGCGGTCTCGGTGGTTGGCGTGCTCGGTTCCGGCGGAAGTTCCTTCGGGATCGCGTCTTCCTGCGCCACAACCGGCAGCGCCAACGCCATTCCGAAGAGAAGGGCAACCGCCCATTTCGTAACTCTCATGCTCACCTTTCTAAAAGGGCACGCTCTTTCCGCGCGCCGAGCACGTGACGCGTGTCTGGCCTACTGCACCGTGAAGGAGAAGGTGAAACCTGACCTGTTGTCGGCCGAAGACGTCTGAGGTCCGTTTCCGGCGACCGGTACGCCCGAAATGGCGAGCGTGGCTGTGAGCTTGACGGTTTCGTACGGGGGGCTGAAAGCCGGTGCGGCTTCCTCCGCCTGCTTGCGCGCACGGACGATCACGGTGTCCCCAGTGTTCAAGTTGAAGTCAAACGTCGCCGGTACGGTGGGGTCTGGCGACACGGTGTCGAGGAGGTTCGGGATGCCGGGATCGACGAAGATGAACGAAAGGTAGATGGGGCTCCCCGAGGAGACCAAGTGGCCGTCCGTCCAATCGATACCGAACTCGTTCCTGTCCGGGGCGGGCGGCATGTTAGGGTCGTAGTCGGTCATGCTGATGAAATCGTCGACCGAGTCTCCCGGCTCAACCGACGATCCGACAACTCCCGTCAGCGACTCGGCCAGGACTTCGTTGGTGGTCCCGGCCCGGATGATCGTGATCTTGAGCGAGAGACGCCACGGAACCGGCCGGTCGGCGACCGATTGGACAGGAGGGCTACCCTCGAGCACCGGGAAACAGTAGGCCTGCGGGCTTTCATAGCAGGCCCAAAGCAACACGGACGCCTTGGTTTCGAAGCTGAGCGAGGCCGTCCGTGTTTCGATCCGATCGGGTTGCGTGCTCGAGCATCCCGCGACGACGATGGCGGAGAGGATCACGCCAACGGCCTGTGCTCGCCAAGCGTTCTTCATGTTGTGGAGGCCTCCCCCGAAATTCCGAAAAATGAACCCGAAACCTACAGAACCTCACGAAAGGAGTCAAGTCGGGTCCTGGCGGTGCCCCTCGGCGATGCGGGGAATGGCCCGCAGGCGAGGGGGGGAAGGGGCGTGTGGGAAGTGGCTCCCGGACCTGTTACACTCCGCTCCCTTTTGTTGGGGGTTTCATGTCCAGAGCCGGAAGCGCGGAGTACGTTGCGGATGCTTCGCGCCGCGTCGAGAAGGTCTACGGCGTCCTCGCCCGCGTGTACGACGGTTTTTTCGATTGGGCGCTCGGCCCTGGAAGGCGCTACGCGGTCACGGAGTTGGTGCCTCAGCCGGGAGAGCGGGTCCTCGAGGTCGGCGTCGGCACGGGGTTGTCGCTTCCGCTTTACCCGGTCGGTTGCGACGTCGTCGGCATCGACATCAGCGAGCCCATGCTCGACCTGGCGCGCACGCGGCTCGAGGGTCTAGAGCACGCGAGCGTTCTCCTCGAACTCATGGACGCGCGCAACATCGCCTACGGCGACGGCCATTTCGACAAGGTCTTTGCACCCTACGTGATCTCCGTGGTGCCGGACCCCGCCAAGGTCATGGCCGAAATCGTGCGGGTCTGCCGGCCCGGCGGAACGGTGATCGTGGTGAACCACTTCCAGAGCGCGTTTCGCCCCTTGGCCGCATTGGAGCATCTCATCACGCCCCTTTCGACTTGGGTCGGTTTTCGCATGGACCTCCCCGTGGCCACCGTCACGGGCACTCCCGGCCTGACGCTCGTCCGCACCGAGCGTGTGAACCTCTTCGGACTCTGGAAGCTCCTGGAATTCCGGCGCGATTGACGGCCCGGCGGCGCGAGCCGCCCCCGACGCTTCAGTGCTCGGGGTCGAGGTGCGGAGGGCGCTCGTGCCAAGGGCTCTTGGTCGCGCCGTCTTTATGCTCTTGCTCGGCGGTCAGCTTGTCCACGCGGCGCATCTGGTCCATCACGTCCGAGAATTGACGATCGATCTCTTCGTTCGTGACGCGATTGCGGGTCAGCATCTCGAGCCCTTTGACCTTGACGCGCAAGGCCGCGGCCTCGACCCGCCGCCCCTCGAGCTCGAGCTCGGCTTCGCGGAGCCGCTTCCGCAGCTCGCCGGCCTCGCGGGCCAGTCTCTCTTTGACGCGCGTGTTTTCGGCCTGGGCGTCCTCGATCTGGCGGCGGCGCGTTTCAAGCTCGGCCTGCATGTCGAGTACGCGAAGCCCCCCCGCCCGCACCATGCCGTACTGCACGAGAAGTTGCTCGTGTTTGAGCTGGAGGTCCTGGAACAACGAGATCGGAACGCTGTCCCTGAGGACCCGATCCAAAGGGGCGGCCGCAAGGGATGCGGCGGAAGGGGAGCGCGCGACGAGCTTGGAGTCGGGCCGGACCGAATCGGCTTCCGGCGCGTCGAGTCCCGCCGCGGCCAACTGCTCGGCCGTAACGAAGTACTCGGGTCCGAACCGGCCTGGGAGCTTGTCGGCGACGAGGTTTCCGCTCCGGATGTAGCGGCGCAGCGTCGTGACCGACCGCGCCGACCGCCGGGCGGCCTCCCTGAGGTTGATTCGTTCCATGCGCTGTCTCCCGGGCGTTTCTATCACAGCGAAAGGTCCCGTCTCAAGACCGAACCGTCGAGGTTGATGATCGCGACGCCGCCGATGTACCTTGCCGAGTTCGTTTCAGGCGAGGAGATGCGCACGATGACGAAGGGGGAAACGGCCGCTCGCCACTGGGCCGACGAGGCGGCGGAAGCGGCGATCGCGTCCGGGCGTCCGGTCGTCGTTTCGAGCGGGATCTCGCCTTCGGGAGAGATCCACATCGGCAACATGCGAGAGGTGCTCACAGCCGACGCGGTGTTTCGCGCCGTCAAGGATCGCGGGGCCGCTGCCCGTTTCAACTACGTGTGCGACAACCTCGATCCCCTCAGGCACGTCTACCCGTTCCTCGACGCGGAGGTCTATACCCCGCTGATCGGGCAGCCTCTTTCCGCGATTCCGTGCCCCTGTGGACGGCATTCCTCCTACGCCGAACACTTCCTCGAGCCTTTCCTTGCGTCCCTGAAGGCTCTCCATGTCGAAGTCGAACTCGAGCGCGCCGACAGGATGTACGCGTCCGGCCGCATGAACCGAACGATCGGCTTGGCCCTTTCGGGCCGTGACCGCATCGCCGCCATTCTCAACGAGTTGACCGGCAAGGCGATCGACGACCGTTGGTCGCCGTTCAATCCGTGGTGCCCCTCCTGTCGGCGAATCACGAAAACGACGGTGACGGGCTTTTCCGTCCGCGACGAGACGATCGCCTTCGCCTGCGCTTGCGGTGCCTCGGGCGAGTTGCCGATGACGGGCGGCGGCAAGCTGACCTGGCGCGTCGACTGGCCGGCCCGCTGGGCGATGTTGGGCGTCACCGTCGAACCGTTCGGCAAGGACCACGCGACGCGCGGGGGTTCGTACGACACAGGCGCGCGCATCGCACGCGAGATCTTCGACTACGAGCCCCCTCTTCCGGTTCCCTACGAATGGATCCGTCTCAAGGGGAAGGGCGACATGTCCAGTAGCAAGGGAAACGTCCTGTCCATCGGGCAGGTTCTGGAGCTTGCCCCTCCCGAGGTGCTTCGCTATCTCGTGATGCGCGAGAGGCCCCAGAGCACGATCGCCTTCGATCCCGGACTGCCTCTCCTGCAACTCGTCGACGCGGTCGACGACGCCACGGCGGCCGGCGTGGACTCCCGCGCGCTTCAGCTCTCGCGCGCTGCGGGGTTTCGCCCCGTCGGCGTTCCGTTCAAGCACCTGGTGGTCGCGGCCCAGGTCGCCGGGTTTGACGTCACGCGCACGATGGACGTTCTCGCGCGCACGGGTTACCACGAGCTCGACCGGAACGCTGTCGACCGCCGCTTGGGCTACGCCAGGCGCTGGCTCGACCGTCACGCGCCGGACGAGATGAAGTTCGAGGTGACCGAGGAGCTTCCCGCCGAAGCGGCCGCCCTGAGCGTCGACCAGAAGGCATTCCTCTCCCGTCTGGCGGGCCTGCTGAAGGACGGGATGGACGGCGAGGCCGTCCACGTGTTGATCTACGACTTGGCGAAGGCGTTCCCCGGGGCCAAGCCCGCCGAGCTGTTCCAGGCGCTGTACGTTGCGCTTCTCGGAAAATCCCGAGGGCCGCGGGCGGGGTTGTTCATCGCCGCCTTGGGACCCGAATTCTGCGCCGCGCGATTTGCGCTGGCCGCGGCCTGAGCCGGAGCGTCACTCCGATTCTCCGGCCTGCGCGAACGCCCGTGTTTCATTCACGGAAGCCATCAACGCCAATCCGACGAGGAAGAAGGGGAGCAGGGACAAGACGGCGAGGCGTTGGGAGCCGGAGGCTTCCGAAACGAAGCCGAACATCAACGGGCCGAACATCGAAGCGAACTTTCCCGAAAGTACGTAGAACCCGAAGAACTCGGCCTCGCGGGAGGGCGGCGTGATTTGCGCCATGAACGACCGTGAAACGGCCTGTGTGCTCCCCATGCCCAGCGCGGCCAGACAGCCCATGAGGTAGAAGGTGGCGCGATTCTGAGCCCCGAAACCCACCAGGATCGTGACGACCCACAAGCAGAGGCTGGCGACGAGAGTTCTCTTCGGCCCGAATCGATCGGCGAGGTAGCCCGCGGCGAGTGATCCGGGAAAGGCGACGACGTTCAACACGAGGAAGAGAATCACGATGTCGCCACTGGTGAAGTGGAACGTCGTCGTCGCGTAGATCGCGCTGAAGCTGATCACCGTCGTGATGCCGTCCGTGAAAAACAAGGACGCGAGAACGAACTTGCCGGTTTCCCGGTAGCGGCCCAGGTGGCGAAGGGTCTGCGTGGTGCGCCGAAACCCCATGGTTGCGTACTCGCGCAGGCCGGACAGGCGGCCCTGGGGGAGCGATTCTCGAAGCCACAGGAACGACGGCAATGCGAAGACGAAAAAAAACGCAGCCACGATGAGAAACGAGAGCTGTCGATGGGAGACCGCGAGCGTATCGAGCATGCCCTGCGCGTTCCGAAGAGGCCTTTTGATCAACGGAAAACAAAGGGCGAGCGACAGCAACCCCCCCGCATAGCCGATCGCCCAGGCCCAGCCCGAAACCCGCCCGATGGTCTTCGGGGTGGACACGTCGGGGAGGAACGCGTTGTAGAAAACGTATCCTCCCTCGAATCCGATCGTCGCGATCACGTAGAGGAGGATGCCGCCCCAAAGGTCGCCGGGGCCGACGAAGAACAAGAGCGCGGTCGCCAGCACGGTCTGCAGCGTCAGCCCGATGAGAAAGAATTTCCGCCGACCCGAGTAATCGGAAATAGCTCCGAGGAGGGGAGAGGTGACGGCGACGACGGCCATCGCCAGGAAATTCGCCACGCCCCAGAGCCGGTCCCCGCGATTGTCGGCCGCCCCGACGACCGCGTCGCGAAAGTAGACGGAGTAAACGACCGTCATGATCAACGTCGTGTACGACGAATTCGCGAAGTCGAACAGGCACCAGGAGACGACAGCGGACCGGGACGGCGAGGCCGGCGGTTCCTTGCTTCCGTTCAACGGTCTCCCCAATGGAGCTTTCGCTGGAGGACCTCGAAGAAGCCGCGGCGCGCGACGCGCACCAGACGTACCGAGCGGGGATGCCGGTCGATCACGATGGTGTCCAGCTGCTTCATCGGGAAGCCGACCTGACCGTCGAGGGTGAGATAGGCCTCTTCCGTCAGGCTGCGCAGCGTCACCTCGATGCGGACGCCGCCCGGCACCACGAGCGGGCGGTAGCTCATCGCGTGCGGGCAGATCGGCGCGATCACGAAAGCGCTCATGCGCGGGTCCAGGATCGGCCCTCCGGCGGAGAGGTTGTACGCGGTGGAACCGGTCGGCGTCGCGACGATGAGCCCGTCGCTCGTGTAGGTCGCAACCAGCTCGCCGTCGATGCGAAGCTCGATGACCAGCATGCGGGCGAGCGCGGTTTTCGTGACGACGGCGTCGTTCAACAAGGCGAACTCGCCGAGGAGCTTCCGTCCGCGACGGAAGCGCACCCGCAAAGCCTCGCGCTCCTCGATCTCGTAGTCCCCGCGCAAGAGCCGCTCGAGCGCGGTGTAGAGCTCTTCCGGCTGCAATTCGGTCATGAATCCCAAGCCACCGAAATTGACGCCCAGGATCGGGATTCCCAGAGGCCCCGCGAGGCGCGCCGCCGACAAGAGCGTGCCGTCGCCTCCGGCGACGATGACGAGATCGGTGCCCGCCGGGATCGTGTCCGCACGGATGCCGTCCCTGAGGCCGAGCGCCTTCGCCGTCAGTTCGTCGAAGCGCACCACCACGTCGCGGGCGCGCAACCAGGATCCCAGCTCGGAGGCGATTTGCTGCCCCTCGTTGGTGCCGGGCTTGGCGAGAACGGCGACGCGGCGGAACCGCCGGCCCCGGGGTCTTGTCGTTTTCGTCTTACCGGTCGGGGGCATGGACGGCCTCGTGACGCTCGGCTGCGAGCGCGGATGTCGCGGAGGGCTCCGCGGCCGGACGAAGGTGGAGGAAGAACTCGACGTTCCCCGAGGCGCCGGGGAGCACGGAACGCGCGATGCTCGCCGGCCCGAGGCGGCGCGAAACCGCAAAGGCGACGAGGTCCGCCAGAACCTGATCCCACAGCGCGGGATCGCGAACGATGCCGCCTTTCCCGACGCGGCCGCGGCCGACTTCGAACTGAGGCTTGACGAGTGCCACGATGTCGGCCCCCGGGGCGAGACAGGCCAAGGTCGGTTCGAGCACCTGCCGCAAGGAGATGAAGGATACATCGATCGTAGCCAGGGACGGCCGAAAGGGGAGCGTGGCGGGGTCCAGGTAACGGACGTTGACCCCTTCGTGCACCACGACGCGCGGGTCGTTGCGCAACGACCAGTCGAGTTGCCCGCGCCCGACGTCGAGCGCGATGACCCGGGCCGCGCCCTCCTCAAGCAGCACCTGCGTGAAACCGCCGGTCGAAGCGCCGACGTCGATTGCGTCGCGGCCGGACACCGCGATCGCAAAGCGCGCCAGCGCAGGGCCCAATTTCTCGGCGCCCCGGCCGACGAACCGGCGCCCTGTTGCAACCGTAAGAGGCGCATCGCAAGCGATCGATCGTCCGGGCTTGTCGAGCCTCACCCCCGCGCTCGTCACGAGCCCGAGGAGAAGCAGCGCCTGCGCCTTCTCGCGCGTTGGCGCGTGCCCTCGTTCGACGAGCAAAACGTCGACGCGGACGCGTCGCGCAGGGCGAGTGCCGGTCAATGGGCCCGGTCGACCGCGTAGCGCGCGAGCGCCTCGAGCACGGAGGGCTCCCGCACGGAGCGCGGGATTGCCGTAAGGGCGACGGCGACGAGGCGCCTGGCCTCGCGCTGCGACTCGTCGAGGCCGAGCAGGGCGGGGTAGGTGGCCTTTCCCGACTTGACGTCTTTTCCCGGCGTCTTCCCGAGTGCCTCGGCGCTTGCGGTCCGGTCGAGGACATCGTCTGTGATCTGGAAGGCGAGGCCCATCGCCTCTCCGTAGCGCGCAATCGCCACGAGGTCGCTTCGCGCGGCTCCGGCGTGCAGGGCTCCGATCCCGACGCTCGCCGCGATCAGGGCACCCGTCTTGTGCCGGTGGATCCACTCGATCGGCGTCTCGGCGGGAGGCCTGCGTTCGGCCAGGAGGTCCGCGAGCTGCCCCCCGACCATTCCGGAATGCCCCGCGCTGCGCGCCAGCAGGGCAACCGCCTCCGCGCGGCGGGAGGCGGCGGCCTCGCCCGCGGGGCGCGTCGCCATCACTTCGAACGCCAGGGTCAGGAGGGCGTCGCCGGCGAGAATCGCCTCGGCTTCGCCGAAGGCCTTGTGGGCGGTCGGTCGTCCCCGGCGCAGGTCGTCGTCGTCCATTGCGGGCAGGTCGTCGTGGATCAGCGAGTAGGTGTGGACCATTTCGACGGCCGCCGCGGGTGCCAACGCGTCCTCGACTCGGCCGCCGAACGCCTCGCAGCTTGCGAGGGCCAGCACGGGGCGGAGGCGCTTGCCTCCGGAAAACACGGCATACCTCATGGTTTCGAGGAGGCGGGCGGCGGGACCGGCGCAGGGTGGGAGGAGTTCCTCGAGGGCGCCGTCGATCGCAGCCCGCCTCCGCTCGAGATAGGCGCCGAACGTCATCGCGTCCCCCCGCCGTCGTTCTCCGCAAGCTCGATGCGCTCGATTCCCTGAGCGCGCCCTGTAGCCGGGTCGACGTCGATGCGCACCGCGGAGAGTCGAACGTCTCCGTCGGCCGTCTCGTAAGGGATCGATCGCGACGTGCGAAAGCGCTCGATCGCCTGCTCTTTTTTCACGCCGATGACCGAGTCGAACGGTCCGGTCATGCCGGCGTCGGTGATGTAGGCCGTCCCGCCCGGAAGGACGCGCGCGTCCGCGGTTGCGACATGGGTGTGCGTTCCGAGCACGGCGGAAACCCGCCCGTCGAAGGACCACGCAAACGCCATCTTCTCGCTCGTCGCTTCGGCGTGGAAATCCACGATCACGATCTTTGCGGAGCCGCGAATCTCGTCGAGGAGGCGGTCGGCCGTGCGGAAGGGGTCGTCGAGCAGAGGCATGAAGACGCGTCCCATGAGGTTCAACACGGCGACGGGCGTGCCCGCGACCGGAACGACGACGACGCCGGCACCGGGCGACCCTTCCGGGTAGTTGGCGGGACGCAGGAGGCGCGGCTCCCGGTCGAGAAGCCCCAAAACGTCCCGCTTGTCCCAGACGTGATTGCCGGTCGTGATGACATCGGCTCCGGCGGCGAACAATTCCTCTGCCGTCGCCGTCGTGAGCCCCGCGCCTCCGGCCGCGTTTTCTCCGTTGACGATCGTGAGCTCGGCGCCGAGATCGCGCTTCAAGCCCTTCAAGCGATGCCGCACGATGCGACGGCCGGGCGCGCCTACGACATCCCCGACGAACAGGATTCTCATCGTCTAGACCGCGTATTGAACGGCCCGGGTCTCGCGCACGACGCTCACCCGGATCGTGCCGGGATAGTCGAGCTCGCGCTCGATCGCTCGGGCGATCTGCTTGGAGAGAAGGTAGGCCTGGTCGTCCGAGACCGCCTTCGTGTCGACCAGAATGCGAAGTTCCTTTCCAGCTTTCAGGGCGAACGCCTGGCTCACGCCGGCGAAGGCGCAGGCGAGGGCCTCGATGCGCCGCAGCCGCTCGACGAAGACGTCGAGGTTGTCCTTGCGCGCCCCGGGCCGGTTTTCCGAAATCCGGTTGGCCACCCGGAGAATCAGCGCCTCTACCGCGATGGGTGCGACGTCCGGGTGGAGCGCTTCGATCGTCTTCACGACCTCGTCGCGTTCGCCGAACTTCGCGGCGAGCTCCGCGGCGGCGACCAGGGGGTGGCCGCTGCCCGTGTCGTCGACACGGCCGATTTCGTGGAGGAGGGCCGCGCGCCGCACCACCTCGCCGCGCGCGCCGGTTTCAGCGGCGATGTGCGCCGCGAGGTGCACGACCTCGCCGGAGTGTTGCAGCAGATTGTGGCCGAGGTAGTTCCGGAATTTGAGACGCCCGACCAGCCGCGCGAGCCGCGGGTGCAAATCGAACACGCCGAGCGCGAAGGCGGCCTGCGCGCCGGTTTCCTCGGTGAGTGTTTCAAACTCCTCGCGGACCTTGGCGACGACCTCCTCGATGCGCGCCGGGTGAATGCGGCCGTCTTCGAGGAGTCTCTGAATGGAAACGCGCGCGATCTCGCGCCGCACGGGGTCGAACGACGAAAGGAGGATCGCGCCCGGCGTGTCGTCGATGATGACGTCGATTCCCGTGGCCATCTCGAGCGCGCGGATGTTTCGACCCTCGCGGCCGATGATCCGTCCTTTCATCTCGTCGGAGGGGAGCGCGACGAACGAGATCGTGGACTCCACGGAGTCTTTCATGCTCACCCGCTGGGTCGCATCCACGATGAGGCGCTGCGCGGCGCGCTCGGCCCCTTCGCGCGCTTCCTCTTCGATCCGCCGCGATAGCATCGCGGCTTCTTTCCGCGTTTCCACTTCGATCGACGCCAGAAGTTCGGTTCGGGCCTCTTGAACGGTGAGCTTCGCAATGCGTTCCAAGAGGCTGCGGGCCTCCTGCCTATCCTTGTCGGCCGCCGCTTGGACCTCGCGGGCTTTCTCTTCGACGGCGGCGAGAGCGCTCTGGCGGCGCTCGAGGTCTTTCTTTTGCCGCTCGACCGCCGCGAGCTCGTTGTCACGCTGGCGCGCCCTCGCGTCGATTTGCGCCTCGCGGGCATCGAGGTCGCGTTCGCGGCGGTCGGCTTCTTCCTCGCCCGCCAAGGCCTTTTCCTGGGCGGCTGCGAGGATGCCTTGGGCGTGCGCTTCGGCTTCGCGGCGGGTTTCCTGGACGATACCCTGAGCAGAGCGTTCCGCTTCTTGTCTCGCTTGGGCCGAGATGCGACGCGCCGCGAGCAGCGCGCCAACGACGAGGAGCACCGCCGCGAGCACGCCAACGATCATGGCGATCTGACTCGGCATGTTCGGTCCCTTCCCTTCCCGACACCCGCAAACGGCAAAAAAGCCGCCCGGGCAGGAGCCGGTGCCGAACGAACAGGCCGGGGTTCCGCGAGACCGTGGAAGGAGCGCTCAGTTCCCCCGCGAGAGCCGTGTGAATCGGGCCAGTTGAACCAGGTCAACCAGGGGGGAACCCTGCAGACGCCTTAGGCTTCCCCGCGACACGGGGCATGCACACGGTCGTGCTGACTCCGGGCTCCCGAAACGACGACATTGGCTCAAGCGATGCAACCCATCACGAACTCCGCAGGGGCCGTGTTGTGAGCGAATTCTCCAAAAATCCTCGGTGCGTTCACGCGGAACCGTCCGCCCGGCCGAAGCCGGCACGATGCGGTTGACAGCCCGGATCGGCGAGTGTTTCGTCGATCAGGGCCAGGAAACGTCCCAACTGCCGCTCCGTGTCCGCGGACACGGGGCCGCGCTGGGCCTGCAAGCACTCATCAGTGATATTCAAGGCGGCAAGTATCGCAAGCGAAAGCGTATCGGCGGTTCCCGTCGTTTCGGCCACTTCCCGCATCCGCCGGTCGACTTCTTGAGCCAGCTCGTGCAGGTACGCGGCGTCGCCGTCACCGCGCAGGTGGTAAGTCTTCCCGTAAATGGTCACCGGGGTGGGTGCGTTGCTACCGGTCACTGCCGTCACCCCTGTCGCAATTCCCGGACCGCCTCGTCGAGCACGGTCCGAAGTCTGGCCTGTTCTCTTTCTTCTGTTTCGAGCCGGGACCGCAATTCTCCGTTCTCCCGCTGAAACTCGTCCCGCTCTCTTGCGAGAACCTTGACCCGTTCTACGATCGCCTCGATCCGTTCGTTGAGCAGTTTTGTCGGCAGTTCGTTCATGTATCAATCCGCCGGAGCCGTACGCCCTTCACCCCAGCGAGCGCCGCCAGGAGCTCGGCGCGGTACGCCTCGACTTCCCCGTCGTTGAGCGTCCGGTCCAGCGGGTGGAGCATAACACGCAGGGTCATCGCGACCTGCCCCGCGGTCAACGGGGGACCCGCATACCGGTCGAGCCACGTCATCGAAGCGGGAGCCGGGGATGCGACGAGTTCGAGTGCCGCGAGGACGGTCCCGGCAGCCGCGCCGGGTTCGAGAACGAGCGAAAGATCGCGCCATGCGGCGGGCTGCCGGGAGATGGTGCGATAGGCGGCGACCGCAACCGGACCGCTCGCGGCGCAATCGAGATCCGCCTCGCCCAGCAGCACCGGCGAGGAAAGTCCCAGCCGAACCGCGAGATCGGGATGAACCGGCCCGCACCACGCGACGCGGCGGCCGGATTCGTCGTGCCAGGACATCGATTGGCCCGGATGCAGCCCGGCGAGATCGGCCCGCTCCCGCCGGAAGGAGCGTTGACTCGCCGCGACGGCGAGGATCTCCTCGATCAGCCCGGCGGCGTCCCACGCATCGACCGCACGCGACGGAGCGCTCCAGTGCGGAGGTGCCGCTGGCCCACTCCATGCGAACCCCGCGTGGGACGGTTCGAACGGAAGTTCGCCCGCGCCCCGGGCCTCAAACACCCCTCCGACCTCGAAGAGGCGGAGCTCCGCGCTCCCGCGCCTGAGGTTCTGGTCGGTGGCGCGCAAGAGCCCCGGCAACAACGAACGCCGCAGAAAGCCGAGGGTTTCCGCGATCGGATTGACGAGGGCGAGCGGCGACGGAACGCCTTCGGGGACGAAGGCGTCGTCCTCGCCGGGGCCGATCATGGCGTAGTTGAACGCTTCGTTGAATCCGAGGGCGGCGAGCCGGTCGCGAATCGCCTCTTCCAGGTCGGACCTCTGCCCGCCCGGCGAAGAGCGGGGAACGCCCGGAGGCGTCCGCGAGGGAATGCGGTCGTATCCGAGATGGCGGCCGATCTCCTCGACGAGGTCCGCCTCGCGTTCGAGGTCCACGCGCCAGCTCGGCACCGTGACGTCGATCTCGTCCCCGCGCCCCTGCGGCGCGCAACCGAGCGCGGCGAGAGCGGCGACCGCCTCGCTCATCGACGGCGCGTAGCCGAGCAAGCGGGCCGCGCGGGCCAGGCGCACCGTCAGCGTGCGCGGAACCGACGGGGACGGGCGCAGGTCGATCATCCCCGCGGCGGGCGCCCCGCCTGAGAGTTCGGCAAGAAGCCGCGCGGCCAGATCCTGCGCCAGAATCGGCGCCTCGGGATCGCAGCCGCGTTCGAAGCGCTGGCTGGCGTCGGTCGACAGGCCGAAAGCGCGAGAGGTTGCGCGCACCGAGCCCGGAGAAAACCATGCCGCCTCGACGAGAACGTCCGTCGTCGCGGCGCGAATTTCCGTGGACGCGCCGCCGATCAAGCCGGCGAGCGCGACGGGACGCGCGTCGTCCGCGATGACGAGCATCTCCGGACCCAGGGTCCGATCGATCCCATCGAGCGTGCGCAGCGACTCGCCCGGGGTCGCGCGCCGCACCCGAATCGCGGGGCCGGTGAGCGTTCCAAGATCGAAAAAATGAACCGGCTGGCCGAGTTCGAGCAGGACCAGGTTCGACGCGTCGACGACGTTGTTGATCGAGCGGAGCCCGCAGGCAGAAAGACGCGCGACGACCCACGCCGGCGACGGGCCCACGGTCACACCGCGCACGACCCGCGCCGTGTAACGGCCGCACAGGTCGGAGGCTGCGATCGTCACGGCCACGGCGGGCGGAGCGGCGTCGGCGGCCGAGGCGGGTGTTTTCGGCGTGAGGGGGAGTCCGAAGGACGCCGCGACCTCTCGCGCGATCCCGAGGTGGCCGAGTGCGTCGGGCCGATTGGCGGGAACGTCGATGTCGAACACCGTGTCGTCGCCTTCTACCGTCACCGCGTCCACGGTCAACCCGCGGGCGGTCAGCCGGCGTGCGATCTCTGCGGCGTCGGCGTCGGCCGGCACGAGTTCCCTGAGCCAACGGAGAGAAATCAGCATGGCCCGCTCACGCCGGGAACTGCCGCAAAAAGCGAACGTCGTTGTCGATCGTGAGGCGCAGATCGTCGATGCCGAACCGCATCATCGCGATGCGGTCGATGCCGAGGCCGAACGCGAACCCGGTGTAGCGTTCCGGATCGATCCCGACCGCTTCGAAGACCGCCGGGTGCACCATCCCGGCGCCTCCGAGCTCGAGCCATCCGGTCTGTTTGCACGCACGGCAGCCCGCCCCGCCGCAGACGCGGCACGAGATGTCGAACTCGCAGCCGGGCTCGACGAAGGGGAAGTACGCCGGGCGAAGACGGATCGCGACGTCGTCGCCGAAAAATCGGCTCCACACCGCAGCACAGGTGCCCTTGAGATCGGCGAGCGAGACGCCCTCGTCGACAACGAGAGCCTCGAGTTGATGGAACATCGGCAAGTGCGTGGCGTCCAGGTCTTTCCGGTAGACACGACCCGGGCAGATCATGCGGATCGGCGGTCGCGTCGTTTGCATCGTCCGGATCTGCACCGGCGAGGTATGCGTGCGCAGGAGGAGGCCGCCCTCGAGGTAAAAGGTATCGCTCGCATCCCTCGCGGGATGGCCGGGCGGGAGGTTCAACGCCTCGAAATTGTGAAAATCGTCCTCGACCTCGGGGCCGACCTCGACTGAAAAACCCAGCGAGCGGAAGATACGCTCCAGCTCGCGGCGGGTCTGCGTTACGGGATGGAGCGATCCGCGCGGAGGGCACCGCGCGGGCAGAGTGATGTCGATGTGATCCTGAGCGAGCGCCAACGCCCCCGCATGAGCTTGGGCCTTCTCCTTCGCGGCGTCGAGCGCGGCCTCGAATTGCGACTTCGCCGCGTTGATCGCCTGGCCCGCGGCCGGTCGGTCGGCGGCTGAAAGAGCGCTCAGCCCTTTGAGGACCGCGGTGAGCTCGCCTTTCTTTCCCAGGAACCGCACGCGCACCACTTCCACCGCGGCGGGAGAGGCCCCCGCCGCTGCGAGCGCGGTATCGAGCTCGCGCCGCAGAGCGTCGAGCCGGTCCTTCACGTGCGGGTGGGCTCCCGCTAGGCGGAAAGAACGGCGGTACGCGCGGCCTTCGCCACCTGGCCGAACGCGGCGGGGTCATGCACCGCGAGGTCGGCGAGGATCTTGCGATCGAGCGTCACGCCGGCGATTTTGAGGCCGTGGATCAGGGCCGAGTACGACATCTCGTGCAGACGTGCCGCGGCGTTGATCCGGACGATCCACAACCGGCGGAAGTCGCCCTTCTTGGCCCGGCGGTCCCGGGTCGCGAAGGCCATCGATCGTTCGACCTGCTGCTTGGCGATCCGGTAGAGCTTGGATTTCGCGAGATAGTAACCCTTCGCCCTGCGGAGGATCTTCTTCCTCTTGAGGCGGCGTTTGTTTCCTCGTTTGACGCGCGGCATCTTCTTCTCCTCTTGACGGGTCGCAACGACCCGATGAACAGCCGAACAGGCGAAAATGCCCGTGCGGCGGGAGCGGACGGATCTTTCTTTGAGGGCTACTTGTTGTAAGGCAACATCGCTTCGACGCGCTTCTGGTCTGCCTTCGAGACCAGCGTAGGCATGTCCAGCGCGCGCTTCCGCTTGGTCGTCTTCTTGGTCAGGATGTGGCTCTTGTACGCACTCGACCGCTTGATCTTCCCGCTCGCAGTCTTCTTGAAGCGTTTCGCGGCGCCACGGTGGGTCTTCAGCTTGGGCATGGTCTCTCCGATGTCGTTGGAACTAGATTTCGTTGCTCTTCGATGACACGAGGGCGAGCGCCCTTTCGAGGAAGGCCTCGATCGGAATCGCTCCCTCGTCGCCGCCGCGGCGCGTGCGCACGGCGACGGTCTTGTCGGCGGCCTCGCGGTCGCCCAAAACCAGCATGAACGGGACCTTGAGTAGCTGCGCGTCGCGGATCTTGGCGCCGATCTTCTCGCTGCGATCGTCGAGTTTCGCTCGAAAGCCCGCGGCCGCGCAGCGAGCCCGGACGGATTCTCCGTAATCGTTGATTCGGTCCGTGATGGGGAGGATGCGCACCTGCTCGGGGGCAAGCCAAAGCGGGAAGGCCCCGGCGAAGTGCTCGATCAAGATCGCGATGAACCGCTCGAACGAACCGCTCACCGCCCTGTGGATGACGACGGGCCGGTGCGGCGCGTTGTCCTCGCCGACGTATTCGAGCCCGAAGCGCTCCGCGGCGGCGTAGTCGAGTTGGATCGTGCCGAGCTGCCACTTGCGACCCAGGGAATCCGCGACGTCGAAGTCGATCTTCGGTCCGTAAAACGCGCCGTCTCCCGGGTTCATCTCGTACGGGAGCCCGGTCGCCTCGAGCGCGGCACGCAGCGCGCCTTCGGCACGGTCCCACATCGCGTCGTCGCCGATCCGCTGCGGCGGGCGCGTCGCGAACTTCAGCGCGGCCGTGAGGCCGAAGCTCTCGTAGTAGGAGAGGATGAACGAGGCGAGCCGCTTGACCTCACCCTCGATCTGGTCCTCGCGCAGGTAGACGTGGCAATCGTCTTGCTGGAACTGCCGGAGGCGCGTCAGGCCCGACAACGTCCCCGACAACTCGTTGCGGTGGAGGACGTCGTAGGTCGTGAAGCGGATCGGAAGCTCGCGGTAGGAGTGGGTTTTCGAAGCGTAGTAGACGTGGTGCGAGGGGCAATTCATCGGCTTCAAGGAGAACTCGTGTTCTCCCGATTCGTTGTCGAGCACCAGGAACATGTTGTCGCGGTACTTCCCCCAGTGCCCCGACAACTCCCACAGCTTCCGGTTGTACATGAGGGGCGTCTTGATCTCGCGGTAGTCCTCGAGCTGGATCTCGCGGAGGTACGCGTTGAGCACGTTGTAAACGGTCGTGCCGCGCTCGCTCCAGAAGGCGGCGCCCGGCGCGAACGGGTGGAACATGAAAAGGTCGAGCTCCCGCCCGAGCTTCCGATGGTCGCGCTTGCGCGCTTCTTCTAAAAGGCGAAGGTGCTCGTCCAGCTCGGCCTGAGTGAAAAACGCGGTGCCGTAGATGCGCTGGAGCATCTTGTTCTTTTCGTCGCCCAACCAGTACGCGCCGGCAACGGACATCAATTTGAACGCCTTGAGCCGTCCGGTCGAAGGTATGTGCGGCCCGCGACAAAAATCGGTCCACTCGCCTTGGCGGTAGATCGAGACGGTGGCCTCACCCTTGGTCGTGGCGAAGTAGATCTTGTACGGCTCGCCTTCGCGCGTAAAAAACGCGATCGCGTCGTCCTTGGCGAGTTCGACCCTCTCGATCGGGAGGTTGCGGGCGATGATCTCGCGCATCCGCTCTTCGATCTTGGCGAGATCCTCTTCGGTGAAGGGCTCGTTGCGATCGAAGTCGTAGTAGAAACCGTTTTCGATCACCGGTCCTTGGCCTATTTTCGTTCCCGGGAAGAGCTCCTGAACGGCCTGGGCCGTCGCGTGAGCGGTTCCGTGGCGCAAAACTTCGAGCGCGGCCGGGTCTTTGGCGGTCAAGATCTTGAGCGCGGCGTCCTGTGCGATCGGGCGATCAAGGTCGACGAGCACCCCGTCGACCGAGGCGACGAGCGCGTCTTTTGCGAGGCGTGGACCAATGGACGCCGCTACGGCAAGCGGGGTCGTTCCGGCCGCAACCTCCCGGAAGGAGCCGTCGGGAAGCGTGACGCGAATCATGGCGACCGTTTCGGGCATGACCCTATTCCATTGGTAGGCGCGCGCGGGATCGAACCGCGGACTTCTACCGTGTCAAGGTAGCGCTCTTCCACTGAGCTACGCGCCTGGACCTCAGCCTCAAATGACCCATTACCGATGGGTAACCGACAGGACCGCGAGATGGTAACACACGCGCAAAGGGTCGCAATGAAAGGAGTTCCGGCGTTTCTGTTGAATTATTCGCGGCGTTTCGCTACTCTTCGCGCCCTGAACGTCGCCGACCGATGGTCTTTCGGAGACCGCGCCTCGATGGTTATTGTTATGAAGAAGGGGAGCAGCCGGGAGGACCTTGCCCGGGTTACCCGAGCGGTCGAACAGCTCGGATTCTGTCCGCACGTCCTTCCGGGGCTCGAGCGGACGGCGGTCGGGATCACCGGAAACCCAGGCCCCCTCGACCCGGACACGTTTGAACGGCTTCCCGGCGTCGCGCGGGCCATTCCCATCAGCCTCCCCTTCAAGCTCGCCTCGCGCGAAATGCAGCCCCGAGACACGGTCGTTCGGGTCGGATCGAAGGCGATCGGCGGGGGCGGATTGTTCGTGATCGCCGGGCCGTGCGCCGTCGAAACCGCCGAGCAGATACTCGAAACGGCGCGGCTCATGAAGCTCGCCGGAGCGGATGCGCTCCGGGGAGGGGCGTTCAAGCCGCGCTCGAGCCCCTACAGCTTCCAGGGTCTCGGCAAGGAGGGGCTCGTCCTCCTGGCCAAAGCGCGTGAGGCGACGGGCCTCGCAATCGTCACGGAAGCCGTCGACGAGGCCTCCCTCGAGCTCGTCGGCGAGTTCGCCGACGTGGTTCAGATCGGCGCGCGCAACATGCAGAACTACGAGCTTCTGAAGCGTGTCGGACGCCTCAGAAAACCGGTGCTGCTGAAGCGAGGCCTGTCCGCAACTCTCGAAGATCTCTTGCTTTCCGCCGAGTACGTCCTCGCCGAGGGCAATCCGGACGTCATCCTCTGCGAGCGGGGTATCCGCACCTTCTCCCGTCACAGCCGGTATACGCTCGACCTGTCGGTCGTGCCCGCCGCTCGCAGCCTGTCCCACCTTCCGATCGTCGTCGATCCGAGTCATGCCGTAGGCCGAAGCGATCGCGTACCCTCGATGGCTCGCGCCGCCGTCGCGGCCGGGGCCGACGGCGTGATGATCGAGGTCCACCCCGTCCCCGGCGAAGCCCTAAGCGACGGACGGCAGGCGCTGCTTCCGCAACAGAGCGCCGACTTGATCGCACAGCTGCGCGCCATCGCCGCGATCGTCTCCCGCAAGGCGGAGGCCTTGCTGTGATCCGCTTCGAGAGCGGGGACCTCAGGATCACGATTCTCTCCGCGGGGACCCTGTGGCTCGACGGTGGCGCCATGTTCGGCGTCGTCCCGAAGGCGCTCTGGGCGAAGCTCCGGCCGCCCGACGAGCGGAATCGCATTCGGCTCGGGATGAACGTCCTTCTCGTCGAGGACGGGAGCAAGCGCACGCTCATCGACAACGGCGCGGGCACGAAGTGGGAGGCCAAGCAGCGCGATATCTACGGCTTCACCTTGCGAAGCCCTGCTGAGATCTTGGAGCCCGCCGGGTTGACGCCCGCGGACATCGATGTCGTGCTCGACTCGCACCTCCACTTCGACCACGCGGGAGGCAACACCGAACTCGATGCGGGCTCGCTCCTCGTTCCCTCGTTTCCCAACGCCCGTTACGTCGTACAGAAGGGTGAGCTCGAATTCGCCCGCTCCGACAACGAACGGATCCGCGCGTCGTATCTGAAAGACAACTTCGAGCCGGTGGTCGCGGCCGGGATGTTCGATTTCGTCACGGGCGACGCCCGCGTGGACGACCGGATCGACGTGCTGCTGGCACCGGGGCACACGCCGTTTCTGCACGTTCCGGTGATCCGAACGGGGGAGCACACGATCGCTTTTCTGTCCGACTTGGTTCCCACCGCGAGTCATGTCCCGTTTCCCTACATCATGGGCTACGACCTCGAACCGTTGCGTACGCTCGAATCCAAAAAGCGGATCTTAGGCCAGGCGGCGCGCGAGGGATGGCGGGTCGTTTTCGAGCACGATCACGACCTGCCGATGGGCGTCCTCCGTGAAGACGGCGGGAAGCTGCGCGCCGTCCCGTGCGCCGTGGAGGCCTGAGATGGAAGCCGTTCTCGCACTCGCGGACGGGAGGGTGTTTCGCGGACGCGCCTTCGGCGCGGCCGGAGAGCGCGTCGGAGAGGTCGTTTTCAACACCTCGATGATGGGGTACCAGGAAATCCTGACCGACCCGTCCTATCGTGGGCAAATCGTCGTCATGACGTCTCCGGAGATCGGAAACGTCGGCACCAACGCCGCCGATGCCGAGTCCGGGGCTCCGCAAGTCGAAGGATTCGTCGTGCGCGAGTTGTCGGCGGCGCCGTCGAACTGGCGCTCGACCCAATCGCTTCACGAGTACCTCGCCCAACACGAGATTCCCGGAATCGCGGAGGTGGACACGCGTGCGATCACGCGTCACCTGCGCAGTTTGGGCGTGTTGAACGGCGTGATCGCAAGCGGCAAGGTGGACGCCGAAGCGCTCGTCCGCGTCGCCCGGGAGGCCCCTGGCTTGGGGTCTCACGATCTCGTCTTGCGCGTGACCTGTCCCGAGGTGTACGTGTGGGACGACCCGCGCGAACCACAGTGGGCTGCGGCCTTCGACGTCCAGGCCGGTCCTTCGCGCGTTCGATGCGTCGCCTACGATTTTGGAGCCAAGAGGAACATTTTCAGGCTGCTTCACGAATCCGGCTTCGACGTCACCGTCGTTCCCGCGACGCTTCCCGCGAAAGATGCCTTGGCCCTCCGTCCCGGCGCCGTCTTCCTCTCCAACGGACCCGGCGATCCGGCGACGGCCACGTACGCGATCGAGGCGGTGCGCGGTCTCGCGGGAAGGGTGCCGATATTCGGAATCTGCCTCGGGCACCAGATCGCAGCGCTGGCGATCGGCGCGAAAACGACCAAGCTCAAGTTTGGACATCGCGGTGCGAATCACCCGGTCCGCGATTTGCGGACCGGCCGCGTCGCGGTCACATCGCAAAACCACGGCTATGCCGTCGAGACCCAAACGCTCCCGCAGGGAGCCGAACTGACGCACGTCAATCTCAACGACGGGACGTGCGAGGGGTTTTTCGACGAGAGCCGGCAACTCCTCGCGGTGCAATACCACCCCGAGTCTTCGCCGGGCCCGCACGACGCGCTCGGCCTCTTCGGCGAATTCCGGAGGCTGGTGGATCGGGAGCGATCCGACCTGGTCTCCGGCAAGGGGGCTCGATGACCGATTGGAAATCCTCGCTTCGGTACGATCCCACCGCGTGGCTGCTCGAAAATGCGTGTGCGTCGATCCGCTACCGCGTGCTGACCGAGCTTTTGGACCGGCCCAAGGACGATGTGGACGTCCAAAAGGCCCGCGCCGAGCTACAGACCTACGCGCCGGCACTGAAGCTCCAGCGCACTCAGCGGAAGGACGGAACGTGGGGCGGGCATGTGCATGCGGGAGACGCGCGCAAGCTCGAGCCGTCGCTTGAAAACGGCCTCTCGCTCCTCTACGAGATGGGATGGACCCGGGACAACAAACCGGTCAAGCTCGGGGCCGCGGTGCTCCGGACCTTCATGACGGCCAAGAGGGATCTCAAGTTCTTCGAGTTCGGAAAGCCGGTCAAGGCCGACGAGAAGCGCGAAAAATACTACCGCTGGTATCTCCGAACTCTCGCCTTGGGGCTTCTGGTTCGCGGCGGTTATGTCGACGACCGCAGCCGCGTGGCGGTGCTCGAACTGCTCGACCTGTGCGCGGGGTTCGTGGACGATCCCGTCTCGCGCCACCCCGTCGAGGAGATCGGCGCGAGCCACCCGTTGATTCGCTCGGCGGTGTGGAGGCGCGACTACCTGTTCCTGCCGGACCACCATCTGATGCGGGTCTTCGCCTTTTCGCCCTGGCTGCTCGACGGCGAGCTCGCCAAGATGCGACTCAAGAAGATCTCCGATTACGTGATGTCGGAAACCTACCAGCGTCTTGCGCCGGACCTCGGATTGGTGCGGACCGCGAAGGGGTCGTTCGTGAAGGGCGGGGGATTACGGATCCGGCCCCTCGATTTCTACCAAAAGCACGGAAACCTGGACGAACTCCTCGTCAACATGGAGCTTTTCGCCCGCCTGGGGCTGTTGAACCGCTACCCGCAGTTCATGGCCCACCTCGAGTGGTGGCAAGCGCAACAGGGAAAGGAAGGCCGCTGGAACCTCTCGAGCAAACTCCTGAACGAGACCAGCCGCTGGACGGCTCTCCTGCGCGTCGAGAAAGACTGGCGCAGTCCCGCTCGCAAGGAAGCCGACCTGACGTTCCGCGTCCTGTTGATTCTCAAGTACCAGTGGGAACGTCAGATCCGCATGCTGGATCGACGGGACGATGGCTACACGATCTAGACAGTGAGCCGTGAACCATTTGCGGGCTTCGCGCGAACGTGATGGCGTAGGTCGCCATTTACCGACGCTTGCCGCGAAGGCGAAGCCGTCGCCGTACGTCTTCCAGAGATTCTCGCGGCGCTTTGGCTCGCGACCTTGCGACCGCAAGGTCGTAGAAGTCCTCCCAGAGTTCGGCGTTCTTCTTGAGGTCGATGAGCACCGCTGTCTTCTCTCCGTTATCAGACCGAAAGTGTTCTGTGCGTCTCCCAGACCTGGACTGGGGACTCGCTGACGAAAAAGCGACACATCTGCCCTGATTCTGTCCGCTGAGAGACCAGCACGCGGAGGACAGGACCGGTTATCGTTCGTGGCGGAAGTTGCCTGAAATGAGCCTCTCGACTGGAGCTAGGCTCGGACCTTACGAAGTCCTGTCACCTCTCGGCGCCGGGGGCATGTGCGAGGTCTATCGTGCGCGCGATCGCGGCTCTCAACCACCCCAACATCCTGACCGTCTTCGACGTCGGCACCCACGACGGGACGCCGTACGTGGTGACGGAACTTCTGGACGGGGAGACCTTTCGCGAGCTCCTCAGACGCCGCGCACCGCAAGGGGATCGTCCATCGCGATCTCAAGCCCGAGAATCTCTTCCTGACCTCCGACGGGCGCCTGGTGGTTCGGACATTGTTCGCCCGGAGGGAAAAGTAAGAAACGGCGATCTTTTCTTCGGGAGGTGGGGTGTTGATGCGCCTCCGAGGTCCTTCCGCGCGAAAAACGACCGCCTAGGATCGTCCCTGAGCCGCGATCCCCACCCCGGCCGGGCTATCCGACCCCGAAAGTTTTCGAAAGCAAATCGAATATGGGCCGCGCACGTGTTCTCCGGAGCGCTCTCGCCGTAGCTTCGGAACTTGACATTTCATAGTTACCCTTGTAACAACAGGGTATGCGCGAAGCGCCGATCCATGTCGAGGTTCTCAGGGCCGCCGTGCGCCTGTGCCGGCGCCGCGGCGCCTGGAGCTTCCGCCTTCACGAAATCGTGCGGCTCCTCCCGCAGTTGAATCCCTCGTCGGTGCGCACGCATATCGTCAGTCGCTGCTGCGTCAATGCGCCGCGGAACCACCCCCACACTTGGGACTACTTCCGGCGCATCGCACGCGGCACCTACGAGATCATGCCGAAGCATCGCCGTGCGGCCAAAGAAGCCTCGGCGCTTGCGGCACCTGAAGCGCGCGCCACGTACCACGCCAAACACCACCCGCCGCGCGACACGGTGCACGCTGTCGTCGTGCGCGAGGGCGCGTGGTTCGTTGCCGAATGCCTCGAAATCGCCGTCGTAACGCAGGGACGATCGCTCGACGAAACGGCCGACGCGCTGCGCGAAGCCGTCGCGTTGCACCTCGAAGGCGAAGACACCGCGTCGCTGGGACTCGTTCCCTCTCCGCGACTCGTCCTTCAATATGAAACGTCGGTGGGCGACGGTGACGCCCCGGCTTAGGGTGCTCTCCGCGCGCGACGTTCTGCAGGCGCTGGCTTCGTTCGGGTTCGAAGTCGCCTCGACGCGGGGAAGCCACGCCAAGCTCCGTCGCAAGAACGAAACGGGGGAGCTCGAGATCCTGACGATTCCGCTTTACCGCGAGATCGCCCCCGGCACGCTGCGGGCGATTTACCGGCAAGCGTGCCGGTTCGTGCCGGAGCCGGAGTTGCGAGCTTGGTTTTACCGATGAGCGCGCGAAACGGTTGCGTCAGGAGTTGACAGTCACTCCGCGGGCTTCGCGAAGAACATCTTCCCTGCCGCCGTCTGGATCGCGCTCGTCACCACGACGTCGAGCGTTCGTCCGGAAAACCCGCGCGCCTGCTCGACGACGATCATGGTGCCGTCGGCGAGGTAGCCGACGCCTTGACCGGGTTCCTTGCCGTCCTTGACGATCGTCACACGCAGGGTCTCCCCGGGAAGTACGACTGGGCGCAGGGCGTGCGCGAGGTCGTTGACGTTCAGCACGACGACGTCCCTTATGCCCGCGACCTTGTTCAAGGCGAAGTCGGTCGTGATCAACGCCGCGCCGCGACGCCGCGCCAAGGCGACGAGCTTGAGATCGACGGCACGCTCTTCCGGCACATCGTCGTCGATGACGTGCAGGGGCTTCGGCTTCGATTCGCGCAAACGTTGCAAGACGTCGAGCCCCCGCCGGCCTCGAGCGCGCCGCATCGGCTCTTCGGAATCGGCGACGTGCTGCAGTTCCCGAAGAACGAACTCCGGGACGATGAGGTCGAGGTCGAGGAACCCGCTCTCGGCGACGTCGGCGAGGCGGCCGTCGATCAGCGCGGACGTGTCGATCAACGCTTCGCGCGA
>JAQBEH010000055.1:0-19784 GCA_032124015.1 Acidobacteriota bacterium
TTTTTCGCCCAACGCGGTATCCGGGGAGCGTTGTAGAAAAAGGGGAGTGTCCCCTTTTCTTGGAGTGCCCCCTCTTGTCGGTGGGCCGTCCCCCTACAGGTCGAACTTGACGCCCTGCGCGAGCGGGAGGTCCTTGCCCCAGTTGATCGTGTTCGTCTGGCGGCGCATGTAGGCCTTCCAGGAATCCGAGCCCGATTCGCGCCCGCCGCCGGTTTCTTTCTCGCCGCCGAACGCGCCGCCAATTTCCGCTCCCGACGTGCCGATGTTGACGTTCGCGATGCCGCAGTCGCTTCCGCGGTGCGAGAGGAACTCTTCGGTGCTGCGCATGCTCTCGGAAAAAATCGCCGACGATAGTCCCTGCGGGACGTCGTTCTGGATCGCGATCGCCTCGTCGAGCGTGTCGACCTCGTAGATGTAGAGGATCGGTGCGAATGTTTCGTCCTTGGGGGTTTCCATCGACTTCGTCACGCGCACGAGCGTGGGTTCGACGAAGTGCCCCGGGCGGTCGAGCTTCTTGCCGCCGCACAGGATTTCCCCGCCCTCTTTCTTGACGCGGTCGAGCGCGGCCATCATGTCGTCCACCGCCCCGGCGTCGATCAGCGGGCCCATCAGGGTGGACGCGTCGAGCGGATCGCCGATCCGGACCTGCTTGTAGGCCTTTTCGAGGCGCGAGACGATGTCTTTCGCGATTCCCTTCTGGAGAATCAGACGGCGCGTCGTCGTACAGCGCTGACCCGCCGTGCCGACCGCACCGAACAGCACGGCGCGCATGGCGAGGTTCGGGTTGGCGTCGTTCATGACGATGATCGCGTTGTTGCCGCCGAGCTCGAGCAGCGTGCGGCCGAGCCGTTCCCCGACGACGACGGCGATGCGGCGGCCCATGCGGCACGAGCCCGTCGCCGAGACCAACGGAATCCGCTTGTCGGCGAGCATGCGCTCCCCCACGTCCGCGCCGCGCCCGATGACGAGGTTGAAAACGCCGGGGCATCCGTTCCGCTCCATCACGCGGTTCGCGATGTTCTGCACGGCGACCGCCGTCAGCGGCGTCTTCGACGACGGCTTCCAGACCATCGTGTCGCCGCAAACCGCCGCGATTGCCGCGTTCCACGCCCACACGGCGACGGGAAAATTGAAAGCCGACACGATGCCAATCGGTCCCAACGGATGCCACTGTTCGTACATCCGGTGCTGCGGCCGCTCGGAGTGCATCGCCAAACCGTACAGCTGGCGAGAGAGCCCGACCGCAAAGTCGCAGATGTCGATCATCTCCTGCACTTCGCCCAAGCCCTCCGACAGGATCTTCCCGGCCTCGAGCGAGACGAGCCGCCCGAGGGCCTCTTTGTGCGTGCGCAGTTCCTCGCCCAGCTGCCGGACGACCTCGCCGCGCTGCGGTGCGGGAACCATGCGCCACGTCGAAAACGCCTCTTGTGCTTGGCGAACGACCGCCTCGTAGTCGGCGGCTTCCGCCTGGAGCACGCGCCCCAAGGGCTCGCCGGTCGACGGATTGCGAGAGACCAGTTCGGCGCCGCGCGTTTCGAGCCAGGTCCCGACGGAGGCGCCGCGGCTCGTGGGCAACACGCCCAAAGCATCCAGAGTTTCGTTCCAGGTGGCGGTGGTCATGGGGTTCCTCCCGATGGTTCCCGAGCGAAGACGAAATGGTAGCAGCCGGTCGTGACCCGCACCGCAAGCACTATACTTTGTGGCACAAAGAACTTGACAACTTCTGCCCTCGACCGTAATGTCCCGGCGTCATGACTCCGCTTCCCCGATTCGAGCGCGCGCCCGCCGAGCCGACTCCCCTGCACGACCATGCGCTCGAAAGCGTGCGCGTCATCCGAGACGCGATGGAACGGGCGGGGTCGTTCACCGCCGTCCCGGGCTACGGCATGGTCGCGATCGGGCTGACCGCGCTCATCGCGGCAGGGATCGCGACCGCAACCTCGACCGGCGACCAATGGCTCACCACGTGGATCGTCGAGGGCTGTCTCGCTGCCGGGATCTCGATAGTCTCGATCGTGAGGAAGGCCAGGCGCCTGGCGATTTCGCTCGCCTCCGGCCCCGCGCGGAAGTTCGCCCTCGCCTTTACCCCTTCCCTCGTCGCGGGCGCCATTTTGACTTTCACGCTCGCGGCGCACGGCCTCGGCTCGCTTCTCCCGGGGACGTGGATCCTCCTCTACGGAACCGCCGTGACGGCAGCAGGCGCGCTGTCGGTGCGCATCGTGCCCGTGATGGGGGTCTTGTTCATGGCGCTGGGCGTCCTCACGCTCGTCGTGGCGCCAGCCTACGGAAACGTTCTCATGGCCGCCGGGTTCGGCGGACTTCACGTCGTCTTCGGCGTCATCATCGCGAGGAAACACGGTGGCTAGGAAAAACGAAGCGTCCTCAACAGGAGCGCGAACGCGCCGCCCCTCGGGCCCGGTTCGGACCGCGCCGGCGAAGCTCGAGGTTCAAGAGCTCGACCGGATCATCCACGAGCGCGTCCGCCTGGCGATCGTCAGCGCGCTCGCCGTGAATGAGGCGATGACCTTTGCCGAGCTCAAGGATCTCCTGTCCGCAACGGACGGCAACCTGAGCGTGCACGCCCGCAAGCTGGAAGACGCCGGATACATCCTCTGCACGAAGGGGTTCGACGGCCGCGTGCCTCGCACCGAATACCGGCTGGCAGCCTCGGGGCGCAGGGCGCTCGAGAAGTACCTCACCCACATGGAAGCCTTGATCCATGCGACCCGGAAGGCCTGATGGACACCCCCCGGCCGAATCACACTGCCATCATCCTGGACGGCAACGGCCGCTGGGCCGAGGCGCGCGGCCGTTCTCGCACGGCGGGACACCGCGAGGGGGCCGTCGCCGTGAGGCGCACGGTCGAGGCGACGCGGGAGTTCGGGCTGAGCCATCTCACGCTCTACGCTTTCTCGTCGGACAACTGGCAGCGGCCGCGGCCCGAGGTGAACGCCCTGTTCGCGCTGCTGCACACCTACCTCGCGGACGAGACGGAGCACCTTCGGGAACGGGGCATCCGCCTCACGGCGATCGGACGGAGGGATCGCCTGCCCAAGTCTCTGACCCTGGCGATCGAAGCCGCGGAAGCCGCGACGGCCTCCGGCCGGGACCTTCACCTTCGCATCGCCGTCGATTACTCGTCGCGGGAGGCGATCGCCCGGGCGGCGCGGCGCATGCCCCACCGATCGAACGCGCCCCGCGAAGACCTCGGACGGATCCTGTCCATGCCCGACGTCGATCTTTTGATCCGCACCGGAGGCGAGCAACGCCTCTCGGACTTCCTGCTGTGGGAGGCCGCCTACGCCGAGCTGGTCTTCCTGACCGTGCCCTGGCCTGATTTCGCCCGCGAGGATCTCATCGGGGCGCTTGCGGAATTCGCGCGGCGCGGGCGCCGCTTCGGGGGCATCGCGGCGGCGGTTTAGGACACGCTACGCGTCCCGCTTCAACGCCGCCCGAAGAGCCTCTCCCATCTGGCTTCCAAATCCGCTCCCGGCCTCGGGGGCCTGCATCGGGCGCGGCGCCTCTTCGCGGCGCTGCTTCCGCTCGGGAGGGGGTCTACGGTCGGCCGGAGCCGGTCGCGGCCGGAGCGACGCGGCACGCGCGGCCTCGGCGGCCTCGCGATCAACGCCGACCACGGAGAGGCGAATGCGGTTGCCTCCTTCCGCAACGTCCACGACCTCAACGGCGATTTCCGAGCCCTGGGGGAAGCGCTGCTCGAACCCCGGCCCGTCGCCCGAGCCGCTCCACACCCGGGGCACCATGCCGACCCGCCCGGGCCCAAGCCACACGAACAGGCCGAACGCCTCGGCCTTGAGCACCTTGCCCGTGACGTGGGATCCGGGCTCAAACTTCGCGTGGAGCAACGCTTCCCATCCGGGAAACGCGGGAACGACGGTGATCCGGCGACGCGCGGCGTCGATGGCGATGACAACCCAGTCTTGCGTCGTATCGACCACGAGACCGTCGCGCCAACCGCCGGTGCTCGGCGGGAACTCGCGCGCCGGCGCTAACGCTTCGATCTCTCGCCGGAGTTCGACGAACGCGCCGAAATCGGCAAAGCGCTTGATCTTCCCCGGATAGGCCTTTCCTACGAGAAACGACGTGGGCACCGACTCCCACGGGTCGGTCACGACCTGCTTGACCGACAGCGAGATTTTTCCGCTGGCCTCGTCGAGCCGGGTGATCTTCACCGGAACACGGTCGCCGACCGAGACGATGTCCGAAGCGCGCACGACCCGGCCGTGCGCGAGCTCGGTCAGGTGAACCAAACCGGTGACGCCCGCACCCAGATCGACGAACGCGCCGAACTCCGTGAGTCGCGCGACACGGCCGGTCATCACGGACCCTTCGATCAACGTCGCGCGGACGGCCTTCATCTCGTCGGTGTGCTCGGCCTCGAGAATCTCGCGGCGCGAGAGCACGACGTCTTCACCCCCGCGCCGCAGTTGAAGAATCTTGAACGCGTAGGTTTTTCCAACGTGCTCTTCGGGATTCTCGACACGGTGAACGTCCATCTGCGAGTGCGGGCAGAACCCGCGGCAACGCCCGACGCGCACCTCGAATCCGCCTTTGATCACTTTTTCAATCAGCCCATCAATGGGATGGCCCGCTCTGAAGGCTCGAATGACCGCGGGGTCGCGCGGCTTCCGGGGAGGCGTCGGTTTGGCGACGGGCTCGACGGGAGGGGCGACGGGCTCGCCATCGGGCGGCGCAACCACTTCGGGCGGCGCGACCTCTTCGGGCGGCGGCGGTGCGGCTTCGCTTTCGGTTTCGTTCGGTAGCGACTCTTCGGTCACGTAACCCTCGCCGGGTCCGACAGCGACACGCCAGCCGACGAAGATGTTCGGTGGCGGCCTCGTTCGGACCTAAGATATCTACCCGTGCCTCGGGCATTCTGCCACAACTGATCGGTTACAATCCTGTTCGAGGGCGATGGGAGACGGATGAGCGCACCGGATACCGATCCCTCGCAGCCGGATTTCGACCCCGGCGACGTCCGGGCGGAGGCGCCGGTCGGGGTGGGATCGCGCCGGACCTGGCTGCGGCGCCTCTACATGACACTGCGGACCGAGCACCGGACGCCGGCCAAGGTCGGGCTGGGGGTCGGGATCGGCGTTTTCGTGGGTTGCTCACCGCTTTGGGGGGTCCACCTCCCGATGGCGGTCCTGCTCGCAACCCTGTTCCGATTGAACCGGGCGATCGTTTACGCCTCGGCGTACATCGGGAACCCCCTGACGGCGGGGCCGATGCTCTTCGCCGAGGTCCAGATCGGGCACCGGATCCTCCATGGCATCTGGCTGCCGGTGACGCTCGCCAAAGTCGAAACCGTGGGTGTCCTGGGAATCTTCACGGACCTCATGCTGGGAAGCGTCGTTTTCGGGATCGCGCTGGGTGCCGTGCTTGGCGTTGCGGCATGGATCGTGGCGGCCGCCGGCGGGCATCACGCGACCTACCGCGGGATCGTGGACGCGATCGTCGTGCGCTACGTGGACGTTTCGATCCGGGACGCCGAGGCCGCCCGCGCCCGGCTGCTGAACGACCCGATGTACCCCTTCCTCATCGAGGAAGATGTCCTGGGCTCGGGGGCGCGCATTTTGGACCTCGGGTGCGGGCGCGGTCTGGTCGGCGTCCTCGTGGGGCTGTTCACCCGCGCGTCCGACCCCCGGTGGTACCTCGGCGTGGACCGCTGCGATCGTTACGTCCGCACGGCGCGTCAGGCCCTGGAAGACGTCCCGGGGTGCGTGGTGCAGACGTTCGACCTGCGCGATTTCGATCCCCCCGCCGCCGACGTCGTCGTGGTCAACGACGTGTTGCGCTTCCTGCCGTTCACCTCGCAAGACGCCTTGCTGCGACGGCTAGCGCGGGCGCTTCCGCCGGGCGCCCGCGTGTTCGTCCGCGAAAAAGACGCGGCGGGAGGGTGGCGCTTCATCTGGGCGGCAGTCGTGGACGCCGTCCAGATGCTCGTACCGGGACACCCCCGGAACGGCACCCACTACCGGCGGGCGGGAGACCTTCGTAACGCGCTGATCGCTGCCGGATTCAGCGTGCGCGATCGCGCCGTGTCGCGCTCGGCATCTCCGGCGTGGGTTCTACTCGAAGCGGTGCGCCGGCCGGCCGGAACGGTGAGGGGTTGATGCGCGCGGTCACGATTTCGCGACCCGGCGGCCCGGAAGTCCTGGAACTCCGAACGGTGGCCACTCCCGTCGCCGGTCCGGACGAGGTTCTGGTCCGGGTACGCGCCTCGGCGCTCAATCGCGCCGACGTGCTGCAGCGGCGCGGGCTCTACCCTGCGCCGCCGGGAGTTCCGCCCGACATCCCGGGGCTGGAGTTCTCCGGTGAGGTTGAAGCGTGCGGCGAGCTGGTCACGACGCTTCAGCCCGGAGACCGCGTGATGGGCATCGTCGGCGGCGGCGGGCACGCCGAAAAGCTGATCCTTCACGAGCGGCTCTGCCTGCGGGTTCCTCCCGGAATGAGCTTCGAAGATGCCGCAGCGGTTCCGGAGGCGTTCCTGACCGCCTACGACGCGCTGTTTCTGAGGGGCGGCTTGAGGCCGGGCGAGGCGGTGCTCCTGCACGCGGCGGGCTCGGGCGTGGGCACCGCGGCCGCGGCCATCGCGACGGTTGCGGGAGCGCGTGTCCTCGCTTTGTCGCGGTCGGCCGACAAGCGCCGCCGGCTCGAAGCGATGGGTGTTCATCGCGTCCTCGACCCCGAGGCGCCAAACGTCGCGGAGGCGATCCGGATGGCGGCAGGCGGCGATGGGGTCTCCCTCGTGATCGACCTCCTCGGCGCGTCGACGTTCGCGTTGAACCTCGCGGTTCTGGCCGTGCGCGGCCGGCTCGTGCTCGTCGGGACGATGGGCGGGGCCAAGGTCGAGGCGGATCTCGGCGCGATCCTGCGCAAGCGCCTGACCGTGATCGGGACCGTCCTGCGTTCGCGACCGATCGAGGAGAAGATCGAACTCGTGCAGTCTTTCGCCCACACGATGCTGCCGCTGCTCGCCTCCGGGAGCCTGCACCCGGTCATCGACCGCGTGGTCCCCTTCGAGGACGCCGCGAGCGCACACGCAGCGATGGAACGGAACGAGAACTTCGGGAAAATCGTCCTCCGGATTTCCTGACCTAAAACGTCCGGGACTCGCGGGATCGCCTCCTCCGCGTCACAATGGGTGGGTTCGCTCATTTCCCATTTTCTGGAGGAGTCCCGAATGAACCGTTTCATCCGTTCCGTTTCAGCTCTTGTTTTTGCGGCGATCGTAGCGGTGGCCCCGGCCGCTGCCGAGGTTTGGAAGATCGACGGCGCGCATTCGAGCGCGCAGTTTTCGGTCACGCACTTCATGATCTCGACCGTGCGGGGCGCGTTCGGCTCGATGTCCGGCACGGTGGACTACGATGGCAAGTCCGTCGCATCGATCAAGGTCGACGCGACGATCGATGCGACCACCATCAGCACGAACAACGAAAAGCGCGACGGGCACCTCAAGGGCCCCGATTTCTTCGACGTCGCCAAGTACACGACGCTCACCTTCAAGTCCACGAAGGTCGTTCCCGGAACCGACGGCGCGTTCAAGCTCGTCGGCGAACTGACGATGCACGGCGTGACCAAAGAGGTCACCCTCGACGTGGCGGCGCCATCGAAAATCATCAAGGGAAAACGCGGAGACTCACGCGTGGCCACCTCGGCGACCGGGAAGATCAACCGGCAGGACTTCGGCGTGAAGTGGAACTCGGATATGGACGGCGGCGGCGTGGTCGTCAGCGACACCGTCGCGATCATACTCGACATCGAGGCGACGCTTCCGCCGGCCGCTCCCGAGAAGTAAGGCGATGATCACGCGCAGGCCGGCGGCCGAACGTGGGGTGAGCAGTCTCGGCTGGCTCGACAGCCGACACACGTTTTCGTTCGGGGAGTACCACGACCCGGAGCACATGGGCTTCCGGTCGCTGCGCGTCATCAACGACGACCGCGTGTTGGGAGGTGCCGGTTTCGGCCGGCACCCCCACCGCGATATGGAGATCTTCAGCTACGTCCTGGCGGGTCAACTCACGCACGAGGACTCGCTCGGCACGAGCGCGACCACCGGCGCCGGCGAGGTCCAGAAGATGAGCGCCGGGACCGGCATCCTCCACAGCGAGTTCAATCCGTCCCCGACCGAACCCGTGCGGTTCCTGCAGGTGTGGATCGTCCCCGAGCGGAGGGGGCTGCGACCGTCGTACGAGCAGCGGGCCTTCGACGACGCCGACAAGCGCGGACGGCTGAAGCTGATCGGCTCGCGCGACGGAAAGCTCGGCTCGATCGTCTTCCATCAGGACGTCGCGATCTACGCCTCGATCCTGGGCGAGGGCGAAGCGATCGAGCACCTCACCGCGGCCGGGCGGAGCGCCTGGCTTCAGGTGGCGCGAGGGGCCGTCGTCGTCAACGGGCAGCGGCTGGACGAAGGGGACGGGGCCGCGATCGAGGGCGAGGCGGCGATCACGATTCGCGGCGCGTCGGAGTCGGAGGTCTTGCTGTTCGACCTGGCCTGAAGCAATATCCCGCCCCATGAGCAACCTCGAGACTGAAGGCGGCCTCCCCGACAACGCCTATCGCGAGTTGGCCGAAGGCGAGCGATACCAACCGATCGTCCCCGCGGATGCCAAGGTCCCGGAGATCACGGCGCGCTCGATCGTGTTCGGCCTGGTCATGACGGCCATTTTCTCGGCGGCCGCGGCGTACCTCGCGCTGAAACTCGGGCAGGGGATCGAATCCGCCATCCCGATCGCGATCCTCGCGATAGGCTACTCCGCCATCGCGAAGCGCAAGTCCACGCTCCTCGAGAACGTCAACATCGTGACGCTCGGGGCCTGCGCCGGAATCGTCGTTGGCGGGTCGACCTTCACGATGCCGGCGATTTTCATCCTGGGCCTCGAAAAGCAGTCGAGCTTCGGACAGATCTTCCTCGTGCCGCTGCTCGGAGCCATCCTGGGCGTCCTCTTCCTCATTCCGTTCCGACGCTACTTCGTCGCCGAGATGCACGGCAAGCTCCCCTTCCCGGAGGCGACGGCGACGACCGAGATCCTGGTCGCAGGCTCTCGCGGCGGGCGTCAGGCCCTGGTGCTTTTGAGCTCGATGGCCGTCGGCTTCACGGTCGATTTTCTCGCGCTGCACTTCAAGACCTGGCGGGACACGTTCACGACGGTCTTGATCCCGTCGCTCCACAAGCTGACCGACGACCTCAAGGCGATCTTCGTCCTCAACACTTCGGCCGCCGTCCTGGGTCTCGGCTACATCGTCGGATTGAAGTACGCGACGATCATCGCGGCGGGCTCGTTCCTCTCGTACTACGTCTTCGTGCCGCTGATCGGAGCGGTCGGGGGGATGATCCCTGGACCGCTGTTTCCCGGGCGGCCACCGGTCGCGGGCCTCGACGCCGAGGCGATCTTTTCGCAGTACGTCCGCTACATCGGGATCGGCGCCATCTTCGCGGCTGGGGTCCTGTCCGTCCTCAAGATGTCCCCCGTCATCGTCCAGGCGGTGTCCCGTGTGTTCGGCGAGATCAAGAGGGCCGGCCGAGGCGGCGAGGCCTCGGTGCGGACGGACCACGATCTTTCGATCGGGGCCGTCGTCGCCGGGACCGCGGCCGTGGCGCTCGCCCTATTCTTGTACTTCCGCTTCGCCGTCCTGGCCGACACGGCGAACCCGACGGCGATCTCGGCGATGTCCCTCGTGCTGACGCTCGGCATCACGTTCCTGTTCGCCGCCGTCTCCGCTTGGGCGATCGCCATGATCTCGACGACGCCGATCTCCGGGATGACACTGACGACCCTGATCATCTCCGCCGGCGTCTTGTCGGCCCTCGGGCTCACCGGCTCCTCCGGAATGCTCTCGGTCCTCCTGATCGGAGGCGTCGTTTGCACTGCCCTTTCGATGACGGGATCGATGGTCACCCTGCTGAAGGTCGGCTACTGGACGGGCGCCACGCCCCGACGGATCGAGCTTACCCTGATCGCGGGGTCGGTGGTCGCCGCCGTCACGGTCACCGCGATCATGTTCGTCTTCGCCAAGGTCTACGGCTATTCGCCCTCGCCCGAGCACCCGAACCCGGTGGCGGCGCCGCAGGCCAACGCGATGGCCGCGGTGATCTCCTCGGTCATGCAATCGGGTAACGCCCCCTGGTTCCTGTACGGCATCGGAGCGGTCATCGCCGTCATCGTCCAGCTGCTCGGCATCTCGGCCCTCGCGTTTGCGCTGGGCATGTACCTTCCGATCGAACTCAACACGCCGATTTTGGCCGGCGCGATCGTCGCGTGGTTCGTCAGGCGTCCCGCGAGCAACCCGATGCTGGCGCGCGCGCGCGGAAGCCGCGGCACGTTGATCGCATCGGGGTTCATCGCTGGGGGCGCGATCGCGGGCGTGGCGGACGGGATGATCCGCTTCGGCTTCGACTGGTTCAAAAAACCGATGGCCTACGATTTCGGAAACGACGGCTCCGCCGGAAACTGGATCGGCCTCGCGGTGTTCGTCGCGCTTGGCGTCTTCCTCTGGTGGGACGCCCGACGCGCCGCCGAGGCCGAGGGCGCCGGCCCCGAAATCTCGATGTAGCCAAGGAAAGGGGAGTGTCCCCTTTCCTTGGCTAAGTGCCGAGCGCGGAGTCCTGGCCGGGCTTGTCGCCGGAGACAAGCCAGAGACTCGCCGGAAGAGCTGTGAAGTCCGCGATCATCGACAGCAGGAACGCGCACGCCGACACGACGCCGAACTGCCGCATCGGGGGGAGCGGCGAGAGCGCCAGCGCCAGGAACCCGCCAGCGTTGATGATCGTCGCGAAGACGATGGCGCGTCCGGAGACGAGGAGCGCGTGGCGCAACGCCACTTCCGTTCCGCCGAAACGCCGGCCTTCCTGGAAGTGGTAGAAGAAATGGATCTGATCGTTTTCGGACGCGCCAAGGACGGTTGAGGCGATCAGGATCGTCGCCACGTTGAGCGCAATCCCGGTCAGCCGCATCACGAGGAACATGACGAGGATCGCGAATACCGACGGGATCATCGCCATCAACCGCGCGGAGGGCGACCGGAACACGACGAGAAACGCGAGAAAAATGACCGCGGCGGTGATGGCGAAGCTCTCGGTCAACGTCGGGACGAGGTAGTGCGCGATCTTGGCCTGCAAGACGCCCTCGCCGACGACGGTCATCGTGCAGGGGGCCAAGGCCGGGTCGTGGCGCTGCGCCTCGGCCCACGCGTCGGCGAGAAAACTCTTGAGTCCGGCGTATCCGTCGAAGCCCGGCCGCGTGATCACGCGAATGCGCGCGTTCGACAACGTCGCGATGTCGATGGACCCGCGAAATTCCGGGCGCGAAAAGACCAGCTGCTCGAAATCGCCGGCGAGCTTGTCCCACGACGCGGGGTCGTCCGGGAGTTGATCGCCCTGCCCCTGGACGTAGCGGACCCACTGCATGAGGGTCGTCGGCCCCATGACCGAACCGACGCGCCGGTCGGCCTCGAGCTTCGCTCCGAAGCGATGCAGCCCGCGAAGAACGCCGGGCTCGAGCGCACCGCCGTTGGGAACGTGAATCCAGGCTTCGGTCACCGTGAGGCCGGACATCGTCGCCTCGAAGCGGCGCGTGTCCTGGTAGAGCGGCAGCTTGTGGTTGATGTAGTCGAGCGAATCGGTTTCTAGGCGCATCGGCTCGATGAGCCGCGGAATCCCGAGCAGCGCGCCGAGACCGACGAACATGAGAGCGATCGATCCCGGCACGAGGACCCATCGCCAACGGTAGCTAAACGCCGGCAGGCGATCCACGATTCGCGGCCACCACGCGCCCGCGGTCTTGCGCTCGGAATGCGGGGGTGTGCGGAACAGGCGCTGCAAGGCGGGGAACAGCGTGAAACAAGTGAACCAGGTCACGACCATGCCGGCGGCGACCCAGAAACCCATCTCGCGGATCGGCCGGATGCCGGACACGGCCAGCGCGGCGAATCCCACCGCGGCGGCGAAGATCGAAGCGGTGCACGGAAGGAACTTGTTGCACAAGGTGAAGATCTGGTGCTCGCGGATGTCCTCCCCGGAAGGACAGGCGACGTAGAGGGAATGGAGATAGACCAGCGTCGACGTGCACGTGATGAGCACGGTCAAGGGCACCAGCGAGGAGACGATCGTCGAGACGAAGCCCATCACCCCGGCGAACGCCTCGGTGAACAGCACGGTCACGGCAATGGTGAGCAGGAACGCGAACAACGTCCGGAACGATCGGTAGAGGAAGAGGTTCAACAAGACGATGAACAGGCCGAAAAGGGGCATGTAGAGGAGCGTGGAATGCTGCGTCTCTTCAGAGAGATAGCGGTCGACGTACGGACCTCCGATTTTTCGCACCGCCGAAAGCGGGGCGGGCGCCGCCGCGAAAGGCCCCACGACGGCATCGACCGCGCGCAGCACGTCTTGCAATTCGTCGCGGTCGGCGACTTCAAGCTCCATCGGGATGCCGAGTACGCCGTCTCCGACTAGGCCTTGCTTCTTAAAGAGGGTCGTTCCCGTTGCGAACGCCTTGAACGCCAGGGCCTGCTCCTCGGTCGCGGCGAAATCGGAATGCAACTGCCGGTAGATCGTGAGCGCCGAAAGAGGTTTGACCTTCGGGATCTCGCGTAGCGCCTTTTCGAGAGACTCGACACGCGCAAGGGCCGCGGGGGCGAACGGGTCGTCGGCCTCCGCGAGCAGCACGATGTACTTCCCTTCCGGGAAGATCTTTTGGAACGCACGCGTTTGCTTGTAGTCCTGGTCCCCCGCGACGATCAGGCGGTCCAGGGAGTTGTCGCTCTTGACGGACAGCGCGAAGTAGGCCGCCCCGGGAGCGAGAACGAGCCAAAACGCCAGGATGATCCACGGATGATCGACGATCGCGCGCGCGAGACGCGCCCTCGGGGAGGACGAAGAGCCGGGTCTCGATGCATAATGGGGAGTGACCATGTGGAAGAGAACCTCGATACTCCCCGCGATTTTTCTGGCTTCCGCCGTCGCGGTCGCCACCGCACCCACGCCGGTGACACTCGTGATTTGCGCCCCCGGCTATCCGGGAACGACGAAGGAAGCGCAGCCTAGCATGGACGTGCTCGCGGGGGCCGTGTCGAAGGCGACGGGCTGGGCCCCCTCACGCTTGACCGCGGAATACTACGAAACCGAAAACGCGGGGATCGAGCGATTGAAGTCCAAAGCGCCGAGCTTCGCGATGGTGCCGCTGCCGTTTTATCTCGCCCACGCGAGCGACCTGAAGCTGACGGCGTGCGCGCAGGCTGTCGAAAAGGACGGCCAGCCCTTGGTGTCCTGGACCCTCGTCGCCAAGAAGGGGCGCGTGACCTCGGCCTCCTCGCTTTCAGGCTTCACCGTGGTCAGCCTGGCCGCCTACGCGCCGGAGTTCATCCGAAACGTCGCCCTCGAGAAGTGGGGGAAGCTCCCCGCCGATGTGACGTTCACCGCGAGCGGGCAGATCCTCTCGGCCCTGAGAAAAGCGGCCAACGGCGACAACGTCGTGGCGCTGCTCGATGCCCCCCAGGCCGCGTCGCTGCCGACGCTTCCCTTCGCCGACGAGCTCGAGGTCGTGGCCACCTCGCCTCCGGTTCCCGGAATCGTGGTCTGCACGGTGGGTACTTCACTCGGAGCGACGGCGACGAAGCAACTCGTCACCGGCCTCCTCAAGATGAACGAAACGCCGGAGGGGCTGTCGGCGCTCGAGGCCGTGCGCCTGGCGAAATTCGTTCCGAAAGACGCCAAGGCCCTCGACGCCGCGCGCACGGCATACGCGCCCAGCACGAAAACCACCGCCCGGTGAGGCGACTCGCTCTCGTTCTTCTGGCCGCCCTCGCCGCGGGATGCTCCCCCGCCCTGCGCGAACCCCCGTCGGTGGCCTCCCTCGCTTCGAAGCCCTCGCCGGTCACCCCGCCCGATCCGGCCTCTCTCTTGCGCGAGGCCGATCTGCGTTGGGCGAAGCGTCCCGACGTCGCCGCGGTCAGCGAGGCGGAGTCTCTCTACCTCAAAGCCGCCGAACTCGATGAAAAAGACGTGCTCGGACTGATCGGCGCCGTCCGCACGAAAGCCTGGCTCACCGAGCACGAACCCGAAGCCCGGCGTCGCGCGGAGATGGCGGTTTCGGCCGTTCAGACCGCGCAGTGGTGCACGCGCCGGGAGCCCGAGCTTGCCGCCTGTGAGTATTGGCTCGCCCTGGCGGTGGGACTTCAGGCCCGCGAAGTTCGCCTGACCGCCGATGACGGCCTCAAGACGATGGTCCCGGCGCTCCAGTTCGCCGTCAAGAACGATCCGACGTACGACGAGGCGGGACCTGACCGGGTCATGGCCCTCGTCCTCCTCCGCGCGCCGGCCTGGCCCCTGGGCCCCGGCGATGTCGAAGCGGGGCTCGAGCACGCGAAGCAGGCGGTCGCGCTGCGGCCGGACTACCCTCCGAATGCTTTTGCCCTAGCTGAGGCCCTGGCGGCGAACAAGGATCGGAACGGCGCGCGCGAGGCCTACATCAAAGGCAAGGCGCTCGCGGCGGCGTTGCGCGACGCCTCGGACCCCGACGCACCGTTCTGGATCGTCGAGGCCGATGAGGCCGTGGCGAAGCTCAGGCCGTAGCCGCGATCGCCGAAAGGGTCGGAGTCGGGCAAAGTTCCTAAAATCAGAGCTTTTTTGATCAGGAGAGGCGTTTTTGGGGCTCCAAAAGGCCTTCTGGGCCGAAAACGGCTTCGTAGGATGGCCCAGGAGACGCGATCGCAGCGCTGGCCGGGCTCCTGGACCCCACGAAATCGACGAAAATGAGGCGAAAAACGACGCTCTGGCGCTAACGCGGCGCCGGAGGGGTCGGCTCGGCGACGAGCGTAAGCCAGATCGAGATCCCCGTGCAGTCTGTCCCCTCGGCCAGCGTCGGCGGCTCTTCCAGACCCGACACGCCGCGAGCGCGGAGGGCGTAGAAGACCTCTTCGAATCGGTCGCGAGGAACGACGACCACGTACGGGCGGCCATCGGCAACACCCCGCCAAAGGCCGATGCCGGAAACCGCGTGAGCAACCCGGCCGAGCTGCCGCTCCGCCGCGTCGACGTCCGTCACCTCCAAGCTGCCGCTGACACCCGAGTCGGACCATCGATCCAAGCACGACGGCACAGCCGCGGACTTGGCCGCCGGGGCCGGCGCTGAGGAGGGCGCAAGCTGCCGTGCCGTGACGTCGTCCGCTTCATTCATGATCTTCGAGCGACCGCGTTCGTCATTCGCGGATTTTGCGGCTCCGCCACTGGCGACACCACCCAAGACACCGCCCACGACGCCGCCTGGTACGTCCTCATCTTTTTTCTGCTTGGCCAGATCTTCGAGTGCAGGCGCGGCGACTTCCTTCTCTTGTCGCTCCGGCGGTGCAGCCACCGGGACATCGACGCTCTTGGACTCATCGAACGCCCGGTCTCGCTCTTTGGGCTCGGGCGTGGCGGGCACGCCGAGCCGTCCGTCGCGCCATTGGAGCGCGACAAGGAGTCCGATCGCCCCGAGCGTTGCTGCGATGGACACCGGAACGACGAAGCGGCGCCTCTTGAACCGCACGACCGTCGCCGCATCCACGCTCCGGCCGATCCGCGCCGCGAGATCGGACGGAACGGGCGGCACCTCCTCGTCGGCGACCGCCGTCGCGAGGCGGCGCATGGCCGCAAGCTCGGCACGGCAGTCCTCGCACGAGGCGAGGTGACGGTCGATCGCCGTTCGCTCCTCGACGCCAAGATGATCGTCCAGGTACTCGGAGAGCCCCTCGCGAGGATGGCCGTTCGCCCCGTCGGTCATGCCGCCCTCCCCTCGACGCAGGCTTTGAGCGATGCGCGCGCACGGGCGAGACGGGAACGCACGGTCCCCAGCTCGATGTGCAGCGTCTCGGCGATGTGCTCGTAGGTGTTTTCCTCCGCGTCACGCAGGGCGAGCACCGCGCGCCACGCGACCGGGAGATTGGCAAGGCAATCGGCGAGACGCCGCATCAGTTCCTTGGCCTCCAAAGCGCCAAGCGGCGTTCCGATCGCCCGGGGCCCATCCACGGCTTCGAGGTCGATCGGGTCCGACGCCCGGCGCAGCTTCTCTTCGGCCTTGTCGACGTGGTTCAACGCGCGCGTCACGGCGATGCGGTGGAGCCAGGTCGAAAGCTTCGCGTCGCCCCGGAAGCCGGGAAGCGCGCGATGCGCGGTCACGAAAACTTCCTGGACGACATCTTCCGTGTCCTCGCGATGCCGCAGCACCCGCCAGACCGTCGCCCACACTTGCGGCAGGTGGAACTCGACCAACCGGTCGAAGGCCCGCCGGTCGCCCCCCATCGCCTTCCGCACGAGTTCCGGTTCCTCGTCCATCGCGCGCAGGATGCCACGAACCGCCTGGAAGACCATACCCTTCCTCCCGAGGATGAGACCGCTTCCACCTGCTAGAGTTCCACGCAATGACGATCGCGCTGAAGGACGATCTTCGCGGCGTGGGATTTCGAGGCGAAATCCAGGCCGAAGCCCCGCTCGGTCCGATGACGACGTGGCGCATCGGCGGACCGGCGGAACTGCTCGCCAACCCGATAGACGTCGACGACGTGAGCTGTGCGGTCGCCTGGGCCAACGGGCGTGAGCTGGCCTGGCGGGTCCTTGGAAACGGCTCGAACTTGCTCGTCGACGATCGAGGCATCCGCGGGCTGGTGTTGCGCATCCGCAAGGTCCTGGACGGCATCGACATCGCGGGCTCAACGCTCGTCGCCGGCGCCGGGGCGTCTTTTCCCGCCTTGGCCAACGCCGCCGCCGAACGCGGCCTCGCCGGGATCGAATTCGGCGCGGGGATCCCCGGCTGCGTCGGCGGTGCGATCGTCATGAATGCCGGATGGCACCAATTCGAAATCGGAAACGTCGTCAGGAGTGTCACCTATCTCGAAGACGACGGGTTGGTCCTGGACTATCGCCACGACTCCTGTCACTTCGGCTACCGCCGGAGCGTGTTCCGGGGACGCCGAGGCGTCGTGCTCTCGGCGGAACTCGCCCTGACGCCGGACGACCCGGCGGCGGTGAAGGACCGCCTCCTGCAATTTTCGGAAAGCCGCAAGGCCAACCAGCCGGCGGAGCTCCCCTCGTGTGGCTCGGTCTTCTTGAAACCCGAGGGTGACTTCGCGGGACGGCTGATCGAAGCCGCCGGCCTGAAGGGCCGCCGGATCGGCGGGATCCAGGTCTCAGAAAAACACGCGAACTTTTTCGTCAACCTCGGCGGCGGCACCGCGAAGGACGCGCTCGCCCTCGTCGAGTTGATCGAGCACAAGGTCTTCGAAAAGTTCGGTGTGAAGCTGACGCGGGAGTTCGAGAGCTGGTAGGCGTGCGGGCTCAGGGATTGACGCTCACCGCAGGGCCGACGTAGAGTCGACGCAGCCTCCTTCTTCACAAGAGAGGGAAAACGAAATGACCGCGCAACCAACGACGAGTCGGCTCCCCGACCACCCCTGCTGCTTGACCGGGTCCATGCCGCCATTCGCGCCCGACACCTCAGTTTCAGAACCGAAAAGGCGTATGTCGGGTGGATCCGACGGTTCATCTTCTTCAGCGGGAAGCGTCACCCCCGTGACATGGGCAAGATCGAGGTCACGCGATTCCTCTCGTATTTGGCCGTGAAGGGCCGAGTCAGCGCCTCGACGCAAAACCAGGCGCTGGCCGCGATCTTGTTCCTCTATCGGGACGTTCTCCGCCAAGAGCTCGATTGGCTCGATGACATCGTGCGCGCCAAACACACCGTGAGACTCCCCGTCGTCCTGACACGAGAGCAGGTGCACGCCGTCCTCGGCAACCTGCGTGGCGTCGTGTGGATCCAGGCCGCGCTCCTCTACGGCGCAGGTCTGCGGCTGATGGAGTGCGCGCGCCTACGAATCAAAGACGTCGATTTCGACCAGCGCCGGATCACGGTCCGTCAGGGCAAAGGCGGCAAGGATCGCGTGACCGTCCTGCCGGACATGGTTGCGGCAGCCTTGCAGCAACACATCGACCGAGTCCGACTCGTTCACCGGCGAGACCTCGAGCTGGGACTCGGCCGCGTCGAACTCCCCTACGCGCTCGCGCACAAATACCCCAACGCCGATCGAGAGTGGGCGTGGCAGTGGGTGTTCCCCGCGTCACGCCCCTACGTCGATCTCGACACCGGACGACCGCGCCGCCACCACCTGCACGAATCGGTCTTGCAGCGGGCCGTGAAGGACGCCGTGCGACGAGCCGGAATCAGCGTGCCCGCGACGTGCCACCCGTTCAGACACTCCTTCGCCACCCACTTGCTCGAGGCCGGCCACGACATCCGAACCATCCAGGAACTCCTCGGCCACAGCGACGTAACCACGACCATGATCTACACCCACGTATTGAACCGCGGCGGCCTCGGCGTTCGAAGCCCCCTCGACAGATAAGGGAATAAACATGGCGCGCTACTTTTATCCCGATACCTTGCGAGCGTCTGCAGCGTATGAAGACGGCCGCCGCGGCTGCCACCGCGACAACCCGTTGTCGCGAAGGCACCTACGATACCGACAACTTGACTCGCGAACTCTTATTCCCGGCGAGGGATATCCCAGATATCCTGGCGCTGTGTCGAAATCAAGTTAGGCACTCATGAAACCACGATGCACACATCTAGAACTTGAGAGGTCCATATGATCATTTTGTTACGTTCCCCTTTCCTACTGACCCTGGCACTGCTTTTCGCTGCGGTGTCATCGGTGGTGTCTGCAGAGGTTCCGATCGGTGCCAAGGCAGTGGATGAAGCTTGGCGCAAAGCGATGGTCGCCAACGATGTTGATGCAGTGATGTCGAACTACTCCAAGGACGCCGTCATGTGGCTCCCCGACGCCCCTGAAGCTATGGGTCGCGAGGCCATCCGCAATTCCTACGTAGGTCTACTGAATGCGAATATCGTGACTGGCGCCACTTTCGCCAACACTCACTACAAGACCTCTGGCAATCTCTCGGTCGGCTGGGGTGATTTCACTCTCACTCTCTCTCCAAAGGCCGGAGGCAGCCCTGTTACGCTTTCTGGTCGCTTTTCCGTGATAGCGAAGAAAGAGAATCGCAAGTGGGTCTACGTGGTTGACCACGCCTCAGCCCATCCGGCTTCTCCTGCGCCTCACTAATCCGAGTGGTTGAGTGCCTAACACGTCGCTCCAGCCGACGCCGCTTCGCGGCGCGGCTGAGCTCGGACGTTGACGGACAAGACTATCGGTACACGTCCCGACGATGTCCGATCTTGAAAACGGAAACGGTGCGATCGTGGTCGATGATCTGGTAGACGATCCGATAATCGCCCTGACGCACCCGATACAGGTCGTGCCCGCTCAGTTTCTCTGCGCCCATCGGCCGGGGCATCGCCGCGAGTTCCCGGACTCTTGCCACGACTCGCCGGCGATCCTTCAACGGCAGTGCTTCGAGTTCTTTGGCCGCCGACGGCTTGATCAGCAGTCTATAGCTTGCCACGGCGCTTCAGATCCTTCAGCACCTTCTCGAAATCGAGGTCCGTCTCCTTGGATCGCGTCTTGTAGGCGGCCAGGTCCTCGGCGTCCTCAGCGAGGTTGTGGCGAACGGCGTCGTTCACGAGATCCGAAATGCTCTGCTCAGTCTCCGCCGCTTTCACGCGGAGGGCGCGATGAAGTTCTGAATCCAGGTAAACGGTGGCTCGCCGTGCGGTTCCCATGCCCGGAATATAGCGTCATAACGTCAAAACGTCAACCACAAGTCGGTGCCACGCCGCCGAACAACCCGATCAACCCGTCGGTCGTTCCGGTCACGCGCCTTGCTTGCG
>JAQBEH010000056.1:0-13308 GCA_032124015.1 Acidobacteriota bacterium
GCCAACGGTGAGAGCCTGACGCTGAGCGGCTGCTTCACCGGCGCCTACGTCAACATCAACCAGGCGGTCTCGGACGATGGCCAGGTGCGCATGTTCTTCCGATGAGCGCGATCTTCGTCGTGTTTGCCGCGGGCGTGCTGACGAGTTTCACGCCGTGCGTCTACCCGATGATCCCCGTGACGGTGACCTACATCGGGGGCGCAGCCGGGGGGAACCGGCGGCGCGCGGTCGCTCTTTCCGTGACCTACGTCCTCGGCCTGGCCATGGTCTATGCGGCGCTCGGCATCGCCGCGGCCCTGATGGGGAAGATCTTCGGCGAGTTCACGCGTAGTCCGTGGGTCTTCGGCGGGGTCGGCCTGGTCATCGCGGGACTTGGGCTCGGGATGCTCGACGTGTTCACGATTCCGGCGCTCATGACGAACTTGCAAGGGCAAGGCGCCCGCCGGGGAGGATTTCTCGGGGCGGCGTTGATGGGTGTCGCCGCGGGGTTCGTCGCCGCGCCGTGCACCGCGCCCGTCTTAGGGCTGCTCCTTGCGTATGTCGGGCAGACTCGCAATGTTGTTTGGGGAGGCTCGCTCCTTTTCGTTTTTGCACTCGGGCTCGGTCTGCTCTTGATGTTGCTCGGCATCTTTTCGGGCCTCCTGACGAGTTTGCCCAAGGCCGGTGCCTGGATGGATCGGATCAAGAAGGGGTTCGGCGTCGCGATGCTTCTCATCGGCGTCTGGTTCGTGTGGAAGGCCGTCGATCTGTGGATGCACACGGGAGGACGCGCATGATCCGCCGCACGGTCTTGGCCGCCGCCCTCCTGATGCTCTTGCGGGCACCCGTCGCGCTCGCCGCGGAGCCGGCGTCAATCCCGATGGCGCCTCCGCTGACGGCGATCGACCCTGCGACGGGAGACGCCGTCTCGCTCGACCCTTCGAAAGGGCCGATGCACGTCGTCTTCCTCGCGACGTGGTGCCGGCCCTGCATGGACCAGATTCCCAAGCTCGTCGACCTCGATGACCGTTGGAAGCCCGACGGGTATCGGCTGTTTCTCGTCGCGGTGCAGACGCGCCAGACCCAGGACCGCCTTCGCGAGCTTCTCGCGCAGGGGCCGCTTCCCGGCCGGCTCCTCTTCGACGCGAAAGGTGAGGTCGCAACGGCATTCGGCGCCGCGACGATTCCCGCCGAAGTGCTCGTCGATCGAAGCGGGCGCATCGTCGCCAGGGCGGGTGCCCTCGACGCGGAGTTCAAGCAGGAGGTCGAGCGCCTCGTGCGCAAGGAAGGTCGCGCCAAGCCGTGAGCGAGCGCCTTCGCGTCGGACTCCTGTTCGGAGGGGCCTCGGTGGAACACGAGGTCTCGGTGGTTTCTGCGCGCGGCGTCGCTTCCGCCCTCGACCCCGAGCGATTCGAGACGGTGCCGGTGGGCATTTGCAGGGACGGACGGTGGCTCGCACCCGCGGACTCCGCTCAAGTGCTGAGTTCTGACGCCAAGCGCGTCGAGGCGGGTGAGGGCGCCGGCTCACGCTTGGTCGTCGATCCCGGCTTCGGAGGCCTCCTCAGAACGACTCCCGGAGCGGAGGCGCAGCGCGTGCCCTTGGACGTCGTTTTTTCCGTCGTCCACGGGTGGGGCGGGGAGGACGGGCGCATTCAAGGGCTCCTCGATCTCGCCGGGATCCCCTGTGTTGGCGCGGGAGTTCTAGGGTCCGCCGTCGGGATGGACAAGCAGGTCGCAAAGGCGCTCTTTGCGGAGAGGGGGTTGCCTGTCGGACCGTGGCGCTCGATGCGGCGCGGCGATTGGCTGCGGGATCGCCCCGAAGAGGAGGCGCGGCTCGTCGCGGCGCTCGGCCTGCCGCTGTTCGTGAAACCCGCAAACGGCGGCTCGTCGGTCGGGATTTCCAAGGTTCGAACCCAGGCCGAGCTCCCTTCCGCCATGGAACTCGCATTCGCGCTCGACGGCAAGGTTGTGGTCGAACGGGGACTCGAAGCCCGCGAGGTCGAATGCGCGGTGCTCGGAAACGACGATCCCCAGGCTTCGGTCCCCGGCGAGATCGTGCCGTCGGGGGAGTTTTACGACTACGCCTCGAAGTACGAGGACGGCACGTCAAAACTCCTGATTCCGGCGCCTCTCGGACCCGCGGTGTCGGACGCGATCCGCGCTCTGGCGATCCGGGCGTTCCATGCGCTCGATCTGTCCGGGATGGCCCGGGTCGATTTCTTCGTGGAGAAAAAGACCGAACGTGTGTTTTTGAACGAGGTCAACACGCTCCCCGGATTCACACCGATCAGCATGTATCCTAAGCTTTGGGAAGCGACGGGGCTCTCGTACCGGGAGCTTCTGACGCGATTGATCGAGCTGGCGCGCGAGCGCGGAGTTGCCGAACGCGAGCGTGCCGGACGGCGTGAGGCTTGACTGGTCGTGACGGACAGCGCGGTTCTCGTTCTCAACAACGTGTACCAGGCGGTGCAGATCACGAGCGTTCGCCGCGCGTTCCGGCTGTTTTACGCCGGTCGTGCCCGCGCGGTGGAACCCGACTTCCGCACGTACGACTTCGAAAACTGGAGCGATCTCCCGCCGGGAGCAGGCCACGAGTGGATCGTCACCCCGCGCCGTCAGATTCGAATACCCCGCGTCATTCAGCTTCTGCACTACGACCGGGTGCCGCGCCGCGAGGTGAGGTTCACGCGCCGGAACATCTTTTTTCGCGACAAAAACCATTGCCAGTACTGCGGCAGGGTGTTCCCTCAAGCCGAGCTCAATCTCGACCACGTCATCCCGCTCTCGCGTGGCGGACTCTCGAACTGGGACAACGTCGTTTGCGCGTGCATCCCTTGCAACAGCCGGAAGGGGAACCGTCTGCTGCACGCCTCGGGCATGCATCTGATCCGGCCCCCGAAGCGTCCGTCCGGGCATCCGATCTTCCGGGCCCGCTGGAACGGGCCTCGCTACGACGAGTGGAAGACGTTCCTGGACGTCGCCTATTGGAACGTCGAGCTCTGCGAAGACCTCGTGCCGCCCGCCGGCGAAGGATCCTGAGCCTCGCAATTCTCGTTCAGGCCGAGCGCGTTGATCCGGCGGTAGAGGGCCTGTCGCGACCATCCGATGCGAACGGCCGCCGCAGTGAGGTTGCCGCGCGCCGCGCGCAGTGCGCCTTCGATCATCACCCTCTCGAGGCCCACGGGGCCGGCTGCGGCCTTCCGCGAACGGCCAGGCGCCTGCCCGGACCCGAGGTCGAGATCGTCGGCGCGGATCAGCTCGTCGCGCGCCCTCAGGAGCGCCCGTGCAAGGACGGATTCAAGCTCGCGGATGTTCCCCGGCCAATCGTGGATGGCGAGTTTTTGGGCCGCCTCCGCGTCGAGCGGTGCCGGTTTGAGGCCGCATCGTGCGGCGAGGCGTTTGATCAAGCACGCGGAGAGAACCGGCAGATCTTCGGGACGCTCGCGCAGCGGCGGTACGCGCAAGATCAAAACCTCCAATCGCCAGCGCAGATCGGCTCGGAACCGGTTCTCGGAGACGAGCAGGTCGAGATCGCGATGGGTCGCGGCGATCACGCGCACGTCGATCGGCCGCTCCTCTAGGGCGCCGACGGCGCGGATGGTTCCTTCCTGGAGCACCCGCAAGAGCTTCGCCTGCAACGCGAGCGGCATGTCTCCGATCTCGTCGAGGAATACCGTGCCGCCGTCGGCCTGGCGGAAGAGACCGGGGTGGTCCCTGTCGGCGCCCGTGAACGCGCCGCGGGTGGCTCCAAACAACTCGCGCTCCAAGAGCGCCTCCGGAATCGCCGCGCAGTTGATCGCGACGAAGGACCTGCGTGCTCGCGTGCCGCCCTCGTGGAGGGAATGGGCGACGAGCTCCTTGCCGGTCCCCGACTCGCCCAAAACGAGCGCCGGTAGGGGAACCCGGGCGGCGCTCCTGATCTCTTCCAAGAGCCTGAGGAACGCCGGAGAACGGCCCACCTGGCCCGCAGGGGGAGCCTCGCCGCGATCGCGCTCATCGGGGGCTTGGCGACGCAGGAGCGAGATCAGCCCCGCGAAGGCTCGAACTAACCCACATCCGGTCGCGGCGTCGACCGCCAGGGGCGCGCGACTATCCAAAACGACGGCGGCCCGGCGCCCCTCAAACGTCGGAAGGGGCGCAGCGAGGGCCGATCGCAACGCGAGGGCGCGGACCGACACGCCGTCCGCCGACACCGACCGGCGTCTCACGTCGGCGAAAAACAGCGGGCGCTCACCGCGGAGGGCGCGCGCGGCGATGCTGGTGCTGAAAGTGTGGGCGTCGTCCCGCCGGTTCACCGAGGCTGCCACGAGGCGAGCCCGGCGAGGGGGGGGCGCGGCCTCGAGCAGAAATGCCCGCTCGGCCCCAGCGGCTTCACGAAGTCGCAGGAGCACGATTTCGAGGGCGTGACCCCGGGGCGTCTGGGCGGCGTCGTGGCAGGCACGAGCCAGATGCGGCGACCAGGCCTCTCCCTTCTCGATTGACGCTCCGAAAGCCCGCGGGCTATCCTCGTCGGGCCGTCGCATGGGAGGCTCTTCACTCATGATCCCGCTCCTTGGATCTGCGGAGGATAGTTCATCCGCGTCCGCACTCGAGGCGGGAACCACCTCAAGGGGGTTGCGCATGCATAACGATGGCGGGCCGGGGCTCGCAAAGATCCGCTCCTGACCGCGAAACGCCGGCGGTGGCCCTGGATCGAGGGCCTGTTTTGGATCGCCGCCCTGGCGTTGATCTCCCCGCTATTGATCTACTATCGCCCGGGGGTGATGCCGCTCGCGGCTCTGTTCGCGATCGCCGCCGGGATCGCCATGGGCCTCGCGCTCGTCGGGCGCCGCCTGCACGACAGCCTCCTCAATGACGCGCTGAGAGGGCGGGAGGGGAAGGGGCGTTTCCTCATGACCTTCGGCTTGGCGCTCCTCCTCCTCTTCCTCGTGTTGCTCGGAGGAGTCGTCGCGCTGATCCTCGTGTTGCGTTCCGCGTCGCCTAGTCTTCCCGTCTGAAACGAAAAAGGGGTTCGTTCACGATGAACTATTACAGAAGTACCCCTCCACGGGGCGGCTGGGGTGGTGGCGTGAGCCTCGGTTTGCCGGCCATGACCCCCGTTAACAAGGCTTTGATGATCGCGTGCGGGGCCGTGTGGGGAGTGCAGGTCCTGTGCTGGCTATTCGGGTCGATCGACCTGTCCCCCCTTCTCGGGCTCGTTCCCGTCGCGGTCGTCCGGGGGTGGGTGTGGCAGCTCGTGACCTACAATTTCCTCCATTCGCCGGTGATGTACTCCCACATCTTGTTCAACCTCTTGATGATGTGGATGATCGGCGGCGACCTCGAGCGCCATTGGGGGGGCCGCAAGTACCTCACGTACTGGCTGGTCTGTGGGATCGGGGCCGGCGTTTGCGTGACCCTCGCGGGAGCATTTCGTGGCGTGACGACGCCCACGATCGGGGCGTCGGGGGCGATTTACGGGCTGTTACTCGCCTACGGGACGATCTTTGCGGAGCGGCGTCTCCTCTTCATGCTTCTCTTCCCGATCAAGGCCCGGACGATGGCGTGGATCCTCTTCGCCATCGCGTTCCTATCGAGCCTCACGCCGCAGGCCGACAGGGTTTCCCATGTCGCGCATCTCGGTGGGATGGTGGTCGGCTGGCTCTACCTCAAGCGGGCGTGGCGCTTCGGGGAGTTCTCGCGGGAGATCGTCTGGCGTCTCCGTCGCCGGCGGTTCAAGGTGATGCCGCCGAACGACAACGATCGTTGGACGCACTAGAAACCCGTCCTAGCCCCTGGATCTCGGTAGGGATTTCAGGATGTTCGGGGCGGCTTCCGGCCAACTCAGAATATGCCGAAAAGCCGCAGCCCGTCTGGGATCTTTACGATCATGACCATTGACACAGCCACTTCATCCTCATAGACTTTCCACGCGTCGGGGGAGAGAGCGACACATCACGAATGCACCGCACAAACAGAAGTGCACTGTGCGTGAAGCTTCGGAGGGTTGGATTGCTACAGCGCAATGCTCATGATCGATTCGAACCGACTCGACCGATGATCGCGACGCGCCAAGAAACTACGGTGATCGACTCTCAGAGTCAAGCCGTTCCCGACTGGGATCTTCACTCGTCCGCCCCCAACGAGGAGATGTAGATGGAGACCTCCGTCAAGGACCGCAGTTCCGTTCTCTCCCGGTATTTCACAGAGATTCGCGAATACCCCCTGCTCACGAAAGCTGAAGAGATGGCGTTGGCCGATGGCGTCAAGCGCGGCGATCGCGCGTCGTTGAACGAGTTGATCGAGTCGAACCTCAGTTTCGTCGTCAAGGTCTCGAGTGAATACCGGAACCTCGGCCTGCCGTTCGAGGACTTGCTCAACGAAGGCAACATTGGACTGATCGAGGCCGCTCATCGCTACGACGCGAGCAAGGGCACAAAGTTCATTACGTACGCGATCTGGTGGATCCGCAAATCGATCCTCAAGGCTCTCTCCGAGCACTCGAACCTCGTGCGTGTGCCGAGCTACCAGATGAAAAAGGTCCGCGAGATTCGCGATGCCGAGGCCTCCTTGCGGCGGTCGCTCGGTCGCGCACCCGAGCGCGGCGAAATCTCGACGCAACTCTCAAAGAGCGTCAACAAGATCGACCAGGTGCTCCAGTTCACGATGCGTGAAGTGTCCCTCGACGACAAGGTGGGCAAAGATCGCGACAGGCCGATTGCCGATTACCTCGTCGACCCAGCGTGCTCGAGCCCCGAGAACGAGTTGATCAACCGCGAGTCCAACTCGCTCGTCGGCGAAGCGATGGCGCATCTGACGGAGCAAGAACGCATCGTCGTCGCCTTTCGCTTCGGTCTCGCGGGCGGTCCGCCGCTCACGCTCAAGGAAATCGGCCAGAAGATGGGAATCAGCCGGGAGCGCGTGCGCCAGGTCGAGTGCCAGGCGAAAGGACGGCTCCGGAAGATGTTCGCCAAGAAGCGCATGGTGAAAGCGCCCCCCAAAAAGCCGTTTCCAGTCCGCGCCGTCGCGAGGACACAGCCGGCCATCGAGCACTGATAGAGTACCCCTCCGGCGCGGCGCCCCAACGGTCGCGTCGTTCCGCCACCGAGGGGACGCCATGCAGTCCAGCGACGACCACGCGTCCTTCTGGGCGCGGCTCTTCCGATGCGTGACGCCAGAGTCCGCCGAAGAAGAGATCCGCGCCGATCCGGGTATTGACGCGGCCACGGCACGGGTCGTCTGGGAAGCGCATCGCGCCGCAGCGGACCAGGCGGAATCCCGCTTGGAGGCGCGGGCCCGCGATCTCGAAGGGCTTCAGGTCTTCGGTCGCGCCCTCGCCGAGGCGAGGAGTGTGAACGACGTTCTCGACCGCGCCGCGGTGTCACTGCAGGTCCTCGCCGATGCGGACGCCGTAGCGATCGCCGCAGCCCTTCCGGAGAGGTTCGGCGTTGACGTTCACCTGGCGCGGGCCCTTGCGGTTGACGATCTCACGAAGCTCCGCGAGGCGGTCGCGTTCGGATTCATCCCCCTCGACCCGGGCGACGCGTCGATCCGGACCCTTCCCACGTTCGACCGATTTCAAGGGCCGCGCACGGCTCTTTCGGAAACCGACATCATCGTCGTTCCGGTCGAGCGGCGCGGGCGCGAACTTCTGCGCGTGGCGGTCGTGCCCCGTTCCGGCCTGAGCGAACGCGCGCTGAGGATCCTGTTCGGCGCGTCGAACCACCTCGCGGTCCACCTCGATCGCGTGCTCGCGGTGGCGGAGGCGGAGCAGGGGAGGTTCCGCGCCATCTTGGATTCGATGCCGCACGCAGTCGTCTTGACCGACGCGTCGTTCCAGGTGGTTCAGGCCAACGTGTCGGCCGAGCGTCTGCTGCCGCGTATCGGATCTGATGCCGTCTCCGTGCTTCGGAGCGTGGGGGACCTCGATCTGGTGAGTCTTTCGTACGAGGTCCTCGCAGGACGACGCGCGGAGGCCGAAGGGGAGGCGAGGCTTCCCGATGGAGGATTCCTCGAGGTCGCCGTCGCTCCGTGGCGCGATGCGTCGGGCCACGCCGACGGACTCGTCTTGGTCATGCTCGATGTCACCACCACGCGACGCCTGCGAGAGCAAATCACGCAGTCGGAGAAACTCTCGAGTCTCGGACGGATGATTGCCGGCGTTGCCCACGAGCTCAACAACCCGCTCACGTCGGTCATTGGGTACGCGCAATTGCTGCACACGATGCCGCCGGGAGAGAAGTTCTCCGCGCGGCTCGACACGATCCACAAAGAGGCGGAGCGCTGCCGACGCATCGTGCAGAATCTTCTCCGCTTCGCGCGGATCCACACGCCGGAACGACGGCCGTTCTCGCTGAATGAGATCGTCGAGAGCATGGCGCAGTTGCTGGCGTACCCGGTTCGATCCTCGGGATGCCGCATCGTCTTGGACCTCGACCGCGCCGTTCCGTCGGTCATCGGCGACGCGCACGAGATCGAGCAGGCCGTCGTCAATCTCGTCACGAACGCGCACCAGGCGATGGCGGCTGCGGAGACGCCCGGCGGAATCACGCTCAGGACGTCGCGTGGCGCCGGAGGGCAAGTTGTCCTCGAGGTCGACGACGAGGGGCCGGGGATCCCGGAGCCGACGAGGACGCGGATCTTCGACCCGTTTTTCACGACCAAGCCGACCGGGGAGGGGACGGGTCTCGGTCTGTGGCTGGTGTACAACGCGGTGTCCGCTCACGGGGGATCGATCAGCGCCGGGGCGTCGCCGGCCGGAGGCGCTCGGTTCCGGCTGGAGTTTCCGGCGGGCCCCGTGGTCCCCGCCGCGGTCACAGCGCCCGCGGTGGATCCGTTCGACGATGCGCCGCGGGTTTCGGCACGCATCCTCGTGCTCGACTCGGAAGCCGCCCTGGCGGCGCTCATCTGCGAGACCTTGTGCGCCGAGGGTCATCGTGCCGTCGCCGCGCTCGACGCGGCCGAGGCGCTCGACCGCCTCACGGGCGAGCCGTTCGATCTTCTCGTGTCCGACGTGGCGTTGCCGGGGCTATCGGGTGACCGGTTGGCGCGCGAGGTCGGCAGGCTCTCTCCGAGCCTGCTCGATCGGATCCTCCTGACGACCGGAGACTGGGTCAGCCGCGAGCCCGACGCCGTCGCCCGGCGGCTCGGCGCCGATCTGCTGCGGAAGCCCTTCGAGCTCGACGAGTTGCGGCGTGTCGTGAGGTCCCGCCTGCGCGGCATCGTGGAGCACTGAATTGCGGCACCTTGTCGTCGGCACGGCGGGCCACATCGACCACGGCAAGAGCGCTTTGGTCGAGGCCTTGACGGGCATCCATCCCGATCGTCTCAAGGAAGAGCAGCGCCGCGGCATTACGATCGACCTGGGCTTTGCCGATTTCGACCTCACGCCGGAGGGTGTCGTTTCGCTCGTCGACGTGCCGGGGCACGAACGGTTCGTCCGCCACATGGTGGCCGGAGTCTCGGGGCTCGACGCGATCCTCCTCGTCGTGGCGGCGGACGACGGGATCAAGCCGCAGACGCGAGAGCACCTCGCCATCTGCTCGCTTCTGGGCGTGCAACACGGCATCGTGGTCCTGTCGAAGTCCGACCTCATCGAGCCGGAGCTGCGGGAGGTCGTGGCCCTGGAGGTGCGTGAGCTCCTCCGCGGAACGTTTCTCGAGGCCGCGCCGCTGGTTTCCGTGTCGTCGCGTACGCGCGAGGGCCTCGACACGTTGCGAGACGAGCTGCGCCGGATGCTCCGTGAGCTGCCGGAGCGGCCGGCCGAGGGGGTTCCTCGGCTCCCGATTGACCGGTCGTTCGTCCAGAAGGGGTTCGGCACCGTCGTGACGGGGACGCTGGTGTCGGGCGTCCTGTCCGAGGGCGATGAGATCGAAATTTTGCCCGGGGGCAAGCGGGGCCGTATCCGCGGGCTCCAGGTTCACAAGCGCAAGGTCCAATCGGTGCCCGCGGGCCGGCGCGTGGCGGTGAATATCCAGGGACTCGATCGCTTCGACGCGCCGCGTGGGGCCACGGTGACCGCGCCTTCAGCGCTCCTGACGACGCGCCGGGCCCGGGTTCTCATCGACCTGCTTCCCACGGCGCCCGTGCCGATGCGGCGCGGTGGGCCCGTGCGCCTTCACCAAGCGACGTGCGAGCGCGCGGCGAGACTGCGCGTTACTTCGGCGCCCGCCGAGGGGCCGTTTCAGGCCGATCTCGTCCTCGTCGAAGACACCGTGTTGCTCCCTGGAGATCGTTTCATCTTGCGGAGGCCGGCTCCCGTCGACACGATCGGTGGGGGCGTCATCGTGGACGCTCATCCCGTCCGCAAACGCCACGAACGGCTGCGGGCCACGGGGACGCCGACCAGCGTCGAGGACGCATGGGTCGAGCGCATCGAGCGGTCGGATACGGCAGGCCGCCCCGTCGCGGCCATCGCGGCGGAACTCGGACGGTCCGCTGACGAAGTCGAGGCCGCGCTCGCCCCGCTCCTTGCGGCGGGGCTCGTCGTTCGTGCCGCGGGGCTTCTCTTCGCCGGGTCTGTCTGGCGTCAGATCCGCGAGGGCACGCTCGCCGCGCTTCGCGTGGCGCACGAGGCGGAACCGCTGAAGTCCGGGACGGCCCGAGAGGGGATCCGGGTTGGAGTCGCACGCGCGATGCCCCCCGAGGCGTTTCGGGAACTGCTCCAGGCGCTCGCCGCGGAAGGAGCGGTTCGCCTCGTCGGCGACCGTCTGGCACTCTCCGGTCACCGGGTGGTACTTTCGCCTGATGACGAGGCTCGGGCGCAACGGATCGAAGACGCCTTCCGCCGAGCGGGGCTCGACCCGCCGCTCATCGAGGATGTCTTGCGAGAGTTGGGCGGCCTCCGCGGGGCGAGGCTCAGGGATTGGCTCGTCGAGGAAGGGCGACTCGTGAAGATAAGGGACGGACGCCTGTTCCATGGAGAGGTCCTCGAGGACCTCAGGAGCAAGCTCCGCGAATTTGCGCGCACATCGAGTACGATAGAAATCGGGACGTTCAAGGAGTTGACCGGTGCGACTCGAAAGAACGCGATTCCGCTCCTCGAGCAATTCGATGAGGAGCGGCTCACGCGGCGTGAAGGAAACGTGCGGCGGATCCTGACGAACGATGCGGTCCGCTGAGGCCGCGGGAGTACGGCATGGGTTCTATGGGCTGGACCGAAATTCTCGTCATCGCGCTGATCGCCGTCGTGTTGTTCGGCGGACGCCGCCTCGCCGACGCCGGGAAAGGGCTGGGCGAAGCGATCCGGAACTTCCGCGATGGAATGCGCGGAGATTCCAGTTCCGGCAAGTCGGATCAGGGCGACGACACGACCCGTAACCACAACGATCGCTGAGGATCCGCGTGGCCCGGGGTCCTGGAGCGCGCGCTAGCGCGCTGCTCGCCAGACAGCGTTCGGCGGTGAGGCGTCTCAAGCGAGACCTGTTCGGATCGGACGGCTCCCTTCGCCACCCTTACTTCCGCGATCTCCGGAGAGAAATCTCGGCGCCGTACCGCCGGGTCGCTCACGATCGTCTCGTCCGTGCGTGCGTCGCCGCGGATGTGGTCTACGTCGGGGATTTCCACGCCGATCCGAGCTGCCAGCGCGTCGCGGCGGATCTGCTCGAGTCCTTGGCGTCGCGCCGCCGGGTCGTCCTCGGCGTCGAACTCGTCTACACGCGACAGCAAGAGATCCTCGACCGGCGTCAGGAAGGTGCGATCGACGACAAGACGTTTCTCCGCCGGATCCACTACCGGGAGGAGTGGGGCTACCCGTGGGAGGGATTCCGCGACTTGCTTGATCGGGCCAGGGCGCTCGCCATTCCGGTCGTCGCTCTCGATCGCCCGCCGCGGGGCGGATTCGACGGCCTCCGCCGGCGTGACGCCCACGCCGCCCGCGGGATCGCTGCGGTTTTGTCCCAGCGGCCCCGGAGTTCCATGCTGGTGCTGTTCGGCGAATCGCATTTCGCGCGGAGCCACGTGCCGCGTGAAGTCGACCGCCTCCTCGCGCGACGCGGATTGGTGCGACGCGCGGTGACCGTGTTTCAGGATCCCGAGCCCGTCTACTGGTCGGAATTGTCTCGCTCAAAGGACGTTCCCGAAGCGGTGCGCTTCGGCGGGGGCGCGTTCGCAGTATTCCACACCCCCCCGCTCGCACGGTACGAGACGTATCGCCAAGTGCTCGACCGCTGGCGGGGCGAGACTCCGCCCGACGAGGCCGTGGATCTCACGCCGGCGGTCCACCACCTAATCGATACGCTCGTCCTATGGATGGCGATTCGCCCCGATCGGCATCGCGTAAGGCACCGCGCTGGTTGGGTCGACGATTTGAGAGACGCCTATCCGGAGGTCTACAGCGGAGCCGAGGCCCGTCAATTCCTGGGTTCGATCCTGGCCGAGCATGGAAGGCGCGCCGTCGAGATCCGGGACGCCCGGAAGATGCTTTCCGCACGCGAGGCCCTCTACGACTCGCGCTCGAACACATTCTTCCTCGCGCGCTACCTGCCCGGACCGGCGGCGGGGGAGGCGGCTCGATTCCTTCGGGTCGCGTTGTCGGGTCGGCTCTATCGCGACGCAGAGGTCGTGACCGTCGATGCTGCGGAGCGAACCTACGGTGCGGCGTACAACGAGGCTCTGGCCTATCTCGGCGCCCGCCTGGTCGATCCGGCGAGTGATCTCGTCGCCGGATCCGGCGACGTGCCCCTGGTGGAGCGCAAGTCTCGGCGCGCCTTTGTCGAGGCGCATCGCATGTTCGAAGCGTCGAACGCGGAGGAGCCGCCCGCGGGGCTCCTTGCGCCGCTGCGCGGATCGAGTGAACGGCGGAGAACCCTCGCGCGTGAACTGGGGCGCAAGCTCGGCCGACTTCTCTACGAACGAGTGGTTCGAGGGCGCATCTCACCGCGGGGCCTGCGCGCGCTCTTCACACGGAATCTCGACCCGCCCCGTGCCCGCATGGAAGTCGTTCGATTGCTGCGTCTCGCGAAACCCTGACGCTCCGAAAAAAAACTGCGGCCGCACCGAAGTGCGGCCGCCAGAGGGGAAGAGCCGGGTTCAGTGTGAGGCACTGCGTCGCTTGGCCTTCACAGGTGGTGGCCGCCGAAGGTGCCGCGACGGCCCGACCCTCCCCCATTCTCCAATCAATCCCCGGAGCCGATGACAGCATCGCCCCAGGTTGCGGTGTCGCCCCAGGTTGCGGTGTCGCCCCAGGTTGCGGTGTCGCCCCAGGTTGCGGTGTCGCCCCAGGTTGCGGTGTCGCCCCAGGTCGCGGTGTCGCCCCAGGTTGCGGTGTCGCCCCAGGTTGCGGTGTCGCCCCAGGTTGCGGTGTCGCCCCAGGTTGCGGTGTCGCCCCAGGTCGCGGTGTCGCCCCAGGTC
>JAQBEH010000057.1:5000-69471 GCA_032124015.1 Acidobacteriota bacterium
TGCGGGAACGCCCACGACCCGGCCGAGTAAGCACCCGGATCCGCGAAGAAGGCATTCGCGGAGCCTTTCTGGAAACAGTAGGCCGCTCCGCAGGGCGTAACGAGTGGATTTAATGTTGGATCCGAGTACCAGTAATAGATCGGGTTGTTCCCGGGTACTTCGCCCGCGTTTTGATAGAAACCGTTCGGGTGCGCGAGAAGCGGTGTTCTCGGAGTGCCCGCTGAGACGTTCAATGCGCCACCAAACGTCACCCCGTTATCCATGGAGTACGAACCGAACATCTTCAATGCGAACGGGACGTCGTTGTTGAGTGGCCCCGCCTGGAACTGTCCTGCGAGGAGCCCAGAATTAGGGAAGTCGAACAGCGACGTGACGTTGGGGTCCGATTGACCGTTGTCGTTGCGGTAGAGACCTTCGTAGTTACCCCGAAGGCTCGCGAAGCGCATGTTGCCAGAGAAGAGCCAGTGATTCCCGAAACGTTTATTGAGGACCAACTCGAGCGCGTAGTACTTGCGAACCGCCGAGGGAAACCCGCCGGGAGTGTTCTCTCCGGGATTGGCGAGCACGTAGTCTCCGAAATACTGCGACCCATAAGTCGGGAAGGGAATCTGGTCGATACCGGCCGCACCCACCGGTCCGAGGTAGTACTGAATGTAGTAGTTTTCCGTCGCCTCGACGCTGTTGAACTGCACGTCCTCGAGACTTCGACCCTGCTCGCGGTAGATGCCGCGAATCTCGTAGGAGACATCACGCCCGAGTTCCTGCTGCCATCCCAGGACGTACTCGTCGACGAACGGGAGTTTCGTTCCATCCGCGACGGAAGTCTGCCCGCCACGGACCGAGCCGGCCCGGGTCTGGTCGGCGGTTTTGGGGCCGCCGGCGATGAGATCCCAGTCCGCATAGATCGTCGTTCCAAGTCCCGCCTCGTTCGAGAGCGCGCGAATTGCGAGGTCGTTGGGAACGCGCTCGTAGTAGCGGGCTGCGTTCACAAAGGCCTTGCTGCGGCCGTCGCCCGATGTGTCCCACGTCAAGCCGATGCGGGGCGCATAGACCCATGGGAACTTATATGTGCCGGCACTGACCGACGCCGATGCGTCGGCCGGCGCACCCGGCAAGTTGGGGTCAACGGAGTCGGGATAGTAGTACTGCAACACGTACTCACCCGCACCGGTCAGTTTCTGCTGACTGGCGCGAATGCCGGCCTTCAAGGTCCAGTTCTCGGCAAACGTAAACGTGTCCTGTAGGAAGATCGCGTAATCATCCGTCTTTGTGGGGCCGGGGGTCGGACTGTAACGGCCACGATTGGTGCGCCAACTGAGGTCGCCCGTCGACGCGTCCTGTCGGAGCAGCGCGTTGACTCCACCCCTGGACTCGAGCAGGACGTAACAGTTCGTTGCATACGGCGGACCGGTGTCAGGACACGGCGTATTGAGCGTTCCGGCCGGTGCCGGTGCGGCACCGGTGCGCGAGAACTTGACCTGGATATTGGATCCCGAGTATTCCTGGGCGTCAGTGTATTCGATCTGATTGTAGTCGAGGCCACCCTTCAGTTCGTTGTTGCCCATGACCCACGTCAGGACGACCTTGGCCTGCGCGTTCGTGTCCTCCGAATTGGAGTAAAAGCCGATGCCTCCGTTCCTCCAAATCGCGGCATTGTCGCGAGACTGGCCGGGGCCACAAAAGGCTGGGCTCAGGAAGCAGCGGAGCTGCCTCTGATCGTCATAACGAGACTTGTTGAGCGCCGACGTCTCTTCGAAATTCCCGTTGTGATATCCAAGAATGGCCTGCATGAAAAACGTCGGGGTGAACACCGCGTCGTACTTCAGCGAATAGTTGTTGGCACCGTAGCTGATCGACGAGTTCCCACCGCCTTCCGGGAAGTCGATATTGCGCAGCGAGAAGCGTTGCGGGCCGAGGTCGCCGTCAGACGGGTCTCCGAAGGCGGTCAGTTCGAGTCGATGATTCGGACTCGCGTACCAAGTCAGCTTGGCGGCATAGTTGTCCGATGTCCGCTTTTGTGTCTGGATTCCCGCAACCGCCGCTGGATACTCCGGCGTGGGCCTGAACTGAATCGGTCCGCCGATCGTAGCAGTCGGCAGGGGGATGTTCTGGATCGTGCCTGAGGCATAAGTCGTTACTGGGTTGTAGGCAAGGAAGTAGAACAGTTTGTCCTTGACGATGGGCCCGCCAATCGAGAGGCCTAGGTCGTATTGCGCGTTGTCGTTCCAATTGCCCTTGGCCGGATTGAAAGCACCTACGAACAGTCTGGCCTGTTCGTAGCTGTCGGTGACGCCGCTGGCGTAGAGTCCGACGGATCCCGACAAGTTGTTGGTTCCGGTTTTCACGACGGTGTTCACGACGCCGCCCGTGGCCTGACCGTACTCGACGTCGATGCCGCCTGTTTTCACCTGAACTTCTTCGAGGAAGTCGTAGGTGACACCGGTACCGAGCGAGCCGTAGACGGCGTTATACGTTCCGATTCCGCCGTACCCGGTGCTCGTGATGTTTACGCCGTCAACGATGTAGGAATTTTCGAGGCCTGACGAACCTGAGATCGAGTCGTTGCCGGCACCGGTGCCGCCACCGCTCGACACGCCAGGCGCTAGCGTGAGCGTCGCTGCGAGGTTGCGACCGACCGGGAGCTGATCGATGAACTTTTCGACCTTGTAGGTGCCCCCGGTCGTCACCGACTTGGTGTCCACCACCGGGGCTTGCGCCGTGACGGTGACCGTCTCAGTCTGGCCGGCGACGAGTGTGATGTCCACGCGTGTCCGCGTTGCGATGCTGACCCTGACGTCGTCGAGCACCACGGAGGCCTTGTTCGGTGCTTCAGCCCGTACCTTGTAGGTGCCCGGAAGCAGGTTCGCCAGGGTGTAGCGCCCCTGAGCGTCGGTGACGGCCGCCGACGGAGATCGATTGGCGATACCCGTCACGGTCGCCCCTTCGACCGCGTTTCCGGCCTGATCACGAACGCGCCCCTCGATGATTCCCGTGGTGGATGACTGCGCCCAGGCTGTCACCGACACGAGGAGTGCCGCAGCCCAAAGTGACAGTATCCGAGACCATCTATTGACCATCACACGTCCTCCTGGTTCGGAAAAATTCTGCCCAAGCTGTGAAACTGGAAAAACAAGACTGGCGTTAAAGGCTTCCAAGAACCGAATCCCCCTGACCGGGAAATACTAAAGCAGCTTCAGTGCCAGTCAAGCAAAGGTTCATCCAGTTATTCAAATCTCTTGTTTGCAATGATTTAAATCGGGACATCCGTAGTCGTTTTGGGCAAAGCGGCCTCGTTGAATCCAATACTTTGGAACTCGCGCCATTTGTGGATTTGTCGCGGTTGTCGGGCATCACGCTAGAATCGCGCGATGAGACGTCGATCGACAGCCTTCCTCTCCACCCTCATGGGCTTCGCATTGGCGGTGGCCGCCCCCCCGGCGGCTCCCCCGGCGGAGCGTATCGAGGTGCGGCTGGCCCAGTTCGATGTCGTCGTCCGCGACAAGTCCGGAGCCATCGTGACCGGTCTTGGTCCCGAAGCCTTCACGGTTCTGGAGGATGGTTCGCCGATGGAAATCGTCGCCGTAGACGAGTGGGGAGTAGCCACCCCGAAAACCGCGTCGCCACAGCCTGACCCCTCGTCGACGGCGACCGAGCAGGGGCTGGCGGTCCCGCCGGCGAAGCCCGCCGCCTCAGGCACGGAACCCGAGCGCCGGAGCTTCGTCTTGGTTTTCGACGCCCTCGGGCCATCGACCGCACTCCGCATGAATCAGGCCAAACGGGCCGCGGCCAGATTCGTCCGCGCCCACTTGCGGCCGGAAGACCTGGCCGCTGTGTACCAGCTCGACTTATCTCTGCGCGCGGTTTCCGGGGTCACCGCGGACGCCGACGAGATCGTTCGAGGGATCGATAAGATCACCTGGATGTCGCCCTCGAGTATTCAGGATGACATCGTCGAGTCGGTTCTGTCCGGCGCATCGGTCGGATCCGCCCCGTTGATGACAGAGCGCATGGGACATCTCTCGGTAACCGCCGCGGAGCAATTGGACTGGCAGCGCGAACACTTCTACGTGGCATTGAGCGACCTGGCCTCGTTGTTTGGGGGGCTTCCGGGACGACGCGTGCTGGTGCTCGCTTCCCCCGGGTTCCCCATGATGACCCCGGGTGACGCAAAAACGGGTGCCGGCGGGTTCACCTTGAAGTTTCGCGCGTTGATCCGAACGCTCGCGGCGTACGGCGTTACGGTCTATTCGCTCGACATCGGCAACGACCTTGCCACCGGGGACGCAAGCGAGAAAATCGACTGGCGCGTAGCCGTCGGCAAGCTGGGCATGGACGAAAACACGCTTTTGGATCTCGGCCTCGAACGCTCGATGGGGACGGGCTCGGCCACGTCACGCCGCGAGTTTCTCGGCGTGATCGCCGCGGAGAGCGGAGGACAATTGTTCGCGCAGACCGATCTCTCAAAGGCGTTCGCTGCGATTCAGGAGGAGTCCACGCGGTTCTACCGCATCTCCTGCCGCGTCCCGGTGACACGCACCGCCGATCGTTATCGCAAGCTGCTCATCAAGGTGAATTTCCCCAGCGCCGTCGTCACGAGCCGCCGCGGTCGGTACAGCGACATCACGCCGCATGAGGACCTGTCGTCCGGCGCGGTCGCAGCGGTCGAATCCCTCGATCGCTACCGGCCGGTCACCGCCCGCGGGATCGCTCTCACACTCCCCGGAAGCGACCCCAAGAAAGTCCCGGTCGAAGTCGTCCTCGAAGCTCTCGGTCCCATCCAACTCCCGATCAACGCTGACGGTGGTGCCTCACTGGACGTTGAGTTCCATCTCGTCGCGCGTGCCGAGGGAGAGATCGTGGACCGGTACGAGCGCTCCTTCACAGCGCGAGTCAAGCCGGACGGAGTCGCCGCAATTCAGAAGGCGTTTCGTGTGGAAGGGCGATTGTCGCTCGTTCCCGGGATCTACGAGCTCCAGGGATCGGTGCGCCTCGGCGATCCACCCCAATTGGCGTCGTGGTCCGCGACGGTTGCGGTGGCGCCACCACCCAAGGGGAACGTGCCGGCATTCGTGGGCGTCGTCCTCAGCGCGGAGAATGAGTCGGAGGCTCCCCTCTTGAGCCGCCCGCCGATCCCCGAGGAATCGGATCCGTTGTCCCTCAGGCCGGGGGCGCGAATCCTCCCGGCGACTCGCTCCGATTTTGAGACCGGCGGGGGCCTCCTGGCTCTCTTCTGGCTGCGGGGCATTCCTGACGCCGGGGACCAGCCCCCCGCGCTCGACCTCACTGTCGAGATCGCTGACGGCGAGGGGCATCCGGTAGCGTTAGAAACGAAGATCCTGTTCTTCGGGAAAGAGCCCAGCGGAGGCTACCGCGCCGTAGCCCGATTGGACACAGCGTCGTTGACCGCCGGCAGTTACGCGCTGCTCCTCACCGCGGCGGTCACGGGACAGGAGGCGCCGCCGGCTCGACAATCCGTCGCCTTTACGCTTCACGCGAAAGAACCGCCGGAGGCTACTTCTGCTTCGGCTGAATCGCCTTGAGGACTTCTTGGGTCTCCGGCGCAAGACGGCCCGAAGGATCGAGTTCGAGACACTTCTTGAACGAGACGATCGCGTCGGCGTTCTTGCCGTCCCGCAACTGGAGTTTTCCGAGTAGCCCGTAGGCCATTGCGAGGTCGGAGTTCGAGGCCTTGCTCTCGGTGACGCGGCGGAACATCGACTCGGCGTGGCCGTAGTCCTTCTTGTTGAAGTACGAGATGCCGACGTTCAGCATCGCGAGCGGGTCGTCCGCACCCACATCCTTGGCCTTGTCGAGAATCGCGGCGGCCTTGTCAGGCTGCCCCGCTTTCGCGTAAAGAGCCGACAGCTCGATATAGGCTTCCGGCCGAGTCGGAGCTACGGTCATCGCTTTTTCGAACGTGGCGATCGCGGCGGCGTCCTGTCCCTGGTCTCGCTGCACGGCGCCGAGGCTCAGCAACGCGTCGATTTGTATCTCCAGCGGGACGTCGGTGCCCTCGAGTTCTTTCTTGAAGGCGGCCTCCGCCTCCGGGAGGCGGTTATTCCGCGCGTAGACCTTGCCCATGAGCGTGCTCGGTCCCGGGAAATTGGCATCTAACTCGACGGACTTCGTGAGGGCGGCTAGCGCCTCGTCGTCATGCTCGAGCACCGCATCGCAGTAGCCCGCCAAGTAGAACGCCCTCGCGTTCGTCGGATTGTCGAGGGTGAATTTCTCGATCTGTGGAAGGGCCCCAGCACAGTCACCGTTTTGCACCTGTTGAGCGAGAAGCACGTACGCCTGATCACCAGTCCCAACCATTTTCTCCCCGGCCGCCGTCGTCACCTCGGTGGCCTTGCCGATGACGAGATCGCACGTGATCTCCATACCGTCTTCGACTTCGATCTCGGTCGGCTTGTCGAGCGCCACCCGGCCGTCGAGCTTCCACTCCGGAGTCTTCTTCTTCTTTCCGGCGCCGTCGAGGTCGAACGCTTCCGCCTTGATACTCACCAGGGCGAAACCGGCCGCGTCCACTTTCACGATGTAGCGCCCGGGACGGATGATCCCGAACAGGTAGGAGCCCTTCTTCCCTTTGGTGACCTGCTCGACACGGGCCCCCTGCTCGACGGGCTCCAAGGTCACCCTCACGTCCCGAACCCCGGCTCCGCTCTCGTCGAGAACCGCGCCGTACATTCTGGCCTGTTGCGCCAACGCGCCGGTCGAGCCGAGCGCTGTCACGAAGATGAAGCCCACGATCGATCCCATCCATCGATTTCTCATAGGTGCCTCCTGGCGCTCCACGGCGACGCGGGGGGAGGATTCTAGCCCCGACGCGCTAGAATCGCGATCATGCCGCTCACTCCTCGCACGAAACTCGTGCTCGGCGTCGTTTCCGTGGCGGCCCTGCTGACCGGCGCGGCCGCCTCGGTCGTCCAGCGCATTCCGCCCGGTCGGGTCGGTGTCCCGACGTCGCGACCCTTACGCACGGGGTGGACGGTCCACGCGCCGTTTTCCCCGCTGCCCACGATCGCGGCGCGCGGATCGCTCACGATGAGCGACATCGATCTCAAGACGACGGAGGGTAGCTCCCTCGGATTCAGGCTCGAGTTGCACTATTCCATCGCCGAGGCGTTTGCCCCGCAGTTGGCCGCTGACATCCGCCGCGACGGATTCGACGCCGCAATCGCGGGTCTCGCGCGACGTGTCTTGACCGACGTGGCCGGACGTACCGATGTCGAGTCCTTACTCGCCGAGCCGGCGCGCGTCGAAGGACCGCTCGCGGCAGCCCTCCGCGGGGCCGGCGTCACGCCCGAGACCCTGTCCTTCCGTAGCACGGTCGGCGACGAGCTGATCCGGCGACGACGCACCGACGAAGCGAGGGCCTCGGCACGCGAACCGGACGGGCGATTGCTCGTGGTCGGCTGGGACGGCGCGGACTGGCGCACCGCCGAGCCGCTGATCGCCGCGGGCCGCATGCCGAATTTGGCGCGTCTTGTTCGGGAAGGCGCATCGGGAAACCTCCGATCGTACGATCCGATGTTCTCGCCGCTTCTCTGGACAACCGTGACGACCGGGAAACCACCGACGGAACACGGGGTCGCCGATTTTCTCGTGAAGGACGCGGCGACCGACGAGCGGCACCCGATCACGAGCGACTTCAGAAAGGTCAAGGCGCTCTGGAACATTCTCGGCGACTTCGACATCACGTCAACATGGATTGGCTGGTGGGCGTCGTTTCCGGCGGAGACGATTCAGGGGGCGATCGTCACCGACTATCTGGCGGCCGCGATCACCCGTAGCGGAGCGGAGGCCGCCGCAAGGACCTCGGGCATCGCCAGCCCAGCTGACTTCTTGACGGACCGGACCGGGCTGCTGGTCGCCCCGTCACAGATCACGAGGGATGAGGTCGCCCGGATCATTCCAGTGACCGAGGACGAGTATCGAACGGCCCTCGACGACATCGCCAAGCCCCCAAAGAAGGACTACGAGGTGCGTGTCGTCGACCCCGTCGGTTTCGTCATCCGCGTGCTTGCACAAGCGCGAACTTTTCACAACATCGCGATCGCACAGCTCGAGGCCGAGGTCCCGGTCGTTGCGGTTTACTACGAGGCGATCGACATGATGGGGCACGGCTTTCAGCACTTCCTCCCTCCAAAGATGTCCATCGTCTCGGAGGCCGATTTCCTTCGCTGTCGCGACGCCGTTCCGAATTTTTACGCGTGGCAGGATGAGCGGCTCGGCGAACTGTTGCGCGCGGCCGGAGCTCATACCATCACGATGGTCTTGTCAGACCATGGATTCCGCGTCGGGGAGGACCGCCCGAACTTTTCCCCCTCTACCCGGGGCCAACCCGAGGAGTGGCACCGGGACTGGGGAATCGTGGTGCTCCACGGCCCGGGCGTCCGCGCGATTCGTCTTCCACCGTCGAGCATTTACGATATCGCCCCGACATTGCTCTATCTCACCGGTCTCCCGCTCGCCGACGACATGCCGGGACGTCTCCTCACAGACGCGCTCGACCCCAGTTTGCTCCGAGTCCGCCCACCGTCGCGGACAAAGTCGTACGAACTCGTGGGAGCTCGACTCGAACACGCGGCCGCTGTGAGCACCGATCCCGAGGTCATGCGCGAAATGATGGCCAACCTGAAAGCGCTGGGCTACGTCGGAGGGTCCGACGATGCGACGCCCCGGCCGGGAAGGACCGCAACGCCGGACGATCCCGCCGCGGAGGGCGGCGTAGCCGAGACGCAGTATTTCTTCCACAGGAACCTCGCCGTGTCGTACATGCGCCAGGGTCGCTATCGCGACGCGGAGTCGGAGCTCTTGCTCGCCAACGAGCGACAGCCACGTGCCAAGACGTTCGCGATGCTCAGCGAGGCGCGCGCTTCCGACGGACGCTACGCGGAGGCATCGGCCGCCCTCGAAGAGGGATGGGATCGCGTGCCGGGCGAAATGGAGCCGTCCACCTTTCTGTGGATCGTAGAACTCAAGCTCTTGGAGGGCGACCGGCTCGCGGCCGCAACGACGGCGCGCCGCTTTGCCCCGAAGATGTCGCCGGCCGTGCGTCCTGCCGTGGACGGGAGGCTGGCCGAGGCGGGCGGAGACACGGCTTCCGCCACCGCGCTCTACCGCCAGGCTCTCGACGAGGATCCCCTGCTGGTTCGCATCGCGCTCCGACTGCAGTCTTTGGAGGCTGCGGCGGGGCGGCCGTTCGCCCTCGAACCCTTCTTGACCTCGACCCTGGCGACCCACCCGGAAGTGGACACGTACTGGGACCTCGCAGGACAGTTCGCGCTTGCTCGCGGCGAGGCCTCTTTAGCCGTCGAACGCTTTCGGAGAGCGACCGATATCGAGCCGGAAAATGCAGACTACCTCGGCCACCTCGCCTCGGCATGCGCGGCGGCGGGAAGGCCCGACGAGGCGCGAGACGCGCTGTTGTGGGCGGGAAGATACCCCCCCCGCAACGCGGAGGGCTGGATGGCTATCGGTGCTGCATGGGACCGCCTTGGCGAGACCGACAAGGCCGTGGCTGCGTTTCGCAGCGCTCGCGATTCCGCCGGGGCCGGTCCTGGCGCGGACGCCGGAGCGGCCTTGGCGCTCGCTCGGGCCGGACGGACGGCCGAAGCGCTGGGGGTCCTGGAGGACGCCTTGCGGCGTTATCCCGACAGTCTGGCCCTGCGTCAGCTCGCGGCGCGTTTGGGCGGTTGAAACCCGTAGCCGACCGCGGTAATTGCAGGCCCCGCCTGGGTTCCGCTACAGTGTTGGACGTGTTTCGCCGAAGGGTGGGCGCAAGCCCACCTTTTTTATTGATGGGACCATGAAAGACGACAAGCAGAAGATCCTGGCCGAGGTCGAACGCGTCGCTCGAGAGATTGCGGCGACCCTTGGACTCGAAATCGTCGAGTTCGTCTTTCACAGCCGGGGGCGGCACTCGCTCCTGCGCATCGACATCGACCGTTCCGGAATGCCTGGGGTCGGACTCGCCGACTGCGAGACTTTCAGCCGCACGCTGGGCGATCGGATCGAGGACCTTACGTTTTTCGACGCCCCCTACGATCTTCAGGTTTCGTCTCCGGGAATCGACCGCCCGATCCGTACCGATGACGACCTGCGTCGCAACACCGGACGGCCGGTTTGGATGGAATTTCGGGACGAAAATGGAAAGGTCCGAGAGCTTCGTGGCACCCTTTCCGGGCCCCACGGATCCGACGCGGTCTCGATCGCCACGGAGCACGGGGAGCTCCGGATTACGCGCGAGCGCATCGTGCTCATGAAACAAGACGTTATGGTCGGCGGAGGCAAGCGAAAGAACCCATGAAACCCGCGTGGTATAGTCTTACGGTCCCAGCGGAGCATTCGCGAGTCTCGGGTGCACCGGTTGTAGGAAGGGTGCGTCTGGACCTGGATGTTTGCGGGGATTGGAATGCCTCTCGCGCGCGCGTGCGTGTCGACGATGGAGGGGTCATCGGCCCATGAGCAACGAGCTTTATCAGACGATTGAAATGATCGGCCGCGAGAAGGGCATCGATCCGGATGTCATCATCCAGGCCGTCGAAGAGGCCTACGCGGCCGCGTCGCGCAAGTACCTTCACAGCAAGGAGGACTTCGGCGCGCGCTTCGACCGCGACTCCGGACGCTTCATCGTCTTCTCGAAGCAGACGGTCGTCACCGAAGACGAACTGATGGACCCCCACATCGAGATCACCGTCGAGGACGCGCGCCAAATCCAGCCCGATGCCGAATTGGGAGCGGTGATCGAAACGGTGAAGGATGGGATCGACGTCCCCTTGACCCGCATTGCCGCCCAGGCTGCGAAACAGGTCATCTACCAAAAAGTGAAGGAAGCCGAGCGCGAGATCGTCTGGCGCGAATACGGCGATCGCATCGGGGAACTGCTGACCGGCCAGGTCAAACGTTTCGACCGCGGCGACATGATCCTGGACCTCGGACGAACCGAGGGGATCATCCCCCGCCGCGAGCAGTCCCGCGCCGAGCACTACAACCCGGGAGACCGAATCCGCGCCGTACTCGTCAACGTGGAACGGCTCGGAAAGGGCCCGCAGCTGACCCTGTCCCGCGCGAGCGAGCTGCTCGTCAAGAAACTGTTCGAGATGGAGGTTCCCGAGATCTACGACGGCACCGTCATCATCGTCAGCGTCGCCCGCGACGCCGGCGAGCGCACGAAGATCGCCGCGCGCTCGAAGGATCGCGACGTCGATCCGGTCGGCGCGTGCGTGGGCATGAAGGGCTCGAGAGTTCAGGCGGTGATTCGCGAGTTGCGGGGCGAGAAGATCGACATCGTCAAATACGACGAGGATCCCGCCCTCTACGTGAGGCACGCGTTGAACCCCGCATCCATCAACCGCGTGTCGGTTCGCGACTACGAAGCCCGCGAGATGGAAGTCATCGTCTCGGAAGATCAACTCTCACTCTCGATTGGTAAACGCGGGCAGAACGTGCGTCTCGCGTCAAAGCTTGTCGGCTGGAAATTGGACATCAAGAGCGAAGCGGAAAAGAAGGCCGAGATCGAGGTCGAGATGGAGCGGATGGCGCAGGCCAGTCGCGAGCTGTCGAGCCTTCCCGGCATCGCTCAGTCCACGGTGGCGCGGTTGCTCGACGCCGGGTTCCGCGGGATCGAGGAAATCTGCCTCGCCTCGCTCGAGGACCTCACGTCGATTGAAGGCATCAGCGAGGACGAAGCGATCGAAATTCACGATGCGGCCGAGCAGGCTTTAGAGGCTCGTGCCCAAGAGTACGAGGCCGAAGAGGCCGCGCAGGTGGCCGAAGAGGCCGCGCAGGTGGCCGACGAGTCCACGGAAACACCCGCGGACGAAACGGCGCAAGAGTAGCAGGCGGCCAAGGCCGCGGGAGCACGCATGCCGGGTGTACGGGTTTACCAGCTCGCCAAGGAACTCAGGGTTCAGAGCGCTCTCATCGTCGAGTTGCTCGATCGTCTCGGGAAGGAGGTCCACTCCGACCTCAGCTCGATCGATGACCTGACCGCGAGTCTCGTCCGGGAGCGGCTGACGGTCGCCCTGGCCGTTGAAAAGAAGCGTTTGTTGGAAGAACAGCGTGCGGACGACGACACGGCCGCCGTCGCCCCGCCCGCCGAAGCCCCGGCCGAGCCAACGCAGGTCGCCCTTGCGGCTGAGCCCGCGGCTCAGACGGTGGCGTCGCCGGGCGCCGAGAATGAGGCCGCCGCGACGGTGCTCCCCACCAGCGAATCCGCGGCGCCAGCGGAGACGCCCGCGTCGGCACCCGGTGTTCCGTCATCGCCGACCGCCGTCCCCCCGACGCCTCCCGTGCCGCCCGGGCCGCCGCGGCCACGTCTTTTTGCCGCCAAGCGACTCGTTCCCAAAATGGTTCCGCCGCGATCCACGTCAGCCGGCGGCTACGGACAGCGCGGTGTCCCTCCGAGCCGCCCGCCTGTTCCCCCGCGCGCCGGGGACCTTGCACGCCTGGGCCCTCTGCCTCCGAGAACCGCACCCGCGGCCCCGGGCGCAGCCGGTCGCCCGCCCGCGCCGGGGTCGACCCGGCCTCCGGCCCCCGGTCGCGCCACGCCGTCAGCGGACCGCGAATCCCGTCGCGCCCGCGCCAAGGGGCTCGACATTCCGCCTCCGCCGTCGCGGCCGAAACCGGATTTGCCGCCGGTGCCGGCGTCGATTCAGCTCTCGGAATCGGTGACGGTGAAGGAACTCGCCGAGAAGCTGAACAGAAAATCCAAGGACGTCATCGCGAAGCTTCTCACCCGGGGCGTGTTCGCGAACATCAACCAGCCGCTCGACCCGCCCATGGCGATCGAAGTCGCGAAGGAATTCGGGTCCGACGCCGTGATCATCTCGTTCGAGGACGAGCAACGCCAAGACGCCGTGCCGGACCTCGAATTGGCCGTCGCCGGCTCCGGCGTCGTCGTTCCCAGGGCGCCGATCGTTACCGTGATGGGCCACGTCGATCACGGAAAAACGTCGCTGCTCGACGCGATCCGCGCAACGAACGTGGTCAGCAGCGAGCACGGCGGAATCACGCAACACATCGGCGCCTACCAAGTCGAAGAGCGCGGGCGCAAGATCACGTTCCTCGACACCCCCGGCCACGAAGCGTTCACACTCATGCGAGCGCGCGGCGTCCGCGTCACCGACATCGTGGTGCTCGTCGTTGCAGCGGACGACGGTGTCAAGCCGCAAACCGTCGAAGCCATCGACCACGCGAAGGCCGCGGGCGTCCCGATCGTCGTCGCCATCAACAAGATCGACAAGGCGGATGCGCGCCCCGACCGCGTCAAGCAACAGCTCGCCGACCGCGACATCCTGATCGAGGAATACGGCGGTAAGGTCGTCTCGTGCGAAATCTCCGCGAAAAAGCGCACGGGAATCGAAGAGCTTCTCGAGATGATCCTCCTCGTGGCGGACATCGCCGACCTCAAGTCCTCGGTCGATCAGTCGGCGAACGGCGTCGTGCTCGAAGCCAAGCTCGACCGCGCGCGGGGCATCGTCGCCACGATCCTCGTGCAGAGCGGGACGCTTCGAATCGGCGACCCCTTTATCGCGGGCTCCGCGTTCGGCAAGGTGCGCGCCATGTCCGACGAACATGGCCGGCGCATCGGCGCGGCCGGCCCGTCGACTCCCGTCGAGGTCATGGGTTTTGCGAGCGAGCCCACGGCGGGAGATCTCTTCCAGGGGGTCACGGACGAGATGAAGGCCCGCCAGATCGCCGGATTCCGCAAGGAGAAGCAGCGTGTCGCCGCGCTCGCGAAATCCTCGCGGCGCACGCTCGAGAGCCTCTCGCGGGACATCGCCGAAGGCAGCGTCAAGGAACTGCCGGTGCTCATCAAGTCCGACGTGCAAGGATCCCTCGAAGCTCTGCAAAAGGCGGTTACCGAGATCGCGTCGGAGAAGATCCGAATCGGAATCCTGCGTGCCTCGACCGGCGCCATCACCCAGGCGGACGTTCTGCTGGCGTTGGCCTCGGGCGCCATCATCGTCGGATTCAACGTCCGTCCGGACCGCGCGACGGCCGAACTCGCGCGACGGGAAGAAGTCGAAATCCGCCTGTACAACGTCATCTACGACGTCGTGAACGACCTCAAGCAGGCGATGATCGGGCGCCTCGATCCCACCACGAAGGAAACCGTACTCGGCCAGGCCGAGGCGCGTCAGCTGTTCCGCGTCCCGAAGATCGGCGTCATCGCCGGCTGCATGGTGACCGACGGAAACGTCAAGCGCACCGCCGAGGTGCGTCTCATCCGCGACAACGTCGTCATCTACACCGGCAAGGTCGGATCGCTCCGCCGATTCAAGGACGACGCCAGCGAGGTCAAGGCAGGATTCGAGTGCGGCATCGGCATCGCGAACTTCAACGACCTGAAGGAAGGCGACGTCTTCGAGTTCTTCGTGGTCGAGAAAGTCGCTGTGGAGAGCCTCTAGGGGGTGACGATCGGGCTCTTGACCTTCGAGATTCACCTGCCGCAATCGCGGTCGCTCAAGGACAAGCGTCAGGTCCTCCGCTCCGTCAAGGACCGTCTTCGCTCCCGACACAACGTGGCCGTCAGCGAACTCGAAGACGGCGCCGATCTCTGGCAGCGCGCGAGTGTCGCGGTCGTTTCGGTGGCTTCCCACCGCGACGTTTTGGAGAATCTCTTCGAGACGATCGTCCGTGAGACCGAGGGGCAGATTCCGGGGCATCTGGTCGAGACGGGGCGCGAGTTTCTCGAAGGGGCGGATGGTGGCCCGGGCGGTTGGGAGGAGGGGATCTCGTGACGCATCGCCGCAACGAACGCGTCGCCGAAGAAATCCGAGGCGTGTTGGCCGAGGCGATCCGCGAGGTGCGGGATCCCCAGGTCGGCTTCGTCACGCTCACCGGCGTGGACCTCTCCCCCGACCTCAGGCAGGCCCGCGTTTACGTGTCCCGCATCGGTACCGAGGCCGATCGCGACGCGGCCGTGTCCGCTCTCAACCACGCCGGCTCGTTCCTGCGCCGCGCCGTAGCCGAGCGGGCGCGATTGCGTTTCACGCCGGCTCTCAGGTTCGTATCGGACGCGACGATCGAGCGCGGCTCGCGTGTGGAAGCGATCATCAGGGAACTCCACGCATCCGACGACGAGACCTCAGACGACGATCCGGAAGACGCCGGGTGAGCGACGACTGGGACGGACTTCTTCCGATCGACAAACCCGCCGGGCCGACGAGCCATGACGTCGTGGCCCGGGTTCGCGCCGCGACCGGGTCGCGACGGGTGGGTCACACCGGAACGCTCGATCCGTCGGCGACCGGACTCTTGCTGCTCGTGCTCGGCCGCGCGACGCGTTTGGCTCGATTCGTCCCCCAGGCCCCGAAGACCTACCAGGGGGTTCTCGCTCTCGGCGTGACCACGACGACCGACGACCTCGCCGGGGACGTGGTGAACCGGCACGAGGGTGCGCTTCCGGGCGCCCAAGCCGTGCTCGCCGCCGCTGCCCAACGCGTCGGCCGGCAACTGCAGGTGCCTCCGGCGTTTTCGGCGCGCCAGGTGGGCGGCACGCGGATGTACCGGTTAGCGCGCCGTGGGGTGGTCGTCGATGCGCCGGCCACGGAGATCGTCGTCGAACGACTCGTCTTGGCGCCCACGGACGCCCCGGACCTCTGGACCTACGAGATGGTCGTTTCGGCCGGAACGTACGTCCGAGCCCTCGTCCGCGATCTCGGCCTCGCCCTCGGGTGCGGCGCGGCCGTGGCCTCGTTGCGCCGGACGGCGATAGGCCCCTTGCACGTGGACGACGCTCTCTCGCTTCCCACCGAGAAAACGGCGCTTTGCGATGCGGTTCGAGGCCGGCTGATACCGATCGACGCCATGCCGCTCGACCTCCCATCGGTTGCGCTGGACTCCCCTCTCGACGCCACCCGATTCGCCGCCGGTGGCGTCGTCACGATCGACGCGGCTCACGTCCAGGATTCGACTCTCGCCGCGGTCCGCGACGACCTCGGGAGGCTCCTTGGGGTCGGCCACAAGGGCGAAGGAACCCTCAGGCCACGGATGGTCCTGCCGCGGGAGGCCTGACTCCCGCGAACGACCGAGGGTTGTCGCCCGGCCGGCGGATGTGGTAGCGTCGGCCCGGTTTTTGGTCGCTCCCTTATTGAGTTAACCCATCTGGGCCGATCGCGTAAGTCGACGGCTCCGGAGGAGGATGCCAGTGGCCCTCGATCTCGCTCGCAAAACCGACGTTATCCACGACTATCGAACTCACGATTCGGACACGGGCTCCCCTGAGGTCCAGATCGCCATCCTCACCAAGCGTGTCGCGCAGTTGGCCGACCACTTCCGGTCACACGCCAAGGACTACCACTCGCGCCTTGGACTCATCAAGATGGTCGGCAAACGCCGCCGCCTGCTCGACTACCTGAAGCGCAAGGACTTTGGACGTTATCAGCGCATCATCGCCCGGCTCGGCATCCGCAAGTAGGCTTTTGCTCGCCGTCCGCGCGAACTCGGGGCCGCATCTCGCCCCCTCGACACCGGAACAAACTCAGGGAAGAGAACCAAGGGACCAAGGGAGTCCCTCCCGCGGCGATGACGTTTCGCGGGCGCGGCAGGAGGCACGGCGTTGATACGACGTAAAGAGATTCATGTCGGAGGGAAGCCCCTCATCGTAGAAACCGGGAAAATTGCGCGGCAGGCCGACGGCGCCGTCACCGTGCGGTGCGGCGACACGGTCGTTCTCGTGACGGCCTGTGCCGCAAAGACCCCCCGGGAGGGTGTCGACTTCTTGCCGCTCACCGTCGACTACCGGGAAAACACCTATGCCGCCGGGAAGATCCCGGGCGGGTTCTTCCGCCGGGAAGGGCGCCCCAACGAGAAAGAGGTTTTGACTTCCCGTTTCATCGACCGGCCCTTGCGCCCCCTGTTCCCAACGGGCTGGGCGTGCGAAACACAGGTCATCGCACTGGTGCTTTCCGCCGACCAGGAAAACGATCCGGACATACTCGCGCTCACGGGCGCATCCTTCGCGCTGGCTGTTTCAGACATCCCGTTTCCCAATCCGATCGCGGCCGTTCGCGTGGCCCTCTCACCCGACGGCCGCTACGTCATCAACCCGACCTACGCGGAACTTGAGAACAGTCGTTTCGACTTGATCGTGGCCGGCTCGGCCGATGCCGTCGTCATGGTCGAAGCGGGCGCCAACGAGGTTTCCGAGGCGGAAGTTCTCGAGGGGATCGGCCACGGCCACGCGGCGATCAAACAGATCGTCGCCGCGCAAAACGAACTGTCCCGAGAGATCGCGAAGACAAAGCGCACCGTGCCGCCGGCCGTTGAGCCGGAGAACGTTCGCGAGCGGATCAGCCGCGAATGGAAGGACAAGCTCGCCTCCGCGATGCGCATCAAGACCAAGCTCGAAAGCTACGCCATGGTCGACGAGTTGAAGAAGGAAATGCTCGCCGGCTTCGGTCCGGACCAGGCGGCGGAAAAGCGCTTTGCCTCCGGGCTCTGGTACGAATTGCAGGATCAGATCCTCCACGAGGAAATCCTGGAGCGGGGTGTCCGTCTGGACGGCCGCCGTTTCGACCAGATTCGCCCGATCACGTGCGAGGTCGGGGTGTTGCCGCGAACCCACGGCTCCGCGCTGTTCACGCGCGGCGAAACGCAGGCTCTCGTCACGGTGACGCTCGGCACGTCGGCCGACGCCCAGAAGCTCGATTGGATCGAAGGCGTTTCGCTGCGGCGCTTCATGCTGCACTACAATTTTCCGCCGTTTTCGGTGGGTGAAGTCAAGTTCCTCAGAGGCCCCGGCCGGCGAGAGATCGGCCACGGCGCGCTCGCGGAGCGATCGCTCCTCCCTCTGGTCCCGAACGAAGAGCAGTGGCCGTATACGATCCGCATCGTCTCGGACATCCTCGAATCGAACGGATCCTCTTCGATGGCTTCCATCTGCGGCGGGTCGCTCGCTCTGCTCGACGCCGGCGTTCCGCAAAGGGCCCCCGTGGCGGGAATCGCCATGGGGCTCGTGATGATCGGCGACAAGTGGGCGGTGTTGACCGACATCGCCGGCGCGGAAGACCATCACGGCGACATGGATTTCAAGGTCGCCGGCTCGGCGGCCGGCATCACGGGCCTCCAGATGGATATCAAGATCGGCGGGATCACGCCTGAGATCATGCACAAGGCCCTGGAGCAGGCGCGCACGGCGCGTCTTGCGATCCTCGACACGATGAACGCAACGATCTCGACGCATCGTTCCGCGATCTCTCTCTACGCTCCACGCATCATCACGATCCAAATCAACAAAGAGAAGATTCGCGACGTCATCGGTCAGGGCGGCAAGACGATTCGCTCGATCGTCGAGCGCACCGGCTGCAAGATCGAGGTGCACGACGACGGTCGCGTCGACATCGCCTCGTCCGACGAAATCGCAGCTCAGAAGGCCGTCGCGATCATCAAGGAACTCACCGCGGAAGCGGAACTCGGCCGCACCTACCTCGGCAAGGTGGTTCGCGTCGTGAATTTCGGCGCGTTCGTCGAGGTCCTTCCCGGCGTCGAAGGGTTGCTACATATCTCGGAGATCGACGAAAAGAGGATCAACGAGGTTCGCGACGTGCTCGACGAGGGCCAGGAGGTCTTGGTCAAAGTCATCGACATCGACGGCCAGGGGCGCGTGCGCCTTTCGAGAAAAGCCATCCTCCGCGAGCAGCGCGGCGAGGCCCCCGAGGAGCCGGCGGCCGTCGGCGACCGCCGGGACGGACCCGACCGTCCTCGTGGTGGCGACCGCGGGGGTCGCGGGAGCGGCGGACAGGGACCAGGTGGCGGATCCGGATCGCACTCGCGCTGACCCGGAGCAGGCGGACATTCGGTGCTCGGTCGTTTAGTGGCGGAATACCTCCTCGAACGTGGGTGGATCACGTCCTCCCAGGTCGAGGAGGCTCGTCGCGCGCAGGGTTTTTTCGGCGGCCGTCTCGAGACACAACTGCTGAAGCTCGGTTACGTGAACGAGACGCTTCTCGGCGAGGCCCTCACGGAGGTCGCCGGCGTTCCGTTCGCCTCCTGGAATCGTTTGCGCGCGGCGGCGCCGGCGGCGCTCGGGGCGATACCGCTCCGGCTGATCGAACGCCACCGCGTCTGCCCGTTCCTCCTCGAAGACGGGCGCCTTAGTGTGGGCACACTTGTCCCCAGCGAACCGGTGGCGCGTCGGGAGATCGAGGCGGTGACGGGGCTCGTCATCGAGCCGTGGATCACGATCGAACCGAGGCTGTACCAGGCCCTCAACCGTCACTTCGGGTTGCGCTTTGAAAGCACGCGAGGCATCGCGCTCCCCCGGGGACCAGGCGACGGCCCCCGCGATCGCCCGCGAGGCTCCGAGGACAAAGAGGTTGGGCCAAGGCCCACGGACACCGAAGTGGGCCTCGACGGACGGCCACTCGATGCAGAGGTTTCGGTTGACGACTACCTACGCACGCAGTCGAACTCTCCTGAAGTCGTCGACACCGGCTCGCTCGATTCCCTCGATGAATCCCTCGCCTCCGCCCGCGATCGAGACGACCTGGCTGAGGCACTCTTCACATTTTGCGCGGCACGATCGAGCCGCTCGGGACTCTTCGCGGTTGGAAAAGACGCGGTACGCGGGGTTGCCGGCCGCGGACGTGCGTTTGCTGGGGATGCCCTGCGCACGCTGACGGTGCCCGCGGGCTCGGGGACGATTTTCGATACCGCTCTCTTGAGCGGCGAATTCTATTTCGGAGTCGTCCCTGCGCTCCCCGCCAACCGGGATCTCTACACCGCTCTGGGTGGGAAACTCCCCAAGAACGTCATGCTGCTTCCCATCGTCCTGAAGGAGCGCACCGTCGCGCTGCTCTACCTCGACGGCGACGACGAAGCGCTGCCGCAGCCCGACATCCCCTTGATGCGACGCGTCGCCGTCAAGGCGGGGATCGCGTTCGAGATGCTCCTCTTGCGGAACAAGCTTCGCGAGATCTGACTCCCGCCCACGTCCGTTACTGCTGAAACACTTCGGCGCGATCGCCGATCCGCACTTCACGAGAGGAGTGCAAGACCTTGACTGTCGACGTCGCGCCGTCCACGGTCAGGACGACGGCCTGCCCGAGCACCAGACGGGGCAGATCTCCGTTGTCGCGGAAGAGGGTCAAGAGCGAGCCGGGACGCACTCCGGCCGTGTTTCCGAGATCGGTGTTAATGACGTTGCCTCCGGCGACGGAGATCAACTCGTCGGACCCTCCGTCGACGATCCATCCCTGCGCGAGTCCTGAGGGATCCATGCATCGGTCGACGGGCGGGATACTCGACACCATCGGACTCGGCAGGTCCTTCCACGGGACGAGCTCGTCGCCGTGGCGCATCCCTTCGCAGGAAGAAACGAGGACGGCGGTCGCTGTATTTTCCTGGGCGCACAGCACGCGCACGTGGCCCAGGCGCTGCATGTACACCCCGAGTCGCTCTTTCGTCGCCGGGTGCAGCACTTTATGATCGGGGCGCACCACCAGGTAGTCGGCCCCAGCCTCGATCCCCTGATTCCGGCCTTGATTCAAGTAGACGATGTCTCCCGCGGCCTGTTCTATCTTCTCGCCTTCGCCCGCCTCGATCGCAAGAGTCGAGGGTTCGTGGTCGCTCTCGACCCACCCCGAGCAATAAAGATCGTGTTTGTCGGCAAGCTGCATCATCGCGGGTCGGGACGGCGCGACAGCGCCGGTTCCACGATCGTCCGGCTCGACAGCAGCGGTTTCCGCCCCCTGGTCGCCCTCCGGCGTCTGGGCCTCCGCGGATGGGGTGGGACCCTCGGGCGGGACCACGTTCGGCTTCCCAGGCACCGCAAGCGGGTCGCCAGGGTAGATCCAGTGACTGTCGAGGATATAGCGGTTCTGATCCCAGATCTGCGGCCAGAGATGGGGGTCGCCCAGCCACTTGCCCGCAAGGTCCCAAAGCGTGTCACCGCTCTGGATGGCGTACGACTCGGCGGTCGGCTGTGGCGGGTCCCAAGGGGTCCAGTGGTCCCCGACCTGCTTCAGGTTCTTGGGAGGGCGCGTGGACGCCCCCGTCGACCCGTCCGCTGCCAGGACCAGCGGCGAAACGGCCGCGAGAGCGGTCAGTGTCAGCGCCGCAACCGTCAACGTCTTTCTCATCGGCGAGTCCTCCGCAACCACCCGGCCGGACACCCCCCCCAAGGGACTGGCGGGCTTCCAAATCCGGAGATCCAAGATAACCATGTGCGAATATAAGCGCGGACGCCTCGATTTCAATGCCCTCATTCGCGGCGCAACGGTCAACTGTCAGTATTTGAAGAAATCCAGCGCTGTCCGGCCGTACTCGGCTGTTCTGGTGAGCTTAAGCCCCGGACGGCCGAGATTTAACAGGTTCCGGCTCTCGCGCTCCACGACCAGCGTTCCGTGCATCCCGAGCAATCGACCTTGGTCGATCCCATCGACCAGAGCGCACTCAGCCGTGGCGTCGTATGGGGGATCGGCGAAGATCAAGTGATACGGGCCGCCCAGCCGAGCCCGGTCTAGGACATTCTCGACCCTGCCGACGATCACGCGGGCCTCGTGCTCGAGGCCCAGCACCTCGACGCTACGCCGCAGCGCCGCCGCCGTTTTGGGGTTGGCCTCGACGAAGACCGCCCTTCGGGCACCGCGGGAGAGAGCCTCGAAACCGAGTGCGCCGCTCCCGGCGTAGAGGTCGAGCACATCGAAACCCGTGAGATCCTGTCCGAGGATATTGAAGAGCGCTTCTCGCACCTTGTCCGACGTGGGACGTAGCGCGGGGTCTAGGGCCACGCCCAGGCGCCTTCCGCGCAAGCGACCGGCGACGATCCGAATCGTTCCCATTCTGAGCGCCTACGCGATCAAGTCACCGGCGCGGGGGTCGTGCCTCCTCCCGCGCGGCGGCCACCGCGACGTCCCCCCCCGCTTCCGCTGCCCGACCCGCCGCCGGATCCGCCCTGCCCGCCCGATCCACCACGCCCGCCGGATCCACCACGCCCGCCGGAACTACCGCGCCCGCCGGAACCACCGCGTCCGCCATGTCCCGTAGGGCGGTCGCCGCGCCGGGGTGCGGCGTAGGCGAAACCCTCCACGGTCTCCCGTCGAATCGCATGGCCGAGCATCTCTTCGATCTGCGCCGCGCGGGCTCCGTCGAGTTCGCAAACCAGGGTGAGAGCCTTCCCCTCGCGGTGCGCGCGCCCCGTGCGACCGATTCGGTGGACGTACTCCTCGGCGTGCATCGGTACGTCGAAATTGACGACGAGGTCGATGTCATCGATATCGAGGCCGCGAGCGGCGACATCCGTCGCGACGAGCACGTCGAACACGCCGTTTCTGAAGGCGGTCAGCGCGCGCTCGCGGTTGGCCTGCGAAAGCAAACTCGAGAGCGAGACGACTTCGTGATTCCTCGTCCGCAATCGCCTGGCCAGTTCGGAGGTCATCTCACGAGTCGCGGTGAACACGAGGCACTTCGACGGCCGGTCTCGGTCGAGCACCGTCAGGAGAAGGTCCACTTTCTGCCAGCTCGGCACCTCGAGAAAGGCGTGCTCGACGGACTCTTTGACGCGGATCACGGTGTCGATGCGCACGGTCTCGGGGTGCATCAGGTAGCGCTCAGAGAGCGTCTTGATCTCGGGTTGAAAGGTGGCCGAAAACAGCAGCGTCTGGCGGCTCATCGGAATACGCCGAACGATGGCATCGACGTCGTTGATGAACCCCATGTCGAGCATGCGGTCCGCCTCGTCCAGGACGAGGAAGCGCGCGCGACGCATCGACACCCAACCCTGTCCGAGGAAATCGAGAAGGCGCCCCGGCGTCGCCACGAGCAGGTCGCAGCCCTGGGTCAACTCGGACTTCTGTCCTCCGCTCGAGGTGCCTCCGTAGGCGAGGACCGTGCGAAGCCCTACGTGCTTGCCGAACCGTTCCGCCTCGCCGGCGACCTGGATCGCCAACTCACGCGTGGGACAGACCACCACCGCATGCGGGCCGTCGCCCTCCGCCTTGAACGCCTGCAGGATGGGGAGCAGGTAGGCGAGCGTCTTCCCGGTCCCGGTCTGCGCAACCCCCACGAGATCGTGGCCAGCCAGGATCAACGGAATCGCCTGGAGCTGAATGGGTGTAGGGCGGGTATAGCCGGCTTCGTCCAGCGCGCGCTGGAGTTCCGTGCGGAGACCGAACTGCCGGAACGAATCCGTCATCCGCAAAGAGCCTGAATCTCTTCGTCTTCGAGCAGACGGTTCGAGTCTTTTGCCGCGGCGAAGATGCGCTCCACGCGGGCCTCGGTCGCTACGACACCGCGACTCTCGAGCCAGAAGATCACGTTGGATTTCCCGCTCATCGGGCCGACCCGGATCAACTGGTGGAATCCGAAATCGCTCGCGGGCACACCGGAGTAGATCCTGTCGGCGAGCCAGGCATCACCCTTCTTGAACGCCTTGATGACGGCCGCGGCGTGGACACCCGTGGCGGTTTCGAAGGCATCCTTACCAACGACCGGGTAGTTGTCCGGCACGGGGCGCAAGAGCGCCTCCGCAGCCGCGCGACAATACGCGCCGAGCCCCGTGAGGTCGCGGTCGATCCAACCCAGGAGCTTGAGGTTGACGAGGAGCAGGTCGATTTCCGCGTTGCCGCAGCGTTCGCCGATCCCGAGCGCCGTGCCGTGCACCCGCGTCGCGCCCGCCTCGAAGGCGGCGAGGCAGTTCACGAGCCCCAGGCCTCGATCGCGATGGCCGTGCCAATCGATCCCGATGTGCGAACCGCCGGCCGCGTCGAGCACGCCGCGCACGAACCCCACGACGCGCCGCGTCCCATGGGGCGTCGCGTGCCCCGTCGTGTCCGCGACGCACACGCGCGACGCCCCTGCCCTGACGGCCTCGGTGTACAGCCTCTGAAGTGTCTCCGGCCGTGCGCGGGTCGTGTCCTCGGTGACGTACAAAACGCGCAGGCCGTTTCCGACCGCATACGCGATGGCTTCCGTCGACTGCCGGACGAGGAACTCTTCATCCCATCCTTCGGCGTACTGGCGGATCGGCGACGATCCGATGAACAGGCACGCCTCGATCGGAACCCCGGTTTTTTGTGTGACGCGGATGATCGGGTCGATGTCCTTCACGATGGTACGCGCGGCGCAGTTGGCCTCGATCGCGAGCTTCGCCGAGGCGATCTCCCTGCAGAGCGCCTCGACGTCCGTCTCGGCCCGCGGCCCCGCTCCGGGGAGCCCGATGTTGGCTGTGTCGATCCCCAGACGGTTCATGAGGTGCAGGAGTTCCCTCTTCTTTTCGATCGGGGGGTCGGTCACGGACGGCGACTGCAAACCGTCGCGCAGGGTCTCGTCGTCGAGCATGACCTTGCTCGGACGGGGCGGCGTCCCGTGATCGCTATTCCAGTCGTGAATGAGTTCGTCTTGCATGGCAGAGCCCCTTTAAGTCACCGCATCGTAGTCGGCGGCCCCGGGGGGCGTCAACGAAACACTTGGGACGGCGTTTTCGCGCAGCGGCTGTTCCCTAGAAATAACCGGCATTTTTCATCTGGTACAGGAACGCCTTCATCGTGCGGATCTCCCCCTCGGCGACGAACCGGGCATGCACGGTTTCGGTGTCACGCTGGAAGTCCGTCGGCAGCGGCGGCAGCACGACCTCCCTCAACGCGTCGGTCGCGGAATCGTCGAGCGGATAGCATCCCGAAGGCGTCTCGATCGCTACGTCGACGACCTGGCCGGTCTTGAGAATCGTGAAGCGCACGCCGTTTCGGTGATCCAGCATCCAGTTCCGATTCTCGGCGGCCCACCTCTCGAACACGCTGGAAGTCGTCAGCAGCCGGTTGTGCCACGCCCTCCAGATGATCCCGTGAATCTGTCGGCCGTAGCTCTCCCAATCGTAGTCGCGCCCCTCGAATTCGAGGTTGCCGATGCCGAACCCCGTCGGCGGGAGGGCCGGCATTGAGACACCGCCGGTTCCCTTGCCTCCTCCTTTCGGGCCGTTTGGCGTCGAGGGACGCGGGGCTTCGATCGCCGTCTTGAACTCGCGCAGCCTGCCGAGGATGTCCTTCGGTTCAAAGTTGTTCGACCCGACTTCGGCGATGGTCGATCGGTCGGCCCCGCTTTTTTCCGGTGGAGGCGTGCCGGGGGTCGGCTCCGGACGCGGACCGCCCTGTTCGCCACCCGCCGGGTTCTTGTCCCGGCGGCCGGCCTCTTTGGGCGTCGACTCCTTCGTCGCAGTCTTCATTGCGGTGATCGTCTCGGGTGTCGGCTGCATGCGCAGCGGCTTGGCCCTCGCCGGCGGCGGCGGCCTGCGCGAAGCGATTTCGTCCTGTGGCGGCTTCGGTGTTGGCGGCAGCGGGTTGACGAACGTGATCGGAATCGGCGACTCCTTGGGGCGCGTCAATTCGGCCTCGACCTGGGATTTCTGGCGAGAACTGATGACCAGGAGAAGCGCGACCACCAGAACGTGCAGGCTGATGGAGCCGAACACTCCGGCCGGCCCCCCATCCTCTCGACGCCGGAACGAGATCTCGAGGGGACCGAGCGCGATCGTCGTGCGGGGGGATTCCATGGGCCCAGCCATTGTAGGGGGATGTCCTAAACGGCGCCTTTCACAGGCCCGCGGCCAAACGGTGGAACTCGCGCCGCGTGGCGGTAAAAGGCTCTCGTGGGACCCGCGGGTGAACGCGATTGGTCAGCAGCGCGTAAACGCGCGGACGCGTCGCGTCGATCCACAGCGACGTGCCGGTGAATCCCCAGTGCCCGACGGCGTCGTCGGGCAATATGCCGCGGACCGAATCCGTGTCCTTTGCGCAAACGAAGCCGACCGTGCGAATCCCAGGGCCCTCCTCGACCGGCCGCAGCATCGGATCGAGGGCGCCCGTGTCGAGCCCGATCCGCGTGGGGTCGAGGATCGCGAGGGCGATCGCGGCGACGTCTTGGGCTGTGCCGAATAGTCCCGCGTGCCCGGCGATTCCGCCCAGCCCCCAGGCGTTGCCGTCGTGGACCTGGCCGCGCGGGATCTCCTCGCGGAATCGGTCGTCGCGAGCTGAGGGCCCTGCTAGAGCCCGCTCGTAGGCGCTTCCGCGCTCGGTGGCCGCGGCGTCGGCGAACGACCCGGTTCGCCCGGCGAAGCCGCAGCGGGCGAGACCCAGAGGGCCGGCGATACGCTCGGCGAACAGGCGGTCGAGCGGAGCGCCAACCGCTTTCTCCACGGCAAAGCCGAGGAGGATGTAGCCAAGATCCGAGTAGAGCGTCTCGCGCACTACGCCCTGGCGCTCGCACGAGGCGATCGCCGTCACGTACCCATCGCGCGTCGTTGCCGCCGCATACAACGCGACCCACGCGGGGAGGCCCGCGCGATGGGCCGCGACCTCACGCAGCGTTTCTGCGCCGAACGGCGACGCACCCAATTCTGGAAAGATGGCGCCCAGCGGCGTTTCAAGACTGAGCCGGCCCTCGCGATCGAGAAGCGTAGCGAGCAGGGCGGTCGCAAGCGGCTTCGTCAATGACGCCAGATCAAAGGGCGTGTCGGCGCAAAGCGGAACGAGATCCGGCTGGATCTCCGCATATCCAGCGACTCCTGCCGCGATTGGGCCTCGCGAGTCCCCGACCCACCACGCCGCGCCGGGTGTCGCTTCCCTCGGGATCTCCAAGGAGAAAAACGCGCCGAGGGGGTCGCCGGCATCCATCACGCGAGGCCCGCGCTCGCAATCGCCTCCCTGACGCGACAGGCAAGCTCCAAGGCGCGCCGCCCCGCAAGACCGTCGATCGGCGGGGGCGTTCGGGTGCGGACGGCGTGGACGAAAGCGGCCAACTCGAGGGCCAAGGGCTCGCCGTCGTCCACCGGGAGCAGCTCGTGTTGAATCGCCGGCTTCTTGTCGGAGCCGATCATCAGCCGGAATCTCTCGACCTTCCTCTCGCCCGTATCGCAGCCGAGATAGGTCCGCGCCTGGAAGACGCGGATGCGGCGGAGGCCCTCCGCTGAAATCCGGCTTGCCGTGACGTTTGCGACGCACCCCGAGGCGAAGCGGATCCGCGCGTTGGCGATGTCGATTTTGTCCGTGAGCGCCGCGACCCCGACCGCGTCCACGCTTTTCGGCTCGGTTCCGTCAAACCACAGCAGCAGGTCGAGGTCGTGGATCATCAGATCGAGGATGACGTCGACATCGGTCGAACGGGCCGAAAACGCCGCGAGGCGATGAATCTCGACGAACTGCGGCGCATCGACCGCGCGCGCGAGCGCAACCATGGCCGGATTGAATCGTTCGGTGTGGCCCACCATGACGAGACGGTCCGCCCGTCGGGCGGCCTCGAGGATCGCGTCGGCATCGCCGAGCGACGGTGCGATCGGCTTTTCGATCAAAACGTCGGCACCACCCGCGAGAAGGGTCTCCGCCGCCCCGCGGTGCGCGATGGTGGGCGTCGCGATACTCGCCGCCGTCACGCGCCCGACGAGCTCCGAAGCGTCGTGAAACGCCTCGCAGCCGTACTCCGCTGCGATCTGCTTCGCGCGGTCGAGGTCGTGGTCGGCGACCGCGACCAGCGTGGCCCCAGGGAGCGAGGCGTAAAGGCGCGCATGGTGACGGCCGAGGTGGCCGACCCCGACGACGCCGACCCGCACGGGTGTGGCGCTCATCGAACGACTCCGCGTTGGCTCGACCTCACGAAGTCGAGGAAATAGCGGATCTCCGGGATCGAGCCCGACTCCGCGTCGACCTTGGCGATCGCCTCTTCGAGGAGCAGCTTCGACCGGAAGAGGGTCAGGTAGCACCGCTTGATCGCGTCGACCGTTTCTTTGGGGTAGCCCTTGCGCTTCAGACCGACGACGTTCACCCCGTGACCAACGGCCCGATTTCCTACGGTGAGCACCCACGGGAGCGCATCTTGCGTCACGACGGAGTAGCCCCCGACAAACGCGTGCCGCGCAATCCGACAGAACTGATGCACGCCGGAAAAAGCCCCGACCGTGGCGTCGTCGCCGACCTCCACGTGGCCGGCCAAAGTGGCCGCATTGGCGAAGACGATCCGAGAGCCGACGTTGGCGTCGTGGGCGATGTGCGCGTAGGCCATGAAGAGGTTGTTGTCGCCGATCCGGGTGATCCCGCCACCGCCCGCGGTCCCACGGCTGACCGTGACGTACTCGCAGATCCGGTTCCCGGCGCCGATCGTGACGCTCGTCGGCTCTCCGGCGTACTTGAGATCTTGCGGCGGTCCGCCGAGGCTCGCGAACGGAGCGACGACGTTGTCCGGCCCCAAGCTGGAACGACCGTCGATAACGACATGAGAGGCCAGCCTCGTGCGGTCCCCAATGGAAACTTCGGAGCCGACGACGCAGAAGGGACCGACGAAAACGTCCTCGCCGAGCCTCGCGTCCGGATGAACGATCGCGCGCGGATCGATCCAGGCTTCGCTCAAGGCATCACCTCTCGACGAGCGCCGACATGATCTCGGCTTCGGCCACGAGTTCTCCCGCGACTTCGGCTGTGCCGCGCATCTTGCACGTCCGGGCGCGCAGCTTCAGCACTTCCATCGTGAGGCGAATCTGGTCGCCGGGAACGACCGGGCGCCGGAATCGGGCCGCGTCGATCCCCGTGAAGTAGACGAGTTTCGACGACCGGTCCGGGATATCGCTCAACAGCAAGACGGCGCCCGCCTGGGCCAACGCCTCGATGATGAGCACGCCCGGCATCACCGGGGCTCCGGGGAAATGCCCCTGAAAGAACCCCTCGTTGATCGTGACGTTCTTGATCGCCACGATCCGCTGCTGGGGCACCAGTTCAATCACGCGATCGACCAGAAGGAACGGATACCGGTGCGGAATCCGTTCCATGATCTCGCGGATCTGGAGCGTACTCATGCGTTCCCCTTTTCGCCGGCCTCGAGCGCCGCGAGTCGCTCCTCGAGCACGCGGAGTTTCGACCGGAGCTCCGGCAACATCTTGACGAGGGTGAGCGACCTTTTCCAGCTCCGATGATCGACGGCGGGAATGCCGGCGACAAAGGCGCGGTCGGGGACGTCGGTGAACACCGCGGTTTTCGCCGCGACCACGACCCGATCCCCCATTCTCAAATGACCCGCGGCCCCCGACTGCCCGGCCATCGTGACGTGGCTTCCGATACGCGTGCTCCCGGCGATCCCCGCTTGGCCCGCGAGCAGACCGTGCGGCCCGATGACCACACCGTGCGCGACCATCACGAGGTTGTCGATCTTCGTGCCGCGGCCGATCCTGGTCTCGCCGAGCGTGCCTCGATCGACCGTGCTGTTCGCCCCGATCTCGACGTCGTCCTCGATGACCACGCGGCCGAGCTGGGGCACCTTCCGGTGCGTCCCGGCCGTCGTTGCGAAACCGAAACCGTCTCCGCCGAGGACGACGCCCGCGTGAATCACACACCGGGCCCCGACGCGGGTTCCCGGGTACAGCACCACGCGGGGCATGAGGACCGTGTCCGCCCCGATCGTCGATCCCTCCCCGATCACGACGCCCGCGCCGACGACGACGCGGTCATCGAGACGGACTCCTGCGCCCACGACGGCAAAGGGACCGATCGCGACGTCCACCCCGACCGCGGCCCCCGGAAAAACGCGAGCATCCGCCGAAACACCGGGATCCGGCCGCCGCACGGGGTGCATCCGGTCGAGGATCTCGGCCAGAGCGAGGTAGGGATCGGGGGCCACCAGAAGATCCCGTCCTTCGATCCCGGAGTCGGGGCCGACGAGAATCGCGCCGGCCCGAGACTGCTGGAGATACGGCCGATATCGCGGGTTGGTGAGGAAGGACAAATCGTCCGGGGTCGCTTCCTCGAGAGTGGCCACGCCGAACACGCGACGGCCCGCGTCGCCGTCGACGCGGCCGGAGACGGCGCTCGCCAGTTCCGAGAGAAGCCAACCCTCCTTCACGCGCTTCACTCCGCTCGGATCAGGGATTCTTGGCCGGCGGCTTCGCGGCGGCAGGAGCATCGGTCGGCGGCGGCTTCACGATCTCGTTGAACTTGTCCACGATCGCGGTGGTCACGTCGATCGACTCCGAGGCGAAAGCCACGCCCCCGGTCGATCGCTCGAGGACCAGGGTGAACCCCTCGTCGCGACCGAACTGATTGATGACGCGAATCAGTTGATCCTGGAACTTGTTCTGCGCCTCGCTCACTTCGACCTGGAATTCGCTCCGCGCGGACTCTTGGGCCTGCTGGAGTTCGAGCCCCTTCCGCTGGAGGTCCTTTTGCATCTGCTGCAGCTTCTCGGGTGAGAGGGAGAGGTTTTGCGAATCCAACTGCGCGCGGATGTCGTTGATCTCCTTGTCCTTCGCCGCCAGTTCGGCCTTCTTTTTGTCGCCGAAGGCCGAGAGTTTTGCTGCGATCTTCTTGCCCTCATCGGTCTCCTCCGACACGCGATTCGCGTCGAAGACGCCGATCTTGAACGCGGGTGTGGCTTGGGCCCACAGGGGGATGATCGCGGCCATGAGGGTCGCTGCAAGAATGCTGAGAATGCGTTTCATGGTGCTCCTTTCGTCGAGGTGATGGTCCATTAGAAACTGCGCCCGATAGAGAAGGCAAACGAACTGGTCCGGTCTTCGGGCAGCTGCCGGAGAGGCCAACCGTAGATCAAACGGAGGGGAACGGGAAACACGGGAAGAAAAAATCGGAGCTCGATGCCCGCCGACGCGCGGTAGTCCGCAAGGCCCCAGGGCGTGTCCTCGTAGAGCGCGTTACCGGTGTCGAGGAAGAACGAGAGCTCGACGGGTGAATTGAAGGGGATCGTGTACTCGACCATCGCGAGCCAATACCGGTCGCCGCCCAGCGCCACGAGATCGAACTGGTTGAGAACCCCGTCGCCGTTGAGATCGAAATCGCGCACCGGCCGCCCCGCCGGATCGCTCGTCGCCTCGATCACCTCCCCGGACGAACTGAGGCGAACGTAGCGGAGCGGAGACACGTCGCGGGTTTGGAACACGCGCGGACCGTACGACTCCCCTCCGAGCCAGAATCGGCTGAAGCGCGGGACCCCATTCACGTTGGCGGCGCTCGGCACGCTTCCGCCAGCCCAGGTCTTGACGGCGCCGATTTCCCCGTGGAAAGCTAAAAACGTCTTCTTCCATACGCGCAAGTACTTGGTGCCGACCAGGCGAGGCTTCAGGTACGACGTGTCGCCTCCCAAGGGTCCGCCGGCGATCTCCAGGTCGGCCAGAAGCGACCATCCCGCGCTCGGCCGGTAGGGGTTGTTGATGCCGTTCCGGAACCAGGAGGGCGTGATCTTCGAAATCGTGTTCTTCGCAACGACGGATTGCAATTGCGTTTGCGTGCCGGGGATGGTCGCGAATCCGACCTGCGGCGCCAGGCCGTTCGATTGGACCCTTTGAAAGTCGTAACGGAGCTGCACCGACTGGAAGTAGCCGATTTGTCGTCCGATCACGACGCCGAATCCGCGGGACTGGCTGCGCTGTGCCGCTCCGTAGTCTTGATTGCCGCGGAAGATCGAAAACCCCAAGGTATAGGGACGGTTGAGAAACCACGGTTCCTGGAAGGCGATCTGGTAGAGGTTGCGACGCCCCCCCAACTGAAGCGACAGTGACAGCACCTGTCCGCGCCCGAGGAAGTTTTTCGTCGCATACAGTCCGGTGAAAAACGCGCCGTCGGTGCCGCTGTACCCGCCGCCGACCTGGATCTCGTTGCGTCCCTTTTCCTCGCCGGCCACGTTGATCAAAACCCTGTTCGTCCCCTCGACCGGCTGGATGGCCATGTCCTCGGGCTTGACCTCGAAGTAGCCGAGCTGGTTGATCTTGCCGACCGAAAGGTCGAGCGAACTTCGGCTGAAGAGGGCGACTTCGTTGAGGCGGAACTCGCGGCGCAGCACCTTGTCCTGAGTCGCCGTATTGCCACTGAATTCGATCCGGCCGACGTAGTAGGGCTTGTCCTCGTTGACGATGAACCGGACGTCGGCGACCGGCTCATCGGGACGTCGATCGATCTCGCGACGCACCGTCGCGTAGGCGTACCCTTTGTCTTCGTAGCGCCGCTGCATGCGCTTGACGCCGAGATCGAGCAGCGAGCTATTGACCACCCAGCCCGGCTTGAGGAAAACGTCCGCAAGGACCTCTTTTTCTGTGAACACGGTGCTTCCCGAGACCGACATCGTTCCGAGCTTGTACTGAGGCCCCTCGACGATCGTCACGGTGAGGTAGGCCCAACGCGTGGCCGTAGGCGCGGTCTTGATCGCCGCCTGTTCGGCCGCCATTTGCGCCTTGTCCGCCTTCAACCGCTGCTTCGCCGTCATCGTCGCGGGATCCTTGGGGGAGGCTGGGGCGGGCGGCGGAGGCGGAGCTTTCTTCGTTTTCTTGGGTTGGGCCGGTTTGACAACATTGAGTTCGACGACCGGGGGGCGCAGATCGACGTCGAGATAGCCGCCGTCCAAGTACAAATCGCGGATGTGGCTCGAGTCGAGGTCCCATTTCGCAGGGTGGTACAGGGCCTTCTGGCTCCAGAACTTCCACCAGTGGTAGGGCGCCGTGAGTTGTAGCTGCTTCAGCAGGACCTTCGACTTGTAAACCTTGTTCCCAACGAAGGAGATCTTCTTGATTTTCGTCTTGCCGCCTGGGTTGATCTTGAATGTGATGGACACCGTCGACTGGGTGGGCGTGTCGATCGTGTGTCCGACCACGGGGTCGAGAAAGCCCTTCTGGCCGAGCATCACGCGAAGCTCGGACTCGGCATCGGCGACGGCCTTCAGGTTGAGAGGTTTTCCGATATCGAGCAGGATCTTTTTTTCTTTGAGTCCTTCCTCGATCGTCGTCCGGGTCAAGACCTTGTTGTCCTGATACGTGACCGAGACGAGGCTCGGACGCTCCTTCACCTTCACGATGAGAACCTCCCCCCCCTGGGGGCCGGTTTCCGCTTCCACCGTGATGTCGTCGAAGATGCCCAGCGCCCAAAGGCGCTTGTACGCCGCCTTGACGCGCGCGGGGTCGTAGGGATCGCCGGCCCGAATCCCGAACGCATGGGCGAACGCCTCGTTCGTCATGCGAACAAGTCCCTGCACCTGAACGCTTTCGATCGTTTCCGTTTGCCCATGGGCCGCGGAAACCGCGAGAGCGATCCAGACGGCGGCGATTGCGGTCTTGACGATGCGAAGACTCATTCCGTCGTCGGCGCTCCGCCCCTCACCGACCCGTTCGGCGTTGTTCCGGCACCGCGGACGGTTCTCCGGATCGAAAAGGCGACGTATTCTACTTCGGGCGGTGGGTGCGCGCCCGTCGGGATTCGACGGCCGCTGCGAGAATCACGCGGGGCGCGAGACGCGGAAAGGCCGCCTTGCACCCCTAGGGGGTGGCCGCCTGCAGGGCCGAACGGAAACCGGGCCGGTCCCCATCCATGAAGATCTCGATCGGGCACCCCAACTGGATGGTGCCCCGGATGAGGGACTCCGAAAGGGGGTCTTCGATATGGCGCTGGATCGCCCGCCGCAGCGGCCGGGCCCCGTAGGACCTGTCCGTGCAGGTCGTGCGAACGAGCCACTCGCAAACTTCCTCCGCCACGACGAGTTCGACGTTTCGGTCCACGAGGGTCGCGTTGACGCCGCGCAGCAAGATACGGACGACTTTCTGAAGCTGATCCTCGGTCAGGGCGTCGAAGACGATCACCTCGTCGATTCGATTCAAGAATTCGGGCGAAAGCGTCCTGCGCACCTCCCCCATGACCAGCTCGCGTCGGTCCTTGAACTGTTGGTTCCGCTCCGCGCTTTGGAATCCGAGCTTTCCGGACGTCCGCGCGACGTGTTGCGATCCGATATTGGAGGTCATGACGATGATGGTGTTCTTGAAGTCCACCACCTCGCCGTAGGCGTCCGTGAGCATGCCGTCTTCGAGGACCTGGAGGAGGATATTCAGGATGTCCGGGTGCGCCTTTTCGATCTCGTCAAGGAGGATCAAGCTGTACGGCTTGCGCTTGATCCGTTCGGTCAACTGGCCGCCTTCTTCGTGGCCGACGTACCCCGGAGGGGAGCCGATCATCTTGGCGATCGCGTGTTTTTCCATGTACTCCGACATGTCGAACCGCAACAACGATTTTTCCGAACCGAAGAGGAACTCGGCGAGCGTTCGGGCGACTTCGGTTTTCCCGACGCCGGTAGGACCGAGAAAAATGAACGAGCCGATCGGCCGGTTCGGGCTCTTGAGCCCGGCGCGCGAGCGCCGGATCGCCCGTGCCAACGCGGAAATCGACTCTTCCTGGCCGACGATGCGCTCGTGGAGGTACTTCTCCATGTGGAGGAGCTTGTCCATGTCTTCCTGCGCCACCGATTGAATCGGGACGCCGGTCCAGCGCGCGATGACCTCTTCAACGTCCGCGCGGGTCACGTCGAGGATCCGGTTCGCCTCGTCCTCGTAGCGTTGCTTGAGCTCCTCGTGCCGCCGGCGGAGTGTGACCTCTTTGTCGTGGTATGCGACCGCCTCGTCGAAATCCTTCCGCGCGAGGGCGTTTTTCATCCCCTCGACCGCGCGCCGCAGCTCCTGCTCGACCTTTTTGATCTCTCCGTAGGAGATCCGCTTGCCGAGCTTGACGCGGGCGCCTGCCTCATCCAAAACGTCGATCGCCTTGTCCGGCAAGAACCGATCCGTGATGTACCGGTTCGACTGATAGACCGAAGCCCGGATCGCTTCTCCATCGAAGCGAACTCCGTGAAAGCGTTCGTAGCGCTCCTTGACTCCTTCGAGGATCGCCATCGTCTCGACTTCGTCCGGCGGACGAATCGTGATCGGCTGGAACCGCCGGACCAGCGCGCGGTCCTTCTCGATGTACTTGTGGTAATCGCGCGGGGTCGTCGCGCCGATGCACTGCACTTCCCCTCGCGAGAGCGTCGGCTTGAGGATGTTCGCGGCATCGAGCGAGCCTTCGGCGGATCCGGCGCCGATCAACGAGTGGATCTCGTCGATGAAGACCATCACGTCGTCCGCGGACGTCAACTCCGAGATGATCCCCTTCAGGCGCTCCTCGAATTGCCCGCGGTATTTGGTTCCGGCGACGACGAGCGACAGGTCGAGCGCCAGGATGCGCTTGTTCAGGAGCGACGGCGGGACCTCGCCGTCCACGATCCGCGTTGCCAGGCCCTCGACGATCGCGGTCTTCCCGACGCCCGGCTCGCCCAAGAGAACCGGGTTGTTCTTGCGACGGCGCGAGAGGATCTGAACCACGCGCTCGAGCTCGACCTCACGGCCGATCAGGGGGTCGAACACCCGGCGCTGCGCCATTTCCGAAAGGTCGCGCGCGAACTCGTTGAGGAAGGGGGTTTCCTTCTTCTTCTTCGGCAGGGCTCGACGCTTGTAGATGTTGACCGCATCCTCGCGCACCGCGAACAGCCGCATACCGCGCTCGGCGAGCATCCGACCGGCGACCGAGTCTTCGAGCCGGAGCAGGCCCAACAGCAGGTGTTCCGTCCCGATGTGAGGGTGCATGAGGCGCTCGGCTTCTTCTTCGGCGAACTGGAGCGCCTTTTTCGTCTCGTCGCTGAAAGGAATCTCGACGGAGGTCGACAGCTTCTCGCGCGGTGGATTCCTCCTTTCGAGTTCGGCCTGGAGGAGATCCATCGAGACGTTCGCGCGCGTGAACAACTCCCGCGTGGTTTCTTCGCCTTCTTTCAGGAGGCCGAGCAGGATGTGCTCGGTCCCGATGACCTTGCTCCCCTGCTGAGAAGCCTCGTACCGCGCCAGAAAGAGGATTCTCTTGGCCTTTTCCGTGAACTTCTCGAACATCGGTCACCCCGCGCCGGGCCCCCCCGGAACTTGAGTTCTACCGCACGCCGCCCTCTTTCGCTTCCCCGCCGCTGAAATAACGCAGGGCCTCGCCCTCGGCCATCGGGCGCAGCCGCCCTTCGGTGAGTCGCAGCATGCGATCGCATCCGTGGGCGACTCGGCCGCTGTGCGTGGCGACGATCAATGCGAATCCCCGTTCGTGCTGGAGTTCCCTCAATAACTCGAAAACCGAAGCGCCGGTCGCCGGATCCAGGTTGCCCGTGGGCTCGTCCGCGAGCACCACGGCGGGCCCGGCGGCCACCGCCCGCGCGATCGCGACCCGCTGCTGCTCGCCTCCGGAGAGTGCCCCCGGGCGGTGGGTCAATCGATCCGCGAGGCCGAGCCGCATCAGCATCTCCCTGGCCGGCCCCGAGGGGTCTCCCGGCCGCCTCCCGATCCGGAACGGCATCTCGACGTTTTCGAGCGCCGTGAACTCCGGGAGCAGGTGGTGGAATTGGAATATAAAGCCCACATGGCGATTGCGGTACTCCGACAAGTCGCCCGCCTTCGGGGTGACCATCTCGCGGCCCGAAAAGGCGACGACGCCGGCGTCGGGGAGGTCCAAACCCCCGAGGATATGTAGGAGAGTCGACTTCCCCACCCCGGAATCGCCCACGATCGAGACGGACTCCCCGGCGGTCACTGCGAGGTCGAGCCCTTCCAAGACTTCGAGAACGCGCTCCCCGCTCCGGTAGCGCTTGACCAGGCCGCGCGCCGCGAGCACCGGCTCACTCATGGCGGATCGCCTCGACCGGCTTGAGTCGCGCCGCCTTGAAGGCCGGATAGATCGTCGCGCAAAAGGCGATCACCAGCGCCGACAGCCCCACGATCACGACGTTGCCGGGGTGGTTCGCGAAGGGCACGTAGGAGATGAAATAGACGTCCGGATCCAGCCTCATCACGCGGTAGGTATCGAGCCAATACGCCAACCCCGATCCGAGCGCCAAACCGATGGAGGTACCCACCAGGCCGATCACGATGCCTTGCAGCATGAAAACCGCCGCGATCCCAACGGGGCGGGCTCCCATCGCCGTCAACGTTCCGATCTCCTTGACCTTGTCGTTGACCATCAGGACCAGGGTGGAGACGATATTGAGCGACGCCACGACCACGATCAGCCCGATGGCGAGGAAGAGGAACAGCTTTTCGGTTTCGAACGCCTTGAAGATCTCCTTGTTCTGCTCGAGGAGATCGAGCACGACGAAGCGCTCGCCCATCGCACGCGCGACGACGGCCTTCATCGCCCGAAGCTCGCCCGGATCGGTCAAACGCAACTCAACCCATGACGCTCGCCCGGGCGTATCCAGAAGCCGCCTGGCGACGTCGAGGGCGATGTAGGCCCGCTGGGAATCCTGCGGATAGGCGTCGGTCTTGACGATCCCCGCGACTTCCAAAACCAGGCTCCGCGGAATCGGGGCAAACGGCGTCAGCCGGACCTTCGGGACGAGCATGCGCACCAAATCACCCGGGCTCACCGCCATGCGCGCCGCCAGATCGGCGCCCAAGACAATCCCCGGCCGGCCGCTCTCGCCGGGCTTCTTCAGCCCCGCCATCGGCGTTCTTCCGGCCCCCACGCCGAAATCGACGACCTGGCCTTGAAGCTCGGGGTCAACGCCATAGATCTCCGCGTACGCCGGCGACCCGAGACCGTCGTTCATGATCATCGCCGGCGAGAAGAGCACGGGGGTCGCGGCCGCGACGCCCGGAACCGCGCGAACCTTCGCGAGCACGCGTTCCGAGTCGTCGAAGCCGGATTCCGCTTGCTCGATGATCTGCAGGTGGGCGCTTCCGCGAAGGATGCGCTGCCTCATGTCTTCCTCGAACCCCGTCATCAGAGCGAGCGCAATGACGAGGGCCGCGGTGCCGACGGCGACACCGCCGACCGAGATCATGGTGATCACCGAAAGAAACGTCCGGCCGCGGTGCACCCGAAGGTAGCGAAAGGCCAGCAAGAGCTCGTACGGAGCGTTCACGGCCGTTTCACAGGACGCCGGCGTCAACACCGGCTGCGATGGCCCGCGCGGCCGCCGCGGCTCCGGCCTCGGAGCCGAGCGCCCAAACGCGCAGCGTCGAATCGGCGATCTCGTCAACGCGGGAGACCAGGATCCCGGAGCCCTCCGGCGCGTCGAGCGTCGCGCCCGAAACCGGGTCCGAAGCGATCTCGACATCGGCGGCTTCGCGCCACGCCGCAAGCGCTTCGGCGCGGCCGAGGTGGACGAGATCGACGTGCACGGCGAGCGCGTGGCCGAAAAACACGGGGACCAACGCCTGCGATAGCGCGATGGGTAGATCCGGCGTTCCGAGGATCGCACGAGTCTCGTAGACGACGCGCGTCGCCGCGGCTTCCTCCCCCGAGGGGAACAGGTGCTCCGGCAGCACGTTGAACGCCAACTGGCGCCCGAAGACGTCGGTCGGCGTCGGTTCGAAACGCAGCAGATGCACGGTCTGCTCGCGCAGCTCTTCGAGACCGCCTTCGCCGAAATCGGACGCGGGGCGCAAGACAAAGGCGGAAACGCTTTTCACGCCGATCGCCCGCTGAATCGGCGCCAGCAGGCTGGCGAGCAAAACGGTTACCGCGTGGGGAACGGCGACGAGGCGGGCGTCGCGCGAATCGCCGGGGGTTCCCTTCAAGACCGCCCCCTCGATCGATCCGGTCATATCGACGACCAGAGTCCCGGAGGCCGCGGCCCGCGTCAGGCCGAAGACGTCGTGCCCGAGCTCACAAACGAAAATCGCGGCGTGGGCCGCTGCGTCCAATTCGTCCGCCGCCTGCACCAGACGCGCCTCGCCGTCGTATTCGGAAAGAACCGCGATCTCGCGTTGAAGCCCGAATAGGGCCACCTGCCCTCCCGGGATGCCACGATCTGCGAGCGCGGCTTTCAGGTGCGCTCCCGCGGGGCTGGCCGCGCCGAGGACCGCGATGCGTCCGCCGATCGGATCAGGGACTGGGCGTGCCATCGACGGCCTCCTCGGTCGAGGCGTCGAGCCCCGCGCGCGGCCCGCCGCGCCCTCTCATGACCCAACCCGCGAACCAGGTCGCCGGTCCCGACAGAAGGTAAAGGCCTGCGATCACCATCATCGAGCGCCGATCGACGAAAATCGCCACGAACACAAGCGCGATCGCCACGACCGAGAGGTACGACCGCGGGCTCCGCAGGTCGAGGGTCTTGAACGACCGATAGCGAACGTGCGACACCATGAGCACGGCGGCCGTCGCGACGAACACGCCGATCAGCACGGACAGGCCGAGTTGCGTGGGCGGATTCGGAAAAGCGAAAGCGACGCTTGCGATGCCCCCCCCCGCAGCCGGCGAGGGAAGCCCCGCGAAAAACCGCCTGTCCATCGAATCGCTCCGGATGTTGAACCGCGCGAGCCGAGTGGCCGCGCAGGCGACGAAAAGAAAGGCGATCAGCCAGCCGACGCGGTGGAACGACTGCAGCCCCCACTGGTAGGCCAGAAACGCCGGAGCGATTCCAAACGAGGAGATATCGGCCATGGAGTCGAACTCGACGCCGAACTCCGACGTCGTTCCGGTCAGCCGGGCGATGCGTCCGTCGAGGCCGTCGAGCACTCCCGCGACGATGATGAGGAGCGCAGCGGACTTGAAACCACCACGCGACGATTCGATGAGACTGAAGAAGCCGCAGCACAGACTGCCCGTCGTGAACGCGGTGGGCAGCAGATAGATGCCTCGGCGAAGCTTGCGTCGGCCGGCCATGGATTCGTCCTCGTGATTTGGACCGGCACTATATCGGAGAAGGGACGGGCGCTCTATTCGGGCGGTCAACCCCTTCGTGCCACGACCGTCTCGCCCGCGACGACCCGGTCCCCGACACCCACTGCCGGCGCCGTTCCGGCGGGGAGATCGAGATCCACGCGGGAACCGAATCGGATGATCCCGACGCGTTCTCCCACGAGAAGATCGCGCCCTGCGGCAACGCGGCAGACGATCCGGCGGGCGATCAAACCGGCCACCAGCACGAATCGCACGGGCGCCCCCGTGGACGGTTGAACGACGATCGTGGTGCGCTCGTTTTGCTCCGACGCCTCGGCCTTCATCGCGGCGAGGAAGCGGCCGGGCTCATGCGCAACCGACGTCACACGCCCAGCGACGGGACTTCGACACACGTGGACGTTGAACACGTTCATGAAGATCGAAACACGCCCGCTGTCCGCCCGGATGATTCTCCCATCCGCCGGGCTGACCAACGCGTCGGGAATCTCGGGGGCGTGCCGCTCCGGATCGCGGAAGAAGTTCAGCGTGAACGCCAACAGCAGGACGCCGACCGCCGCCAGCGGGGGCATGAACCAATAAACCGCGAGGGTGAACGCGCCGAGCCCACAAACGAAAGGCCAGCCCGCGCGGTCCAACGTCATCCGTGCCGACCCGCGAGTTCCGGCCGATGGACCAGGATCGACTCCATCTCGTCTTTGACCTTGAGCTTCATCTTTTTCAGCATCGATTCTTCGAGTTGCTCCGGCTCGGTCGGAAACCGCCGGCCCGCGAGCACGGCCAGCCGCTCTTCGAGTTCCCGGTGCTTGAGGGAGAGCCGATTCAAATTGACCTCGTCCTTGCTTGGGTTCATGCGGTTCCTCCTGCTGCGGATCTTCGAATCAGACGCTGCAACTGTAGGCGCGCCGACTCCGCAAGGCAACGTGACGTCATGCGGATGAGAGGGCGCACGTCAACAGCAACGCATCCTCCCCCGTGTCCGCGTAGTACCCCGGGCGGCGCCCAACGACGCGAAACCCGAAGCCCTCATACAGCGCGCGGGCCGGCCCGTTTCCCAGACGCACTTCGAGGGTCGCGCGGCGGCATCCGCGAACGCGCGCCCCGTCGGTGAGATGCCTCAGCAGCGCACTTGCGATCCCCAGCCGCCGCTTCGAGGAATCGACGGCGAGGTCGTTGATCATCAATTCGTCGGCGACGATGTACGCGCAGGCAAAGGCCGCCACCCTCCCTTCCGCCCGCACAACGAGATTCCAGGCCAACGGATTGCCTTCGATCTCGTGCCGAAAATTGGCTTCGGTCCACGGCGTCGTGAACGACTCGCGCTCGATCGCCAAAACCAGAGGCAAATCCGCGACCGTCATCGGTTCGATGGCGACCGGGCCGTCCGTCATCCCTGCCTGACCTTCGCGCTCGCCGGCCGCACGTACAAAGGGGCCACGTCACCTGCGGCCGTCGTCCCGGCGGCGAGCTTCGCGAGCGCGATGCGGCCCGCGGCGGCGGCGACGGATGTCCCCGCGCGACCGATCGGGCCGGCGTATCCCGCCTCGCGCAGCCGCTCTTCGTGGACGCGCGCGCCCTCTCCGAACAGGGCGAGCGTTGCGCCGGACTCGATGGCGAGCGCGGGAGCTCCCACCCAGGCGGCCCGCAGCTCGAACGGAGGGCTCGAACCTGCGTCGAAACGCGCGCCGTACACTTCACCGCGGCCTGCGTCCAAAAGCGGCACGCGGTCGGCCGCGGCCGGACCGTACGCTTCCGCCATCGCGTGGAGCGTGCCCACGCCCACGCAGGGACGCCCGGCGACGAGCGCGAACCCGCTCATCAACCCGAGGCCGACGCGAACCCCCGTGAACGATCCCGGCCCACGCACCGCGGCGTACGCGTCGACCGAGTTTCTCGGCCAGTCCGCGGTCGCGAGCAGTCCTTCCACCAAGGGGAGCAACCGCGCCGCGTGCGACCCTTCTACGTGAACGCCGATCTCAGCGACGAGTCTCGGCACGCCTTCGCGCACCTCAAGCAAGGCGACCCCGCCCCACCAGGTCGAGGCGTCGATCGCGAGCAGACGCATCACACCGGCCTGGCGGGACGCTCCGGTCCGGCGTGCTCGAGGAATTCGAAAAGATCCTGCTCGCCCTTCCCCGCGTCCAGATCGAACGCGACGCCGACCTCGAAACGATCGGATTCGCCCGAGGGCACCTCCTCGAGCCTCACGACGCGCCCGCGAAGCGTCAAGACCCGCAAAGGCGCCTCGGGGCCTCCGCTCTCGAGCCGGATCTCGATGTCCTCACCCACTTCAATGGGCTCGGGGCTCGCAAAGAGCAGTCCGTTCCGGCTCAGGTTCCGCGCCCGTCCCGCTCCCACGTCGGCGGGAGCGAGCACCTCGATCTCGCAGCGCCGCGCCTGGAGATCGAAGCGCAAGAAGCGTCGGCGCTCGGGGCTGTGCACGAGGACCGCGTTCTTGCCGGAGCCCTTCGCCTGATACAGGGCCTGGGCTGCCCGCGCGACCAAGGCCTCGGCGTCGACGCCGTCGTCGGGGTAGGCCGCGACGCCTCCCGACACGGTCAAATCCGCCGGCCTCCCCCCCGCTTCTCGCTTGCCAAAGTGCGCCGCAAGCTCGCGGCGAAACCGGTCGGCGACGAGAAAGGCGCCGTGACGGCCGGTTTGCGGGAGCAGGATCGCCAATTCGTCTTCTCCGGGGCGCGCGGCCAAGTCGATGTCGCGGATCTTGTTGCCGAGGATGATCGCCGCCTCGCGCAGCAGGCGATCCGCGACCAGCCGTCCGAGGCGCAGGTTGATCTCGCCGAATCGGTCCAAGTCGAAGATCGCGATGGCGACCGGGTGACCGTAGCGGCGCGCCCGGCGCAGCTCGCCCTGAAGGGCGACGCGAAAGGGACGGTCCCCCGCGAGGCCGGTCAAGGGGTCGATGTCGACGCGCGTCGGGGCTTCTTCCATGGCGACGTCGATCAAGGTCGGGTTCACCAGCCGCCGATTGACGTTCATGAAGTAGTCGAGGACGGCGACTCTCAGGCCGGCGTCGCGTCCAAGGGAGAGCGAGAAGGCATGACGGTGCGCCAGAATCCCTTCCCAATGCGCGCGGGCTTCGGCCTCGTCGAAGGCGAGTTGAGTCAGGATGAGAATGAGCGCGGCGTGCGCTTCGATCCCGGACTCTTTCGAGATCGCGTCGAGTCGCGCGAATAATCGTTCGGTGTTCCGGGTGTCCTCCGCCAGCAGCTGAAGGAGCTGGTCTTTGAGTAGAGCCGCCTCTTGGCGCGTGATCATCGAACGGCTCCCCGCGGGCCGCGGGCTCCCAACCGCGAAAGCGACACTCGCGCCACCAGCTGGGGCTCGGGGAGCGGATCGTCGAAGGCGACCCCGACTTGCCCGCGGGTGGGCCGGGCGGGATCGGCGACGACGCGCACGACGCGACCGGAAAGGTGGAAAGCCTCCTCGATGCCGTCACCATCGCACCGCTCGAAGTTGAGCTGCACCCGATCCGCGACCGACAGCCCCATTCCCGCATCGAGAAGCACGCCGGTCCGGCTGAGGTTGACGGCGAGCGCGCCGACCCCGGTCACACTTCCCAGGCGTACCGCGGTCCCCGTCTTGACGGGGAAGCGCAGCGCCGCCCGTTTCTCGCGGAAGTGAACGCAGACGCGATTCCTCCCGGCGTGCTTCGCGCCGTAAAGCGCCTCGTCCGCTCGCGCGAGGAGCTCGTCTGCGTGCAGGCCGTCCTCGGGAAACGTCGCGAGCCCCGCGGAAATGGTCATCGAGATGTCGTGCCCGTCGACGGGCCGGCATTGGAACGCTTGCTCCACATGGCGCCGGATTCGCTCGGCGACGGCGTATCCGCCCTCGCGTCCGGTCTCCGGAAGTACGACCGCGAACTCTTCGCCACCGAACCGGCACGCCGCGTCGGCGTCGCGAACCGCGTGGCGGACGATCCCTCCGACCCGTTCGAGCACGAGGTCACCGAGCATGTGGCCGAAAGAATCATTGACGTCCTTGAAGTGATCCAGGTCGAGCATCAAAACGGTCACCGGCCAGCGATAGCGGCGGCTGCGGCGAATCTCGGCGTCCAGCGTTTCGTGAAAAACGAGCCGGTTCGCGAGCCCGGTGAGGGCATCGGTTCGGGCCGACCGCTGGGTCTCTTCAAACTCGTCCATCTCGACGATCTTCGGGTTCTCGTACCGCCTCTCGATATTGGAGAGATAGTCCATCGCGGCGACCCTCAAGCCGGGGTCGCGTCCCAGATCGCGGACCAACGCGCTCCGGTGATCGAGAACCCGCTCCAGGAGAAGCTCGGCCTCGGCATCGTCGACCTTGAGGTGGAACAGAAAACGGACGGCGTTGGCGAATACCGGAGTGTTTTCGAGTTCGCTCAAGGACTTGAGCCGTCCGACCCACCGGCCGGGGTCGGGATGGTCGTCCGAAAGGAGGCTCATCAGCTTGCCGCGGGCCCTGTCCCCCAGCCGCGACGCCTCCACGTCTGACCCCCTTCTACCCGCCCTTTTGACGGCTGCACGACACGCGGCGGATCGTAACACGCGGCAGGTTGGGCAAGGTAGGCCTCCTCCCAGGGCCGTGGCTCCGAAAATTTCGTGTCCGCCTGAAAACCTTTCGCGTCTCCGCGCGTATCAATGAACACGATGGAACCCATGCGCAAGTCGTCCCCGGCCCCAGGAGCCGTCCGAAGCACGGTTTCAGATCTGGCCGGTTTTTCCGACGAGCGCCTGGTCGAAGAAACTCTGGCCGGCGATCGCGACGCTTTCGGAGCGCTGGTGCTTCGTCATCAACGCGGGCTCGTGAACTACATCTTCCGGCTCGTGGGTTCGCGCGATGCCGCGACCGACCTTTCGCAAGAGGTCTTCCTCAAAGTCTTCGTTTCGCTCGATTCCTTCGATCCCCGCTACCGGTTCACGACGTGGCTCTACCGCATCGCCTCCAACAGGGCGATCGACCATTTGCGCCGCAGACAGCCGCGCGCGCTCTCGCTCAGCGAGCCTTCCTCCTCCGGCGAGGCCCCTGCGGCCCCGGTGATCGCGGGGAACGATCCGTCCCCCGATGACGTCCTTCGCGGGCGGGAACTCGGGAGCCGGATCCACAAAGCGATCGCGGCGCTGCCGACGAGCTACCGTCAGTTGATCGTCCTGCGGCACAGTCAAAGCTGTCGCTACGACGAGATCGCAAGGATCACGGGGCTGCCGCTCGGAACGGTGAAAAACCGCATTTTTCGAGCGCGCGAGATCCTCAGAGCGCGGCTGGTCGATGTCCTCGGCCCCGAGACGGCAGGATGACCGGCTGCCGTCGCATCCGCCCCTGGATCGTCCGCTCCGTGGACGGTGATCTGGAGCCCGGCGAGGCGTTTCGCCTGGCGCGACACCTCACGACCTGCACCGCCTGCCGCATCGTGCTCGCCCGCGAATCGAGGCTCGCCGAGATGCTCGACGGAGCGGACGACGCTTTCGGCGTCGGCGAGTCTTTTTTCGAAGGGGTCATGGCCTCGCTTCCGGAACGGCCCGTGCGGCCCGCCGTGGAATTGTCGCGGGAAACAGGCTCGAGACGAGGGCTCCGTCTCGCCTCTTGGGGGGCGATTGCCGCGCTGGGCGGAGGTCTCGCCGCGCGCATAGTGCCGTCCCTGCGCCTGGACGTGGCGGCGCCGGCGATGCCGCGTTTCACCCCGGACGACACCGACGGCTTGATCACCGTGATCGGCTCGGTCGCGCAGTGGATTCGGCTGACCGCGCAGTCGGTCTCCTGGGCCGGCTCGTCCGGGGCTTGGGGCGCATGGACGATCGGAGCGATCTCGCTCTCGGCCGTGCTCGTTGCCCTGGCCGCCCTCCTCACGGTTTCCGGCGCACTCGCCTGGGTTTCCCGCACCGGCTCCCGCGTATCCTAACTCGACCGGTCAGACGATGCCGTCGCGCAGCGCCGCCGCGGAGACACCCGCGCGCCGCGCGGCCGCCTCGATATCGCCTTTTGCGTCCCGCAGGGCTCGGCGCAAGAAGTACCGCGTAAACGCCGTGAGGCCGTCGGCCAACGTCTCGAACGAACCGTAGAGGTCCTCCGCGGCGTGAGACGCGCCTCCCGGACCCAGCGGCAGGTCCGAGACCTGGATTTCGTCTGCCGGCGCGAGTAGCAGGGCACGTTCCACGGCGTTGCGAAGCGCGCGGAGGTTTCCCGGCCAATCATGGCGGCTAAGCGCCGCGAGCGCCTCGTCGGAAAACCGTTTCTCCGAGCGGCCATACTCCCGCGCGAGGTCGTGCTGAAACCGCAGGGCAAGCGGCGCGATGTCCTCCCGCCTGGCGCGCAAAGGGGCGGTTGTGATCCGGACGACGTCGAGATGTTCGCGGAGGGGCGAGGTCAGTCCCGTGGGGTCAGAGGCGGCCGTGGCGATCCACCGGACGCCGGGATGTTCGGGCATCCAGGCGGCGATCGCCGCCTGAAGAGCGCCCGGCAAGGCATCGACGTCCTCCAGGAAGACCGAGCCACGCTCCGCGAGCACGAGGCGACCCGCACCCGCCTCCGACCCGAACAGCACGGCGGCACCCGCGGTGCCGCTCAGGCCGGCACAGGCGATGTGTACGAAGGCCTGTTCCGCGTGGCGACTTGCCGAATGCACATGGCGTGCAACGGTCTCCCGGCCCGAGCCCACCTCGCCGCAGACCAAAACGGGCGCTACCGACGCCGCCGCGGCGTCGGCTTCGCGCCGTACCCTTCGGGCGGCCTCGCTGTCGCCCAGGATCTCCGTATCGCGTGCGAGCTGGTCGAGCAACGAGCGGTTGCGCTTTTCGAGACGACGCTGGCGGAGCGCGTTGCGCAGCACAAGGAGGGTCTTTTCGAGCGAGAGCGGCTTTTCGACGAAGTCGAACGCTCCGAGCTTCGTCGCCTTCACGGCGGTTTCGATCGTGCCGTGCCCCGAGATCATCACGACTTCAGCATCGATACCTCGCGCCTTCAGCCGGGACAGCGTTTCGAGGCCGTCGATGCCGGGAAGCCAAACGTCGAGCAGCAGAGCGTCGAACGGCTGGGCCGAGGCCGCGCTCACGCCTTCCTCCCCCGAGCCGACGACGGCCACGCCGTACCCCTCGTCCTTCAGGATCGCCTGGAGCATCGAGCGGACTCCCGGTTCGTCATCGACGACCAGGATCGATTCACGACTCATCGCTTCCTCCGGTCTGCAAAGGCGCCTCGGCTCGCGCCACGCCCGGCGTCTCGTCGCCGGGGATCTCGATGATGAACCTCGCCCCGCCGCCGGTGTTGTCCTCGACGCGTATCGTCCCTAGGTGCTCGACGACGATGCGCTGAACGATGGCGAGTCCGAGTCCGGTCCCCCGCGGTTTCGTGGAGAAATAGGGCGTGAACACTTTCTCGCGGTGCGCCGCCTCGATTCCCGGCCCGCTGTCGGCCACCTCAACGCACAGCGACCCCGGCCCGGCCCAAGCGCGCGCCACGATCCCGATAGTCCCGACACCGTGGACGGCCGCGACGGCGTTGTCGATCAGGTTGATAAGCGCCCGGCGCATCTGGTCCGCGTCGACGCGCACCACCCCCAAGGCGCCGTCGATGCGGACGTCCCAGGCCACGCCCGGGTGCACGCCGTAGAGCGCCACCACCGACCGGACGATCTCGCCGAAGTCCACCCGCGCGGGAGCGGGCGCGGGCATGCGGGCGTAGAGGGAGAACTCGTCGACGAGCGATTTGAGGCCCATCACCTCCCGCTCGATCGTCGCGGTCGCGTCGAGCACGACTTCGCCGAGATCCGCAGCCCGCTCGTCCCATTTTTTCCTGAGACGCTGCGCCGCGAGTTGGATCGGCGTGAGCGGGTTCTTGATCTCGTGCGCGACCCGGCGCGCCACCTCGCGCCAAGCCGCCAAGCGCTGGGCCTCGAGAAGATCGGTGAGATCCTCGACCATCACGAGCGTTCCGAGATCTTTTTGCTGCGCGTTGCGCAGCGGCGACACGTGCACCGAAACCGAAATCGGCGTCCCGCCGCGATCGAGTACCAGCCCGCGCCGCACGTCGCGTCCGCCGCGCGACGTCGCATCGTCGAGGAGTCGCGCGAGGGGATCGAGGCCCGCGACCTCGAGGGCCGCCCGGAGATTTTCACCTGGCTTGACGGGGAGTCCCAGCATGGACAAGACCGCGGGGTTTGACGTGGTGACCTGGCCCTCGCGATCGAGGGACAAGACCGCGGTCCCGAGCTGCGCCACCAGGGTTTCGATGTATCGCCGCCTCTCGTCGAGCGCCTGGTTCGTGCGACGCAGATCCGCCGTACTGCGCGTGATCACCTCGCGGCTTTCCTGGAGCTGCCCCGCCATCTCGTTGAACGCGTCGACCAGTTGGCCGACTTCGTCGCCGACATGGGTGAGGACGCGCACGCCGAGATTTCCGGCGGAGATTTCCCGTGACGCCGCGGCCATCTGCTCGAGCGGAACGGTGATCCGGCGCGACACGTAAAACCCGATCCACGACGACACGAAGACGATCGTGAGGCCGACGAGAGCGAGAATCGAGTAGTAGAGGCGCAACACCTCGCGCCGCTCGGCGCGGAGCTTGGCGGACTCACTGTCCGCGGCGTCGATCCTCTCCAGCAGGGTTTTGAGGTCCGACCGGACGACGACCCCGGCCACCGCGGCCCCGCGCCCCGGGGCGGTTGGATCCACCGGGGCCGAGCCGACCAGCAAGACGACCTCGCCGGCGGGCTCCTGCTCGAACACCGGAGTTCCGGTTCGCGCCGCCACCGCACCCACGCGACGCACCGCACGGAGCACCACGTCCCTCGTCAGGCCGGTCGAGCCCGAGCCATCGGCGATGTCGGTGAAGGTGGCTTCGCCGTCGAGGACGAAGCCCGCCACTTCGAACCCCTCGCGTTGGCGCCACTGGATGGTGGCGACACGGAGGGCGTCGTCCGAGGCGGCCGGAGGAACTGAGGCCAGCTCCGCCGCCAAGAACCTGGCGTGATCGATCAGACGCAACTCTTCACGCCGCCCCGCGTCCTTGGCGATCTCCTTGGCCAGCCGGGAAACCTCCTCGACGGGCGCTTTGATCAGGTCCTCCACGGTCGTCTTGATGAAAGCCCCCGCACCGAATGACAGTAGGAACGCGGGGAGGAGCACGAGCGCGAGGAAGAAGAATACGAGCTTGGTCCGGAGCCGAGCGCCGAGCACGCCTCGCTTGCGATCGACGATCAGCCGGACGAGATTCCGGATGAGAATCCCGACAAAAGCCAGAGCGAGGACGATGATCGCGAGGGTCAACACGGTGAGGAGATACGGGCTCGCCGCGATCCTCGGGCCCGCCTCCGCGACGCGGATGCTCGACCGATAGAACACCCAGAGCCCGCCCAAGGAAAGGACGCCTAGGGCGCTCCACTGAATCGTGCGCCCGGCCCGACTCAATCGGTGATCCTCCTCACGGCGAGAGGCTCTCGTCCGCGGCGTCGGCCCAGGGCGCCAGGTACCAGGCGTGCTTGGCGTCGGCGATCGCGCGGGCTAAGCGTGCGTGAAGGTCATGACCGGCGCGGTAGGCGATGACGTGGCCGCGCAAAGGCCGCCCCAACAGCGAGAGATCGCCCGTGAGGTCGAGCATCTTGTGGCGCACGAACTCGTCCGCAAAGCGCAGCGTGGGGTTCAGGATCCCCGCCTTTCCGATCACCACCGCGTTGTCGAGGGATCCCCCCTGGGCGAGTCCGCGCTCCCTGAGCGCCGCGATCTCATGCTCGAACGTGAACGTTCTCGCGGGCGCGAGTTTCTCCGCGAACTGATCGGCCCGCCACAACGACGCCGTGAGCTCTTGGTATCCCAGGGCCGGGTGATCGAAGTCGATCGCGTAGGTGACGCGGTACTCCGAGCAGGGATGCACCGAGATTCGCTTGTCCTCGTGCGTGACGGTCACAGGCTTGGTGATGTGAAGATACTCACGGACGGCGTCGTGTTCCTTGAACCCGGCCGCGAGGATCCCCTCGACGAACGGCTTCGCCGAGCCGTCCAGGATCGGCGCCTCGGCGGCGTCGAGCTCGATGTCGAGGTCGTCGACCTGCATCGCGTACAGCGCCGCCATCAGGTGTTCGATCGTGCTCACGGTGGCGCCGTCTTTTTTGAGCACCGTGGCGTAAAAGCTCGGTCCGGCGTTTTCGATGAGCGCGGGGATTCTGAGCGCGCCGATATCGGCGCGCACGAAGACAATCCCCGAATGCGGCGGCGCGGGACGAAGGCGCAGGCGCACGGGGGCGCCGCTGTGAAGTCCGACTCCCTCGATGACCCACTCCGAAGCGAGGGTTCGTCTCTTTTTCATCGGCGCTCCGTTGACCGCATCGTCTCCAACATGGTACAAGAGTCCACTGCCCGGGGAGGCCTGAGCCCGGGTTCAATAAACATTGAGCTGCGACGACCATACGCCCCGCTCCGAGCCGCCGCGCCGGCGCTCAGGACAGCGTACGCCTCGCCGCCTGAAAAAAGCGGCCGGCGGGCCGGCGTCCTCCGACACGCCCGCAGCGACCGGCAAGGCCGCCCTATTTCTCGAGGAGGGTGTTGGCCGCTTCTCGGGCGGCGACGTCCAGGGCGCGATCGCGGCGTGGACGGAGGCGGTCTTTCTGGATCCGACGCTCGCGGAGGCCTGGTTCGATCTCGGCACGGCGTATGCCGAAATCAGCAACCTCGACGAGTCGACTCGATGCTACCGTTCGGCCGTCGCCCTCCAGCCGGAAGTCCATCAGTCCTGGTACAACCTCGGCTTCACGTGCGCCGGGCGGGGAGATCTGGTCGCAGCAGCCGACGCCTACGGCCGCGCCGCCGCGCTCAACCCGAGCGACTACGAGACCTGGTACAACCTCGGGAACGCGTTTCTCGACCTGGGACGCCTCGAGGAGGCGGCCGCCGCGTACAAGACGGCCCTTGCCCACAACAACGGCGATTACGACGTCTGGAACAACCTCGGCAACGCGCTCGTCCAGTTGGAGCGGATCTCTGAGGCGATCGAGTGTTTTCGCCGCGCGCTCGCACTCAACCCGGCCTACGACCTGAGTTGGAACAACCTCGGCAACGTGCTCGAAGAACTCGGTGCCATGGTCGAAGCCCAGGCGGCCTACGAGAGAGCGGTCGAACTGGTTCCGGACCACGCGACCTATCGGCTGAACCTCGCTTCGGTGCTCGCGCGCGGGAGCGAGGACAACCGTGCGATTGAGCATCTGGCGCGCGCCCTCGAACTCGCCCCGGAGATTCGCAGCCTCCTCCCGGGATTTGCGGAATTCCAGACGCTGCTCGATAGTCCTCTTCTTCTGACGGCCGACGACTAGCGGGTGACCGCCCGCCCGAGGTAACCGACCATGAGCCGCGAAACCGCGACGCTTGAAACGCTCGATCGCAGGATCGCCGAGCTGGCGAGCTTCCTCTCGCCATCCGAGATCTTCAGAGCCTTGCTGGAGGGTACCGGCGTCGGGGCCCCGCGTGCCGCCGTATTCCTCCTGCGAGGCGGGCGATTCAAGGGCTGGAGTTCGATCGGCTACTCGGCGAAGGTGGCGCAATCCCTGCGGCAGACGACCGCCCCCGCGGATTCCGGCTGGTTGGCGTCGTTGGCCGGCGAAGAAGACGTGCGATGGCGTTCGCTCGCGGCCGGCGAGAGCGTTCCGGAATTCGGGCAACCGCAAGGCGCCGAAGCGGTCGGGCTGCCGGTTCGGGTCGGAGGCAAAGCGGTCGCGATCCTCGTCGCCGAACGCCACGTCGCCGAAGAGCCATGGTCGCCCGCGGCGTTGGCGATTCTCTGCCAGGCCGCGAGGCTACGGCTCGAGCTCGATCTCGCTTGGCGCCGTCTCAAGACTCAGGCGTCCCCGGCGACCGACGCGGGGTCCCCCGCGCCGAAGACGGCCGGGGGGAGTTCGATGGCAAGCGAAGCCGGAGCGGCCCCGTCCGCCACGCCGGCCGCGACTGCGACTGCCGCTGCGACCGAGATCGAGCCCTGGAGTGGGGTGGCCCCGGGCACGGCCGAGGCCGATCCGCGCCGAGAAGAGGCGCGCCGTTATGCTCGTCTGGTTGCCACCGACATCCGTCTTTACAACGAGGAGGCGGTCGTCGTTGGAAGGCGCGAACGCGATCTGGCCCGCCGTCTCGGCGAGCAGTTCCAACGAGGCCGTGAAGCATTTTCCCACCGCTTCCCGGATTTCGGCCCCGACGGGATGAAGTTGCTCGACGATGCATACGTGCAAATCCTCGCGGGAGGCGACTCGTCGCTGATCTAGAAGGCCATCGCCGTTCCGGCGCCGGACACCGCATGCGTCGCACTGTCGCCATCACCGCCGCGCTGCTCGTGCTCGCCTTAGCGGCGATCGGTGCGGTCTGGTTCGCAAAACGCACGGTCCGTTGGAACGACGCCCGCACGATGCCGCCGCCGCTTACGGCCGCCGTGCGCGCCTACGCCAAGGGCGACACCGTCGCCGGGCTCGCATCGGTCCGCGAGTTCCTGAGACGATATCGAGCCCCGGCCTGGGAGGCTCGCGCGCGAGTCCTGGCCGCGACGCATCTGACACGCGACGGACGGGATCGCGAGATCCTCGACGTCCTTCCGAAAGATCTCGCGACGGACGACCCGCTCGCGGAGCACGCCATGCTCCTTCGGGCGCGCAGCTGGTTCGCACGCGGCGCTAACGATCGAGCCGCGGACCTGGCCGCTCGCGCGGCATCGTCACCCGGTTTTCCGGCGGCCGGGGAAGCGTACCTGACCCAAGCGCATGCGCTCGAGGCGCAAGGAGCCTGGGCCCAAGCGCTGCTCGCCCTCGACGCGGCGGACAGCGCAACGGCCACGATCGAGGCAGGCCGGATCGCCGCGAGGCACGGAGAGCGTGAGGGCGCCCGTCGCCGTGTCGTCGGCGCTCTCCTCGGAGCGACAGGAACGAACGACGTGGACCGGCTGAAAGAAGCCGTCGAGGAACTGTTCCCCGACCCGAGCACGCGCCTGACGTCCTCGGAACGTCCGCGGCTCGCGGAGCGCGCTCGGTACTGGCTCGAAGAGGGCCGCGCGAAGACCTCCCTCGACCTTCTGCGTCTCGTCCGTCCTGCGTCCGCGCCGTCGGCGGCGACGCCTGCCGAGGCCCTGGTCGAAGCGGAGGCGTTGCTCAAACTCGGGCGCATCACGGAGATGGGGACGTTTCTCGTCCGTGCCCGCCAGGCCGGTGCGGGTTCCCATGACGGCTCACGTTATCTCGAGGCCCGCCGCGCAGCGGCAACGGGGAATCTGGCCGCCTATCGGGCCGGGATCAATGCGGTCTCGCGTCGCGCCGCCTCACCCTGGCGAGAGCGCGCCCTTCTCGACATCGCTCGGGCCGGCGAAGGCGTGCCGGACGCCAGGACGCTTCGGGCGTACGAGCGCTACCGACTCGCCGCGGGCGAGCGCGCCGATTCCTTGGCGCTGCTACGCGAGGGTTGGGCGGCCTACGACCTCGGGCGGTTTGCGGAGGCGGATGCCGCGTTCGCCCGGACCCTGGCGCGCCCCGATGCGCCCGATGGCGTAAGAGTCACGGCGACGTATTGGAGGGCGCGTCTCGCCGACGCCGCGGGTCGCTCTTCTGAGGCACGCGAGAGCTACGCCACGATCGCCGAGACGTTCGGGAATCACTACTACGGCGCCCTCGCGGCGAAACGGCTGGGACGTCCACTCCCCACGGCGCCCGCCGCTGCTCCGCGCATCGACGATCTTCCGGCGCTTCCGGATGCCGGACGATGGCTTGCGGCGGCCCGCGCCTTCGTTTCGGTCGGTCTTTGGGACGAGGCGGCCCCCTTCTATCGCCTAGCGGTCCGAGGCGCCGGTGCCCTCGGCCCCGCGGTGGCTCTCGAAGCCGCGGACTGCGCTCGCGACGCGGCCGCCCTGTCCGAGGCCATCGGCTTCGCGCAAGTCGCAACGGGCGATCGCGATCGCACGCCCGTCCAGGAGATCCCCCGCGGCTTGTGGCAGCTTCTCTACCCGGCATCGTTTTCCGAGGCCGTGACCCGCGCCGCCCGCGGGACCGGGCTCGATCCGAACCTCGCCGCGTCGGTCGCCCTGCAGGAGAGTGCGTTCAACCCTCTCGCCGTCTCGTCGGCGGGGGCGCGCGGGCTGCTTCAAGTCATGCCGGCGGTCGGCGCGGAATTGGCGCGAGCAGCGGGGCTGCAACGGTTTGAGCCTTCCGACCTGTTCGACCCGGAGACAAACGTCACGCTCGGATGCAAGCACCTCGCCGAGTATCGGCGCCGGTTCGGTTCGATCCCGAAGGCGCTTGCCGCGTACAACGGAGGCCCCTCACGGGTCGAGCGCTGGAGCCCTTCGAATCGCCTGGACGACGAGCGCTTCGTGGAACGAATCCCGATTCCCGAAACGCGCCTCTACGTCAAACGCGTTCTCACGGGGGCGCGCATGTACGCCATCGCCTGGCCCGACGGCCTCGGCACCGAGTAGAAATGGGATCGAGAGTCCGCCTTCACTCGGCGGCCACCGTCGCCTCCGGATCGAGCACGCCCGTAAAGACGAAGCGCGCGTCCCCGATCAATCGCGCGCACGCGGGACGCGCCGGTTCGCCCGGGAGCATCACGGTGAGCATCGCACCGCTGCGCGGCACGACGACGACCCTCTCCGGCGCCCCGGCCAGTCGTGCGGCGAATGCCACCGCAACAGCCCCAGTGCCGCACGACAACGTCTCGTTTTCGACGCCGCGCTCCCACGTGCGGACATGAACGCGTCCGCCCGGATCGGTCTCGATGAGATTCACGTTGGCGCCCGATGGGCCGAGGGCCCGATGACGGCGTAGCGACGGGCCGACGGTTGGGAGCGGATAACCGGCCAGTCCCACGACGGGGAAAACGACGTGCGGGACCCCCGCCACGACCCACCGGCCGCGAAACGTCGTGGCGGCATCTTCGAGAACGATTTCGCCCAGGTCCTCGGGAGGGGGCAACGAGAGGCTCACGACGGGGCCGTCGACGACGGCTCGGACCTCACCCACCGAAGTCAGGAGCGTCATCGCGCCTGTCGCCAAGTCATGCGTCGCGGCGTAGCGCGCGGCGCAGCGGCTTCCGTTTCCGCAAAACGCCTCGCCGCCATCGGGGTTGAAAAACACCAGCCGCACGCGACCGGGCCCATGCGCTGAGACGACGAGCACTCCGTCCGCGCCGACCGACAACCCGCGACGGCACACCGCACGCACCCACGCGGCGCGGTCACCCGGAAGCGCCTCCCAGGCGCGCGCATCGAGGACCACGAAGTCGTTCCCGGCTCCGGACATTTTCGTGAAAGGTACACGGACGCTCATCGATCCCCCGGTGCCGTTCCCGGATCGGCGGCGACGCGCACCTCCACCTCGGCCGACGGGCCGCTCTCGTTCGGCACGTCCGCGCGATCGATCGCAGTAACGCGGTAGCGCACGACCGTCCCCGGGGCCACCCCGGCGTCGAGGAACGAAGGCTGCCGCACGATCGCATCGCCGATGGGCGCGAAGCCCCCATCGCCCGACTGCCGGTAGACCCGGTAGCCATCGATGTCGTTTTCCGGGCCCGGATTCCAAAACAGACGAACGGCGCTCCCTTCCTGCACCGCCACAAGCCCGGAAGGCGGCCCCGGCGCGAAGCGATCGGAGGCATTGACCACCACCACGTTCGTCGAAACACTCTCGCGGTAAGGAGGGCCTTCCGCGGCAACCGCGCGCACCACGTAACGGTAGGTCTTGCCGGCTTCAACGGTCGTGTCGAAGTCGTCCGGCGTGGTGAGTGGCTGCACGTTGAGCGGGCGCTCGGAGAGATTCCCGTCGGAAGGCCCACGATAGACGTTGTAGGTCGCGTCGGTCGCGCCCTCGGCGGCTTCCCACTTCAGCCGGACTCCGTCGGCGCTCGCCTGCCCGGTAAGAGCGCGCGGAGCGGCGGCCGGATTCACCGTGGTCAGGTCCTTGGCGACCACGAGCGGCGAAGGACGCCCCCGCCGGTCGCGCACACGCACGCCGTACCGCAGGGTCCAACCGATCCCGTGGTCGGCGAGCGCGGACACCGAGGGATCGAAGAGCACGATGCGATCTCCCGACTTTCCGTAGGCGGCCTCGACGGTCAACACCACGTCGCCACGCACACGAATGGCGTCAGGCTCCTCCGGAGGTGTGCGCCCGGGCGGGTACGCGACACGCAGAATTTCTGTCGTTTGGACCGCCTGCGAGGGACCGCCGCCGCGCGGCTCGGGAACTGTCAAGGCGATTTCGACGCGATCGCCGATCTGGCGCGCCTCGACGGCGGACGCCGGCAACGGACCCCGTGGCGCGGGAGGCTGCAGCGGGCCGATTTTCCCGCACGCCAGCGCGAACACCGCCCCGCTCATCATCAAGATCGATTTCCGCATCGTTAGTTTGCGCTCCGTCACGAGGCCCTCCGGATGCCCGCAGTGTAGCCCGTGCTCCTCGAACGTGTTGCATACTGGCGCTCTCGCATTCGCCGGTCGACGGAGCAGCCCGCGACGATCGAACCGGTGCCGAGGACCCGCCATGCTCCTCACCGCGTCGCTCGTGCTCCTGGCCGCAACCCAAAGCCCCGCACCAAAGGCCGAGACGTTTGAAATGACCGTCGGCGGCACCCCCTTCGGGACCGAGGAATTCCACCGCACCGAAGGGCCCGATGGCGTCGTGCTCACGGGCAAGGTCTTGTTGAAGATCCCGGGGGCCGGGGACGCGGCCCTCTCGCAAGACCTGAAACTCGCGCGCGACGGCCATCCACTCTCGTACTCCCTGGACATCGACGCTCCCGGCCAGCAGGTCGTCCTCCGCGCGACCCCCACAGCGAGCGGCTACCTGCTCTCCGTCACGCCGAAGGGCGCGGCGGAGCCGGCGAACTCGGCCGACGTCGCGGGCAAGTCGCCGGTTTTCCTTCTCGACAACGCTTTCGCGTCGCACCTGGATGTCTTCACGCGCAGCCTCGTCGGCCTTGGCGCCGGGGAGGAGCGATCGCTCACCGCGCTCGTTCCGCAGGTGCTGAAGGCCATCCCCGGATCCGTCAAGCGTGGAGCCGACGGCAAGGCCTCTCAAGATGGGGCCACGGTTGCGACCCGATCGTATCGCCTGGTCGTCGCGAACGTGGCCACGGAGCTCATCGTGCGGGCCGATGACGGCGCGTTGCTCCAAGCCGAGGTCCCGGTGCAGCGGGCGATCCTGAAGCGGCCGGGATTCGAGCCGGCCGCCGTGGCTCCTGCCGTGGGGTCCCGCGATCCTGGAACCGACGGGCGCGAGAGGGCGGTTGTGGTCAACGGACCCGCTGGCCAGCTTCCCGCGATCTTGCTCCTGCCGAAGTCGGACACACCCGTTCCGGCCGTCGTTTTCCTTTCCGGTTCGGGCCCCAATGACAAGGACGAGACCATCGGGCCGAACAAGCCCTTCGCCGACATCGCGAAAGGCCTGGGCGACCGAGGAATCGGTTCGCTGCGCTTCGACAAGCGGACCCTGGCGATCAAGGACAAGAGCCAGTTCGCCGACGTGCAGCTCAAGGACGAGTACTACGACGACGCCGCGGCGGCGCTCGCGCTCCTTGGCGCCTACCCGGGGATCGACCCGGCGCGGATTTTCGTCCTCGGCCACTCGGAAGGCGCGATGGTCGCCCCGATCGTGGCCGCCGCGTTTCCGGGAGCGCGCGGAATCGTGATGATGGCGCCCGGCGTGCGGCCGCTCGACGTGATGCTCATCGACCAGATGGAATTCGGGGCGAAGCTGACCGGGCGAAGCGCGGCCGAAATCGCCGCGCAGACCCAGGAATTGACCGAGGCGTTTGCCGTGATCCGCGATCCCGGAAAGAAGGACACGCCTCCGTTCATGGGAGCGCCGGCATCCTACTGGCGGGAGGTCATCGCCTTGGACGTGCCCCAGCTGGTCCGCGAATCGAAACTCCCGATCCTCGTGCTCCAGGGCGACGAGGACATCCAGGCGCGCAAGACCGCCGATTTCGAACTCCTCAAGACACGCGCCGGCACGTCCGGAGGACGGGTGACCTACCGGAGCTTCGCCGGGTTGAACCACCTCTTCATGAAAGTCGAACGGGAATCGACCGGCGCGGAATACGGGATTCCGGGGCACGTCGATCCCTCGGTCATCACCGTGATCGCCGACTGGATCGTCCTGCGTTGACGGCGTGAGCGCTCGCGCGGTCCCGAAGCGTATCGCGGCGGCGTTGGCTGTTGGCCTTTTCGCTTTGGCCGCCGGCTGCGCTCATGCCCCAGAGGAAGTTGCGGCACAGCCCCCAGTGGCCGACGGAGAACCGTACGTCGTCGTGTTGGGAACCGCGCAAGACGGCGGCCTGCCTCATGCCGCGTGCACGTGCCCGCGCTGCGACGCGGCCCGGCGCGATCCCGCGCGTCGCCGGCTGATCGCTTCGATCGCGATCGTCATTCCGTCGACCGGGCGGCGCTTCCTCGTTGACGTCACCCCCGACGTTCGGGAGCAACTGGACCTCCTCCCTTCGAAGGGTGCCGAGGCGCTGGGAAAGGTCGACCGCGCTCCGGTCGACGGCGTCCTGCTCACGCATGCCCATGCGGGTCACTATCTCGGACTGGCGTTTTTTGGGTTCGAAGCGGTGCACACTTCGGAACTTCCCGCTTACGCAACACCGCGCATGGCGGCGTTCCTGCGAACGAACGTTCCGTGGAGTCGACTCGTCTCCCGCCAGGAAATCGAAATCAGGGAAACACCCCCAGGGGTCACGTTCGACCTCGATGCCGGGGTGCGTGTCACTCCGTTCGCGGTGCCGCACCGCGACGAAGACTCCGACACGGTCGGGTTCAAGATCGAGGGCCCGCGGCACGTGATGGCCTACGTTCCCGACACCGACACGTGGGCGACGTGGAGCGAGACGGCGCGGCAGGCGATCGCGGACTGCGACACGTTGCTCATCGACGGTACGTTTTTCGCCGCGGACGAGCTCCCGGGAAGGGACGTTGGTTCCATTGGACACCCGCTGATGGTCACGACGATGGATCGCCTGGGAGACGACGCACGTTCGGGGAGGTTCCGCGTGCTCTTCACGCATCTCAACCATTCAAATCATGCGCTCCACCCGGCCGGGGAAGAGCGAAAGGCGATCCGCGACCGCGGCTTCGCCGTCGCCGAGGATGGCCAGCGCCTGCCGCTGTGACGTTTTTCCGGACACCCTCGTCATATGGCGAGCACCCAGGATCCACCCACCCATGACGACGATGGAGGCCGCACTTGCCGAGATTCATGCCGAAGCATTTGGTTGGGCGCTGGCGTGCTGCCATCGAGACCGATTCCTTGCCGAGGAGGTCTTGCACGTGGCGTACGTGAAAGTACTCGACGGAAGCGCTCGGTTCGACCAAAGGTCGAGCTTCAAGACCTTTCTGTTCGGCGTGATCCGGAAAACCGCGATGGAACAGCGGCGTGCGCGCTGGCTTTCCGCCCGGCGGCTGGCGCAATGGTTCACCGTGCGGCCGGCGCCGGCGCCGGTAGCCAACCCCGAGGTCATTTCGATACGGTCCGAACGGGCCCGTGCCTTGACGGTGGCGCTCACGAGCCTTTCCGGCCGCCAGCGCGAAGTCCTGCACCTCGTCTTCTACCAGGATCTGACGATCGCAGAGGCAGCCACCGTACTCGGCATCACAACCGGCTCCGCGCGCCAACACTACGAGCGCGGCAAGACGCGCCTCCGCGAGCTCCTCCCGAACCCGGGGCACCGATGACCGCAAGCGACGACCGGGATCTCCGCGAGCGGTTCGCGGCACTGCGCGACGAGGATGCCGCTGGGGCTCCGCCGCTTGCACGGGTGCTGCGCGGCCGGGCGGCCCGGTCCGACGCGCGCCCCTTCCGGTGGATTCCGGTCGCGGTGCTCGGCACGGCGGCGGTCCTCACCACGGTCGTGCTCGTCAACACGCCTCGCCGGGCGGAACTCTCGATCGACGAGGCGATCGCGGAGGCGCAGTCGATAGAGTCCTGGACTGCGCCCACGGATGAGTGGCTGACGCTCTCCGGTCTCGAAATCCCCAACTCCGTTCCCTCACTCACGTTCTCGTCCGTGGCCCTCCCCGAGGTCTCCACGGCGGCGACCACACAAGGAGAAATCCGATGAAGCGACTCGCGACCTTGGCCTGCGCACTCCTCTTCGCAACGGCAGCCCTCGCCGGACCCGGCGGCAACTCCATGGGCAAACCCGGCATGGGTGGCCACCGCATGGGCGGCCCCGGTATGGGCGGCTCGATGGACCGCAACCTCTTTCCGCCGGAGTTCGTCCTGATGAACCAAGTGGCTCTCGGCCTGAGCACCGAGCAAGTCGCTTCGATCAAGGGACAGGTCGGCAACACGCAAGTCCAGGTGCTCGACGTCCAGGTCCAGTTGCACCGTGTGACCGAGGAACTTCACGCGGCTCTCGAGAACACGACGGTCGACCTGATACCGACCCTGGGCCTCGCATCCCGGGCGATGGAGCTCGAAAGGCAGATCAAGATGGCGCACCTGACCCTGATGATCCGCGTGAAGAACCTGCTGACGGAAGAGCAGCAGGACAAGGCCCGCGCCTTGAAGCCGCAGCGTCCGATGGGACAGCCGGACGAGACTAGGGAGTAAGCGCGATCCGGGCGTCGACGACGAACGAGTTCTTGCGATCGCCGGTGACGATCAGCGGATTGATGTCGAGCTCGGCCAGATCGTCCTCGAGGTCGCCGACGAGTTGCGACAGGCGAAGCAGGGATTCCTCGAGGAAGGGAAGATCCACGGGCTTCTCGCCCCGGGCGCCGGCCAGGAGCGGGAAGCCCTTGATCCTTTCGATCATGGAACGGGCGTTGACGTCGGTCAGCGGGTGGATGCGCACCGAGACGTCCTTCATGACTTCGACGAAGATGCCGCCGAGCCCGAACATCAAGACGGGCCCGAACTGCGGGTCTCGCGTCATACCCAGGATGGTCTCTCGTCCTCCGGCGATCATGCGCTGGACTTGGACCTTCAACGTCTTGTCCTTCGACCGCAGTCTCGAGACGATGTCCTTGAACGCGTCCGCGACCTCGTCGGCGTTCCGGAGATCGAGCTTGACCCCGCCGAGATCCGACTTGTGCACGATGGCATCCGAAGCCGCCTTCAAGACCACCGGATAACCGAGCGCGTGCGAGGCCTCGATCGCTTCGGCGGCGGTCGCGCACAAGCGTGAGGGCGCCAACGAAAAGCCGTAGGCCGCGAGCACGTCTCCCACCTCTTTCGCTGAGAGCATCGTCCGTCCCGCCTTCCGCGCCGAGGCGATCGCTTTTTTCGCCCTTCCGGGGTCGCTCTTGAACGTCACGCTTTTTCCGAAGGGCCGGTCGCGCAGCACCCGGTAGCGTGCCAAGCCCGCCATCGCGGCCGCGGCATTCTCGGGAAACCGGTAGACCGGAACGCGTTTCTGCCTGAGCCACGCGACACCCTCGTCGCTGCGCTGCTTCCCCATGAACACCGACAAAACGGGCTTCCTTCCGTCGGCGGCTCCTGCTATTGCCAGCGCGACTTCATAGGCGTCGATCATGATCGGCGAGACGAAAATGGCGATGATCCCGTCCACCCCGGGGTCGCGCTTCACCAGGTCGAGAGCGGCGCGGTAACGCGACGCATCGGCCGAGGCGATCATGTCCACGGGGTTCCGGGTGGACGCCTCGGGGGGGAGCACTTTCGCGAGCGCAGTCCTCGTTTTGGGCTGAAGCTCGGCAAGCGTCAGGTCGGCCCCGATGAGCGCGTCGGTACACAGGATGCCCGGACCGCCCGCATTCGTGACGATCGCGATGCGGTCGCCCAGCGGGACCGGCTGATTCGCCAGCGCCTGCGCCAACGTGAACATCTCTTCCATCGACGACACGCGCAAGACACCGCATTGCTCGAGCAAAGTGTCCGAAGCGATGTCGAGCCCGACGATCGACCCGGTGTGGGAGATCGCGGCGCGCGCCCCCTGCACGGTGCGCCCCGCCTTCACCGCAACGATCGGCTTCTTGCGCGTCACGCGCCGCGCGATCGCCGTGAATCGCCGCGGGTTCCCGAACGACTCGAGGTACATGAGAATCGCCTGGATATCGGGGTTGTCCTCCCAGTACTCGAGAAGGTCGTTGCCGGATACGTCGGTCTTGTTTCCCATCGAGACGAACATCGCGACGCCCAGGCCGTTCTCGACGGCGTCGGCCAGGATCGCCTCGCCGAGCGCCCCGGACTGCGAAACGAAGCCGACGTTGCCTCGCACCGGCGTCGTCGCGGCGAAAGTGGCGTTGAGATTCACGTCGGGTTCCGTGTTGACGACCCCCATGCAGTTGGGGCCGACCATGCGCATCCGGTGTCCCCGCAGCGTCGCCTTGAGTTTGGCCTCTAACAACGCTCCGTCTGACCCGACCTCCTTGAACCCCGCGGTGATGACGATGAGCCCGCGCACGCCCTTCTTGCCGCACGCCGTAACGACGGAGAGCACCTGGTCCTTCGCGACCGTGACGATCGCCAAATCGACCGGGCCCGGGATGTCCTTGATGTTCCGGAAGCAGCGTATGGAGTGAATCGCCTCCGCCGTCGGATTCACGGGGTAGACGGGACCGTTGAAACCGTACTCGACGAGGTTCGCCAGGATCTCCCGCCCGATCGTCTGACGCTTGCGGGACGCGCCGATGACCGCGACCGAGCGCGGCCGGAAAATGGCATCAAGAGAACGCGAGGGGGAACTCTTCGAGGTGTCTTTTGTCATGGCGGAAGAACGATAGCAAAGCGCCCGACAATAGCCGCTTCACGTTGTCCGGAAAGCCGGAGGAATCGCTTTAGCGAAGCTGCTAATAATGCTCTCATGAGAAAAATTGCGATCCTAGGGGCGGCAGGACGTGACTTCCACGATTTCAACACGGTTTTCAGGGACGACCCGTCGTCCCGCGTCGTGGCGTTCACCGCGACGCAGATTCCCGGAATCGCCGGGCGCCGCTATCCGGCCGCCCTGGCGGGACCGAATTATCCCGATGGCATACCGATCGTCGCGGAGGATGACCTGTCCCGTCTGATCAAAGCCGAGAAGGTGGACACGTGCGTTTTTTCATACTCCGACGTGACGCACGAGCACGTCATGCACCTGGCGTCGCAGTGCATCGCGTCGGGCGCCGACTTCCTGCTGCTCGCCGCCGACCGCACGATGCTCAAGGCCAAGGTCCCGGTCATCGCCATCACCGCCGTACGCACCGGCGCCGGCAAGAGCCAGACGACGCGATACATCTCGAACATCCTCAAGAAGCTCGGGAAGAAAGTCGTGGCCATCCGCCACCCGATGCCTTACGGCGATCTCGCCGCCCAGGCGTGCCAGCGGTTCGCCGCCTACGCCGATCTCGACAGCGAGAAGTGCACGATCGAAGAGCGCGAAGAATACGAGCCCCACATCGACAACGGCTTCGTCGTTTACGCCGGTGTGGACTACGGCCTCATTCTCGCCAAAGCCCAGGAAGAGGCTGATGTCATCCTCTGGGACGGCGGCAACAACGACCTCCCGTTCTACGTTCCCACGCTCCACATCTGCATCGCCGACCCCCACCGCGCGGGGCACGAGACCGCGTACCACCCGGGCGAGGCCAACTTCAGGCGGGCCGACGTCATCGTGGTCAACAAGTGCGACACGGCCGAATGGGCGAACATCGCCTCGGTCGAGGCCGCGGCAGCACGTGTGAATCCGAAGGCCCGCGTCCTGCGCGCCGACTCCCCCGTCACCGCCGAGCGGCCGGAGCTGATCGCCGGCAAGAAGGTCTTGGCCGTCGAGGACGGCCCCACGCTCACGCACGGCGGGATGCGCTACGGCGCGGCCTGCGTGGCCGCCAAGCAATGCGGCGCCGCCGAACTCGTCGACGCCAGTCCCTACGCCGTCGGATCCATCCGCGACACCTATGCCAAGTACCCGAACGCGGTCGGCATCCTCCCCGCCATGGGTTACGGGGATGCCCAAATCGCCGAGCTCGAAGAAACGATCCGCCGGACGCCGTGCGACGTCGTCGTGATCGGGACCCCGATCGACCTGACGCGCGTTTTGAAGATCGACAAGCCCGCGGTCCGCGTTCGCTACGAGCTCAAAGAGCAGGTTCCAGGGAAGCTCGAGGCGGAGATCGTGAAGGCGATCGGGAAGCGGACCTAGGCGCGCCTGACCCCTTGCAGCAGGTAGTCGACGACGTCGGATGCGGCGAAACGCGCACGCTCTCCGAGGTGCTTCCAAATCGAGAGCAGGTCGTCTCCGCTGGTCAAAAGCGGCTTCTCGTCGACGCCCTCGGGCCGGGCTTGTCCGTGGCCGATGTTGGCCAGCAGGGCGTTGCAGAGGCAGCCTCGCCCCTCGGTCTCGGCAACCGTCCCGCCCTTGGCGACGAAATCAGCGACCGGCTCGGCGGGGCAGCGGTAGTCGAACTTGCCCGTGAGATTGCGAAACGCGGTGCGGAGGTAGCCCAGGTCGCAGACGCGCTTGCGTTCGGCGTCCTGGAACTTGGCGCCCTCCATCTTGACGACTTTGAAAGGGAATCCGGTCGGCGAGATCCGCGCGTCGGTATGAACCCGCACCTTGCCCTGCGCGACACCGGCCAGCACCTGGTGCTTGATCGCGGGCGAAAGCCCCGACTCTTCGCAGTAGGCGAATAACGTCCCCACCTGGATCCCGGAGGCCCCGGCGTGAAGCGCGGCGCGCAATCCGCCCGCGGAACCGGTCCCCCCCGCCATCCAGAAGGGAAGGCCCAGATCGCGAACCCGCTGCAAATCCGGGATGTCGCGATCGCCATAGATCGGCTCGCCGCGATCGTTGAGCCGGAGCTCGCCGCGCGGCGGGGCGTTGTGCCCTCCGGCCGGCGACGCCTCGAAGACGAAACCGTCGACCTTGCCGGTCGATTTCTGAGCCAGCGACGCCGCCAACGTGTGGGACGAGACGATCGGCAGGAACTGCGGACGCCGCAACCCGCCCACTCGCTCCGCTACACCTGGAAGCACTTCGTCGGGCCGTAGTTCAATATGAGCTTCCTGCCCCTCGCTCGCGCCACGGACATCCAACGGATACGAGACGTTTTGGTGCAGTGTAAGTGCGTCGATCATGCCGGGGTACTTCATG
>JAQBEH010000058.1:0-13762 GCA_032124015.1 Acidobacteriota bacterium
GCTCCTTCGTTGCAGCAGCTGCCCTCGCCGCAGGCGCTACCGCAGGCACCGCAGTTACCGTTGTCGTTGTCGAAGTCGACGCACTGCGTTCCGCACAGCACCTGGCCTGCGGGGCAGAAGGACTCGCAGGCTCCCTCGTTGCAGCAGCTGCCGTCGCCGCAGGCGTTGCCGCAGGCGCCGCAGTTGGCGCTGTCGTTAGCGAAGTCGACGCACTGTTCTCCACACAGCACCTGGCCTGCGGGGCAGAAGGACTCGCACTCTCCGTTGTTGCAACAGGTGCCGTCGCCGCAGACGCTACCGCAGGCGCCGCAGTTGGCGCTGTCGTTTCGGAAGTCGACGCATTGTTCACCGCACCAGACTTGGCCGACGGGGCAGACCGACACGCACGTGCTGCCGTCGCAGCACGTGCCGTCGCCGCAAGCCGTGCCGCAGTTGCCGCAGTTGGCGCTGTCGTTTTCGAAGTCGACGCACTGGTTGTCGCACCAGACCTGGCCTGCACCGCACAGCGATTCGCAGGTTCCATTGTTGCAACAGGTACCGTCGCCGCAGATGTTCCCGCAGGCGCCGCAGTTGTTGTTGTCGTCCTGCACGTCGGCGCACTCTCCGTTGCACCAAGCATCGCCCACACCGCACAGTGCGGCGCACTGACCGTTCGAGCAGCAGGTGCCGTCGCCGCAGACGTTGCCGCAGGCGCCGCAGTTGTCCTGGTCGTTGAGATAGTCGACGCAGGTTTCCCCACACCTCAACTGGTCGGAAAACTCCGGATTCACGGGGCAACAGCCCGGTGGATAGGCCGGGGTCGTCACGGTGACTGGACTCGTACCCGAATTCGTCGTTGTTTCGGCAACGCCTCCCGCGCCGGCTGTCGAGGTCGCGCGGAATACCTCCGTTGGCGGGCTGAAGAACGTGATCAAGCTCGAGGTCAACGACGCGGCGGAGACCGTCACGTTGGTCGAAACGAGCGAGCGTCCGGGGACGCCGAAGGGCCCGCGACTGACGCAAGTGCCGTCGCCCGGGGTGGAGCAGTCGGCGCTCGTGGAGCAAGCTTTGCGCGTCGTGCACGTGACCCCGCGCACGATGTAGAAATCAGCGGCGTTGGCGGGAGGCGTGTCCGTGAAACTGAGCGCATCCGTCGTCCCAGCGGCGTTGGCGGGCATCGCGACGCCGATCTTGTTCGACGAGCGGTAAATGGTGAAAGGGCCCTGGCCGCCCGCCCAGTTCAAAACCACCGTCCCCGCGGTTGCACCCTTCGTGACCGTGACCGAGGTCGGATCGGCGAGGCAGGCGTAGCTGCAGAAACTGGAGATGGGATCGGGACCCGCGGTCTGAGTGAAGCAGATGTCGTTGTCGCACGTGCTCCCGGTGTACGAGACGACCGACTGGTTGGTCGTCCAGGTCCACTTGGCGCCGACGCCACCCACGGTACCGGGAGTGATGCTCGAGGTGAAACCTCCGGGGCCCGCGGACGGCCAGGAGAAGCCGAACGCATCGCCTCCCGATTTGTTGGTGACCCTGTTCTCGATCATGACGGGGAACGTCTGGAGGACGTTCAGTTCGCACTGGCTCTCGGCGCCGTTCGCGGGGTCGCCGTCGAGATCAACGGCCTTCGTCGCGGCGCGCGCGCCGAGGGACGTGAGAAGTGCCACCAAGAACAAGCCAAAGAACAGAGAAAAACGGATCCTGGCTATGCCTATCATGAAAGTCCCCCAACACGTGGTTCAAACAGCGATCGATAGCCAACCAAATCTACCGCGAATTGTGGGGCTGTGGGGGGCGGGTTCCGATAATTAAATAATTATCGTTTCGTAGAACAGCAGAACAGTTGAGCCCTCGCCTCTCGCTCGGTCTAGAATCCGCGCCTCGCCACGGGGGGCAGCGATGATGTCTGGAAGCGAATACCGGCTGAGATTCTGGGGGGTGCGCGGAACCGTCGCGACGCCCGAGCCTGACAAGCTCCGTTACGGGGGGAACACGTCGTGCGCCGCGATTCAGATCGCCGACGACGAGATCCTCATCTTGGACTGCGGCACGGGCGCCCGCGTTCTCGGCGCCGCCCTCGCCAAACAACGGCGTGGCAGACCGACCCGCTACCACGTGTTCCTGTCGCACTATCACTTCGACCACGTGGAGGGGCTCTCGTTGTTCCAGCCGCTCTACGATCCGGCGAGCACCATCATCTTTCACGGGTTCGCCTCCGACGGCCGCACGGTCCGTCACAACCTCGAGACGCTGATCGCGCCGCCCTACTTCCCGGTGTCCTTGGCCGGCGTCCCCGCGAAGGTCGAGTTCAAGGAGGTGGACGGGTCGGTCTTCACCGTCGGCGATCTGCGGGTCGCTTCGATGCCGCTCTCGCACCCCGACGGTTCGGTTGCCTACCGCGTCTCGCACGGCGACCGGAGCCTGGTCTTCGCCACCGACCACGAGCACGGCGTCGAGGAGATCGACCGCGCGCTCGTCGCGTTCTGCCGCGATGCCGACTACCTCATCTACGACGCGACCTATATGGAGGCGGAGTACGAATCGTTGCGCAAGGGGTGGGGGCACAGCACCTGGTATGCGGCGGTCAACGTGGCGCGCAACGCCACCGTAAAGACCCTGATCCTCTTCCACCACCATCCCGAGCACACCGACACCCAGCTCGACGAGATGGAGCGAATCGCGCGCCTCGAGCTTCCGACGGCGTTAGTCGCTCGCGAGGGCATGGAGCTTCCGTTCTAGCGAGACGCGGGGAAAAGGGAAGAGGGAAAGTCCTCTTTTCTTTGCGAGCTCCTCGGATACCGCTCGCTGCAGAAAAGGGAACTTTTCCCTGTTCTCTTGTCCCCGCTTCGCGCTAGAGCAGGCGCTTGACGATGACGAGGGTCATGTCGTCGTTCTGAGGGGCGCCCTCGGCGAAGGCGGCGACTTCGTCGACGATGCGGTGGAGGATCGTGTCGGCCGATGAGCCCGCTTCCTCTCGGATCAGCTCGACGACGCGCTGGTCGCCGAACATCTCCCCGGCGGGGTTCTCGTACTCGTAGATACCGTCGGTGATCGCGGCGACGACGTCTCCCGGCTGGACGATCGACTCGCGCGCCGCCGTCGGCTTGAAGATCGGCATCATCCCCATCGGTAAAGTCGTCGCGGCCGCGAGAGACGCCTCGCGCCGCGCCGCGTGGTAGTGGAGGATCGGTCCTTGCCCTCCGGCGTGGTAGGTCAGCCGGTGGGACGCGGTGTCGAGCACACCCAAAAACGCGGTCACGAAACGATTCGAGGACAGATCGTCGGAGAGTTGATCGTTGATGTGCCTGAACGCGTCGTCGAGTCCGGCGCCCAGGCGGACCGCCATGCGCAGCATCGCGCGGACCTGCGTGACGGAAAGCGCCGGGCCGATGCCGTGCCCGGTGGCGTCGCCAAGAAGCAGCATCACCGTCCCGTCTTTCGCGATGACGTCGTAGATGTCGCCGCCGGTCTGATCCGCCGCCCGGCTCCACCCCGCGATCTCGTATCCGGGAAGCTGTGGCATCGTTTTGGGGAGCACGCGCGTTTGAATGTCGCGCGCGACCTCGAGCTCGCGCTCCATCCGTTGCTTGGCGAGCAAGTCCTCGAGCAGCCGCATACGTTGGATCGCGACAGCGCAACTGGCCGCGAGCGCCGTCGCCAGGTCCACGTCGTCGTCGCCGAATACGCCGGTTCGCTTGTTCAGGACCTGCAGCACACCCACCATCGCGTCGTCGTGGCCGATCAGCGGGATCGTCAGGATGCAGCGCGTCTTGTAGCCGGTGGATTTATCGATGTCGGGATTGAAGCGGGGGTCGGCGTAGGCGTCGGGCACGCTGACGATGTGGCGCGTTTTAACGCACTCGCCCGCGAAGCCGCGATTCGCGGGGATGCGAAGCTCCCCGGAGCCCGTCGCGACGCGCGACGTCAGGACGTCAGCCTGGGCGTCGTAGAGAAACACGGTGCCACGCTCGGCGTCCAAGATGTCGAGCGCGGCGTCGACGACCTTGGCCAAAAGCGTGTTCAGATCGAGGGGCCGCGCGAGTTCGCGCGTGATCTCCAGTACCTTCTCCAACGTTGCGGCGCGGTCCCTCACGTTTTGTTTCCCCGCTAGCCGTGCGGCCAGAGCCACGCGAAGATGAGGCCCGTCAGCACTCCGTAGGCGATCGAGTCGCAGACGCTTTTGATCGTCGCGCTCCAGGGGCGCCACATCCAGATCGATTCCGGGATCAACGCCATCGCGTAGGACGCGACCGCGATCGTTCCCGTCAGCCGGAAGACGACTTGAAACGACGCGCCGTAGGTGAGCGTTTGCCGCGCGACGTATGCGGTGACGAAGGTGACGAGGAAGCAGTAAAGGAAGTAGAGGGTGAGGTTCGCCCCCATCTTCGGCACGCCGTTTCGGTGCACGCGTAGCAGGGCGATCGGTCCGTCCTCGAGTCGCTTCACGATGGCCGGATCCTTGTAGTCCTTTACGTCCGGCATGTAGGGGAGCATGTATTGCCCCGGCTCGAGAGCGAGCTTGCGCAGCGCATCGGCCACGCCGTCCTCGTTGGGGAGCTTCGAAAAGTCCTTCTTGTGATGGGGCAGCGCCATCCACGCGATCGCGCTCGCAATCCACACGGCGGCCGCGGCGACGAGCACCGGCAGCCAAAGGCTTCCAAACGGCATGATCGCCCTCCTCCTTATTGTTGTTGTCCCACCCCGGGGCGCCGGGTGGCGGGCATCCTAACCCGGTCCGGGGCCGGGGAGTGCGGCGTCGTGGGGTGACCAGGAGATGACGTTTCGATCGACCTCCCCGTTCGCCTGCACGGCTTCGCGGTATATTCCCGCGGCCATTGCCGTGTTCCGACATCCGCAGGGGGCCCCGAACTTGCCAAAATCCATTCTCTCCTCGGGACTTCTCCGCAATCTGGTCATCTCGTTGTCGTGTTTGGCGGTGCCGACGCCGTTCGCCATCGGAGCCACGCCTCCGGGTGACCTGAGTCTTTCGATCGTAGCGTTCCCCTCGTCCGAGGAGGAAGCTCTCCGCGGAGCGGGGGTCGAAATCTGGACGCGAAGCGGAGATGCGATCGTCGGCGGAGCGACCGACGGGGCGCTCGCCAAACTGGCCCGAGAGGGACTCCTGCCGATCGTTCAAGTGCCGGATTCCGGGCAGTCGATGTTCCTGCTGCACCACGAAGAAGGGATGGTCGCACCGTCGAACGAGGGAGCGACGATCCACGCGCTCAACCGCGAGATCGACCTCTACCTCTATCCCGCCGGAATGCGGGTCGACCATCCCTACGTCAAGCTGCGCGCCACCTTCATGGGGATCCCGCGCATCCCGATCGGACCGGTCGTGCCGCACGCCGCCGATCTGGCACCCGCCGCGCTGACCCCTAGTGTCGTCAACCCGCTCGTCACCGAGATCGTCAACGGGACGAGCCAGGCGAACTGGTTCCAGTACGTCAAGGACCTCTCGGGAGAAAACCCCGTCCTCGTCGGCGGTGTCTTTAGGACGATCAGCACGCGTTACTCGAACGCGATGTTCCCGACTCCAGCGGTGAACGCCTACGCGACCGAATACCTCCTCGAAAAGGGCGAGGCGTGGGGGTATTCCGGGGTTCGCGAGACCTACACCAACGCGAATTCCGGCTGCGGCGGCGCGCAGCCGATCCCTTGGCAAAACGTGGTGTTCACGATCCCGGGACAAGTCGATATGGGGCAGCACCAGCAGGTGATTTTCGTCACGCACTACGACTCGCTGTCGTATTCGGCCTCCGAGAACTTCGCCTACGCGCCCGGCGCGGACGACGCCATGTCCGGGGGTTCGGCGCTGATCGAGGCCATGCGCCTGTTCAAGGACTACGGGTTCCGGAACACGGTGAAGTTTATCTTCTTCTCGGGAGAAGAAGAGGGTTTGTGCGGCTCGAAGGCGTACGTCACCCAGCACCCGACCGCGGACATGTGGCGCGTCGTCAACATGGACCAGACGGCGTACGACGGGAACCTGAACAGCCTGATGGATTGTTACAACTGGAGCCTGGCGAGTTCTCCCTCGAGCGTGGCGTTAGGCGACGCCTTCGTCCAGGCCAACCTCGACTACGGCTCGATCATCGTCCCGGCCAATATCGTCCGGGACACGACCCACATGTGCCAAACCGATCACTGTCCCTTCTGGGACGCGGGGGTCGCGGCGATCGCGATCACGGAAGACCTGCACAACAATGACATCCACACGTGCTTCGACCAGAGCCAGAGCGCGACCTGCCACGACACCGTGACCCAGATCGACCCGAACCACTCGCCTCGGCTGATGTTCAATCAGGCCTACTCGTGGCCGTCCGAGAAGGCCGCGATCGCTCTGGTCGCCTCGCTCGCCGACCCGCTCTACCCCTGTCCGGCGGCCGCCCCGGCCGTCATTGCGGCCCCGCTGGACCACGGGGCGAACCTGACCTGGGACGTTGCGGCTGGGGTCACGAACTACGTCGTCGAGCGCGCCGCGAGCTGTGCCGGTCCCTTCGCACCGCTCGCCTCGGTCGGCGCCACGAACTTCGACGACACCGGCCTGACGAACGGCACGACCTACGCGTACCGGCTCCGGACGTGCCCGAACCAGGTCAGCTCGTGCGTGACCGTCGTCCCCATCGGCGCGAGCGCGGGGTATCAGGCAGGCTCCGCCGCCGTGACCACGGACACCGGCGATCACGACTTGATTCCCGACAACTGCGAGCTGGTCACGGTGAGCCTCGACGTCTTGAACGACGGGAGCCTCGACCTGACCGGAGTGACGGTGGATTCGATCACCTCCACCGATCCGGCGATGGAGCTCGTCACCGCGATGCCGTTGGCCCTTTCTAACCTCTCGGTTGGCCAGAGCGCGCCGGTGACCTTCAGCTTCAACCTGGGAACGAACGGGAACCCCGCGGCATGCGGGAGCACGGTTCCGTTCACGGTCAACGTCGTGTCGGATCAGTCGCCGGCCATCGCACGCGTGTTCGAGCTCCAGGTCGAAAAGGACTCGCAAAGCGGCACGATTACCTACGATTTCGAGGCTGACTTTTCGGGTTGGGCGCTTTCTTCGGGATCTTTCACACGCGCGGCCGGCGGCGCCCCGGGCTCCGCGGGCTTCTCCCTCCACTCGAGCCTCGCGAAAAACGCCTGCGACGCGATCGCCTCGCCGGTGTTCACGCCGTCGGCGTCGAGCACGATGGACATGTGGGTCAATTACGGAATCGAGGGAAACGCCGGCGCCGGCAGCCGGTGGGACCGCGCGATCGTGCGCGTCGTCAACACCACGAACGATTCGAAGACTCTGATCATCCCCACGGGAGTGGCCTACAACACCACGGGAAGCGACCCGGCGCTGTGCGACGGGATCGGCAGCCTCCAGGGGTGGTCGGGCGATCAGCTCGTTTGGTCTCAGGCGAGCTTCAACCTAGCGAGCTTTGCCGGTATCCCGATCCGGATCGAGGTCCGATTCTCCACGGACAACTCGACGAACTTCGGTACGCAGGGATTCTGGTTCGACCAGGTCCAGATTACGAACGCTTCGGGGGACGGTTGCGACGCGCAATCCAACGTGTGCCTCGCGCCTCCGGCTGAAGTGTCTCCGATCGGGTCGCCGACCCCCTTGACGATCGGCAAGGGGAGCCCGAACGACACGATGACGTTCTCCGAATCCGGGTCAGCGACCGTCTACCACGTCTATGCGGGGACTTTGGCGTCCCTCCAGGCCGGGGTCTACGACCACACGGCCGTCGCGGGTTTCTGTGGCATCGTCGATGTGGTTCCCGGGGACGGCGGTGTGACCGCGATCGCGCCGCTTCCCGAAAACGCCTATTTCCTCGCCGTCGCCGCGAACGGGGTGGGCGAGTCCACCTACGGGAGTAGTTCGGTTGGGACCATCCCGCCGGGTGTGACGACCTGTCCGTGATCGGGAGACGCCTCCACCGCGCAACGTTTCTTCTTGACTCTTTATAATTTCACCGAATACTCACCGCGCTCGTCGCGTTGCGACGATCACACAGTCCATCGCTCAATACAGGGGGGTTCTTGAGGGGGACGATTCAGTTCGGTACGCGAGCCCTGCGCGTCAGTGCGGCCGCACGCGGTCTTGTCCCGGGGTCATCTCTAACATCGGGCTCTTTCGAGCCCGGCTTGAACTGCGCCGTTGTCACGGCGCGAGGACGAAGCTAGATGAACAATCGAATTGGATCCGCTCTCGGCCTGCTCGCGGCTGCCTTTCTGGTCTTCCACGCCGGAACGGCGATGGCTCTCGTGCCCCAAAAACCGCCAGCGAATACCCTCGCGGCCAAGGAGTTCTTCAAGCCCGAACTCCACATCAGCTCGAGCAACGTGTCGCTCGAGGAGGCGTTCGCCGGTCTCGCGAACAAGAACGCGTGGACCGGGTTTGCCGCGAAGTACGGCCAGCCCCAGGTCTACCTCGACCCGCGCTCGGGCATCGCGTCGGGCATCGTCACCCGCGTTCCGATGATTCCCGGAAAGGGCGAGGGGAACGGCCTCGATCTTGCGGGGGTCAGTTCGGCCCTCGGGCGCAAAGTCACCGCGATCGACAGCAAGGTTGTGGCGGATCTGACGCGCAAGTTCATCGTGGACAACAGCGTGGCGATCGGCGTCGACGCGGGGCAATTGGGAGCCGTGCGGTCCGTGCAAGTCACCGACACGATCTGGAACGTCAGGTTCCCGCAGGTCGTGAACGGGGTTCCGGTTCGGTACGGCCAGTTCGTGGCGGTCATCAACAACGGTAACCTCACCCTCCTCGGAGCCGAAACCTGGGGCAACGCGAACATCAGTACGCGGCCGCAAATCCCCGAGGCCGACGTCATGAATATCGGCTTTGCCTTCGTGGGCGGCCGGACGGCGGAAGACACAATTTGGGCGAAGCCGAGCCTCGAGATCATCCCGATCGCACCGCAAGCGTTCCAGGCCGGCGAAGCTTTTTCCGGTCCCATGGGCGTTGGCTACCAGCATCGGCTCGTGTGGGCCTTCGGGTTCGAGCGCAACGGTGAAGGCGGTCACTACGAATTGCTGATCGACGCCCAGACCGGCGAAGTGCTGTCCTTCGAGGACACCAACCTCTACGAGACGAAGAGCGTGACCGGCGGTGTGTACCCCCTTTCGGATACGGAAATCTGCCCTTCGAACGATCGCTGCGGGCAGATGTTCCCCGATTACCCGATGCCCTGGGCGAACACGGGACTCGCCGCCCCGGACAACTTCACCAACAGCGCCGGTTTGTTCAACTACACGAGCGGGACGGTGACCACGACCCTGTCGGGTAAGTACGTCGCGATCACGGACACGTGCGGCGCGGTGAACGAGTCCGCTTCCGGGGACATCGCGCTGGGGGGACTGAACGGTCAGCACGATTGCACTTCCTCCGGCGCCTCGCCCGGAGACACGGCTTCGTCGAGGTCGGCGTTTTACGAAGTGAACAAGTTGGTCGAGATGGCGCGTGGCTGGCTCCCGGCGAATGCCTGGCTCCAATCGCAGTTGCCGACCAACGTCAACCTGAACAGCACCTGCAACGCCTTCTACAGCCCCAGCGCCGGGTCGATCAACTTCTACAAGAGCGGCGGCGGTTGCCGGAACACCGGTGAAATCGCGGCCGTGTTCGACCACGAATGGGGCCACGGGATGGACGACAACGACTCCGGCGGCGCGCTCAGCAACCCGAGCGAGACCTACGCCGACGTCGCGGCCACCCTTCGCCTTCAGGCCTCCTGCGTCGGATACGGCTTCTGGTGGACCAACGACAACGGCTGCGGGCAGACGGCGGACGGAACCGGGTTCAACGGGGACGAATCGCAGGTCGCGGCGACGCACTGCAATCTCGACTGCTCCGGCGTCCGTGGCGCGGACTGGGACCTGCACGCCGACCACACTCCCGATACGCCCTCGAACTTCATCTGCGTCTTTTGCGCCACGGGCGGCGGTCCGTGCGGCAGAGAAGTCCACTGCGAAAACGCTCCCGGCAACCAGACCGCCTGGGACCTCGCCGCCCGAGACCTTCAGGCGGCTCCTTTCAACATGTCCTCGGACGAGGCGTTCGCCCTCGCGAACCGGATCTTCTACCAGGGTAGCGGCCTCATCGGAAACTGGGAGACCTGCACCTGCCCAAGCACCTCGAACGGCTGCGGCGCCACCAACGCCTATATGCAGTGGCTCGCGGCCGACGACGACGACGGCAACCTTTCGAACGGCACGCCCCACATGACCGCGATCTTCGCGGCATTCAACCGCCACGGCATCGCGTGCGCGACGCCCACGCCCCAAAACAGTGGTTGTGCGGGCGGGCCCACGACCGCACCGGTCCTCTCGATCGCGGTGGGAAGCAACTCCCTGAACCTCAGCTGGACGGCGGTCCCCGGCGCGACGAGCTACCGGGTCCTCCGGTCCGAAGGGTACGCCGGCTGCGATTTCGGCAAGGCTCTGATCGCGACCGTGCCCGGGCTGAGCTACACCGATCCCGACGTGGCCAACGGCCGGGCGGCGAGCTACGTCGTTCAGGCGATCGGTGCCAGCGCTTCCTGCGCCGGCCCGACGAGCACGTGCGAGACCGGCGTGCCGCAGCCCTGCGCCGGCTCGATCTCGCTGACCCAAGATTTGTACAACTGCGGCGGAGCGCCGCTCAACATCACCTTGGTTGACGGCGACCTGACGGGCTTCGGCAGTCAAAACGTTTCGATCAGCTCGAATTCCGAAGGCGTGCCGGAGATTCTGCTCTTGACAGAGAACCCGGCCAACTCCGGCGTGTTCACGGGCTCGTTCGGCACGACGACCAATCCTCCGGTCGCGGGAGACGGTGCGATTTCGATTGCGGACGGGGATACGATCGCCGTCGACTACCTCGATGTCGACTACTGCGGCACGCCGAACTTCCTCGTGGAGAAATTCGCCGCGGTGGATTGCAGCGGGCCGGTCATCTCGAACGTCCAGATCGTGAACATCACCGGCAACAGCGCCGACGTGACGTTCGACACCAACGAGCCGACCGACGCGGTGGCCTACTATGGGTCGACGCCGCCTCCGGCCGGCATCGTCTCGGACCCGACGTTGACGACCTCGCACAGCGTTCATCTTTCGAGCCTGACCGGGTGCACGGCGTGGGTGGTATCGGTCCAAGCGACCGACCCGGCCGGCAACTCGGCGAGCGACGACAACGCGGGGGCCTACTACGGGTTCATCACGTTGGTCAACGTTGATCCCGTCTACGCCTACACGGGCCCGCCCGTCGCGATTCCCGACAACACGACGGTCACCGCGAGCTTCGTGGTCGCAGACGCGAGGGCCATTCAGGACATCAACGTCAAGATCGGTAGTCTCACCCACACCTACGACGGTGACCTCATCATCACGCTGATCGCTCCTGACGGGACGCGCGTGTTACTGTCGAACCGCCGCGGTTCCGGCGGCGACAACTACATCGATAGCGTCCTTGACGACGCGGCAGCCACGCCGATCGCATCGGGCGTGGCTCCTTTCACCGGATCGTTCATTCCAGAATCGGCACTGTCGGTCCTCAACGGCATGCCGGCGAGCGGCACCTGGACGCTCGAGGTCCAGGACGCTGCGAACCTCGATACGGGGACCCTTACGGCGTGGGAGATCCAACTTTCCTTCCCGGCGGAGCAGTGCCCGACCGTTGGGCAGGTGAGTCTGGACAAGACCTCGTACCAGTGCACCGAGACCGTGCAGATCCACGTCGTGGACTTCTCGATCGTCGGCGCGGGCACGCAGCCCGTCACGATCGAGTCGGCGACCGAGCCGGCCGGCGAGACGGTCGTCCTCACGGAGACCCCGGCGGCCTCCGGATCCTTCATCGGGAGCATCCCGCTCACGACGGCGGCGGCCTCGGGCGGAGACGGGCTCCTTTCCATCGCCGATGGCAACACGATCACCGTGACCTACATCGACGCGGATGACGGCTACGGCAACTTGAACGTCCCGAGAACGGACACCGCCGCCGTCGACTGCGGCGGGCCCGTGATCTCGAATGTCCAGTCGGTCAACGTCAACGGGCGCGACGCGGACATCACGTGGACCACGGACGAGGGTTCGGACTCCGAAGTGTTCTTCGGGGTGTCGGCACCGCCGGTAACCTCGGCGTCGTCGGCGGCGGTTGTGACGGGTCACTCAGTGCACTTGAGTGGGCTCGTTCCGTGCACGCCGTATGTCTTCTTCGTCAGGTCCACGGACGTGACGAGCAACAGCAGCGTCGACGACAACGCGGGGCTGTACTTCACCTTCACCACCACCGCGGACAGCCAGCCCACCTTCAGCTACAGCGGCCCCGCGGTTCCGATCCCGGACAACAATCCGGCGGGCGTCCTCGCCTCGATCGTCGTGGCCGACGTCAAGGAAATCCTGGACATCAACGTTCTGGTCAACATCACTCACGTGAACGACGGCGACCTTCAGTTGTCGTTGGTCGGTCCGAACGCCGTGGAGATTCCTCTCGCGTTGAACCGCGGCGGAACCGGAGACAACTTCACCAACACGCTCTTCGATGACGCGGCTGCGGGTCCGATCTCCGGAGGCGTTGCACCCTTCACCGGAAGCTTCAAGCCGGAAGGGTCCCTGTCGGTCCTCAACGGACTCCTCGCCAACGGCACGTGGTCGCTCAAGGTCAAGGACGTCGTGGCCGCCAACGTGGGGACAATCACGTCGTGGAATCTGCAGTTGACGCATCCGGCGCTCGCTTGCAACGTTCCCTTCGTCCAAGAAGCCTCGCACACCGTGGCCGACAGTTGCGGCGGCGGCGGATCGAACTCGGTCGCCGATCCGGGCGAGGATCTCTCGATCCCGCTGCAGGTGGCCAACACCGGTTACGCGACGGCTACCGGCGTCGTCGCGACGCTCTCAACATCGACTCCGGACGTGGTCATCCTCGACGGAACGACCGACTACGGCACGCTCGCGCTCGGCGGATTCAGCTTCGGTGACGGTCCGTTCCTCGTAAGCGTCGGAAGCACCGTGCCCTGCGGCACGTTGATCACCTTCCAGTTGGCCGTGACGGCAAACGAAGGCGCGTGGAACGACTTCTTCACCGTACGGGTCGGAGTCCAGCCGATCGCGCAAACGACCTACCCCTCGACCGACACTCCGAAGCCGCTTCCGGACGTCTCCACCACGCTCTCGTCGATCGTCGTCGCGAGCGCCGGGCTCGTCTCGGACGTCAACGTCACCATCAACATCACCCACACGTTCGACGGCGATCTCGACATCTTCCTGATCGGGCCGAACGGCACACGCGTCGAGCTGACCACGGACAACGGCAGCTCAGGCGACAACTTCGTGAACACCGTGTTCGACGATCAGGCTACGACGTCGATCACGGCCGGCGTGGCCCCGTTCACCGGGTCGTTCAAGCCCGAGGGGCTGCTCTCCGCTCTCAACGGAATCTCGGCTGCCGGAACGTGGACGCTCGAGATCACCGACGACGCGCCCATTGATACCGGCACGCTGAACTCGTGGTCGCTCGAAATCACGAACCCGGCGGGCGCGTACGAGTGCACTTCGTGCAGCCTCGCGGCGCCCGGAGAGGCCACGGACCTGTTGTTCACGTCGAAGACCGCCGTTTCGTGGTCGGCGGCAGCGGGTGCTAGCGGTTACTACCTGTACCGCGGTGAGTTGGCGGATCTGCCGAACCTGCTGGACGCGACCGATGACTCTTGCCAGGTTGGACTGACGAACGGGCTCTCGCTGGCGGGTGTCAGCGATCCGGCCGCCGGCCTTGAGTGGTACCTGGTTCGTGGCTGGAACACCGGGGGCTACGGTT
>JAQBEH010000059.1:0-3691 GCA_032124015.1 Acidobacteriota bacterium
AGGGTTACTACACCGATGAGACGGCTCTAGGCAGCGGATTCCCGAACGGTGTGTGGAGCGGTGATCACGCGGCCACGGCCGTTACCGATCCCCGAAACTCGGGATCGCCGATCGTCCTGCCGCCCACGACGAGTTGCACGAACGACCTGGACTGCAGTGACAACAACGTCTGCACCGGGACCGAGACGTGCGTGCTCAACGTGTGCCAGCCGGGCACACCGCTCAACTGCGGTGCGCAGGTGTGCGACCCGGTGGCGGGTTGCGTCGAATGTGTGGTCAACGGCGATTGTGCCGACTCAAACCTCTGCAATGGAACCGAGACGTGCGTTAGCAACAGCTGTGTCGCGGGTACGCCGCTGGTGTGTGACGATTCGGTCGCATGCACCACCGATTCGTGCGATTCGGGCTTGGGTTGTCTGAACGTGGACAACTGCACCGGCGGCGCCGTTTGCAACCTGACTACGCAGACCTGCCAATTTGGGGGCGTGTTGATCGCGGCGGGCGCCAACTGGCGATACCTCGACGACGGATCAAATCAGGGAACGGCGTGGTACGCGCCGGGATTCAACGATACGAGCTGGGCCTCCGGGCCGGCCGAGCTGGGCTATGGCGACAGCCCGGCCACAACGGTGAGCTTCGGTCCAGATGCCAACAACAAGTTCATCACGACCTACTTCCGGCACACCTTCAACGTAGCCAGCGCGGCCCTCGTGACCGCACTGGATCTGGAGCTTGAGCGTGACGATGGCGCCGTGGTCTACCTGAACGGGGTCGAGATCCGCAATGATCGCATCAGCACGACACCGGTGCTCTTCACGACACTGGCGGATTCGCCCGCAGTGGGCGGCGCGGACGAGACGACGTTCTTCCTGACGTCCGAGGATCCCGCCGGCCTGGTGGACGGACTCAACGTCATTGCCGTCGAGGTTCACCAGCAGGCGATTAATAGTTCGGATCTTAGTTTCGACCTCCGGCTCACGGCGACCGTCGGTAGTGGTACCTGCTCCGTCGACGGCGACTGCAGCGACAACAACGTCTGCAACGGGATCGAAACGTGCGTTGCGACCGTGTGCCAGCCGGGCGTGGCGCTGAACTGCGTCGACGCGAACGTCTGCACGACCGATTCGTGCAGCCCGACGCTCGGCTGCCAGAACGTCAACAACACGATCGCGTGTAACGACGGCAACGCCTGCACGACCGGCGATGCCTGCGCGGGCGGGGTCTGCGTCTCCGGCGCCGCAACGAACTGCGACGACGCGAACGTGTGCACGGACGACTCGTGCAACACCACGACCGGGTGCGTGCACGCGAACAACACCGCCTCGTGCACGGACTCAAACCTCTGCACGACGGGGGACGTCTGCGCGGGCGGGATCTGCGGCGGGACCGCCGTCAGCTGCCCGATCGGGCAGACGTGTAATCCGAGCAGCGGGGCTTGCGAGGCCAGCACGACGCCGCCGCTGCCGATCTCCGCCGGCGCGACGTGGTCCTACTTCAGGGGGACGACGGCGCCTCCTTCGAACTGGAACCAACTGGCCTTCGACGGGTCCACGTGGCTCCTCGGGCCGAGCGGCTTTGGCTACGGGACCGACTGCGCGGCGTCGCGCGGAACGACGCTCTCGGACATGCAGAATCCGCCGAGCAGTCCGGGATACGTCTCTGTCTACGTGAGGCGGGAGTTCTCCGTGGCGAACCCGGCCGCGGTGACGAGCCTCACTCTCACCGTGGACTATGACGACGCCTTCGTGGCGTACGTCAACGGCCAGGAGGTGGCGCGTAGCGCCAACATCGTGGGGACGCCGCCGCCCCACACGACGCTCGCGACCGCCGATCACGAGTGTTCGACCTGCGGTTCGACGTGCAACCCAGCCACGGTGGTGGCTCTCTCGCCGACGGTGCTGCAGGCGGGGGTCAACGTTATCGCGATCCAGGCGCACAACCTGACGCTGAACAGCTCGGACTTCACGTTGCTTCCGTCGCTGACGAGCGTGGAGCAGCCGGTCGGCTGCACGACGAACGAACAGTGCAGCGACAACAACGTCTGCAACGGCCTCGAAACGTGCGTGGCCAACGTGTGCCAGCCGGGCACGGCGTTGAACTGCGCCGACGCCAACGTCTGCACGACCGATTCGTGCGATTCCGTCACAGGTTGCGCCAACGTGAACAATACGGACCCGTGCAGCGACGGGGATGCGTGCACGACGGGCGACTCTTGCAACGCCGGGGCGTGTGTCCCCGGTGGGGCGACGAACTGCAACGACGGTAACGTCTGCACGACCGATTCGTGCGTTCCGGCGACTGGCTGCGTCAACGCGAACAACACGGCAGCGTGCGACGACGCGCTGTTCTGCAACGGTAGCGAAGTCTGTTCCGGCGGCGCCTGCCAGCCGGGGACGGCCGTGAACTGCGACGATGGAATCGCCTGCACGGGAGACAGCTGCAACGAGTCAACCGACGCGTGCGAGCACACAACCTGCGCGGTGAGCGTTGCCGCGGTGGGATCGCGATGGCTCGACGTGACACCTCCGGTAGGACTCGCGTCGGTCGCCCTCAAGGTGAGCGCTGGGGGGTTGGGCTGCCTTCCGAAGTATGTCGCGCTCGACGGTTCATTGACTTCTTCCCCGGTCTTCCAGTCTTCGGCTCAGTGGGGAACCGTGAAGGTCGGTGACCGGACCATCGTCCCGTCCACCGGCTACACGGTCGAGGCCGAGGTGACCCAGGGCGTGCCGTTCGCTTCGGGTGCCGCGACAACGTGGGCGTGGGGTAACACCGACAACGTGGACGACGTCAACGTGTTCGACATCGTTTGCACGCTCGACGGATTCCAGGGGATCTTCTCGAACTGCACGCCGTACGGCGTCGATCAAAACGGAGGCGCGCTGGCCCATCCGGTCTCGATCGACCTCGACGACATCTTGGCGGTTCTCGATGCGTTTTCGGGATCCGCTTATCCGGATGCGGACCCGTGCGCCGGTGGTTTCGCCGAAACAGGCGGATTGCCGAAGACCGAAGCCGTCGGGGGACTCGGCAAGGAGCCGAAGATCTGGCTCGTGCCGTCCGCGAAGGAAGTCGCCCCCGGTGAGGTCGTGCGCCTCGACGTCTACGGCCAGGGGCTCGTGGACATCCGTGGTTATCAAGTCGCGGTGGAGGTGAATGGCGGATCCCGGGGGGTTCTCGCTCCGGGCGTCGTGAGGATTGAAACCAGCCGGGACGGCTACCTCTTCACGGGTCAGCCCGTTTCTGCGGGGATGGACGATAGGGGGTCCCGGCTCGCCGGTGCCATCCGTCAGGGCGGCGCGACCGCCTCGGGTCCGGCCTACCTAGGGAGCTTTGAGTTCCGCGCATCGCGTGATGCCGCGGGGACGTTCCGTGTGGGCTTCCGATCGACCGAGACGATGTTCAGAGACTCGTCGAACAACGCCGAACGGGTGGATGCGTTAGCGACGGTCGACATCAGGATTGGCGGATCGTCTTCCGGCCCGGTGGGAATCAAGAAGGGTATTTCGAGATGAGAGCACGCATTCCAATCGGCGCCGCGTTGGCCCTGCTCGCGGCGGTAGTGGCCCAGGCGCATCCCGGCCTGCATAACGACATCGCCCAAGCGAGCGAGGCGATTGACAAGGAACCGGCGCGGGACTAGCTCTACGTGGAGCGGGCCTACCTCGAGCGGTTGGACGTGGAGTACGACGCC
>JAQBEH010000060.1:0-11388 GCA_032124015.1 Acidobacteriota bacterium
CAGGCTGAACAGGGCGCCGAACAGTCCGTCGCCCGACCCGATGGCATCGACATCGCCGACGACGAGCTCGACGCCCACCGGCTCGGCGCGAGTCCGCAGGACGGCGATCGTCTGCGGGTGAGTGTCGTGGTGCACGACGAAGCGATTCGATGACGACTTCGACTGCCGTCGGGCCATCGTCATCGCCTCGGCGGCGGCGGTCGCCTCGTCCAGAAGGGAGGCGTTGGCGACGTCGAGTCCGGTGAGAGAGATCACGAGCGTCTGGAAGTTCAAGAGAGCTTCGAGGCGTCCCTGAGCGATCTCCGCCTGATACGGCGTGTACTGCGTGTACCAGCCGGGGTTTTCGAGGATGTTCCGCCGCAACACCGCTGGGACGACCGTTCCGTGATAGCCGAGGCCGATGTAAGAGCGGAGTACCGCGTTGCGGGAGGCCCAGCGCGACAGCGCGTCCATCGCCTCGACCTCGGACAGCGGCTGCGCTAACGCGAGCTCGTTTTGCGAGCGGATCGATGCGGGGACCGCCCGTCCGATCAGGTCGTCGATGTCGCGGCACGAAAGCGTCCGCAGCATGGCGTCGAGGTCGGCTTGACGCGGTCCGATATGGCGGTCGACGAAGCGGTCAGGATGTTGGGACATGGTGGGTTTCCTCTGGGCGAGTCAGCGTATCACCCGCTCTTTGGGCCTGCGAGGCGCGCCAGGAAGTCGTCGCCGACCCCGTCGAACAGCGAAGGGAGGGACTCGAGCGGAAGGCCGACGACGTTGCTCCACGACCCGTCGATCCTGGAGGCGAGGAGGACGCCCCGTTCCTGGATCCCGTAGGCGCCCGCCTTGTCCATCGGTTCGCCGGTCCCCACGTACCAGCGCGCGAGGCGCTCGTTCCACGGATGGAAGCGGACGAAAGTGACGGCGACCGTCGCCGCGGTTCGCCCGTCATCGGTGCGCACGAGGCGGCAGGCTGTTCGCACTTCGTGCCTGGCTCCGGCGAGGTGGCGGAGCATTGCCAGCGCGTCGGCCGCATCCGTAGGCTTTCCGAGAATCGCGCCGTCGATGGCGACGGTCGTGTCCGCAGCGAGGACGAGCGCCGCGACCCCGCGGTCCGAAAGCCAACCGGCCACCGTGGCGGCCTTCTTGGCGGCCAGGCGCACGACGTGGTCTTGCGCCTCCTCGCCGGGGAGCACGCTCTCGTCGATTTCGGCCGGCTCGACGCCAAAGCTCAAGCCTAGGTTCTCCAGCAGTTCGCGCCGCCGGGGCGAGGCGGAGGCGAGATACAGGGGGAGCATGCGTGAATCCTCCGGTGGCACCTGCCTGGGGTGGTCCGTATACTCTCTCGACTTCAATCATGGGAGAGCGCCCTCGATGATCTCACGCCGTTTTCGCCTTCGATGGATGATCCCGGCCGTCATTCTGATCGCCGGAATCGCGAGCGCCCAGGTTCCTCCGGCGGCGGCGCCGGTCGCACCGCCCGCCGCGCCGAATGTGCCGCGCACCCTGGCGGTTCCGGACGGAGCCCTCGTCGCCGCGGGTAAGGCCCCCGAGCTCGAACTGCTCTACACGGGCGACGTGATCGGTTTCATCGAACCTTGTGGCTGACACCTGAACCCCGCGGGGGGCCTCGCCCGGAGGGCGTGGCTGATCAATCAGCTCAAGACGAACTACCCGACGACGCCGCTCGTGCTCCTGGACTCGGGAAATTTCACGGACAATCCCACCGAGGCGGGGGATCTGCGCACGGCGACGCTGCTCGCCTCGATGAAGACGCTCGGCTACAAGGCGATCAACGTCGGAGAGCGCGACCTGGTTTTGGGGTACGACGATTTCATGAAGCGTACCGAAGGGCTCGGGCTGACTTTCATTTCGAGCAACATCGTCAAGCAGGGGACCAAGGAGCTGGTCTTTCCTCCCTACACGATCGTTGAAGTCAAGGGGACGAGCGGCAAGCCGGTGCGCGTGGGTGTGCTCGGCGTCGATCGCTACAGCCCCGTGTGGCAAAAGGCGGGACCGGAGGGAACGAATCTCGGCATGGCCGCTCCCGCGGACATGATCGCCACCTACCTCCCGGAAGTCCGCGCCAAATCCGACGTCGTCGTCCTTTTGGCCGCTCTCTCCAAAGACGACGCGCACGCGCTGGCCAAGCGGTTCACCGATCTCGACCTGGTCGTCGGCGCCTACGGCGGCATCTACAACACGCTCGAGGAAAACGAGGGCCGGATCGGCATCTACTACACGGGAAACCAAGGGAAGCGCATCGGCGAGAGCCGGATCAATCTCGATGCGAAATCCCGGGTTGCGGACGTGACGTCCTATCTGCACTTCCTGACCGTTCACTACCCTGAGGACAAGGCGATGCAAGATTCGATCGCCGACGTTCTCGCGAAGCTGCCTCGACCCGAACCGCCCAAGAAGGCAGAGACGCTGAAACAAAACGCGGTCGTGCCGGTGGCGGCGGGCGGGAGTTGATCGAAGGCGTCGGGCGCGCGCTCGCCGTCGATCTCGGGACGGTGCGCGTCGGGCTTGCGCTATCCGACCCGCTCGGCATCACGGGCCAGCCGATGGGGTTCCTGCTGCGGCGCACCCTGCGCGATGACCTTTCGGTGTTGATCGACATCATCAAAACAAACGGCGTCGCAACCGTCGTCGTCGGTCATCCTCTGTTGATGTCCGGGATCGCCGGTGAACGGGCTGTAGACGCCCAGGCGTTCGCGGAGAGGCTACGCGCCGAGGGCGTCTGTTCCGTCGTCTTGTGGGATGAGAGGCTGACGACCGTCCAGGCCGAGCGGGCTCTGCTCGAGGGGAACGTCAGCCGGCGGAATCGTAAGAAGGTCGTAGACGCCGCCGCCGCCGCGCTCATGCTTCAGAGTTGGCTCGACGCGCAACCCGCGAAATAGGGGACGAAGGAAAAGGGGACACTCCCCTTTTTTCTGACAAGCTCCTCGGATACCGCTTGTCAGAAAAATAGGGGAGTGTCCCCTTTTCCTTCGCCCCCTATTTCGCGGGTTGCGGGTCTTCGTCGACGTAGGTGGGCTTGGTCGCGATGCCGTGGAAGTTGATCTCGCGGCGGCGTACCTGGTCGGCGAGCAACTCGTTGATCACGCCCCGCTCGTTGATCTCGCCTCCCTTCAATGCGTCGTAGTGGAAGCGGCAGAACCCCTCGAGGTAGGCGGGGTCCTGGCAGAACTCGGACCCCCCGTTGCTGGTTCTAAAACGACAGTGGTTCACGATGTTCGATGACCTCCGCCGCGCATTATAGACGTCTCGCCGGAGGGGATCGTCATCCCGATAACCAAACCGTCGGTGGCCGGAAAGCCCGGCCGCCCCGCCCCCGGGGAGAGCCGGTGGCCGCGCGATTGCAATGCCTGAGGCCGACCCTGGCCCGGATTCGACCGGGTCCGAAGTCGCCAACCGATTGGGCGCTTCGAGCCGGACCGGGATGTCGACGAGGTCTCCCCCCCTCGCCGGGAAAGGTTGCCCCCCTTCCCGGTGGACCTCGGCGGCGTCCCGGTCCGGCCCTTTTTTTCCGTCTACAATCCTCCGGATGAACGGCCTCCGTCGCTCGCGCGGATTCGAGCCTCTGGGCGCAACCGGCGTTCGGGCCTTGGGGTTGTCCGCGACGCGCGCCAAGGATCTCGAGCTTCAGGCGGCTTGGCGGCAGGTGGCAGGTCCAGCGATCGCCCGTCGGGCGAAGGTTCTGGCGTTGCGGCGAGGCGTCCTCGAGTTGTCGATCGCGGGGCCCGCGTGGCGGAAGGTCCTCGAAAACTTGCTTCCGGAGCTCGGCGCTCGATTCGCGCGGCACCACCCCACGCTTGGCGTAACCCGCTTCCGGCTCACGGACGGCAAGGACGAGTGACCCTGCGCGCGATGGTCTACGGGGCGGGCTCGGCGACGAGCGACCAGGACTCGACGCCTGCAACCGACGCGGCCGCGGCATCCACGACCTTGATCCTCAGTCGGTAGATTCCGACCGGCCACTTCGCGCTCGTCTCGAGCGCGAACCCCTGCCCGGCGGCGGTTCCTTCGTGCTTCTGGGGTGCTCCGAGCGCGACCCATCGGTCGCCCTTTTCCCTGCCTTCCAACTGGTAGTCGATGTGGTAGGGCGCCGTGCCTCCGTAGATCTCGAAGAAGACCTGCACCGGCGAGCCGCGTATCAACTGAGATTCAGGGAGCGGTGTGACGTGGAACCCGCCTACGAGGTAGGGGGATTCGTAGCTGGCCTGCGCGGCGAACGGGAGGGGTTCCATCTTGCTCGCGAGCACGACGTCCGAAAGGCGCAGGGCGTTGCCCCCCGGCAGAGGCTCGACACGGCCTCTGAAAATGCGGCTCGCGCCCGTTGCCGGTTCGACCGAAAGGACCGTGAGCTCCCACGGCACCGCGTCGAGGAGCACGCGACCTTGCGCGACCCGATCGTCGCCTTCGCCTTCGATGCGGAACGACCCTTCTCCCAGGATCTGCGCACCGGTTTTGACGCCCTTGTGGGAGAAGCGGGCGAGGACCGAAGGGGGTTCAACCCCGGGAGGTCCCGGGATGGCGACGGTGAGAACGACGAGGAGTCCCTTCCCCTCGGGTTGGAACCGGTCGATCGCCAGCGGGAGCGGGTCGTAGGCGAACGTCTCGACCGTCTCGACGCTGTCCAGGAGGATCGCTTCCTGCGGAGGGACCTCTTGCATCTTGCCGAGGTCGAGCATGACGCTCAGAGAATTACCCGAGGGTTGGATCTGGGTGAAGAAATTCCCCATGCCCACGGTGCGATTGTCCTCGACCTGCGACCAGGTAAAAAACGGGCTGGAGAGCTTGGGGTCGTAGGAGAGGTGGTACTCGCCGGTCACATCGCGAACGAACGGAACGTAGACGACCGGGTCCATGTCCCTCCGCCCGGCCGGCTTCAGGTACACCCATCGGATGAGTCCCCGGCTGTCCATAGGGTCGGAGGTGGCCTTGGCGAACGGGTCTTCCTTCACTTCCTCGGGCGGGCCGTAGAGGATGTAAATTTTGCCGCGGTCGGTCTGCCATCCGGGCCCGGCGCTATCCAAGAACTTGTCGTTCGCCTCCTTCACCCGGTTCCAAAAGAGCTGCCGGTACTCGTTGACGAGCGTGTTGGCCGTGGGGTCGCGACGCCGCCAGAACCGCTCGATGAAACTCGCGCGCTCCTTGTCGGTCTTGAAGGACCGAAACTCCTTGATCTCGGCGGAGTCGACGAGGTAGTGAACGGGCCCGTCGAGCCAGTGACGCAGTGAATCCTTGCGTTCCGCGGCCGGTCCGGGCACCCAAAAAACCAGGGCGCCAAGCGCTAGGACGGCGGGAACGATGCGGAGGACGGTGCGCACCCTTGGAGTATAATCCGCCGTTCTTTTCCCCACCGGAGACCCCGAGGCGATCGAGCCTGGGAGATCGTTCGGGCATGGAGCCCCTTCGGGACCTATTGTTTGGGGGGAAGAGCCGGAACTAACGTTGCTCGAAAAGGGCTTGGGCGACATGATCACGGGCGCAAAGCAGGCGTAGCGCCGTAGGGGAGACCATGGAAATGGAAAAGATCGTGAACATCGGGCAATCGATCCACATCAAGGGTGAGTTGACCGGAAACGAAGACCTGACGATCGAAGGCAAGGTCGAGGGGAAGGTCTTCCTGAAAGACCACAATTTGACCGTCGGCGCGAACGGCAAGATCGTCGCCGAGATCCAGGCGAAAACCGTGATGGTCCTGGGCGAGGTCACCGGAAACATTACGGCGGACGACAAGGTCGAAGTGGCCGCGACCGGTTCGCTGCGCGGCGACATCCATGCGCCTCGGGTCGTTCTGGCGGACGGCGCGAAGTTCAAGGGCGCGATCGACATGGACAAGAAGTCCGGAAGTTCGAGCACGGCTTCCGTGTCGCCGTCGCCGTCGACTACGCGGCCGGTCATGGAGCCTGTGGGCGCCGGCCCGTCCTCCAAGGGCGCGAACCTCTAGGCCTAAGCTGTGGCTTTACGTTCGGGTACGGTAGACACGACCCCCGTGGCCGCCGCCGGCCAGCCTTGCGGCGGGCTCGGCAGGGCGGTCGCGCGCGCGCTTCGCGAGGGGAAACCGGAGATCCTCGTCTTGGGTCCCCTGTGCGGCGAGAGCGTTGTCTTTCTCGCCGGCCGCGGGGCGCGCGTGCACGTCGACGAGCTTGAGCTTCCGCAGCCCATTCCAAAGCGGCAGCCCGGTGATCCCGTGCCGACTCTCCGTCCCGTCAAGCTCGACCACCCGTCGGGGTCGTTCGACCTGGTCCTCGCGTGGGAGACGTTCGATTTCGTCCCGCCCGATAGACTGCACGAGTTCGGCGCCGAGATCGTCCGCGTGATCAAGGTCGGCGGGCAACTCATCGTCTTCGCGCACCAGAAGCCGCCTTCGGATCGCGCCGTCCTGCCACGCTACCGGGTGCTTGCCGATGACATGATCGTGCGTGAAGAGCCCGCGACGCCCAAGTTGCCTCGCTACACCCACCCCAATCGCGAAATCGAGCGCGCGATCGCTGGTCTTTCCGTGCAGAGCATCCACCTGCAGAGGAATCAGATGCGGGAGATTCTCGCGTCGAAGGCCGGCGTGGGATGAGACTCGCGGAGCGCATCCGGCACGTCGAGCTGTCGCCCACGTTCAGGATCAACGCGATGGCGCGCCGGATGAAGGCGCAGGGGGTCGACGTCCTCGACTTCAGCGTCGGCGAGCCGGATTTTGAAACGCCGCGCTGCGCGAAAGAGGCCGGGAAGTCCGCGATCGATCGAAATGTCACCCGCTACACCGCCAACGAAGGCACGCTCGAACTGCGCCAGGCCATCGTCGACAAGTTGAAGGCCGACAACGGCCTGACCTACGCCACCGACCAAATCATCGTCTCGCCCGGCGCCAAGGCGTCTTTGTACTGCGCGTCGATGGCCCTGTTTGGCCCGGGCGACGAAGTCCTCGTGCCGCAGCCCTACTGGGTCTCGTACCCGGAGCAGATCCGCCTCGCGGGCGCGACCCCGGTCCCGCTACCGGCGAGCGAAGCGAACGGCTTCAAGCTCACCGCGGAACAACTGGACGCCGCGATCCGGCCGGCCACCCGCGGCCTGATCTTGAACTACCCGAGCAACCCCACCGGCGCCTGCTACGACCGCACTGAATTGGCCGCCATCGCCGAGGTCGTCGTTGCGCGCAAGCTCGTCGTCGTCGCGGACGAGATCTATGAAAAGCTCCTCTACGACGGTCGCACGTTCACGAGCCTCGCTGCGATCAGCCCCGCGATCGCCGCGCGTACCGTCGTCGTCAACGGTATGAGCAAAGCGTTTGCGATGACCGGCTGGCGCGTGGGCTACGCGGCCGGGCCGAAAGAGCTCATCGACGCGATGGGGAAGGTGCAAAGCCACGCGACTTCGCACCCCGCTTCGATGGCGCAGGTCGCAGGCGCCGCCGCCCTGCGCGAGGCGGGGGAGGACGTCGCCCGCATGGCCGCCGAGTTCGAACGCCGCCGCGACGCGACCCTGGCGCTCTTGGCCAGGCTCCCGGGTTTCAGCTGCGTGCCTCCCGCCGGCGCGTTTTACGTCTTTCCGAACGTCAGCGGCTTGTTCGGACGCGCCATCGGTGGGCGCACCGTCCGCTGCGGCCAGGACGTCTCCGAGGCTCTCCTCGAAACCGCGCGCGTCGCGGTCGTGCCGGGCGAAGCGTTCGGCTCACGCGATCACATCCGCATCTCGTTTTCGTGCGCGATGGAGCGGATCGAAGAGGGGCTGAGGCGGATCGGCGAAGCGACGCGTCTGCCGTGAAAGCTCGGAACGCGATCGTCACGGCGCTGGCCTGCGCGATTTTCCTCTGTCTGGCCTGGCGTTTTCGCGACCACAAGGTGGACGACGCGTTCATCAGTTTCAGGTACGCTGAAAACGCCGCCGCCGGCCTCATCGTCGTCGTCACCCGCGCGTCGATCAAGCTCGGGCTTGGCACCGCCACGGTCTGGGTCGCCCCGGCGCTTTTGGCGGTGAGCCCGGCACTTTCGGTCTGGGCGACGGGGGGGCTCGAGACGACCTTCTACGCCTTTCTCTTGACGCTGGGCGTGTGCCGTCTCGCCGAAGAGGTGGAAGCCGGCACGCCGCGGATTGCGTCTGCCGTGGTTTTCGGTTTGGCTTCGTTGACCCGCCCGGAAGGCGCCCTATTCGGCGGATTGATGTCCGCGGTGCTCCTTGCGCAGTTCGCGCGCACGCGCGAAGGCCGGCTCGCGTGGGCGCGATGGAGCGGCGCCTTCTTCGCCATCTTCCTTTCGTATTTCCTCTGGCGCTTCAACTACTACGGCTACCTGCTGCCGAACACGTTCTACGCGAAGGTCGACGTCGGCGGCTCGCAGGTCAGCCGTGGGCTCCGGTATTTCTCAGCCTTCGGCGCGGCGATCGGCTACTGGCTCCTCCTCCCGCTCGCCGGGCTCGCCTCGATACGGCGCAAGGCGCTCGCGATCATCGCCGCTGTCGTTGCCGCCCAGCTGGCGTTCGTGGTTTTCGTCGGGGGCGACGGGCTGCCGATGCACCGCTTCTTCGTCCCGATGCTCGGCCTGTTGTTCCTGCTCATCGCGTGGGGGACCGAGACGCTGCTCAACCGGTTCGAAGCGTCAAAGACGATGCGGACGATCGCGGCGACGCTGCTCGCACTCTCCTGTGTCTACTCCGCGCGCGGCGCGTTCACCGGCCCGCAGTACCTCTACGTGAAACAAGACGAGGCCGAGGTCGGCGCCTGGACCGAGATCGGCCGGTGGTTCCATGACAATGCCAAAGCCGGTGAGTCGATCGGCGTTGTTCCGGCCGGCGCGGTTCCCTATTACTCGGAACTTCTCGCCCTCGACATGCTGGGGTTGAACGACGTCACGATTGCCCACACCGCGGTCGGCATGGGCGGCGGCCAAGCCGGCCACGAGAAGTACAACACCGCCTACGTCCTCGAACGCGCCCCGACGTATCTGCTGCTCGGCACCTATCGCCTCTACCCCTCACCCGACAGCCCGTGGCAGCACCTGACGCCCTACTATCCGGTCGAGGCCGAGCTTCTGGCCTCACCCGAGTTTCGGACGCGCTACCGGATTCGGCAGGGGAAGGCGGCCTCGGGGTACTTCGGGTTTTTCGAGAGAATCTAGCGTCAGACCAAGCGATGGTGCTCGCCGATTCCTGAGATGTCCGCCGGGCGGACCTTCGCCTGCGCCGCATGGTCGGGCCACGCCGCCACGGCGGCGCTCACCTGCTTCAACACCTGCGGAGCGGTACCGATTCCGAAACGATCGGCGACCATGAGCAGGTCGTCTCGCGAGATGCCCGAGAACTTCCCGCTAACCGCGAGGAGATGTTGGTACGTCCAATCGCCCTTCGGATTGTGGGCGTGCGTCACGTCGTAGGCCGGGGCGAGCTCCCAGCTTCCTCCTCCACGGAGAAGGAACGACACGTTTTTCGTGTGGTCGTCGCAGTTGGCGGCCATGACGTTGAACGCGATGCGCCGAAACGCCTCTTCCATCGCCGGGTAGCCGAGCCCAAGCTGCGCGATCGTCAGGAAGAGTTGGCTGGCGTCGTGTGTGGCCTTTTGCCTGTAGTCGAGGTGCGCCATGGCGCAGAAGGTCTGCACGTGGTGCTTGGTATTCCCCTCGCGATCGAACCGTTTCGTCATGAAGTGGGCCCGGCCGTTTTCTTCGAGCAAGCGCGACGGCGACATCGCGATGCCGGAGGCAAGGGCCATGAGGTAATAGGCGTATTCGATGCGCCCGTAGTCTTCCCCCTCGCCCAGCTCGCGGTCGGCGCCCATGCCGTCGAACTTCAGCATCCAGTGCTCAAAGCCTTGGGTCACGTCGAACTGGCCCGCCCGGATCTCGTTCGTCGATGGGTTCCACGCCACGACCGCCTTGGCTCTGGCCCCGCCCGCCGAGGTGCCCACCTGGATGATCTGCGCCAGAGCCGCCTTGGCGAGATGATCCGAATCCACCACGCCATGCACCGCCAGCCGCGCGCTTTCGACCAGTTGCGATAGCTCGAGCGCGGTACTTTTCGGTTCGGCGGGGCCGCGCACCGGCTTGAACTCCAGCGCGCCGACGCTCCGCCTTCCCATATAGGCCAGGCGATCGAGGGAAGTGATCGCCGCCTTCGCGACCCCGTTGTCCGCCATCCACGCGTCGATGAGCGCATTCCCGAAGTCGTCGGGCAGCGCATCGGCGAGCATGCCCGGCAAGCGCATGTACGTCAGTTCGGGAAGCGCCGGAAACGCAAACGGTTCACGAGCCGCCGCGAGCGGCATGGTCAGCGGCGCCAGCTCGATGCCTGACCGAACGAACGCAGGGTCGTACTCGAACGCGTAGAAGCCTAGCGCCGGATCACGCGCCACCGCACCGACCGTGCGGCCCCAGATCCGGACTTCGATGACATCGACCGCCTTGTACATGCGCTCCTCCTCAGTGCTTTCGCGACGCCCGCCGCCGCACCGGCTTGGCCTTCAGCATTTGCATCGGGCTGATCGAGACGGTGGGCGAGAGCGAGTTGAGCCAGTCGGCCCGCCCCAACGCGCGCAACACGCGGATGAACGACGACACCGTCGAGCCCTTCCCCGCTTCCAGGTGCTTCACCACGTTGAGCGCAACCCCAGCCCGCTCGGCGAGCGTGCGCTGGTCGAGGTCTCGGCGAAGCCGGAGGCTCCGCAACTGCCGGCCGAGTTCGGCTTCGCGATCGTCGGTGGGGAGATGCTCAGGCATTAAGAGCCTTTTTTGAGGATGTTGACGTCGTAATTGTAGGTAGTAGCCTTAAAATAGTCCACAACAAGTAGAGAAAAACTGGCGGGCGAGGCGATTTCGGCCCTATTTGCGTCGATCTCGGGGGCAGGCCCAGAGCTCGGTCGCCGCTGGGATCGCGCTTCCTAGGCCAACGTAGGAGGTCGTTTTTCTAAGGAAAGGCGTTTTTTGGCCATTAAATCGCCGATCTCGAGGAAAAAGGCCTGAATGGCGATGTTTTGGTCCAAGGCGGGCCGCGATGGGGTGTCGATTCGCACGACCATCCCCCCTGGTCTGCTACCTGTTGCTCGGGAGTAACTGGTCAATCGGTACAGGAGGTGGCACGAGTTCGGAGCCTCGCGGTATGTTCACGATGCGTGTCCCCCAGGCCTCCGGAAGGGTGGCTCCATGATTCCGACCGGGATGAATGAACTCGCGCACGAACGCGTACTCTTCGATTTGCACCTCGAAGAATGGCGCCGGACCCACCTCGGCTCATTCGTGCTGATCCATGCCGATGACGTGATCGGTTTCTTCGACTCGCTGTCGGCCGCGTTCGACGAGGGGACGAAGCAATTCGGGTTGCAACCGTTTTTTGTCCAGCAGGTCGCGCCGCGGAATGGCGTGAACGTTTCGTTTTTCGGTCAGCGAATTCTCGCTGGCTGAGCGCGGCGACTGC
>JAQBEH010000061.1:0-6778 GCA_032124015.1 Acidobacteriota bacterium
AACCTCTGCGTGAGGCTTCGCACCTTGTCCGGGTAGCAGTGTGATTTGTCCGCCACCTGGGCGAATACCACACCTTGCTCGGGCGGCTTGCAAAGCAGGGGCCCTCCCAACTGAGCTACCGCCCCCGACGCCCGCCAAGATGGTGACTTACCCCGTGTTACCAACCCTTCCGAGACCGTGGGTGTGTCAGGTGCAGGCCGGTCAACCTACCGCCGGCGCTGCAGTCCCTTCTGCCTTCAGGGCCCACACCAATCCGACACCAGTCACAGTACCCATCACGGCGCCCCCAAGAGGGAGCGCACCGAGATTGCGCCACATGTCCAGCGCGGATTCGGGGTGTCCCGGCACCATGGCGAAGACGGTCACCACAGCAGCGAGCACCCAGCCGCCGCCGGACACCACCGCCCACATGTTGCCTCTCACGGAACGTGGTTGTAGACACCGCCGCTGCCACCAGCCCGTGAGCGAACCACCGACAGCAACAGCGAGCAAGAACGAGGTCACGTTGTCCGCGGTGGACAACGCCCTCCAGCGCATGGCAACAATGTCCGCAATCAGGAATGGCGCTGTGATGCCGATGGCAGACGCCCATACCCATCGCCTACTCGCGGCAAACCACTGCCGCGCGACCAACCATTGCGCGTAGCCGACGCCCAGCCCCACGCCAAGCGCAATAGGGAACTGCCCGCCCACACCGATCCTCTCCAATGTGTCACCGAGGAGCCCCACCGCCACGATGCCGAGCAGCCAACCACCAAGCGTCGCGAGGACCCACCGGCGGACAAAATTGCGGCTCTTAGAAGTCGGCTCCATGCCTGTCCCTCGCCAAAACGCCATCCGCGTCGACACAGTTGGATTGAAGATCCCCCGCTTTCCTGCGCGAGTCAACCGGAGAGTGGCGCCGCGCTGATCTGAGTTAACCAGAACGCGAAGTTCGAATTTCGAGGGGGATTGCGGCCCGGCAGGCTTTCTCACGCGGACGATGCCCTCCCGGAGAGCTCAATCTAATGAAGCGTCACCGAGGGTGACTCCCGGCACCGTCCGTTACTGCGCGGTCACGAACTCCGCGACTGATTTCCCGGGAGTGAAAAGCCCCTTCAGAATCGACGGTTTGTCGACGCTTCGCTTGGTGAGCCTGCCCGCACAGGCCCAAGCAGATCGCGAATTCAACGCGGTTATGCGAATCGCGCAGTTGGGGTACGCGTGGGAGCGCCGAGCGGCAGGTCGAACGACGGATCGCGCGCCCTCTGGCGGCGATATCTGGACCGTCGGCGTCGACGGCGTTTCCTTCCAGCCGGATTACGAAACACCGCCTTGACCGGAGTTCCTCATCCGTGTATTGGAGAGAGGGTCGACAACGAAACGCCGCGATGCGTCGGGAGTTCTTCATGTGCCCACTCGTTCTAATCTCGGATCGGAATCCCAAACGATTGGAGCGCGTACGACATCTGCTCGAGAGCGAGGGGCTCGAGGCGGTTACGGCATCCGACTCGCAAGAAGCGATGCGTCTCTTCGTCCGACGAGAACCCGAGCTAACATTGCTCCAGGTCGATCCATCGGACGAACTCGGAATGGAGTTGTGCCGCGACATGAAGACCCTCAGCGCGGGTCGTCGGCGCTCGGTCGTCGTCGTCGCCCCACGCACGTCGCAACCCGCCGCCTTCGACGCAGGCTGCAACGCGTTCGTTGGTCGTAGATCGGGCTATGAATCACTCGTCCGAACGGTTCGTCGATTCCTGGGCTCCTACCGCAAGCCGCGCCGGACTGAGGCGATCGAGCTGAGTCGGTGATTCTATAGTTCCCGTTCACCGTGATGGACTGCGTGCTCGCCTCGATGTCCCCCGACGACACCGCCGCGGCGCTGCGATTATTGAAGGTTCTTGAAGAGTGCCGGCAGATGGGCCCCGCCGAGGCTGAAGCGTGGCGACGGCGAATCACGGGGTGGGCGCGGTTCAACGAGGTGGGGGCGGAGGCGAGTGCGTGAGGCTCGCTGCCCACGACGCGACATTCCCTTCATGATCGGTGTCGAACGGTGTGGACCACGCGCGCGCCCCCCGAAACTCATCATCGAGGGAGCCGGATTGGATTTTGGCGAGGCACACGTGGAGAATGTTGCTCGGGTCGCCCCGATGCTCGAGGGCGGCGACGCGTGCTTCCTCGAAGACGACGCGCTTCACGTTTTAGGAACGATTGTCGGGTTTCATGTGGAGGATCCTCAACTCGGTCAGACGCTCGCGTTCGGCGGAGCGGCGTAGCCGGCATGCGGTGTTGGGCGCTCACTCCAACCTGGATTCCTGATAACGCTCCGGTGCGTATCGCATGGCTAGCAAACCGGTCGCTTCCTCGGGTTGACGCGCATGCTGTGCGGCATGTGATCGTCGCGACTTGCACTCGTCTCCGGCATGACGATATGAAAGGCCTATTCCGACAACTCGGCCAAGACCCGAGAGCCCCAAGGACAGAAGCGACCGACCTGATCAATCCAGTAGTCAAGGTCGGCCTCGACATTTCCAGGCCGACCATCGCACAACTCGATGCTCACCTCCGCAAGATCCCAGTCACTCGGCTTGTGATGCCAGTGCCATCCCAGATTGTCGCCGCCATCTCCGCGGGCGATGGGTCCGTTGATGTGGAAGAGCCTGCTACCCAGTTCCTTGCGAAGCTCTGCGCGAGTCGTGGCGATCACCGAAGGCACCTCCGTCACGGCCACGAAGTTCTCAGCACCAGTCGCATCGTCCACCATACCGAACAGGAACTTGACCGGCTTGGATGTCGGCGGGTCCGGTGAGAGTGGTGAAGAGGATGGTTCCCTGCAGCCGATCGCGAGGAGGATCCAGACGACCAGGACGGGCGCGATCACAGAAGGCCACTTCATCGATCTCCCTCCTGAACGGCTGTGTTCATGCCCCATGATGCCACGCACAACGCGTGGGCCGGGCGTTCATGCACTGGTCGGCACCTCGGCGACGACCGCGATCGTTGGATTGACCTTCTTTGGCGTGGTTGTCCCGCGCCTGTCCCTCGCCACAACTCCATCCGTCTTGAAAACGAACGACTCGCAATCGGAGGCGGCTCTCCTCCGCTTTCAGAGAGCGACAGAGCCCATGGGCACTGGAGAGCGCGAGTTTCGTCGAGTAGCGCGGCGGCCTGCCGTCTTTTCTGTCATGGTGCGCCTGCGGTGGTGTCCCCCCGCGCGTTGCAGACGCTGGCCTGCCGTGTGCCGAAAACCTCGCCGCAGTAGGGCGCCGGCTTGAACGGAGGTTCTCATCCAGGTTCCGAGAGCGGCTTTCATCTTCTTCTTCACGGCAGTGGGCGCGATCTCCTGCGGGCCGTCGACATCAAGGCCGGGCGACGGCCCCGTCCTCGTCCCGATGCGGGATGGTGTCCAGTTGGCCACCGACCTCTATTTTCCAGCGGAAGACAGGCCGCCGTACCCCGTGATCCTGATCCGTACGCCTTACAACAAGAGCTGGATGGCCAGTTACGGGAACTACTACACACAGTCGGGCTACGTGGTGGCCATTCAGGACGTGCGAGGCCGGTGGGCGTCAGAAGGCGACTGGGAGCCGTTTCTCCACGAAGGAAAAGACGGGTTCGACGCCATTGAGTGGCTCGGGACTCAGGAATGGAGTACCGGCAAGGTGGGCATGGTGGGAGGGTCGTACTCCGGCACGGCCCAGTTCGCAGCCGCGATCGAGAAGCCGCCCCATCTGGTGACGATCGTGCCGAATGTCGCCCCGGCCATGCCTTTCGACAACATTCCGCGAGAGGGCGGAGCGCTGGCGCTTGGCTGGGCGTTGCGCTGGACGGACATCATCGAAAACGCCAAGACGGGACGGGAGCTGCAGGCCAAGCTTCAACGCAGCATCACCGACGACTGGTCGCAGGCGTTTGCGGGCCTACCCGTTGTCAACCTGGATCGTTCGGTTGTGGGCCGCGAAGTTCCTTACTTCCGCGACTGGGTAAGCCGCGCGCCCGGCGACGAGTACTGGGATCCGATCTCGTACTTGTCGGCGCTCGAAGCGCTTGAGATCCCCGTGTTCCTGCAAAGCGGCTGGTTCGATCCAGGGACGCGCGGTGCCCGCCTCGCGTTTGAGCACCTCACGCGTGGTCCCAAACGTCCCATTCGGATGATCCTGGGGCCCTGGGCTCACGGCGACCAGGGTACCCGCGCCGTGGGCGGTATCGACATGGGCGCCGAAGCGCAGCGCGATTTGATGAGCGAATACCGGCAGTGGTTCGACTTCTGGCTTAAGACCGACGCCGTCGACGCCCCGACGAAGCCAGGCGTAGAAGTGTATGTGATGGGATCGAACCGCTGGCTCAACGGAGACCAGTACCCGCTCAGTGGGACATCCTTGCGTCCCTTGTACCTGGCCGGTTCCACGGGTGGAGGCACACACGGCCGACTGGAGTGGCGCCAGCCCACCGCAGCCGAGGCCTTCGATACTTTCACCTACAACCCGGGCGCGCCCACGCCATCGTTTTACGCGGCGCTCAAGCGAGGCGCACTGGACGAATACCGCGCGCGGATCGACACGGGTCGTGACGTCCTGATCTACGAATCGGCACCACTCGAGCAACCACTCGACATCGTCGGTCCGATCGAAGCCAGACTGTTCGCGTCCTCATCGGCCAGGGACACGGACTGGACGGCGACGCTCTACGGGCTGACCGAGACGGGCGACGTCCGTGTTCTTGGTCTGACGTTCGGCATCCTGCGGGCTCGATTCAGGGAGTCCCTGACGAGTCCGTCGCTCCTTGATCCTGGAACGGTGTATCCCTTCGTCGTGGACCTCGGACACACGGCGGTGACCGTCCGTGCTGGTGAGCGGCTCCGGCTCGAGATTGCATCGGCCGCGTTTCCTGAGTTCTCGCGGAACCTCAATACCGGCGGGAACAGCGAACTGGAAACGCAGTGGATCGAGGCGCGGCAGCGCATCTACCGGAGTTCCGTCCGGGCGTCTCATCTACTCCTGCCTGTCATGGACAATCGATAAGCGGGATTCGCCGTCGGCTTCGGCCGCGATGGCACGCATTGATCACGTCCACCTTCACGGGGGCGCACGGTCGGGCCGCCACGGCGGAGTCAGCCGCCGGCCACCGCCTGGGTAGAAGCGCGGGCGCGCTGCTCTTCCTCCAGAACTTCAAGCGCGCGATCGGTGGCGCCCGCCATCGCGAACGACTCCGAGATGTGAAAGGTGATGTGAGAATCCAGCGGCCGTGCGTCGATGGACGCGAGATACTTCAGGCCGCGCGGTCTGATCGCCTGTCCCTCGCCAAAACCCCATCCGCGTTGGAACCGAACGGTTCCGCACACGGTGTAGTGCGCCGTCGGCTCTCCTTCGCCGTCAGAGAGCGACAGAGCCAATGACCGGCTCCCCACTCGTAACGCACCTCAAACCCGAAGCCGTTCAGTGGGAATAGCGGAACGGCGAGCTTTCTTGACGGGCGAAGCCTCGCCAGAGAGGAGGCGGAAGAGCCCTGCGATGGTCAGAGCCGGCGAGCGTCGTCCAGGAATCAAGCGCAGCTACCTTCCCCCAATGAAACAAGAATATGCCCGAGGCAGGAGGATCGTCCTACGATGCCGACTTCAAGGAGGTGCCCGATGAGCGCTCGAACTGCGGCGATTGTGCTTATGGTCCTGGCGCTTGGCGCCCGGGTCACCGCCGCCGATCCGCCGGGGGCGACGCTCGAGACCGGAGGCGTCACGATCTGGTACGAAGTTCGGGGGAGCGGCCCGGGCACGCCGCTGATCGTTGCCAACGGCGGCCCAGGTTTCGACCACAACTATCTGCTTTGCGGCGACGTGTGGGACACCCTGGCAAAGGGGCGCAGGATCGTCTTCTACGATCAGCGTGGCAACGGCCGCTCGTCGGAGCTGAAGGAGGGGCAGCCTTGCGGGCTCGCCGAGCAGATCGACGATCTCGAGGCGCTTCGCGCCCACCTGGGCTTCGAGACATTCGACCTGCTCGGGCACTCCTGGGGCGGCTATCTGGTGATGGCTTACGGTGCGCGCCATCCGGAACACATCGCGCACCTGATGATCGTGGACTCCGCGGCGCCCAAGATCCAGGACACGGTCTTCCTCTTCAAGAACATCTACCCCGAAACGACGGCGCGCCAGGATGCGCTGGCGTTCGCCGTCGAGTTGGGAGATCAGAAAGCGGTCGCCGCCGACCTCCACGAGTACATGTCGATGCTCTTCTATACGCCGCAAGCGCGCGACGCCTACGTGGCCCGCTCCTCGTCCTTCGTTTACCGGCAGAAGGTCAACACGGCGGTTTGGAACGACATCCAGCGCTTCGACCTGAACCCGGAGCTTCCGAAGTTCGACTTCCCGACGCTCGTCGTGACCGGCCGTTACGACTTCAACGTCGCGCCGTCGGTCGCCTGGGCGATCCACAAGGCGATCCCGGGCTCGGAGCTCGCGGTGTTCGAGAAGAGCGGACACCTCCCCTTCTGCGAAGAGCCGGGCCCGTTTCTCTCGCGCGTTGGGGCGTTCCTCTCGAAGTGACGGCCGGCGCAGCGCCGGGTCGGTAGCTTCCATCCATGGGCATCCGCGCTCGTCGCGCTACCTTCCATCGATCAGGGACTCGAACGCGGGCTCCCGGCTCCCCAGACGTAACGCATCTCGAACCCGAAGCGCGGAACTAGGGATTCAGGTTCACGCGTCAATGTGCCACACGATTTTCTGGTCGGGCGCAATCGCTTTGAGTAGCTGTTCCAGCTTCTCGACGGTCGGCATAGATTTTCCTTGCTCATATCGTGCGTAGGC
>JAQBEH010000062.1:0-6635 GCA_032124015.1 Acidobacteriota bacterium
CATTCTATGGGATGGCGTCGAGAAGCATTCACTCAACTCCGAAAGGACTTCTCCACGATCTCGGATTGTTTGACACAGAGGACCAGACGGTTCCATTCCTCGCGGGCTCACCACCTCACTTCCCGGAAACCCCGCAGCTTCGCTCCTGGCCTGGTCGATAATAGGCGCTGTCATGAAGATTTGCGCCGAGGCGGTGCTGTCATCCAGACCGGCGCCTTGGCCAAGACGGACCATCGACCGCCTAGAATCCTGGAAGCTGAAATTGAGATGACCCTGACACCCGGGACCCGTTTCGGACCCTATGAAGTCCACTCGCTGCTTGGCGCGGGGGGCATGGGCCAGGTCTTCCGCGCCCACGACACGCGGTTGGATCGTGACGTCGCGCTGAAAGTGCTGCCGGCCACGGCTCTGGCAGACGACACGGCGCGAGCGCGGCTGCTGCGTGAAGCACGCCTGGCATCGAAGCTGAACCATCCCCACATCTGCACGATCTACGACGTCGGCGAGTCCGATGGTCAGACCTACATCGGCATGGAACTGGTCGAAGGCCGGTCGCTCAGCGATTGCCTGTCGACCGGTCCTCTGCCGGTCAAGCAGGTGCTGCAATACGGTCAGCAGCTCGCTGATGCGCTGGCGCATGCGCACGGCCGCGGCATCGTGCACCGCGACTTGAAGGGCACCAACGTGGTGGTGACGCCCGAGGGCCAGGTCAAGGTGCTGGACTTCGGCCTGGCGAAGCAGCTGCCGAGCGAGGAGGCCTCCGAGGAGACGACGATGTCGCAGCACACGCTGACGGCGCCGGGGATGGTGGCAGGGACGCTGGCCTACATGGCGCCGGAACAACTGTGCGGGAAACCGGCTGATGCGCGGAGCGACGTCTGGGCCCTCGGGATCGTGCTCTACGAGATGGCCGTCGGGAAGCGTCCGTTCCAGGGGCAGACCGGTTTCGAACTGACGTCGGCGATTCTCAGCCAGCCGCAGCCACCGCTGCCCGGGACCTTGCCCGGGGCTCTTTCGGCGGTTGTCGATCGCTGCCTCGAGAAGAACCCCGGCGAGCGATATCAGAGAGGGGAGGAAGTGAAGGCCGCTCTGGAAGCGGTTCGCGCGGGGACGGCCGAGGTCGCCGCCCCGCGTCCTGTGGCGCAGCCGCCGGGCCCGCGCAGCCGCCGGGCCCGCGCAGCCGCAGATGGCGCTGGGTATTCGTGGCGCTGGCGATGCTGACCATGATCATCGGCGGGTTTGCCGCGCTGGACGTCGGTGGCCTCCGGACGCGCTTCATCGGCGGCGGTGGCGCTGCGGTGCCCGTCGTCAGGGTTGCCGTTCTGCCGTTTGCGAACCTCGGTGCCGACCCCGAGCAGGCGTTCCTCGCCGACGGCATGACCCAGGTGCTCATCACGCACCTCGGACGCCTCAACCCGGCCGCGCTCGCCGTCATCGGCCGCACCTCCGTGTTGCGGTACAAGGATGGAGACACCGTAGGGTCCAAAAACAAGACCGACGTTCGATCTGGCGCCCAAGCGCGACGATTTAGGGTTCCACGGTGCGGGGGTCAGATGCGATGGTCCGCGATGTCCGGCCCATTCGGCGTTCCGAGTCGTCCGAGCCGTGGCAGACCGAGGATGGGTGCGTAGCCGTCGGCGCGCCGCGGAGGGAGACGAAGTAAGCCGCGAGTCGGCGCCGTCTCCAACATGTCTCCAGGACTGGGGGGGACTCCAGGAGATTGTAGGTGTCGCGCGCTGTTCTGAACGTGGTTCGGGCGCCACGGGCAGGCGACGGGGTCTCGCCCCCGTACGGTGCGCAGCCGGTCCCCAGCGTGCATGACGGATGTGTAAGTCGAGCTCTCGGGCCGGTTACGAACTCGAATACCCCAACACGGGAGTGTTCCGGTCGGTTTGCTTACCGAATTCGATTGAACTCGCGCTTGACCATGAGAGAAGGTGGTAAGACATTTTGCTCATCCAATGGTCGATATGGAGAAGCTGCCTAACCGTCCGCCGCCTCGGACTCGTTGGACTCTCAAGCGCGTCCATGCCGTTCTCTTGCCCGCGCTGGCTCTCTGTTGGACGTTCTCCAGCGGGACGGCGCACGCGTTCCAGTCGTGCCTGAACACATTTTCCGACCGGTATCCCAGCTCAACGTCGACGACTGCCGGGTGCAGGCTCTGCCATGTCACGTCCCCGGGCGGGGCGGCGTGGAACGCGTACGGGTCATTCCTTCAGCAGAACGACACCACGTCGTGTTCGAACCCGCCGCTCGCCGCCGCGGAGAGCTTGGATGCGGATGGCATCGCCGGCATCAACCTCGTGGAAATCAACGCCAACGCCCAGCCGGGCTGGTGCAACCCGGCTACGCCCGGATGCATCAATCAGAGCTTTAACAGGCTGGGTACTGCGACGGGAACCGCCACGCCTCCAACGGGCGTGCTCTTGGATCCAACTACCGTAGGGTTGGTCGCCGCCTACTCGTTCAACGAGGCGACGGGGGCTGCGGTAGCGGACTCGTCGGGGAACGGGAACACGGGGTCGATAGCGAACGCGACGCGGACTCTCGCGGGGAAGTACGGCGGCGCGCTGGTGTTCGACGGGACGACCGCGCTGGTGACGATCGCCGACTCCGCGTCGCTGCGCCTGACGACGGCGATGACGCTGGAGGCGTGGGTGAACCCGTCGACGGTGAGCAGCGCCTGGCGGGACGTGATCTACAAGGGGGACAGCGACTACTACTTGGAGGGAACGTCGGCTCCCAGCGGGCTGCCGGCGATGGGGGGTACGTTCAGCTCGAATCCGCTCTACGGGACGGAGGCGTTGACGACGAACACGTGGTCGCACCTGGCAGCGACCTATGACGGGGCAACGGTGCGGCTGTACGTGAACGGGTCGCAGGTGGCCAGCCGTGCCCAGACGGGGGCGATTCCGACATCGGCGAGCCCGCTGCAGATCGGCGGCGACAGCATCTACGGGCAGTTCTTCAGCGGGGCGATCGACGAGGTCCGCGTGTACAACGTGGCGCTGACGTTGGCGCAAATCCAGGCGGACAGGGACACGCCGATCGGCGCGGTGGCGGGTTGCATTTCCGCCCCGTCCGAGGTGCTTGCCTTGGCGCTGAGCGGCGCCGGCCCAACGCAATTGAGTTGGCAGCCACCGTCGGATCCGGGCGGCTCGACTCTGATTCTCTACGACGTTCTGCTCAGCCCGACGCCCGGGGATTTCACCAGCGCGTCGTGCCTTGCGACCGGCATCACTTCGACCACCTACGCGGACAGCGGGTCCTCGAGCGCCAGCTATTACCTGATTCGGACCCGCAATGGGTGCGGTGGCAACCTCGGCACCGTTTCCGGAGGCACGCCTCGATCCGGCCCGGTCTGCGCGCAGAGCGACGGCCTCGTCGGTGCCTGGTCATTCGATGAGGGGGCGGGAACGACTTCGGCAGACCTTTCGGCGAACGGAAACCTCGCGACCCTCCAAGGCGCGGTCTGGACGCCAAGCGGAAAGCACGGGAGCGCGCTTTCCTTCGACGGCATCTCAGCCAAAGCGGTTGTCGCGGATTCCGCGACGCTCGACCTCACCGAAGCGATGACGCTCGAGGCGTGGGTCTATCCCGACGTCGTTCCAACCACCTGGGCCACCGGCGTCTACAAGGAGACCGACCGGTACTATCTCGAGCCGGGCACGAGCCAGAACGCTCCCGGCGCCGGCGGGACGTTCGGCTCGGGAAACCGGAACGCGATCGGCGGGTCGCCTCTCCCTGCGATGGCCTGGACGCACCTCGCCTGTACTTACAACGGTGCCGACGTCAGGCTCTACGTCAACGGCGCCCAGGCGGGAAGCGTCTCGGCGACGGGAGCGATCACGACCTCGACCTCTCCTTTGACGATGGGTGGCAACACTCCGTACGGCGAGTTCTTCAACGGCCGCATCGACGACGTGCGCGTTTACAGTCGCGCCCTGTCGGCAGCCGAAATCCAGACCGACAAGAACACTCCCGTCGGAGCGGCACATCCCCCGGACTCCGAGGCGCCGACCGCACCGGTCAATCTCGTCGCGGAGGCGATGGGTCCGAGCCGGATAGATCTCGTCTGGGGGGCGGCCGCGGACAACGTTGGGGTGACGTTGTATCGGGTGGAGCGCTGCGAGGGTTCGGGGTGCACGACGTTCGCTCCGGTCGGGACGACGCCGTGGCCGGTCGCCACTTATAGCGACAGCGGGCTGACGTTAAACACGAGTTACAGCTACCGAGTGCGCGCAAACGACGCGGCGGGGAACCTCGGCCCGTACTCGAACACCGCGCAGGCCGTCACCGTGGACACGGTCACGCCGCGTAGGGCGGTCGTGACCTTTACGCAGCAACAGCAGTTCCAGACGAGCGTCGGCGGCGCCACCTGGTCCGTGGATTCGGTCGTCGGCGGATCTCCCGCAAGCGGGACGATCACGGCAGGCGGGCTTTACACTCCGCCAAGCGCCGCCGGGTCGCACACGGTGACCGCGTCGAACGGACCGTTCGTGGCCAATGCGACGGTGTACGTCAGCAACAACCCCGGGGTGTTCACCTATCACAACGACAACTTCCGGACCGGGCAGAACCTGAGCGAAACGATCTTGACTCCGGCCAACGTCGAGACCCAGTTCGGGAAGCTGTTCTCCTACCCGTTGGACGGTCTCGCCCTGGCGTCACCGCTTTACGTGGCCAACGTCGCCATCCCCGGGCAGGGGTTCCACAACGTCGTCTACGTCGCGACCGAGCACAACAGCGTCTATGCATTCGATGCTGACCGCTTGAGCGCGGATCCGCTGTGGCAGGTGAGCTTCATCAATCCGGCGGCAGGCGTGACGTCGGTGCCGGCCGGGGACACGGGCGAAACCGGCGACATTCCGGGGGAGATCGGGATCACGGGGACCCCCGTCATCGATTCCGTGAGCGGCACGCTGTACGTGGTCGCCAAGACGAAGGAAGTCAACGGCGGCAATACGAATTATGTGCAGAGGCTGCACGCTCTCGACATCGGCAGCGGCGCTGAGAAGTTCGGCGGGCCGGTGACGCTTCAGGCCAGCGTCCCGGGCACGGGGGTCGGCTCGCAGGGCGGACAAGTTCCGTTCGATGCGCTGCGCGAGAACCAGCGCCCGGCGCTGCTTCTCAGCAATGGCGTGGTCTACATCGCCTTTGGAAGCCACGGCGACGTTCAGCCCTACCACGGGTGGGTGCTCGGGTACAACGCGGCGACGCTGCAGCAAGTCTTCGCCTTCAATGCCACGCCGAACAATGAAGGCGCCGGAATTTGGCAGAGCGGAGGCGGTCTGGCTGCCGACGCCTCTGGGAGCGCTTACTTCGTGACGGGGGATGGGACGTTCACCGCTAGCACCGGAGGCATCGACTACGGAGACAGCGTGATGAAGCTCGGCCCCACGGGCGCGGTTCTGGATTACTTCACACCGTACGATCAAGCGGTGATCGACGCGAGCGGCGAAGACCTCTGCGCGGCCGGCCTGATTCTTCTGCCGGATCAGCCCGGCGCCCATCCTCACCTTCTCATCGCCTCCGGAAAGAACGCCACGGTCTATCTCATCGACCGAGACCAGATGGGGCACTTCAATCCGACCAACAACAGCCACGCCGTCCAGACTCTGCCGAACATCTTCCCCAACGGGTCGGAGCCGATACCAGGAAACTTCATCACTTCCGTCTACTTCGACGGGGCCGTCTACTTCAGTCCGACCCAAGACACCATTCAGGCCTTCCGGCTGAGCAACGGGTTGCTGCCGACGTCGCCGACGTCCCGGTCCTTGCAGAGCTTTGCGTTTCCGGGGCTGCCGCTCGCGATCTCCGCCAACGGCAGCACCAACGGGATTCTCTGGGCCCTCGAACGCAAGGGAGGTTATTCCGACTGGACGACGCAAGGAACCCTGCATGCCTACGACCCGGCCGACCTGAGCATCGAGTTTTACAACAGCGACCAGGCTGGTACGCGGGACGCGCTCGAGGCCCAGGCTGCCAAGTACAGCGTGCCGCTCGTGGTGAACGGCAAGGTCTTCGTTGTTTCGGTGAACAGTCTCCTCGCGTATGGGCTGCTACCGTGAGCTGAGACATTGCGAGCGCGACGGAAACAACGGCGTGTAGTGCGCCAACCAAACCACAGTCGAGTCGGGGCTGCTCGATCTCGCAGCCCCGTCACGAGACTCAGGCCGGCTTGATGTCCTGGTTCGTTCGGAAGAGGTTGTCCGGCGTATGGTCCAAAAACCAATCGGAGGCTCGATCCGCCGTTCCGGCATGACGAGATCGGCGGATTCGCAGCACGGTTGTCACATGTGATCGTCGGCCCGGTCGTTGAGTGCGGTTCATGCTCCGGCCTTGATCGTTCGCGTTGCGATCGAAATAAGCACGGGTACGTAGCCGTCGGCGCACCGCGAGTGGCGGTGGGCGACGAAGCCGAGGGAGACAGCGGCGGCGCTACGCCGCTTCTCGATGGTAGTAGCGAAGCATCCAACCGAGTCGCTCACGGCAGCGAACGCGCCCGACAGTCCTTGCGGGGCGGGGCAAGGGCGCGACGATCGCGTTGCCGAGCCCCTGGTGATTTCGCTCGGCGTGGTAGTGGGCGACGTACTCTCGCACAGCGCGTCGCAGCGAGTCCTCGCCGAAGAAGA
>JAQBEH010000063.1:0-10486 GCA_032124015.1 Acidobacteriota bacterium
CCCCGCGAAGGGCGAGAAGGCGGTGATCGACGAGCTGCGCGGGATCGCGCGCGAGAACCAGGTGTGGCGCTCGTGGATCGGCATGGGCTACGCGAACACCGTCGTCCCGCCGGTGATCCAGCGCAACATCCTCGAGAACCCGGGCTGGTACACGCAGTACACGCCGTACCAGGCGGAGATCAGCCAGGGCCGGCTGGAGGCCTTGCTCGTCTACCAGACGATGATCGAGGACCTGACCGGGCTGCCGCTCGCCAACGCCTCGCTCCTGGACGAAGGCACCGCCGCCGCCGAGGCGATGACGCTGTGCGCCCGCGTGCTCGACAAGGCGGCCGACGGCAAGTGCTTTTTCGTGTCCGAGCGCTGCCACCCGCAGACGATCGCGCTGCTTCAAACGCGCGCCGAGCCGCTCGGCATCGAGATCGTCATCGGGGATCACGAGACCTGGGATTTTTCGAAACCGACCTTCGGCGCCCTCGTGCAGTACCCCGCAACCGACGGCGAGATCCTCGACTACTCGCGCTTCGCGGCGCGCGTGCACGAGGCCGAAGCCAAGCTCGTCGTCGCGGCGGATCTGCTCGCCCTGACGATTCTGAGGTCCCCGGCCAGCTTCGGCGCGGACGTCGTCGTCGGAAGCGCCCAGCGCTTCGGCCTCCCCTTGGGCTTCGGCGGTCCGCACGCCGCCTACATGGCGGTCCGCGACGCGTTCAAACGCCAGATTCCCGGACGCCTCGTTGGTGTTTCCAAAGATGCCAACGGCCGCCCCGCCTACCGGCTCGCGTTGCAAACGCGCGAGCAGCACATCCGGCGGGACAAGGCGACCAGCAACATCTGCACGGCGCAGGTCCTGCTCGCGGTGATGGTCGGGATGTACGCCGTCTACCACGGTCCGGACGGACTGCGCGCGATCGCGAAACGCATCCGCCGCCAGACGCTGCGCTTGGCGGCCTGCCTGCGCGCCGCCGGCATCACGGTCCGAAGCACGACCTGTTTCGACACGCTCAAGGTGTCGCCCGGCGCCAAGGGACAGGCGGCCATCGTCAAGGCAGCACTCGGCAAGGGCATCAACCTGCGCGCGTACGCCGACGGCGATTTGGGCATCACGCTCGACGAGACCGTGGGCGACGCCGACCTCAACGACCTCGCGCAGGTATTCGCCGCCGATGCGGCGGTACTTTCGGCGACGGTCGACGAGACGATCGCCGCCCCCCATCAACGCTTCGACCCGATTCTCACGCACCCGGTCTTTTCGGCGTATCGCTCCGAGACCGAGCTGATGCGCTACCTGAAGCGGCTCGAATCGCGGGACCTGTCGCTGACCACGTCGATGATCCCGCTCGGCTCGTGCACGATGAAGCTGAACGCCGCCGCGGAGATGTTCCCGATCTCCTATCCCGGCTTTTCCGCCATCCACCCCTTCGCGCCCAGCGATCAGGTCGAAGGGTACGCGGAGCTGACCACCTCGCTCGAAAACCAGCTCGCCGAGATCACGGGATTTTCCGCCGTGTCGTTGATGCCCAACGCCGGATCGCAAGGCGAGTACGCCGGCCTACTCGTCATCAGGGCGTACCACAAGGCGCGAGGCGAGGAACAGCGCGACGTCTGCCTGATCCCGATCTCGGCGCACGGCACCAACCCCGCAAGCGCGACAATGGCGGGGATGCGCGTGGTGGTCGTCCTTTGCGACGCGCAAGGCAACGTCGATCTCGACGACCTGCGCGCCAAGGCCGACCTGCATGCCGATCGCCTCGCGGCGTTGATGGTCACCTACCCGTCGACGCACGGCGTCTTCGAGGAAGGGATCAGGGAGATCATCGCGACCGTCAAGGAACGCGGCGGCCTGGTCTACCTGGACGGCGCGAACATGAACGCCCTCGTGGGCCTGTGCCGCCCGGGCGATCTGGGCGCCGACGTGTGCCACCTCAACTTGCACAAAACCTTCTGCATCCCGCACGGCGGCGGCGGCCCGGGCATGGGCCCGATCGGTGTCGCCAAGCACCTCGTCCCCTTTCTTCCGACCCATCCTCTGAGGAAGGTCGGCGGCGCCCAAGGGATCGGCCCGATCTCCGCCGCGCCGTGGGGCAGCGGGAGCATCCTGCCGATCAGTTGGGCGTACATCGCCATGATGGGAGCGAAGGGTTTGCGCCGGGCGACCGAGGTTGCGATCCTGAACGCGAACTACATCGCGCACCGCTTGGCGCCTCACTTCCCGGTCGTTTACAAAGGGCGGAACGGCTGCGTCGCGCACGAGTGCATCGTCGATGTGCGGCAGCTCAAGGCCACCGCCGGGGTCGAGGTCGACGACATCGCGAAGCGTCTGATGGACTACGGGTTCCACGCGCCCACGATGTCTTGGCCCGTCGCCGGCACTCTGATGATCGAGCCGACCGAGAGCGAATCGAAAGAAGAGCTCGACCGGTTCTGCGACGCCATGATCGCGATCCGAGAAGAGGCCCGGGAGATCGAAGAAGGGCGGGCGGATCGCGCGGTCAACCTGCTCAAGATGGCGCCGCACACCGCCGAGGCCGTCACCGCGGCGGTTTGGGACCGCCCTTATTCGCGCGAGCGCGCCGCCTTCCCGTCGCCTGCAACTCGCGACCACAAGTTCTGGCCGGCCGTCGCACGCATCGACAACGCCTTCGGCGATCGCAACCTGGTGTGCGCGTGCCCGGAGATGGCGGAGTATGCGAAGAGTTGACCGTTAACTGCCAGCCATCGCCCCGTAGGCCGCAGCGTCCATCAGCGCGTCGAGCTCTGCGGCGTTCGTCAGAGTGAGCTTGCAGATCCAGCCGGCCTCTTGCGCGTCCCGGTTGATCGTTTCCGGAGCGTCGGTCAAAAGCGCGTTGACCGAAACGACCGTTCCTGAAACCGGCGCGTAGAGCTCCGACACCGCCTTCACCGATTCGATCGTGCCGAGAACGTCGCCTAGCGCGACCGCGCGGCCGATCTCGGGGAGCTCGACAAAGACGATGTCCCCGAGCTCCTTCTGCGCGAAGTCGGTGATGCCCACGGTGGCCGACCGACCTTCGACTTTGACCCACTCGTGCTCTTTCGTGTAGTGCCTGTCGTTGGGGAACATCGAAACCTCCGGAGGGAAAAAACAGGTTCTTGCGTCAGCGCGCGCGTGTGTAAAACGGCGTGGGCACCACGACCGCGGGCTCTTCGCGTCCGCGGATGTCGATCGAAAACCGCGACCCCGGCGGCGTGAGGCCGGTCGGGAGATAGGCGAGCCCGATGTTCTTCTTGAGAAACGGCGCGAAGCTGCCGCTCGTCACGATTCCGACCGGGACCCCATCGGAGACCGCCTTGTGGCCGTGCCGCGCGATGGCGCGCCCTTCGGTCTCGAAGCCGACGAGCCTGCGGGTCAAACCGGCGGCCTTTTGCGCAAGGAGAGCGTCGCGGCCGAGGAACTCCCCTTTCTCGAGCTTCAGGATCCATGAAAGGTCGGCCTCGAGAACGGTCGTCGTGTCGTCGATGTCATTGCCGTAGAGCGCCATTTTCGCCTCGAGGCGAAGGGTGTCGCGCGCGGCCAGTCCCGCCGGGACGAGGCCGTGCGGCGCTCCCGCGCCCAGGATCGCATACCACAGCGTTTCGGCGGCGTCGGCGGGGCCGTAGATCTCGAAGCCGTCCTCACCGGTGTAGCCGGTGCGGGACACGATGCACGGCACGCCGGACACGTCGCCTTGAACGAAGGTGTAGTACTTCATCGCGGCCAGGGGCGCCTCGGTCAGCGGCGTCAGAATCTCTTGCGAGCGCGGTCCCTGGAGCGCGATCTGGCACCAGCGGGGCGAAACGTCCTCGAGGCGCAGGTTGTACCCCTTGGCGTGGTAGTGCAGCCAGCTGAGGTCCTTCGGGGTGTTCCCGGCGTTGATCACCAGCAGGTAGTCGTCGTCGCCGCGCTTGTAGACCAGGAGGTCGTCGACGAAGGTCCCCTCAGGGGTCGTCAGCGCGTTGTACTGGATCCGGCCGGGGGCGAGGCGCGACACGTCGTTGCAGGTGACGTACTGGAGGAAATCCAGCGCTTCGCGTCCGAGAACGTCGACTTCGCCCATGTGAGAGACGTCGAAAAGTCCCGCGCGCGTCCGTACCGCGTTGTGTTCGTCGATGACGCCGGTGTATTGGATCGGCAGGTCCCAGCCTGAAAACGAAACCATGCGCGCTCCCGCTTCGCGGTGGGCACGGTTGAGAGGTGTCTTTTGGATCTCTCCTTCGGTCACGAACTCCTCCGAAACGCGGGCGGCCATGTTAGCAGGTCAACGGCCAAGAACATGATCGATGGCGTCGCCGACCGCGTCTTCCGAGGGCGCCCAAGCCGTGGCATCGGCGGAAAGACCCAACGACAGCATCCGCGCCGAGGTGGTCGGGCCGATGGCCACGCGCGCCGTACGCGTCAGGGCACCGACGAGTGCGTCTCGCCGCCCGCCTGCCGCATCGAGCCACAGGTCCAAAGACGACGGGGCCGTGAACACGACCGCGGCGAAAGTGCCGGCGATCGCCGCGTCGGCCAACTCCCCCGCGTGCTCCGAGGCGATCGTGCGGTAGAGCGGCGCCTCATCGACCAGGGCTCCCCCGGCGCGAAGCGCCGCCGGCAGAGGGCCGGGCGCCCCTTCGGGGCGGACGATAAGGACGCGGGTTCCCTCGGTCAGCCGCGGGCCGAGCGTCGCGGCGAGTCCGCCGGAATTCGCGTCGGCGGCGACGACGTCGACTTTGGCGCCGATCCCGGAAAGCGCGCTCGCGGTCGCGGGCCCAACCGCCGCGACGCGAAGGCCCGGCGGCAGGCCGGTGACGCCGCGAGCCGCGAGGCCACGCTCCAGCGCCGACACGCCGTGGCCGCTCGTGAGGACAAGCCAGTCGTACGCCTCCAGGCGGCCGATCGCTTCGTCACCGGGGCCACGGTCGACCGGCGCGACCTGCACCGTCGTCGGGGTCAGCTGCAGCACGATCGGGGTGCCTTGGAATCGTGCCGTGAGTGCGGGCCACGTTCCGGCCGGGCGCGTGACCAAAACGCGCGCGGTCACGACCCGCCGGGGCCGGATGCGTCGCGGACCTCGCTAAGGATGAGGTCGCCGCCCGCATCAAAAAGACGCCGCGCGAGAGCCGCTCCCAGCGCGACCGCGTCGCCGGGTGCGCCCTCGATGCGGTCGCGCTTCTGGCTGCGGCCGTCGGGGTATCCGACCATCGCCTCGAGAACGAGCACGGTGCCGGCGACCGTCGCTAACGCACCGGCCGGGGCGAGGCATCCGGCGCCCAGCGCGGCGAGGAACCCGCGCTCGGCCGCGACAGAAGACGCGGTGTTCGCGTCGCCCAACGGACTCACCAAACGACGCGTTTCGAGGTCATCCGCGCGCGTTTCGATCGCCAAAGCCCCCTGCCCCGGAGCCGGGAGGCAAAGTGAGAACGGGATCGGCGTGTAGGGGGCCTGCGTCAGTTCGAGCCGCTCGATCCCAGCAACGGCCAGGATCAGCGCATCGAATTGTCCCTCGTCCAGTTTTCTCAGCCGCGTATCGACGTTTCCGCGCACGAGCGTGAATTTCAGGTCGGGGCGCGCGTGGAGGAGCTGGCACTGTCGCCGCGGGCTCCCCGTCGCCACGAGCGCTCCCGGCTTGAGGTCTTCGATACGTCGCGCGGACCGGCAAACCAGAGCGTCGCGCGCATCGTAACGCTCCGGGATCGCCGCGAGCACCAACCCTTCCGGCGTTTCGGTCGGAAGGTCTTTCAGACTGTGCACGGCGAGATCGATCGTCCCGCCGAGCAAGGAGTCTTCGATCTCTTTGACGAAAATGCCCTTCCCGAACGACGCGGTCAGCGGAATGTCGGTGCGCTGGTCCCCTTCGGTCTTGATGATGGTGATGTCGACCGCCAGGCCGGGCCACGCTTTGCCGAGGCGCGAGGCGACGTGGTTGGCCTGCCAGAGCGCCAAGGGAGAGCCGCGGGATCCCAAGCGCAAACGCACGGCTCAGTCTTCCTTTCCGCCCTGGATGGCGTGCGTCGGACCGGGGCCGGCCTCGTCGGCCGCCTCCTTGGAATCCTCGATTGCGTGAGTTCGCCCGTGATCGATTCCGAAGATCTCCCGGTAAAGGGCGACGCGCGGTCCGGCTTCGCCGCGCTCCGCGGCGGATTTCAGCGAGACGATCGGCGTGTGCAGCACTTTCTGAATCAGAGAGCGCGTCAGGTCCAAGACGATTTCTCTCTGCTCGGCGGTCAGCGATTGGAGCCTACGGCCGTAACGTTCGACCTCAACGTGCCCCACGTGGTGAAGGTGCTCGTAGAGCGCGGCGATCATGGGGCCCAAATCGGCCGACTGGCGCCAGCGATCGAAGCCGAGGACCTCGATGTCGAGCATCCGCTTCGCCTCTTCCGCCGCGACGCGCCGTTCCGCGAGTCCCTCGTCGACGATGTCCTGCAAATCATCGACGTCGTAGAGGTACACCCCCGGAAGGTCGTGCACGGACGGCTCGACGTCGCGAGGCACCGCGATGTCCACGATGAACAGCGGGCGGCCGCGCCGAGCGCGAATCGCCTGGCGGACGTGTTCTTTCGTGAGGACGGGCGTCGCCGCCGCGGTGCCGGTCAGGACGATGTCGACGCGCGTCAGCTCTCTCGTAAAGTCGTCCCAGGGGACCGCCTTGCCGCCGAGCGACTCGGCGAGCGTCTCGGCGCGCGCGTAGGTGCGATTGGTGACGGTCAGGTCGGTGACCCCTTGCGACGCGAGGTGCTTCGCGGCCAGCTCGGTCATCTTGCCCGCGCCGAGCAGCAGCGCCGATCGCCCCGTGAGGTCGTCGAAGATCGTGCGCGCGAGGTTGGCCGCGGCGTACGCGACCGAAACGGCGTGGCGCGAGATGCCCGTCGTGGTGCGCACTCGCTTCGCGGTCGAAAGGGCGTGTTGGAGCAACCGGTCGAGCACGGGACCGGTGGACCCGGCCTCTCGGGCCGTCGCGTAGGCCTTTTTCAATTGTCCGAGAATCTGCGGCTCTCCCAGCACCATGGAATCGAGCCCGCAGGCGACCGAGAAGACGTGCCGCACCGCATGCAGTCCCTGGTGCACGTAGACGTGCCGTTCGATGGTCTCGTCGTCGAGCCCTCGCTCTTTGGCGAGGAACCCACGAATCTCGGCCGCCATGCTCGGGCCGTCCTTGGCGCGGGTCAGGATCTCGACGCGATTGCACGTCGCGAGGATCAGGGCCTCGGTGGCGCTCGTGGATTCTCTGATCCGCGAAAGCGCTGCGGGGACGTCCCCCTCGGCAAAGCAGGCGCGCTCTCGCAGCTCGAGCGATGCGCTGCGGTGGTTCATCCCGACGAGCGTCAGCATCAGCGGACCATGCCGACGAAAGCCAGAAGCGCGAAGGCGAACCCGGCGATGGCCAGGATCGCGGATCGTCGCCCGCGGACGCCGCGCGCGAACCGTGCCCAGAGGATCCCGGCGAACACCGCCCAGGCGATCACGGGGAAAATCTCCTTGGGGCCCCAAATCCACAGCCGATTGTGCACGGCGGAGCTGTACACCATGCCGGTGGCGATCCCCAAGGTCAGGAGAGGGAAGCCGTAGAGCAACGCCTGAAACCCGAGTCGATCGAGGGCCTCGAGCGTGGGCAGCATCGCCAGCACGCGTAAGGAGCGCTTGTTCTTCAGCGCCCGTTCCTTCACCAGAAAGAGAAGGCTCATCGCGAAAGAAACCGCGAGCGCGGCGACCCCGGCCGTGGCGATCGAGGTGTGGAAGACAAACCACCCCTCAGTCTGAAGCGGGAGATCCTGCGTGTCCCCCACCGAAAACAGATACGCGGACAGGACCATCAAGAGGGCGACCGGCGGAAGGACGAGCGCGGCCGCGCGCACCTGCAATCGGAACCACAGCACGAGGTGGAGAGTCAGCACGAATCCGCCCAAGGCGAGCAGGTACTCCGGCCCGGTCCGCAACGGGAACGCGCCCGCCGTCACGCCGAGCACGATCAACGTGAGGAGTTCTCCGGCATTCGCCGCGAGGAGAACGAAGCCGCCGGCGCGCGAGAGGGAGGCGCGGTGGCGCAACTCGCCGAGGGCGGCGAACACCACACCCGCGAGGTGCAAGATCAGGGCGACCGTGAGGAGGACGCGCGCCATAAGTCGCGTAGGTTAGCACCTCGGGTTGTCTGGCCGAAACCCGTGGCTCAGCCGAGGAGCGAGGCCAGTTCGCGGAGCGCGGATTCCTGAAGCGCCGCCAAATCCTTGTACTTCTTCAGGTCGAGACAGCCCAGACGCCGGGCAAGGTAGAGAAAATACCGAATCTCGAGAAGACCCTGGTGAGCGCTCTCGAGCGCGTGGCGAGCGCCTTCGTCCCCGTCCCTGGCCGACGCCGCCGCGACGAGCGAGCCTCCGCTGCGCGCAACCGCCCGGCGGATTTCGTGCGCGAGGGACTCCCCCTCGGGCCGGTTGAACGCACGCACCGCTTGCCAAGCCGCGAGGGCGAACTGATCGGTGGCGCGAAAGGCGCGCACACGGCGCTCGCCGGTTTGCGGGGTGCGGACCGCTCCGGGGTTATTGCTCACAGCGTCCATCGCCGCTCCCGAGGAAGGAACCGCCAAACGCGCAGGCGCGCCGTCGGGCCGTAGAGGACGATCGCGAACAGCCCGTTCCGACCGTCGGTCACGTACAACGTTCCGCTGGATGCGGAGCCGACCGGAGAAAACGAAACCAGATCGGATCGCCCGAAGCGCACCGGATCGTCGCCCGCGTTGAGCACGTCGGTCCCCGGGGGCGCCTCGGGGTAAGGCCCGCCGGGAGGCAGGCCGATCCTCACATCCGAAACCCGGCGCTCCAGGAAATCGTCGGGCGTCAAAACCGGATCGATGCCGCGCGCGACCTCCGCGGTGCGCAGCCCATTCCCGTTCCCGTCGGCGACCTCGCGCCAGGACCAGACGCCCCCGACCTTGCGGAACTGCAGCCCGCGAACACGGTGGCCGGAGACGCTCTTCCAGCGCTGCGCCGACAAGAGAGTCGCCATCGTTCGAGCACCGGCCGCGGCGCGCCCGCCATCGCGGAGCATCGCCGCGGCCGGAAGCGTCACCGCGACGGTCATCGCCACGATCGCGAGCACGGCGAGTAGCTCCGCGAGCGTGTATCCCCTAGACGCCGCCACGGCGACCTCACTTCGCCTTGCTGACCGTGAGGTACGGACGCAGCTTCTGGATCGACTTCTCCCCGACCCCCTGGATCTTCAACAGATCGTCGACGCTCTGGAAGGGGCCGTTTTTTTCTCGGAACGAGACAATGCGCTGCGAGAGCGACTTGCCGATGCCCGGCACCGACTCCAACGCCGCGCTGTCGGCGGTGTTGAGATCGACCGGGCGGGCTTCGGAAGCCGTGGCCTTGGGCGCCGCCGACGAGGCGGCAGCTACAGGAGCGGCCGAAGCACAGGCCAACACGATGGCGAGCAGGAGAGCGGTTGCGATCTGAGAACGAAAAGACATGGATGCCTCCGGGAGTTGGGCCGCGCGTCACTGCGCGGCGCATCCCGGCCATCGCAACGACGATGCCAGGCCTCGCAGCACGCCGGCACTGCGTTTCATCGTCCGCGTACTGTCCGGAGTGTCCGGACAATAAGGGGACAGCAACAGTTTTCCCTTCGGGAAAACGGTTGCTGTCCCCTTATTGTCCGTGCTTGACCTGGAGCAGCTCGGCGACGATCGAGACCGCGATTTCCTCGGGGGTCTCGCCGCCGATCGGCAGGCCGATCGGGCAGCGCACGCGCGCGAGTTCCGCCTCCGGCACGCCGTCTTGCCCAGCGAGCTCGGCGAAGATCACCGCCTTCTTGCGGCGGCTCCCGATCAGGCCGACATAGCGCAGCGGGCGCCCCAACACGTGCTTCAATGCGAGCCGGTCGGTGCGATGGCATCGCGTCACGACCGCGACGTAACAACCGGCATCGAGCGGCGGAACGCCTTCGACGAACGCGGCGTCGCAGTTCCACACACGCCCCACCGCAGCGTCGCGCGCCGCATCGCAAAACCCCGGGCGGTCGTCGACGAGCTCGGGGGCAAAGCCCACCGTCGCGGCAAGCCGAGCTACCGCCAGCCCGACGTGCCCCGCGCCGAAGACGATCAGGCGCGCCCCGCTATCGGTCGCCTCGAGGAGGACCTCGGCGGTGCCGCCGCACGCCATCCCGAGCGCGTCTTCGCCCTTTTCGGTGAACGTGTATCGCTTGAGCTCCGGCACCGGTTCGGCCCGGGCGAGCAGCTCTCGCGCGTCGAGGGCGACCATCGCCTCGAATGCGCCGCCGCCGATCGTGCCGAACGACGAACCGTCCGCTCGGACGACCATGCGCGCGCCGGCGGTGCGCGGAGTCGAACCCGACGCCCGCACGATCGTCGCGAGCACGGCGCGCCGCCCGCTCTTGATCTCGTCCAGGAACGCTTCGAGGACTTCGCGCATCGTCGCCGCCGTTCGTGCTCCGTCACTGAATCCTTGATCGGGGGGACATTTCCTTTTTTCGCAGCAAGGCGGTATCCGAGGAGCC
>JAQBEH010000064.1:0-4978 GCA_032124015.1 Acidobacteriota bacterium
CAAGAACCGCCTCCGCGCGTGGCGAAACAAGCGCGCCGGGGGATGAAGGTCGTCTGGACCGAGCGGGCGTGGGAGCGCGTGACGCGTAGGAAGCCGCGTGTCCACCGGTGTCACCATAACGCTCGGACTGTACGACCCCCCGCGTAATCCCCGTAACGGATTGCTGGTTCGAGTCCAGCCTTCGGCACCATGTGCTTTCAACGGTTTGAGTTGGCGTGCAGGATCGAGCGCCGAGACCCCGTTGTCCACCTGGGTGCCGCCCAAATCGGGACTCGGACCGCAAATGCCGAGTGCAGGCCGGGCCCCGACTGAACCGGTTTCTTGTAGAACGACCCGTTCGGCGGTACGTTCTTACCGGTAAGAACAACGGGAGGTCGAGCATGGCCACGGTCGCCACCACCAAGCTGTCGTCCAAGGGACAAGTCGTGATTCCGGAGGATGTCCGCAAGGCGCTTGGCCTCGAGGTCGGCGCGCAGTTCGTCGTGATGGGTGACGGCGACGTCGTCATCTTGAAGAAGATCGAAACGCCGGGGCGGCGCGAATTCCTCGCTCTTGCTGCGAAGGCGAGGAGCCAAGCTCGGCGAGCAGGCATGAAACCCTCCGATGTCCGTCAAGCGGTGCGCAGCGTCCGTCGCCGCGGATGAGGGTTGTTCTCGATACGAACGTCCTCGTCTCGGGGATCTTTTTTACAGGTCCCCCTGACCTGCCCCCACTAGATCAGTCCCGTCTGGTTGTCTTTCACGGTTCCGTTACCGCTGTCCGTGAATCGCGCTGCGACACCCACGGATTCCTCTGGGCGAGCCTCGTTGCATCCGGTGATGGTACCCGCAGATCCTGACGAGCATCTCATTGGCAATGCCAGGGGAGCCGTTCCGTTTCGAGTTGATTGCACTCGGCCAAAGGAGAAACCGGGAAAGAATGACACGCCTACCTGGTAAAGACTCGACTCGCAGCTCGGCAAGTGGCGTCAGGTCGTCGCCAGCAAATGGCACTGCAATTGCACGGTCGTCACGATAGGAATGTGAGCCGGGAAGGGGGCGCCCATGCGGTTGCCACACCAAGTGCGATGTCTTTTCGGACCGTCGCTGAAACTTCTCCAACTCTCACCTGAGGCCGCGCGTCTCTACTACGATCCGGACGCGCACTCTATGGCTGGGGACACCTCTGCACAAGGCTACCCGGTCATTCTCGCGAACCGGCACTTCGTGATCGTCCATGACTGGTACGACGTTGGGCTGTGCCTTCCGGATCGAGATCCGCTGACCATTGGGACCCACTACGATGAACCGAGGGCGTTCGAGGTTGCCGGGAACGGCCTTTGGTGTGCGTCGGGAGGGTGTGGTGTCGTCATCTACAACCTGCGCGATCCTTACGAACCCTTCACCAGCGGGGTCGAGTCGGACCAGTGGTGGGAGATCGGGCGCGAAGAAGACGACACGTGGCCCGTCGACCGCCTGCGGCTCATCGGCGAGGATCGGCTTCGGATCGATGTCGATCCTGCGTCGCCCCACGGCGGCGTCTACGTCGTCAACGTAGCGCAGAGGGCGGTGCGGCGGCGGCACCTAACAGTCGCGGCGTTGACCCCACCCCGGCAGCCCTCCATCCTGTCGCGATGTTTCCCCGAATCGCCGGCATCCTGGCTTGGCTCCGACGTGTCGCCGCGTCGCTGGCCGACCTTCTGATCGAAAACCTCGCACTCCGCCAGGTGCGCGGGGGAACGCCCGCGTCAATTCCGGACCGGCCATACGAAGAGGGCGACGGTTTTGTCGTTGTCGCCTACGATGCCTTGGTGCAGGACCCCGGCCCACGCGCGGGATCCATCGAACTCGGCGGTGATGGACGACCAATAGGCGCTCAACTGCTCGCCGGAGGCCCACGGCGCCGTCGCATAACAACCGGCGCCCGTTCTGTCCGGAATCTTTGGACTGCCATCAGGGCAACTCGGTTCGAGTATCCCTTCCCACTCCGCCTTCGTCGGCAGACGCCAGTTACCTGCCGAGGAGTGGTCCGATAATCCGCAATCCCCGAGTTTCAGGCCGTCGGCCGAAGCCATAGCTGCATCCCAAGTTTGCGAGCCGTAACAGTTCGCATTCTTCAGCCAAACCAGACCTGTCTGCGTGTCCGTCACCGTTCCGTTGCCGCAATCTACGAAACGATCTCCGGTGCTGTCGCTGCACGCCGGGTCCGCGACGGGCGGGTTGGTTGGGTCGGGTTCACAGCACGGGCAGCCCGTTAGTACCAGCAACACGCATGCGAAACCGAGAAGAAGACAAGCAGCGCATCTCATGGCGTGTCCCTTCCTCGAGAGTGAGGGACGTATACACCGAATCGCCGTGTCAACAATAGGACAACAAAGGACATCGGTACGAAACAGGCGTGGGCGTCGATGTTGGCGTAGTTCGTGTTGGGCCGGGAAACCAGGTCCGGCACTTCCATCTCGACGCCGACCGAGGGACGAAGGAGCATCGGCGGATCGTGGGATATTTTGCCGGGCACTGGTGGTAGCTGCAAGATCCGCGCTCGGTCGATGCCCGCGGCGAGTGAACCGCCACGGTTTTTTCGGAGAGCTCGACAACTGAGTGTCGACTCAAGACAGGGTAGCCCGGCCGACTCAGGTCTCCACCTGGGTCACCCGAACCCTCGGACTGTACGACCCTCCTCGTAATCCTCGTAAACGGGAAAGGGCTACGAATCAACAAATCGTTGATCCGCCGCCCTTCCCGCAAGGGAGTGCTGGTTCGAGCCCAGCCTCCGGCACAACAGTCCAAAAGTCCCCTGGACGCAGAGACTGGGAGACAGGGAATTTACCCGAACTCGAGATGCGGAGCGGGCCAAGGATCGGGTTTACCCGCCCCCGTCTTCGACGATGATTACGGGATCGTCGGTGACGATCGGTTTGTTGCTGCCGGGGATATGGACGGAAACAGCGTACTTGAAAGCGACCCGTCTTCTCCTCGGCTGCCTGACGGTCGGCCGCTTGACGGTGCACCCGTCCGTTTCCTGCCCCTTGATCTTGCTCAACGAAAGCACTTCCTCTTCGAACGGGGAGGCGTTGTTCGTGAACTGGATGCCGTAATCGTGCGTCTTGCAAATCCAACGGACTTGATCACCCCATTGCACTATTAATCCGTCCTTGTCGTCATAGCTCAGCGCCCCGTCGTTGACGAAGATCTCGATTACATGTGGTGGCATGCGGTCTCCTCCTTGAGGGGAGCTACGGGCTGGTGCGAGCATACTCCAGAAGGCGCGCGAAGTCGCTGCGGCGACGTATTTTTTGCAGCTCGGGGGCGGTCCGCAGCCGGTCCGCCGGAAACCCGCGAACGAGCGCCGCCTTCAACTCCTCCCATGAACGGTCGTCTTCGCCCAACATCGCGTAGGCGATGCCGGCCTCGTACCGCACCGTCGCGTTATCGGGGGCGCCCTCGAGCGCGGAGGCGATCCGCTCTCGGGATCGCGCTCCGTCGCCGACTTTCGCGAGGTACTCAGCCAGGATGCTGCTCAATACGGCCCGATCCGCGGTCGCCGCCGGGGTGGTGCGCTCCGCCAGCTCGATCGCCCGGAGGTACGCGGTTCGCGACCTGTCGACCGGCGCGCCCGAGAACAGGTAGGCATCCCCGAGGTTTCCCCAGATTGCGTAGTCGTTGGGTCCGGATTGCGACGCCAGCTTCGTCGCCTCTTCGAGGGCCGGCACCGCCTTCTCGTACTGCTGCTGGAGGATGTAGTGAACGCCGAGGTTCGACCAGCCGTTCGCCGTGGGATTCAGAGTCACGGCTTTGCGGTACATCGCTTCGGCCTCGCCGGGACGTCCCAAGTCGGTCAGGACCGCTCCCAGATTCGTGTATCCGTAGTGATTGTCGGGAGCGAGCTCGATGACCTTCCGGAAGAGTCGCTCGGCGTCCGCGTGGCGCTGAGCATCGTAGTAGAACACGGCGAGGTTCGAGTAGCCGCGCCAGTCCCCCGGTCGAGCCTGGATCGCTCTCTTAAAGACCTGTTCGGCGCGATCGCGCTCGCCGAGACTAACGTGCACCCAGGCCAGCTCACGGTACGCAGCGGGGTCCTTGGGGTCGAGATCGATGGCTCGCTCGAGCTGGAGGACCGCTTCGTTCGGCAGGTCAGCCTCGGAGAGCACGGCTCCGAGAATCGAATGTGCCGCGGCGAGTTCGGGGCTGAGCTCGAGCGCCCGCTCGACGGCCTCGCGTGCTGCGGAAAGAGTGGCCTTCTCGCTCTGCAGCCGGTAGGCCGTGAGCCGCGCCTCGGCGAGGCCCACGTAGGCGAGTGCGAACCCGGGATCGACCTGGATCGCCTCCTCGAACTGCTGCATCGCTCGATCGAGGTTCCCCTCCTTGTCGTAACGGTAGAGAAACCCCCGGCCCCGGAGATAGGCGTCGAACGCCTTCGGCGTCGACAGCGCTCGCTTGGCAAGCAGCTCCGTGTCCTTGCGTGGAACCGCTACGTCGACAAGCTCGGCTACCTTGCCCAGCATCCCGTCCTCGATTTGAAACGGCTGCGCCGCTGGTCCCTCGACGGTCTCCACCCCGAGCTGTCGTGCCTTCTCCGCGTCGACGAGGTTCAACGTCAGGCGGAGCCGTTCCCCTCGCCGCTGCAGGCTGCCGGACAGTACGAGGTTCACGCCGAACTTCTCGCGCGCTTGGCGGACGGTCGCCACCTCGCTGGTATCGCTCGCGGGCACGACCGACAAGATCCCCGTCTGGGTGAGCGCTGAGGTTATCGATTCGGTCAGTCCGTCGCACAGCGCCGCTTGGTCCTCGTCCCCGCCAATGCTGCGCAGCGGAAGGACCAGGATATTTTTGTAATCGGGAAGGGGCGACGCCGGCGGCCGGAGCAGCTGCGCCATGGCGATCACCATGATCACCGAGACGGCGGCGATGGCAGGAATCCAGCGGTGTCGAAATGTCCTTGGGAGGCGAAGAGACTTCGTGGTGAGCTGCGATGGATCGAGCTCTCCGGATTTCAGGCG
>JAQBEH010000065.1:0-16395 GCA_032124015.1 Acidobacteriota bacterium
AAGCTCCTCGGATACCGCTTGTCAGAAAAATAGGGGAGTGTCCCCTTATCCCGTATTCCCTAGTCCAGCGCGGCGGCGATCGTGCGGATGTCGGCGGGGGTGGTTCGGCAGCAGCCGCCGATCAGGCGCGCTCCCGCGGCGCGCCAGCGGGGGACGAGGTCCCTGAACGCGACCGCCGAGCCGCTTGCGACCCACCTCCGTGCCGCGGCGTCCCACGTGTCCCCGCAATTCGGGTAGGCGGCGAGGGGCTTGGTGGTGGTCGCCGCGAACCGCGCGAGCAGCGGCGCCACGAGCGCGGGGGCGACGCAGTTGACGCCGACGGCCACGATGCGAGGGCACCGATCGGCGAGGGCCGCGGCGGCTTCGACCGGCTGACCGTCGGCCAGGTGTTCCGCGCTGCGCGCTTGGAACGACAGCCACGCGGGTGGGCCGTCGCTCTCCGCAAGCAGGCGGACGATCGCTTCCGCCTCGACGAGCGACGGGATCGTCTCGAACGCCAGAAGATCCGCGGCACTCTCTTCGAGGACGCGCAGCCGAGGGCGGTGCCACGCAGCCAGCGCGTCGATGTCGAGCCCGTAGTCGCCCCGGTACTCCGAACCGTCGGCGAGAAACGCGCCGTAGCTGCCCATCGACGCGGCGACCAGAGGCCGCGCGCGGACGCCGTCCCGCGCCCGCGGCTCCCAGAAGGCATCCCGTTCCCGGCACGCGAGGGCCACTCCGGACAGGAGCACGCGAGCAGTCACCGCCGGAATCGTCGCCTGGTAGGTCGCGGTTGAGATCACGTCCGCACCGGCCTCGAGGTAGTCGCGGTGCACCGCCGCCAAGAGTTCCGGGGCGTCGATCAGCGCTCGGGCCGACCAGAGGGCATCGTCGAGCACGAGGCCTCGAGCCTCGAGTTCGGTGGCGAGCCCGCCGTCGAGCACAGCCGCCCCGCGTAGCGCGACGAACGGCTCGAGGAGATCGCCCATGGATACGATCAGATCACACTGCGTGAACGGGGGGCACTCCCCTTTTTTCTGACAGGCTCCTCGGATACCGCCTGTCAGAAAAATAGGGGAGTGTCCCCTCTACCGTGGTGTGATCTGATGGGTCCATGAAGAAGCTCACGATCGTCTCGCTGATTGCACTTGCCGGATTTTTGGTGTCCCCGCTCGCGGCGGCCGATGACTCATTCCAGAAAACCGAGCAGGAGTGGCGCGACGGCCGGGTCAAGCGGCTGGCGTCGCCCAACGGTTGGCTGACCCTCGTCGGCCTGCACTGGCTGCAGGAGGGTGAAAATGTCTTCGGATCCGACCCGGACTGCGCGGTGCCGCTCCCCGCGGGGAAGGCTCCGAAGCGCTCGGGCGTGCTCGTCCTCGACTCGGGCGTCGTGCGGATCAAGCCCGAACCGGACTCCGGATTCATGCTCGACGGCAAGCCGCTCGTCGCAGGCGTCCTCATCGACGACAACTCGGAGAAGACGTCCGTCGTGACGCGAGGCGATCTGAGCTTTTTCGTGATCAAACGCGGCGATCGCTTCGGCATCCGCGTGAAGGACTCGCAAAGCCCGCTGCGCACCCGGTTCAAGGGGCTCGACTACTTCCCCGCCGATCCGAAGTGGCGCGTGAACGCGACGTTCGTTCCGTACGACGTCACGAAGAAGGTGGCGATCCCGACGGTGCTCGGGACGACCGAGTCGATGGAAGCGCCGGGTCTCGTCAGCTTCACGATCGACGGGAAGTCGTTGACCCTTGAGCCGGTCGTTGAAGACCCGGCGGAACCATCGCTCTTCTTCATCTTCAAAGATCAAACCAGCGCGAAGGAAACCTACGGCGGCGGCCGGTTTCTCTACGCCGACATGCCCAAGGACGGGAAGGTCGTGGTGGATTTCAACCAGGCGTACAACCCGCCCTGCGCTTTCACGTCCTACGCCACCTGCCCGCTTCCTCCGAAGCAAAACGCACTCCCGATCCGCGTCGAGGCGGGGGAGAAGGTGTTCGACGGCGGGCATCACGAGGGTGATTGACCCGATTGACACCGCTGCGGGCCAGGTCTAAGTTCGCACTCCCTATGCAGCCCCGGACCTCGCTCCACCCCGTTCGCGCGACCCGAACCGCCGTCTTCGTGGCGGTTCTTGCGGCCGTCCTCGCGGTCACGGGGTTCGAAGCTTCCGCGCACGGCCACCTCCCGGCGATCGACGGGTGGCACGACGCGACGCCGCACGGAGCGACCGCGCGCGACGAGGGGCTCAACTCCTGCTCGATCTGTCGGCTCGCTCACGAGACCGCGTCCGGCCCCGAGGCGCCGGGCACGGTGTCCGAGCCGCTGCGTCTCGTCGCAACTCTGATCAAGGATCGGTCCGTCCCCGCCCTCGTGCTCGTGGCCGGTGAGCACTCGCCCCGCGCTCCTCCCTGCCTGGCTTCCTGCTGACCCGTTTTCGTTCCGGTCCGTCAGCGACGCCTTGCCTGTTAAGGAGGACACCGTTCATGAAGGGATTTATTCTCATCGCGTTTCTCGCGTCGACCCTCGCCGCCTACGCGCAGGAAACGCCGCCGCCCGACCCGCGGCCGATCACGATCACATCGGGGAACGCCGGCAAGAACTACCTCAACATCTCTCTCGACGGACTCATCGACTTCGGCGCATCCACGGAGCCCAACGTCCCCGAGCTCGAAACGGGAGGGCACGATCCGTCCCAACGCGGCTTCTCGCTCCAAAGCCTCGAATTGGTCTTCGACGGCGCGGTCGACCCGTACTTCAAGGGTCAGGTGAATATCGTCTTGCAGATCACCCCCCAGGGCGAGACTTCGATCGAGCTCGAAGAGGCGTTCGTCGCGACCACCTCGATCCCGCACAACCTGCAGGTCAAGGCCGGCCAGTACCTGACGGCATTCGGGCGCATCAACCAACAGCATCCGCACTCCTGGGACTTCGTCGATCAGCCGCTCGTGTCGGGCCTCATGTTCGGCCAGGACGGCTTGCGCAACCTCGGCGCGCAGCTGTCGTGGTTGATGCCGACGGGGATCTATTCCGAGTTCATCGTCGGTGTCCAGAACGCCCATGGCGAGACCGCCACCAGCTTCGGCTGGAACCCCGGCGAGACGCAGTTCGGCCGGCCGATCGTCTACGACGACGTGGCGGGCCTGGGAGACATGCTCTACGTGCCGCGGTGGATCGGGTCGTTCGACATTGGCGACACTCAGACCCTGGTCGTAGGAGCCTCCGGCGCGTTCGGTCCCAACGGGACCGGGCCGGGGGCGAAGACCGAGATCGGTGGTGTGGATTTCTTCTGGAAGTGGAAGGCCGCCCGGGCCGACAAGGGGTTTCCGTTCGTGAAGATCCAGGCCGAGTGGCTGCTGAGAAACTATGACGCGGCCGCAACCCCGACCCTTCCCGCGGCGGTCTTCCAGGATCACGGCGCGTACGCCCAGGTCGTCTGGGGGATCAAGCCGATGTGGACGGTCGGCCTGAGGCTCGAGAACGTGGGCGGCGATGTCGGCGACGACCCGCTCGACCCGCGGTTCCAACCGCGCCAGAGGGTCTCGCTGGAAGGTACCTGGTATCCGACCGAGTACTCGAAGCTTCGCCTCCAGTACGCCTACGATCAACGGACCGGCGGATTCGAAGATGCCAACTCGATCTGGCTCCAGTTCGAATTTCTTCTCGGCGCGCACGCCGCGCACAAGTTCTGAGGACACGATGAAGCCAACGATGAGATATCTCGCCGCGGTGGTCACCCTGTGGGTCGCGCCCCAAGCCTCCGCCGCGCTCCGTGTCGTGGCCACCACGCCCGAGTACGGCGCGATCGCCTCCGCGATCGGCGGGGACAGAGTCGTCGTCGCCACGCTCGCCAAGCCGACGGAGGACCCTCACTTCGTCGACGCCAAGCCCTCGCACATCGTCACCCTGAATCGTGCGGACGTCTTGATCGAAGGGGGCGCCGATCTCGAGGCGGGCTGGCTCCCTCCGCTGCTGGACGGCGCGCGCAATCCTAAAATCGCCGTCGGGGCTCCGGCACACATCCGTGCGAGCGAGGGGATTCAACTCCTGGACGTCCCCTCGGTGCTCGACCGTTCTCAGGGGGATGTTCACGCCGCGGGCAACCCGCACTTCATGATGGACCCCGCCAACGCGCGCATCGTCGCGGAGCACATCGCCAAGGTGTTCTGCTCGTTGGACGCGGCGTCCTGCGCCACGTACACGTCAAACGTGAAGGCGTTCACCGCGAAGCTCGAGGGCAAGATCAAGGATTGGGAGGCCGCGCTGGCCCCTTTCCAGGGCACGCCCATCGTCACGTACCACCCGACCTGGAAGTACTTCACGGCCCGCTTCGGGCTCGTGTCGGATCTCTACCTCGAACCGAAACCTGGCATCCCGCCGTCACCGCCGCATCTCGCCGAGGTGATGAAGAAGATGAACGAGGGGAAGATCCGCGTCGTGCTGGTGGAGCCGTTCCAGTCCCGCAAGACCGCGGAGGCCGTGGCGGACCGAACGAATGCGGTCGTTGTCGAGGTCTGTCAATTCCCCGGCGGCTTGCCGGGGACGGCCAACGACTACCTCGCCCTCATGGATGCCGACGTCAAGGCGATCATCGCCGGCCTCACGGCGAAGAAGTAGGAGGCTCGATGGAGATCTTCACCCTGTGGCTGTGGCCGCTCGTGGCGCTGATCCTTCTGCCGGCGCTGCTCGTCTACTTCGGGCTCCACGTCGTCGAGCGCGGGATCATCTTCGTCGACCTGGCATTGGCACAGATCGCCGCGCTGGGGATCTGTGTCGCGATCGCGCTGGGCGCGCATCCCGGGCACGACGTGCTGCCGTACGTCCTCTCGGTGGTCTTCACGCTGCTGGGTGCCGGATTATTTGCCTGGACGCGATTCAACCACCCGAGGGTTCCCCAAGAGGCGATCATCGGGATCATCTACGTCGTCTCCGCTGCTGCGGCGACGCTCGCGCTCAGCCACTCCGCGGAAGGGGACGAGGCGATCAAGAATCTCCTCGTCGGCAACGTGCTCCTGGTCACGAAGAAAGAGGTGCTCCGCACGTTCGGGCTCTTCGCGGCGATTGCGATCGTGCACGTGCTCTTGCGGAAGAAGTTCCTGAAGGTCACGTTCCACGAGGATCAGGCGAAGGCGGAGGGGTTCCCGTTGCGTCTTTGGGACTTCGTATTCTACGCGACGTTCGGCTTGACGGTCGTGGCCTTCGTCCAGATCGTCGGCGTTTACCTCGTCTTCTCCTACCTCATCGTCCCCGCGGTCTGCGGCGCGCTGCTCTCCGCTCACATCCGCACGCGCCTGATCATCGGCTGGCTCGTCGCGCTCGTCGCGGGGGTCTCGGGGCTGCTGCTGTCGGTCAAGCTCGTGACGTTGGACCTCCCGACCGGGCCGACGATCGTTTGCTGCTTCGGTGTACTCCTCATCGCCACCGCCCTCGTGATGCGCCTTCGGGGCGGGCGCCGCGTCGATCACGCTTGATGACAGGGGGTGTCCCCCTGTCATTAATCGTGATCAGCGCGGCACGAGATCGGATGGCACCACCGGGCGATCGAGGAGGCGGTAGAATCGCTCGCGGCGGTCGGGGCCGGTTCCGATCCACTCGCGGACGATGTCCTCGCCGAGGGAGTAGTTGAACACGTACGACCGGTAGGTCTTCGCGAACTGCACCGATTTTTCGGCCTTCTCTTGGGTGGTCAAACGCCACTTCGCGATGAATGCGACCACTTCGGCGTCGGGCCGGCCTTCATCCAGGAGCAGGCGCGCGGCCTCGCCGTTGACGTACCCGAGCGGCTTGGCCGCGTCGTGGATCCGGTCGAGCGAGAGGATGGCCTCTTTCGACACGCCCGCGGCCGGGCCGAGGACCTCCGTCAATGCCTGGCGGCGCTCGTCGTCCGAAAACACAATGTCGATCCCGACGTTGGCGGTCCCCTCCGCGAGCAAGGACTGTGGCGAGTAGAGCGGGTAGACGGTGTATTCCACCCAGCCTCGCCCTTTCACCAGCTTGTCTTCGAGGAGGACGTTGTAGACGTGGTGGCCCGGATACCCCTCGTGGCACATCGTGCCGAGTAGGCCGTTCAGCTCGGTCGGCAGATCGGTGTTCAGCTCGATCCGGCTCTTGAACTCGCCGAGGTACCAGTTGTAGGCGCCCCACGGCTTGCCGGTGACCAGAACCGTCTCGAAGCTCTCGCCGGCTGGGAGCTTGACGAAAGGCGCATTGGCGTTTCTGGCGAGTTCGAGCGCGCGGCGCAGGGTGTTCTCGATCTCCTCGCTCGGGACGTGCACCGCTTTCCGCAAGGTCTCGATGCGGAGGCCCAAGGGGCCGTTCCCCGGGACGAGTTTCTCGAGCGCCTCGTGCGCCGCCTGGAACTCGGCGACGTCGTGGTGAGGCGGGTCGGCGTCGTACAGGGCGCGGCACTCCTCCGTCAGAGTCAGCCGCTCTCCGGACAGGCGGCGGAGCTGGGCCTCGACCGCGACGAGCTGCTTGTCCAGGTACCGCTTGCGGTCGGCCGGTCCTTCGGCCTCCTCGAGATCACGGCGCAACCCGCGGGTTGTTTCGAGGAGGACGGGGAGGGGAACCGGCTCTCCGCGCGCCGCTTCGGCCCGCCACGCGGGCGGACCGTAATACGCGTCCACGTAGAGCGCATCGTGCCGCCCGACGGCCAGCACCAGCTTCACGTACGATTCGGCCACGGCGTCGAGGCGAGGCACGCCCGCGCATCCGTGAAGCAGGGTCGAGAGGGGAAGCAGGACGAGCGCCAGCAAGGCCAATCTCATGATGGTCCTTTCGCGATGCGCTTTCCGTGTAGCATCGCTCCCGCAGTATCTACGAGAGGAGGGCTCGATGGACGCACCGTGGATTCAGTCATACGAAGAAGGCGTTCCGAAAACAATCAACTACCCGACGTGGACGCTCCCGGATCTCCTGGACTCAATCACCAGGGAGTACCCGAACAAAGTCGCCCTGACGTTTTTCGCCGACCCCAAACTGCCCCCCTCGCGCATGACCTACGGGCAGCTCCGCGATGCGACGCTGCGCTTCGCCACGGCGCTCTATCAGCTCGGCGTTCGCAAGGGCGACCGCGTCGCCATCATGCTCCCGAATTGCCCGCAGTTCCCGGTCGTCTTTTTCGGCCTGCTCCGCCTGGGCGCCATCGCCGTGAACACGAATCCGCTCTACGTCGCCCGCGAGATGAAAGAGCAGTTCAACGATTCCGGCGCGGAGACGATCATCCTCCTGAGCACCTTCTTTCCGCGCCTGCGAGAGATCCGCGAAGAAACGAAGATCAAGCGCGTCATCGTCGTCGATATCGCCGAGACGCTCGGGTTTCCCTGGAAGCAGATCGTCCACTTCGCGCAAAAAAAGCACGGGGAGTATGTGGAGGTCCGCCCCCAGGCCGACATTTTTTTCCTCCCCCGGCTTCTGAAAAAACACCCGCCCTCGCCCCCACGCGTCGAGATTGGAAACGACGATGTGGCGTTGCTGCAGTACACCGGGGGCACCACGGGGACCCCGAAGGGCGCGATGCTGACGCACGGGAACCTCGTCGCCAACACACTGCAGATGTCGGCGTGGTTCGCCAAAGCGGAAAGGGGACAAGAGGTCGTGATGGCTGCGGTCCCCTTCTTCCATGTCTACGGGATGACGGTCTGCATGATCTTCGGTCTGCACATTGGCGCCGAGATCGTCATGGTGCCGCGACCGCGCCCGGTGGATCTCGTCATGAAGGTCATCCAAAAAACGCGCGCCTCGATCTTCCCCGGCGTCCCCACGCTCTACACGGCGATCAACAACCACCCCGACGTGAAGAAATATGCCCTGGGGAGCATCAAGTTGTGCCTCTCCGGCGCCGCCCCGCTTCCCCTCGAGGTGGCCGAGACCTTTGAAAAACTGACGGGCGGAAGGCTCGTCGAGGGGTTCGGGATGACCGAGTGCTCGCCTGTCGCGATCGCGAACCCGCTGTTCGGGGCAAGGCGCGCCGGGAGCATCGGGCTCCCGGTGTCGGACACCGACGCGAAGATCGTCGACCTCGAAACGGGGGCGGTGTTGGGCGTCGGACAGGACGGGGAGCTGGCGATCAAGGGGCCCCAGGTGATGCTCGGCTACTGGCAGCGGCCGGACGAAACGGCCGAGACCATCAAGGACGGCTGGCTCTACACGGGGGACATCGCGAAGATGGATGCGGAGGGTTGGTTCTACATCGTCGATCGCAAGAAGGACATGATCTCGGCGTCGGGGTTGAAGGTTCTGCCGCGCGAGGTCGAGGAGGTGTTGTTCCTCCACCCCAAAGTGCTGGAGGCCGTTGTCGCCGGCGTCCCGGACCCGTACCGCGGCGAGACGGTCAAGGCGTTCGTCGTAGCGAAGGAGGGCGTCAACCCGACCGTCGAGGAGCTCACAGCGTTCTGCAAGCTCCACCTCGCGTCGTTCAAGGTGCCGACCCAGATCGAATTCCGTACGGAGCTTCCGAAGTCGATGGTCGGAAAGGTGCTGCGCCGGGTGCTGGTCGAAGAGGAAAAAGCGAAGCAGGCGGCGAACCGTCGCTCATGACGCCGGACGCCGAAAACGGCTTGCCATTGGGCCGCAAGGTCGCACTCGTTTTCGTGCTCGCGGCGATTGTCGTCGGGGCAGATCTCTGGACAAAGGCGGTCTTCGAGCGCGAGTTTTCCGGCCAACCAACGGTGCACTTCCTGGGCGACACCGTGCGCGTCGGCTTCGTCCTCAACAGCGGCGTCTTTCTGAGCCTCGGCCATGCGCTCGGGCCTCGGACGCGGTTCTGGCTGTTCGTCGTCGGGGTGGGCGGCGTCCTGGCGTTTCTGCTCGGCCTCACGTTGAAAGATGCGCGTTTTCGCACTCCCGAGGTCACTGCGGTCGCGGCGATCGTGGGTGGGGGGATCGGGAATCTCGTCGACCGCGTGCAGCTCGGCGCGGTGCGCGATTTCTTGAACCTCGGGATCGGCCCGCTGCGCACCGGCATCTTCAACGTCGCCGACGTAGCCATCACGTTCGGTGGCATCGCCCTGATCCTGCTCCCCTTCATCCGGAAGCGTCGATAAGGGGATTTTCCTCCTTCCGCGGTCCGCATTTCGTTCGACCCTGCTGCTAGAATCCCACCATGCCCAACAAAACGATGGTCGAGTTGTCGTTCGGTCCCGCCGGGTTTGTCGACGCCTCTCTCTCGGAGAGCGCTCACAACCTCCTCGGCTCCGAGATCCTCAAAATCGCCACGCAGATCCGCGCCATGGTCGCGGCGGGAAAGACCATCTGCAACTTGACGGTGGGGGACTTCAACCCGAAGTACTTCCCGATCCCGGCGGTGCTCATGGAGGAGATCCACAAGGCGCTCGCCGCGGGGGAGACCAACTACCCGCCCTCGGACGGCATGCTCATCCTGCGCCAGGCGGCCGTCGACTTCACGGCACGAGAGTACGGCGTGCGCTATCCGATCGAATCGACTCTGATCGCCAGCGGCTCGCGCCCGCTCCTCTACGGCGCCTACCGGTGCGTCGTCAACCCCGGGGACGTCGTCGTTTACCCCGCTCCGTCGTGGAACAACAACCACTACGTGAACCTGACCCGGGCGAAAGGGGTCGACCTCGCGACGCGCTATGAAGACGGCTTCCAGTTGACGCTCGAGCAACTTGCGCCGCACCTGTCGACCGCGCAGCTGATCGCGCTCAACACGCCGCTCAACCCATCGGGCACGGTCATGAAGGCGGCAAACCTCCGCGCCATCGCGCAAGCGATCGTGGACGAAAACGCAAAGCGCACGAAGTCGGGTCGTCGCCATCTCTTCCTGCTGTTCGACCAGGTGTACGGGTCTTTGGTGTTCGGATCGATCAAACACGACCACCCCGCGGCGCTGGTTCCCGAGATCGCCCCCTGGCTGATCACCGTGGACGGCATTTCGAAGGGGCTCGCGGCGACGGGTCTGCGCGTCGGTTGGATGCTGGCCGCGCCGGAGATCACGTCCCGCATGCGCGACCTCATCGGCCACGTCGGCGCCTGGGCGCCGCGTCCGGAGCAGGTGGCGACGGCGAAGTTCCTCCAGAACGAGCCCGCGGTCCAGGCGTTCCGGAAGCAGATGAACGGCGCCGTGCACCAGCGTCTCGAGGCCCTGCACGCGGGCTTTTCCGCGATGAAGGCCGACGGCTTCCCAGTGGAGTGCATTCAACCGCAGGGAGCGATCTACCTTTCGCTGCAGTTAGACGTCGTCTCGCGCTCTCTGGACGGCACGGTCTTGGATGGCAACGAGACGATTCGCAAGGCGATCCTGGAGCACGCGGGGCTGGCCGTCGTCCCATTCCAGGCCTTCGGGCTGACGGAAGAGACGGGCTGGTTCCGCTTGTCCGTAGGCGCGGTTTCGATGGACGAGATCGCGGAGATGTTCCCGCGCCTGCGCCAGCTTCTCGGCCGGATCCGATAGCCTTCAGTCGATCGTGATCTCGAGGCCGCCAACGAGCCGCGCCGCGACGTTGTAGATGACGGCGACGAGCATCCCGATCAGGCCTCCGAGCACGCCGTAAAAGATCGGAAGGATGAATACGGCGCCCGCGCCGAGGAACATCCCGACGAGTCCGGCGGCGGCTCCTCCTTCACCTACCATCCCGGCGAACCCGCCGAGCATCGACACCATCGCCACGATCACGCCGGCGATCAGCCCAATGCACGCGTAGATGATCCCGGCGACCTTTCCAAGCGACAAGACCCCGATCTCGCGGATGACCTTCGGCATGACACGCCCTCCTGGCGGGAGTCTATCCCTGCTTTCCCTTGGCGGATGGTACCGGCGCGTGGATTTGAACCACGGACCTAAGGATTATGAGACCTTCGCTCTACCCCTGAGCTACGCCGGTCCGGACAAGCGGCGGCACTTTAGCAGGAGGGCGGGCAAACTCTCAACGGGCCACGGGACTTGACCGAGGCTATAATCAACGAACTCGGAGGGAACCGTGCCCGAAGCAAACGCCTGCCTGAAGTGCGAAAAGAAGGAAGAAGAGGCCACGCTCTACAAGTGTCCGATTTGCTTCAAGTACGTTTGCTCGGAGGACGCCTTCAACTACAGTGGCCGCATCTTCTGCGACAAGCACTGCGCGGACCATTTCTTCTTCGCCGACGAGGATTAACCCGCCGATGTTCCCCGTCACACGTCCCCGCCGTCTCCGCCGATCTGCCGCCTTGCGCGAGATGGTGCGCGAGACGCGCCTTGCCCCCACCGACCTCATCTACCCTCTCTTCGTCAGGCACGGGAAGGGGGTCCGGACCGAGATCGGATCGATGCCGGAACAATTCCACCTGTCGCCCGACACCCTGGTCGAGGAAGTGGGCGCTGCGCGCGAGGACGGCGTGCGCGCCGTGCTGCTGTTTGGAATCCCCGAAGCCAAGGACGAGCGCGGCTCGGAGGCGTGGGCCGACGGAGCCGCCGTGCAGACCGGGGTCCGCGAGCTGAAGCGCGCGTATCCGGATGTCCTGGTGATCACGGACATTTGCCTTTGCGAGTACACCAGCCACGGTCATTGCGGCGTCGTGCACGACGGGAAGGTGTTGAACGACCCGACCCTCGAGTTGCTCGCGCAGACCGCGGTGTCGCACGCGCGCGCGGGCGCCGATCTCGTAGCTCCATCCGACATGATGGACGGCCGCGTCGGCGCGATCCGCTCGGCGCTCGACGCGGAAGGGTTCGACGACATCGCGATCCTCTCGTACGCGGCCAAGTACGCGTCGGCCTTTTACGGACCGTTCCGCGAGGCGGCCGGCTCGGCCCCGCAATTCGGCGACCGGCGCGCGTATCAAATGGACCCCGGAAACGTCGAAGAGGCGCTGCGCGAGGTCGCCTTGGACCTCGAAGAAGGCGCCGACCTCGTCATGGTGAAGCCGGCGCTGGCGTACCTCGACGTCATCCGCCGCGTGAAGGACATGTTCGGCGTGCCTGTCGCGGCCTACAACGTCAGCGGCGAGTACTCGATGCTCCTGGCGGCCGCGCAGCGTGGCTGGATCGATCGTGAGCGGGCGATCCTCGAAACCCTGACCTCGATCAAGCGCGCGGGCGCTTCGATCCTCCTGACCTACCACGCGCGGGAGGCCGCGCGCCTCCTCGGGTAGCGTGCCCGGGCGCCCCTTTTGGGAGATCGCTCGATGAGCCGCAACATGGAACGCCTCTTCGATGAGGCCAAGCAACTGATGCCGGGAGGCGTCAACAGCCCCGTGCGCGCGTTTGGCGGCGTCGGCGGGACACCGGTTTTCTTCGAGAAGGGGCACGGCGCGATCGTCACTGATGCGGACGGCCGCGACTACATCGACTACCTCGGTTCGTGGGGCCCGCTGATCGTCGGGCACACCCACCCCCGCGTTGTCGCCGCCATTCGCGACCAGGCGGGGAAAGGGGCCACGTTCGGCGCTCCGACGGCGCTCGAGACCGAGCTGGCCCGCCGTGTCGTCGCCCTCGTCCCGTCGTGCGAAAAGGTGCGCTTCGTGTCCTCGGGGACCGAGGCGACGATGTCGGCGATCCGGCTCGCGCGCGCCGCGACCGGCCGCTGCGGCGTGCTCAAGATCGAGGGGTGCTACCACGGCCACGTTGACTCGCTGCTCGTCAAGGCGGGTTCCGGGGTGCTGACCCTGGGCATCCCGGGAAGCCCAGGCGTGCCGCCGGACCTCGCGGCGCTGACCTTGACGATCCCGTTCAACGATGTCGCGGCGCTCGAGCGCGCCCTCGACGAGCACGGGAAGGGGATCGCGTGCCTCATCGTCGAGCCGGTCGCCGGGAACATGGGCGTCGTCGCGCCGAAGCCGGGCTGGCTTGCCGCAGTGCGCGACCTCACGAAAAAGCACGGCGTGCTCCTGATCGTGGACGAGGTGATGACCGGCTTCCGCGTCGCGCCGGGGGGCGCCCAGGCCCTCTACGGTGTCACCCCCGATCTATCGTGCTTCGGCAAGGTGATCGGGGGAGGGCTTCCGGTCGGCGCGTACGGGGGACCGGCCGACCTGATGGACCGGGTCGCACCCGCGGGTCCGGTCTACCAGGCCGGCACGCTTTCGGGGAATCCGCTGGCGATGCGCGCCGGGATCGAAACGCTCGACATCCTCGCCTTGCCCGGAACGTACGAGCGGCTGGAGGCGATCTCCGCGCGGCTGGCGGCGGGGCTCACGGCGGCCGCGAAGGCGGCCGGCGTCCCGGCGGTCGTCAACCGGGTCGGCTCGATGCTGACCGGTTTTTTCACCGCCGGGCCGGTCGTCGACTACCGGACCGCGGCGACCTCCGACACGAAGCGCTACGCGCGGTTCTTCCACGCGATGCTCGCGCGTGGCGTGTACCTCGCCCCGTCGCAGTTCGAGGCCGCGTTCGTCTCGGCCGCGCACGACGAGGCGCTCGTAGACCGCACGATCGCGGCGGCGACCGAGGCGATGAAGGAGGTGGCCTCATGCTGAAGCTGACTTACCACGGACACTCGTGCTGGGAATTCGACGACGGGACGCACCGCGTTTTGATCGATCCGTTCCTGACCGGTAATCCCCTGGCGGACGTCGGCCCCGACGCATTCACGAAGCTCGACGCCATCGTCGTCTCGCACGGCCACGGCGATCACATCGGCGACGCCGTCGCCATCGCGAAACGCACGAAGGCGCTCGTCGTCGCCAACTACGAGATCGTGGGCTGGTTCGGAAAACAAGGGGTCGAGGGCCATCCTCTGCACCTCGGGGGCGGGAGGCAGTTTCCGTTTGGCCACGTCAAGTTGACCATCGCTCACCACGGCTCGACCGGGCCCGACGGCGAGGCGCTCGGCAACCCCGCGGGGATCGTCCTGTCGATGGGTGGGAAGAAGGTCTACCACGCCGGCGACACGGCGTTGTTTCTCGACATGAAGCTGATCGCCGAGATGAACGGCCCGTTCGACGCCGCACTCCTACCGATCGGCGACAACTTCACGATGGGCATCACCGACGCCGCGAAGGCGGCGGAGTTCGTGAACGCCGCGGTCGCGATCCCCATGCACTACGACACTTTCGGCTGGATCCAGGCCGACCCGAACGAGTTCGTGAAGCGGGTGCAGGCGGGCGGGCGGAAAGCGGTCGTCGTGAAGCCCGGGGCGAGCTATTCAGTCTAATGTCCCGAATTACCGCCACGTGGCGACGGTGAAGATGCTCGAGTAGTCGTCGGTCCAGACGTAACGGGGGTCCGGAGTGCGGCCGGGTTGCGAGGGGAGCGACACCCAGCGCCCGCTTTTCTCGAGCCGCGCGAGCGATGCGCGATCCTTGGCGATCACCGCCCAATCCGATTCGCCCTTCCCTTCGAGCAATTGACCCGTATCTTCGATTTCGCTCGCCTGGACCAGCCCGGCATAGCCGCCGTCCGCAACCAACCCATCCACGATCGTGGAGAGCTCGAGGTAGGCGTTCGTAATGTGTAACGCGAGGATTCCGCCCGGTTTCAGCTTGCGAAAGTACAGCGCGAGAGCCTCGCGTGTCAGCAGATGCACCGGGATCGCGTCGGAGTTGAACGCATCGACCACGATCATCCCGAACGAGCCGTCGGGGGCCTTCGCGATCTCCAGGCGCCCGTCGCCGATCGTAAACGTGAGCGCTGAGCGGCTGTCGGACAGGAAGGTGAACATCGAGGGGTCGCGCGCAATGCGGACGACCGCGGGGTCGATCTCGTAGAAATGCATCGAGCGGCCGGGCTCGCCGTAGGCGGCCAACGTTCCCACGCCGAGGCCGATCACGGCGACGCGGTCCAACAATCCTCGCCCGGCGAAGGCGGTGAACACCTCTCCGATGGGGCCGGTCCGGTGGTAGTAACTCGTCGGAACGCGGCGTAGCGACTCGTCCTGCCCCTGCGTCCCGTGTCGCGTCGTGCCGTGAATAAAAGTCCGGAAGAGGGGACGCTGCCGCACTCCGCGGAGCGACCCCGGCTCGAGGACCGTGGGGCCGGGTTGTAATCGGACGCTCAGCACGCCGAAAAACGTCCGCTCGTGGTGGATCAACGTGCCAATGGATGCGCTCTGGCTCCACCCGATCACGAACAGCGCCGCGAGCGCGAGCGAGAAGCGGAGCGGCCGGAGCGCGAACGCGACGGCGAGCAGGCACGGGATCAGGGCTTGAAGGACGAGAACCTGTTGGTCCCCGGGGGATAGGGCCTTCCTGAGAATCGGCGGGAGCGCGAGCGCGACGGCAGCGAGCACCGCCGGCAATGCAAAATCGAGAACGCGGGAGCGCTTGTCGTGCCCGCGCGCCGCCAACGGGGCGGCGAGACACGCGGCGACGATCGCAAGCGGGTACTCGATGATGTCGGGGAAGATCACCGGGGCGGCCACCGCGTTGAACGCCCCCCCCAGGACGCCCCCCGCCGCCACCCACAGGTAGAACTCCGTCAATCGGGACGGTCGCGGCGCCAGCGCGGCGAGTCGGCGGTGGCACACCATCCCGGCCGAAAGGACGACAAGCGGGTGCAGGCTTAAGAGAAAGGGTGCGTACGAAAACGTCGGCACCCAGAAACTGAGCGCGACCATCAAGGCCAGGACGGCCAAAGCGACGGCCCAGAAGCGCTCGGGAAGCCACGTCCACCGGGAAAACGCGAGCGCGAACGAGAGGAGGTAGGCCGCCAACGGCACCACCCAGAATAACGGCACCACAGCGACGTCCGCGGTGATGAACTGGGTCGCCCCGAGGACCAGGCTGGCCGGAATCGCCGCCAAAGCCAACCACCGCAGCCGTTCGAATCGCGGGGCCGCTGCGGGCGCTTCCGGCTCGATCGGGGCGGCGGCGATCTCGGCCGGTCTCCGGAGCATGGCGATGCCGCTGCCGATCACGAGCACGCCGGCTGCGAGGTACCCGACGGTCCACAGCGTGCTCTGTGACCAGGGGAGGAGGTGGAGCCGCGCCAACGATGCACCGGGAGTCAGAAGCGGAAGGGAGGGCTCCACCACGAACGGGTAGAGGAGCAGTCCGGCGAGGGAACCGACGTTGCTCGCAGCGTAGAGAAAGTACGGGTCCTTCGCGTGCGGGTGGTTCGTGTTCGAGAACCAGCGCTGCACGAGCGGCCCGGTCGCCGCGAGGACGAAGAAGGGGAGGCCGATCGAAAGCGTCAGGAAACCGAGCAGCCACACAAGCGGGGGCTTGGCGCCCGGGTCCTCGAAGCCGCGAGGGAGGGCCAGCGGCAGCGCGACGCAGGCGAGGAGCAGGAGCGCCGCATGGATGCCGACCTGCGCCCGCGGGCCGAATCGCGTGCTCAGCAGGTGCGCGTACAGGTACCCGGCGAGGAGGGCGATCTGGAAAAACAGCATGCAGCCGTTCCAGACCGCAGGCGACCCGCCCAGTCGTGGCAGGACGAGCTTGGCGGCCATCGGCTCGACCAGAAACAGGAGGGCCGCTCCCGAGAGGATCGCGGTCGCGACGAAGAGCAGGATCGCACGGTGATCCGGCGCCAGCGCTCGC
>JAQBEH010000066.1:0-24993 GCA_032124015.1 Acidobacteriota bacterium
TGCATCGGAAGCATTGTTCGAGTCGTCCAGGAAGGCTTTGGCGAGACCGAAGTCCAGTACCTTGACCTTGCCTTCCGGAGTCACCTTGACGTTCGCCGGCTTGAGGTCGCGATGCACAATGCCAGCGTCATGTGCAAAGTCGAGCGCCTCGGCGACCTGCACAGCAATGTCCAGTGCCTCCTCGATGCCGAAAGTCCGGGCGCGAAGCGTGACGGCAAGGTCCTCGCCCTCGACGAGCTCCAGGACGATGGCATGGACGCCGCCGCCCTCTTCCAGACCGTAGATGGAGGCGATATTGGCGTGGTTCAAGGAGGCAAGAAGTCGGGCCTCGCGCTGGAAGCGCGCCATGCGGTCGGAGTCGGCGGCGTAGGCTGGTGGCAGGATTTTCAGGGCGACGTCGCGATTGAGCTTTTCGTCGTGTGCCCGGTAGACCTCGCCCATGCCACCGGCGCCCAAAGGGGCGACGATTTCGTAGGAACCGAGACGGGTGCCGGCGGGAAGGGTCATCGAGCGACCGAGTATAGATGGAGATCAATAAGGGGACAGCAACCGTTTTCCCTCCGAGAAAACGGTTGCTGTCCCCTTAGACACTGTTACATGCCTGTTACAGCTATTTCCGTGTGTCCGGCGCACACTCCTCGGCGGGGTTAGCCTGTATCCCCCCGGAGGACACGCGAGATGAAACGCAAGCTGAGTCTGGTGACCGCTATTGCCCTGCTGGCCATTTTGACCGTTTCCCCGGCCTGGTCGGCGACCGCCGCGACCCAGATCCTGGGCGACAAGACCCGCGCCGTCGACCTGGTGATCTGCCTCGACACGTCGGGGAGCATGGAAGGACTGATCGACGCGGCGCGCGCGCGCGTCTGGGACGTCGTCTCCGAGCTGTCGCGGATGAAGCCCACACCGGAATTACGCGTCGGCCTGCTGACGTTTGGCACGGGGGCGGGCGGTCCGGACGCGGGGTGGATCGTCCGGCAGACCGACCTGACCGATGATCTCGATGCCGTTTACGCCAAGCTGATGGGTCTCACCATCGGGGGGAGCGAGGAGTTCGTCGGTCGCGCGATCAACACCGCCCTCGACGAGATGAGCTGGGCGCCGGAAAACAGCGCGCTGCGCATCCTCTTCATCGCCGGAAACGAATCGGCAGATCAAGACGTCGAGAACTTCGATTTTCGGACCGAGGCCCGTGCGGCCAAAGACCGCGGCATCATCATCAATGCGATGTTTGCGGGCAGCCGCGAGCAGGCGATCGCCGAGCATTGGCCCGAGGTGGCGCGAGGAGGCCAGGGGACATTCTCGGCGATCGATCCCTCAATCGCCACGATCCAGATTTCGACGCCGTTCGACGAACAGCTTCTGGCCTTGAACGCGCGCCTCAACCAGACCTACGTCCCCTATGGCCAAAACGGTGTGGCCGGACTGGCCAATCAGGTGGCCCAGGACGGGAACGCGTCACGGCTCGGCGTGGAGTCGTGCAGCTCTCGTGTCGTCGCCAAGGGGACCTCGCTTTACACCAACGCGTCCTGGGACCTCGTCGATGCCTCGCTCGAGAAGGGCTTCGATTTTGCCTCCATCTCCGCTCGCGACTTGCCGGAATCGTTGCAGTCGATGAGCCGTGGAGAACTGGCGGGCTACGTCGCGGGCAAACGTCTGGAGCGCGAGGCGATTCAGACGGAGATTCAGAAAGCGAGTTCGAAGCGCGAGGCGTTCATCAAACAGGCGCGCTCCAAGGAGCTTGCGTCCTACGATCTCGGCGAGGCGATGAAGCAGGCCATCCGCGGGCAGGCCATGAACAAGGGGTTCACGTGCGACGGCTGCTGATCCGACGCTAGAGTGGGATCGAGGAGTTCCAGACGTTGGCACGCACGCTCATCCTGGTCATCGAAGACGATGCCGCCATTCGGCGGGGGCTGTGCGATGCGCTCGAATTCAAGGGCTACGCGGTCGAGCCCTGCGCTCGGGGGGATCAAGGCCTGGAGGCGGCGCTTGCCGGCTCTCCGGATTTGGTCCTTCTCGATGTCCTGCTTCCCGGCAAGGACGGTTTTTCCGTTTTGCGCGAGTTGCGCAGGGCCCGCCCCAGACTTCCCGTGATCATGCTCACCGCTCGCGGCGATGAAGAGGATCGGGTGCGCGGTCTCGAGGAAGGTGCCGACGACTACGTGGTCAAGCCGTTCAGCGCCACCGAGCTTCTGGCTCGCGTCGAGGCCGTACTGCGGCGCTCGGCCGAGCGGCCGACGGACGTGCGTTCGCTCGTCCTTGGCGACAGAACGGTGGACTTCGAACGCTTGGAGATCGTCCTCGCCGACGGGAAGACATTGCGCATCTCGGACCTCGAAGGGAGCATCCTCCGCTATCTGGCGGTGAACGCCGGCCGGCCGATCGATCGCAAGGAGCTGCTGCAGCACGTATGGGGCGGCAACACGCGAGAGATGGCGACCCGCACGGTCGACATGCACATCCGTCGACTGCGCGAGAAGCTGGAACGCGATCCGAACTCCCCCGAGAGGATCACGACCGTCCGCAACAAGGGCTACATGTTCACATCGAGCACGTCGTGAAATCATTACGGCGATCGTGGCTGGTCTTTGCGGCGTGCGCGCTGGCGGTTGGCGGCGCCATGGGTTGGGTCACGGTGGTGATGCTGAAACTGGAGCGAGCCGAAACGATCGCGACCGCGGCGGCCCGCCACCAGGAGAACCAGCAATCGGCGCTGTGGCGCATGGACTCGTGGCTGTCCGTATTTCTCAGTCGTGAGGCGGCACGGCCGTACTCCGATTATCTGCCGCTGGTCGAAGGCGAAACGGCGCGTGTTTCCCCCCTGTTGACGTTCACGTCCGACTACATCCCGCTGCACTTCCAGCTCGACGCGAGCGGCGTCACCTCTCCGCAGATCCCCTCCGCCCTGCCCCCCTCGTTCGAATGGCCCGTCACGTTGGCCCAGCTGGCCTCGAAAAGAGCCGAACTGGATCGATCCGCCGTGTATCTCGATCTGGAACGGGTTCGTGCCGCCGTCGCACGGGCCGAGTCACCTCCCACGAAAACGAAGGCCAATCTCGCGATGCCGTTCGAGATCGGGCCGGCCACCGGGCGCTCCGAGTACGACGCGCGGGTCTCGTGCACCGTTGCGCCCGCTCCAGGCTCGGCCTGGGTCGACGGACAACACGTCGACGTGGGGCCGTTGATCCCGCTGTGGCTCTCGCCTCCGCAGGAGCCAGACAACTACAGGCTGGTCTTGGTGCGACGGGTCGGTATCGGCGAGGGCAAACTGTTCCAGGGGTTTTTCGTCAACTGGCCGACTTTGCACGACCGGCTCCTCGACGAGACCCGCGATCTGCTCGCCGATGCCGAACTCGTCCCGGTTCTACCCGAGCGGGCCGAGGCCGATCCCGCGAGGCAATATCTTGCCAATGTGCCGGCGGCCTTGATCGCACCCGCCCCGGTTCCTCCCGCCCCCGCCCTGCTGACACCGGCAGTGACCACGCTCGGCCTGGCCTGGCTGCTGGCCCTCGTCGCCTCGTTGGCCGTGGGCATCACGCTCTACGAGAGCGTTCAGTTGAGCGAACGACGCCGGCGCTTCGTCTCCGCGGTGACCCACGAGCTGCGCACACCGCTGACCACTTTCAAGTTGTACTCGGAGATGCTCGCCGGCGGTTTTGTTCCCGACGAAAAACGACAGCAGTATCTCGAGACGCTGAAGGACGAATCCGAGCGGCTCTCCGCAATGGTGGAAAACGTCCTGACCCACGCCCGGCTGGAGCAGCGCGGCGGAACACGGCGCCTGGAGAAACTGACACTCGAGGGGCTGCTCGCTCGGGTGACACCACCGCTGCACCGCCAGGCGGAGGCTTCCGGCTTCACGCTCGACGTGCAGTGCGAGCCTCCCGGCGCCAGTCCGGTCGAGGTCGATGCGGCCTCGATCGGCCAGGTGCTACGCAATCTCGTGGACAACGCGGGCAAGTACGGCCGGAACGGAGCCGGGTCCACGGTGGAGCTGAGCGTGCAGCTGCACAACGGCTCGTTGATCATGAAGGTCCGCGATCGCGGGCCCGGCGTTCCCGCGGGGCAGGCCAAGTCCATCTTCGACCCGTTCGATCGTGGAGACCGCGACCCGACCGACCCGAATCCGGGAATCGGTCTCGGGCTTTCGATCTCACGGGGACTGGCGCGCGACATGCGCGGCGACGTCACGCTGGAGAGTTCCCCCGGCCAAGGAGCGTGCTTCCGCCTCGAGGTTCCTGCCGAGTAGGGACCGGCGCTACCCGCTCGCACCGAACTACGTAACGCCACGGCGAGTGCACGAAGCCGCGAAACGGCCAGCAGGTGACGAGTGTCAGCCGGCCGTCGCCTTCATCGCGCAACACACGCGCGTCGTCGAATCGCACGACGGTCGTTGAGGCGACGCGGTAGGCGGCTCGGCGTCCGTGGGTTGCAACCACGACGTCGTCCGCCACCCGCACGTCCTCTAGAAAAGCGGCCCAGCTATCGCGATGGCCGGCCAAAACGCAGTTGCCGGAGGCGCCAGGCAAGGCGGTGCCGTTGACATGGCCGATCCCGAACGCGAGCGCGGGACCGGAGGCGTTGGAAAGAACCGGCCGCTCGATCCCGAGCCGCGACACCGTGAGCCGCGCCACCGGATGAATGTCGGCCCAAGACCACGGGCGCCGCGCGATGCCGTCTTTCAAGGTCGCATCGAGGGCGCGGTCGATGAGCACCTCGCCCACCTCGCCCTTCGCCTTGACCCAGGCGGCACGCGCCACGAGGAACGACCCCGGGAGAAGGATCAGCGCTCCGACCAAAGCCAAACGCGTGGTGCGTTTCATGCCGCGAACCGTCCCGCGCGCACCGCGACCGCGAGGATGCAGCCGCCCAGGCCGGAAAGAAGCAGGCCGATGAGGAGCCGGAGCGGCTCTTCGGTTCCGCCTTGGGGGAGCGTGCCGTCCTCGCCGTCCCTCGAGACGGCTTCGCCTGCGTACGACTCGTCCGCAACGACCACAAAACTGGTGTAGGGGGTCACGAGCGAGAAGCGCTTGGCGAGTTCCACGACATCGGCGCGCACGACCGCAGGATCGGCGCCATGGACCCGTGATCGTTCGAGGCTCGCGATGCGCGCGCGTGCCCACCGCGTGCCGATGCCTGCGTTCGGGCTCGCTTGCGCGAAGTCCACGTCCATTGTGACGGGGCCGCCCGGTGCGCGTCCCCAAACGCGGAGTTTCGGGAGCGGCTTTTGCGGATCGAAGCGCGCGGTCACGACCAACGGGCGGCCGGCATAGAGATCCGGGACCGGATCCGGGTCGGCGTCTTGCGGTGCCGCGCCCTCCCATTCCAAGACCACGTCGGTGAGGGCGGCCCGCTCGGTCCGCTCGAGCAACTCGACCGTCTTTGATTGCACGTCGGCGATCGCGCCGATCGACTCGAAGGTGCCGCGCCCGGCACGAGCGAGCTCTCTCATCAGCCAGCGGTTGGGCGCGAGGCCGATGCCCACGATGTGGAGGCGCGTCCCGCCGAGGTGGTGTCGCACTTCGGCCACGACTTGGTCTTCATTGTTGACGGCGCCGTCGGTGATCAGGACCACGCGCTTCAAGACGGCGGGATCGCCGCGCTCGGAAAGGTCGAGAGCGCGCAGCAGTGCCGGCAGAATCTCCGTGCCGCTTCCGGCCGAAAGACGGGACACCCAACGCTTCGCCGCATCGATCGCGCCGGGACCGGCGTCGATGAATCGCTCCGCGTAGGCCTCGTTTCCGTTGTCGAACTTGATCAGCGTGAAGGTGTCGTGCGGCCGTAGGCGGTCGAGGGCCACGTGGAGCGCCGCCTTAGCCTGATCGAGCGATGGCCCGTTCATCGAGCCGGAGACGTCGACCACGAAGACGGTCTGCGTGGGAAAGGTGCCGGCACCCGCTGCCGTCAGTTGCGGTGGAACGAGCATGGCGAGGCCGAAGCGTCCGTCCGCGCGTTCTTCAACCAAACCTAAGGCGAGCGGAACGGCGCCGGCGTTCGGCCGCCAACGGAGCACGAAGTCGCGATCCGCCGTGACGGGGCCGTCGCCCACGGAAACGTCAAGGGACGAGCCGCGCGCGGTCGTCCGCATTCGGTGAGACGGAGAAACGACCGTTGCGCGCTCGAACCCCGCGGCGATGGTCGCATGCAGCGCCACGAGCGGAGCGTGCGCTGCCGTGTCCGGGCGGACGGGGTCGCACGCGGCTCCGCCCTCGGGCGCGTAGCGCGCGGTGAGCGTCGTCGGGAAACTGGTCGAAAACCAGCCTTCGCTCCATTCCGCCTCATCGAGGGTGTCGAGATGGACGACGATCGACGCATGCGGCGGGATGTTCGCCACCTTCGCGCGGAAGATGTTCGGCCGGTCCTGCTCCACGAGGCCGGCGCCCTTTCCTTCGGCCTTCGCCTTCTCGTAGGTGCGGCGGGCGTCTTCCTTTTCGTGGATCTCGCCGACGAAGCGCCGATCGCCGACCTGAAGAACGAGGCCGTCTACCGCGGCTCCCTCGGGCAGCGGAAAAACGTACTCGGCTTCCAGGGTCTCAGCTGTCGGGTTCTCGAACGTCTGCTGGAGGCGGCCTCGCACGATCGGTCCGGAGATCGACAGCGCGACGTCCATGGACACCACCGGCAGCGGAACGAGGACGCCGTTCATCTTCGCGAAGAGAGCGCCCGTGCCGGGGGAATCGGTTGAGGGCGACTGCGCCGAAGCCGCTCCCATCGCCGTCATCAACGCGCCGGTCGCCACCAAACCGAGGAACGCTCTCATCGCGGGCCTTCTTTCGGCCCGGGGAAGCTCCTGGTTTTCGAGGGCCGGGCTGGCCGTACCCATGGCGAGAGTCATGCCATAGCGACAGGCACGCCCCTCCTACGGATTTCGCGCGACGGTGCCGTCCCGGCGTGGGGTCGCGGACACGCGTGTGTCCGCGGGACCTCAGTCTTCGACGGGCTTCGCGGCGGTCGCCTTCTCCACGAACACGTACTCGTGCTGCGCGTCGCGCGTGATCAGCTGGCGCTTCCCGTCTTTGTCCGCGACGACGAACTCGAAGCCGGCGAGCGTCGGGTCGATCGTGATAAGAGAGATCGTCCCATCGTCGTTCTTCCGTGACGCCACGCTGCTCTTCCATTCGCCCACATCGAAGACGGTCGCGTGCCCTTCGTGCCCAACCTCCACCACGCCGAGCGCCTTGTTCGAGTAGCGCGGGGCCAACTTGGCGACCGAGGCCGGATCGGCCGGGACAACGAGCCGCTCGCGATCCTTGGCCATGGCCGCTTTTCGTTGCGCCGCGGCGGTCTTCAGCGTCGCCTCCGCCTCCGCCTTCCCATCGAACAGCACCTCGAGCAGCCTCCGCAGGAGCGGCCCGCGGATGTAAACGCCCGAATCGGCGTTTGTGAGGATCACCGCGCCGACACCGTAGTCGGGCAACCAGATCATGTCGCTGTGATATCCGGCGAGATCGCCGCCATGGTGGACGACGGTGACGCCGAACCGTGTGTCGACCATCAGCGCCATTCCGTAGGTCACGTCCGCGCCGACTATGACGTTCGGCGTGTACCTCGCCAGGAGGTTATCCGCGGAGACGAGTCGCTTGCCGCTCGGGAGCATGCCCTTGGCGAGTTCCATCTCGACGTACCGGGCGAGATCCCGCGGGCTCGTCCAGACACCCCCCGCGGGACGGACCGGGACGACCGAGTAATTCAGGTCCATACGCGCCCGAGTGACCTTGCCGTCCACGTCCTCGCCGTGAGGTTGAGCGACGTCCCCCTTCAACGCGGTCGCGAAATCGAAGGTCGTGCTCGTCATTCCGAGCGGACCGAAGATCTTCGTCCGCATCGCTTCGTCGTAGGCGACCCCCAGCTCTTTCCCGGGCACGGCCTTTGCGCCGCCGATGAAACCGGCGGCCGCCGCCATCAGGTTGCTGTACTGGAAGACCTCTCCGAAGGGGCTCGTCGGCTGCATCGTCCCGAGGAGCTTCACCGCCGAGGCCGGGGTTTCGTTCTGGTACTCCAGCAGCCATTCCAGGTCCTGCCGCGGCATCCCCGTGCACGCGCAGATCAGGTGCTTCACCAGCACCTGCTTCGTCGTCGCTTCGTCTCCCAGCTTGAACGCGGGGAAGAGCTCCGTCACCGGCTGGTCCCAACGCATCTTCCCCTCGTCCACCAGCTCGGCGAGGAGGAGCGTCGTGAGCGCCTTGGTGTTCGACGCAGCTAGGAACAGTGTGTCCGGGCCGACCGGGTCGGTCTTTCCCAACTCCTTCACGCCGAGGCCCCCGGCCCAGACGATCTTTCCGCCGTCTATGAACGCCAGCCCGACGCCGGGCGTGTCCAGCATCTTCATCCCGTTCGCGACGAAATCCTTCAGCGTGGCGAGGCGCTTCTCGTCGAGCGGGTGCGCCTTTTTGCCGGCGAACGACTCGCGCGAGTACCCCTTCGGCCGAAGGCTCTGCACGGCGAGCGAAAGCGGCGCACCGCGTTTTTCGAACGTGGGCTCGGTTCCATCGATGAGAACCACGCTCCACGCGTCACCGGCTCGCCAGGCATACGCGCTCACCACGGCCCGTTCGTTCGGCGAGGTCTCGTACTGAAAACCCATCCGCTCCTCCCAACCGTTTCGGGGATCCTGCGGGAGGGCGATCCTCAGCGACCGCTTGAAGTCGGGCTTGTACGCGGCCCACGCCGAGGCGACGGCCGAGGCGGCGTCTTTCGCCTTCACGTCGACGATGACGACGTGCGAGTCCGGCTCGGGCGGATCGAGGACGACCATCGACCCCGTCGTCGTCATCCTCCATCCCGCCGGGACCGTGAAGGTCGCACCGGCGGGAGTCGCGCGCGGCGTGTCCTTTTCCACCGTCTCGGACACGGCGGGCGGCGCCGGCTGGCCGAAGACGGGAACGACGAGGATCAGCGTGGCGGCGAGCGTGATCAGGGCGCGCGCGAATCGCATGGGAGCAGCTCCTCCGTTGAAAAATGGCGGCGCCAGCATACATCCCCCCCTGGCTCGTCCTACGCTGCGGCCTTCGTCTCGGAGCGAGCCATGACCGAACGGCCGACGAGGTAGATCCCGAACAGGATCAGGGCGGCGGGCCACCAGTCGTTGACCCATTCGAGCTTCACGCCGAACAAAGTGTGCGACAAGAGCGCGCCACCCACGGCCACGATCGCGAGCCCTCCGGGGATCGAGCCGTGAAGGCCGGGTGTTTTGAAGTCCTCGGGAAGCTCGATGCCGCTTCGGCCTGCCAAAGCTTCGTTGTAGAGGAGCGCGCGACGGCCCGCGTCCACGATGTTGTAGAGCCAGAAGAACGCGAGGAACAGCCCTGCCAAGGGGACGAACGGACCGATATCGACGTTGAGCAGGGTGATCAGGCTGCTGACGACGATCGCGTGGATGAACCCCCGCTGGTAGTAACCGACGTAGATCTGCCCAAGTCCTGGCATCATGGAGAGAAACGACGAGAACAGCGGCGACTTGCGGCGCGGGTCGCCAACGAGGCTCACTGCGGGGACGGTGACGTAGGTAGCTGCGGGCTGGGGTTCGGTCATGGTTTCTCCTTCTCCAGTAGAGACGCAGCGCGATCCAAAAGGATCCCGGCCTCGGAGCGAAGGTCGTTGAAAACTTCGCGCGGGTGCAGCGTAACGGCGGCCAAGCTCATCACGACGACCCCGACGTACGCCGCTTCCGACGCAAACCGTGGGCGCAGCATCCATTGACGCCAGGTTTCGGCCCAAGGGGTACGCCGCTTGGCCTGAGACGTCTGCGCCAGCACCGTCGCCAGGAACGAAGCCGGCGGCTCGGCGCCGACGGGGACGAGCCTCAGTCCCATCGGTTCGACCAACTCGTGGCACGAGAGGCACGACGTAACGTGATCGACGCAGCGCGCATGCTCGTCGTGGATCAGCGTACCTTCCAGCAGGCCTTCAAGCGAGTTTTCGAATTCGTGGCAGTTCATGAGACGGCCTCGGCCGCGGCCTCGAGCGAACGTACCGCCTTCGCCAGCTCGGATCGCGCGCGATTGGACCGCGACTTGACGGTGCCCAGGGGCACGCCGAGCCGGGTCGAGATGTCCTCGAGTTTCAATTGCTCGATGTCCTTCAAGAGCACGATCTCGCGATTGGACGCGGTCAACGTCGCCAGGGCGCGATAGAGCAGCGTCCGGCGAGCGTCCTCGAGCATGGATTCCTCGGGGGACGGATCCAAGGACGTGTGCTCATCCGCGAGCTCCGAGATCGCAGCGAAATCGTGCGGTCTCGCCTTGCGGCTCCGGATCCGGTCGATGCAACAATTTCTCGCCAGCCGCAGCATCCACGGGAGGTAGGTCCGGCCATCGCGGATGCTCCCGAGGTGTTGGTACATCTTGAGGAAGATCTCCTGCGCGGCTTCCCGCGCCTCTTCGGGGTCGCGCAGGTAGTGCAGCGCGAAGCCGTAAATACGCGCCTGGTAGCGCCGCACCAGTGCCTCCCAGGCGAGAGCGTCTCCCTGGCGGCACCGCGAAAGCAAGATGTCGAGATCGATCACTGGGAGGTAGAGACGGAGGGGCGCACAAAAAGTTCCTTCTATTTCAGAAACCCTTCCGCGGCGTCGTACGCCGCGCGCTGGTACATGACGCCTAGGGTCGGGTAGTTGAAGCAGGTCCGGTTGAACAGGTCCCAGCCGGCGTCCATGAGCATCGCGGCGAGGCCGACGTGGATCAACTCAGAGGCCTGCTCGCCGATCACGTGGATGCCGAGGAGCTTCATGTCGCTCCGGCGGAACAGCAGCTTCAAGAAACCGTGCCGGTCGCCGATGATCTGTCCGCGGGCGTTCTCGCGGTAGAGGGCGCGGCCTGCGACGTAGTCGATCTTTTTTTCTTGGAGCGAGGCCTCGGTCTCCCCCGCCATGCTGACTTCCGGGATCGTGTAGATGCCGTAGGGCAAGATCGGCGCAAGCTCGGACTTGAATCCGAGGTCGAAGGCGTGGGACATCGCGACGCGGGCCTGTTCGACCCCGGTCGCCGCGAGCGCGGGGGCCCCGACGACGTCGCCCGCCGCGTAGATGTGCGGGACGTTCGTGCGGTATTGCGCGTTGACCGGAATCAGACCGCGATTCCCCAACGTCACGCCGGCCGCTTCAAGACCCAGCGATTCCGTGTTGCTCGTCCGGCCCGCGGCGACGAGCACGGTGTCGGCTTTCAGAACCGCCCCCGAGGACAAATGCACCGTCACGTCCCCGCCGCCTGGGGGCGCGTCGCACGCGGTGACGCGCTCGTTCCAATGGAAGACGATGCCGAGTCCCTCCATCGCTCGGGAGAGCGCCGCGGAGACCTCCGCATCCAGCATCGGGAGGAGGCTGCCGCGGCCGTCAACGACGTGGACCTTGGTGCCTAGCGTCGCAAAGGTGCAGGCGTACTCGCTTCCGATCACGCCACCGCCGACGACGACCATCGTCCTGGGCATCCGAGCGAGGTGGAGGATCTCGTCGGAATCGCAGATCCGGTCGTCCGCGAAGTCGAATCCCTTGGGACGGAACGGCGACGATCCCGTCGCGATCAAGATCGTGTCGGCCCGGAGCGTGCTCTCGCCGCCTTCTCCGTTCACACGCAGGGTGTGGGCGTCGACGAAGGCGGCCGTGCCGTGGATCAGAGTGACGTGCAACTGCTTCAGGTACTGGTGGATCCTGGCCCGTTCTTTGGCCGCCACGATCTTTTCGTGGTGCATGAAGTCCGTGACCGTCGCTTCGCGGCCGAGCGAGAGGTCGACCCCGTAGAGTTCCCTTGCTCTCAAGCCGGAAAGCGCCAGGGCGGTCTCGCGCAGGGTCTTGCTGGGAAGCGTCCCCGTATTCGCCACGGCCCCCCCGACGAGCGCGTGCTTTTCGACGAGGGCGACCTTTTTTCCGAAAAACGCGGCGGTCAGCGCACCCTTCTCCCCCGCGGGTCCCGATCCGATGACGATGAGGTCGTAGGCATTGGCATCCATGAAGGCGTCCTCCGGCGGGCAGAATACCCTGGCGTTAGTGCGGGGTGCCGGGAACACCGGCTAGAATGTTCGGCTAAGGAGACCGAATCATGTTCAAACGAATCGTCGCCACCGTCGCCGTTCTCATGCTGCTTGCCGCTCCCGGATTCGCCGCGGAGAAGAAGCCGATGGCGGACGAGTTCACCGCCGTGCTCATCAGCATGAACGCCCCGGGCGCCATGGGAAAACCCGTGCAGATCTGGATCGAGAACTACACGACCGACGAGGTCGCCGAGTCGCTCATGACAACCCTCGAGACGACGGGCCAGTCGGCGCTCATCAACGCGATCCCCGAGACCCGCGCCGGGACGATCCGCATCGGCACCAGCGACGGCTACCCGATCTCGATCGCGCGCCAGCGGCAGACGGAAAACGGCAGGGTCGTGATCCTCGCCTCCAATCGCCCGTTCGTCGGACTTACCGAAGGCGGGCCCGCCGCGGCGAAATACCCGATCGGATTTATCCAGTTGGAGTTGGATGCGGACGGGAAGGGCACGGGGACGATCATCGGCGCGGCACAGGTCACGGTTGATGACAAGAGGAACTTGACCGTTGCGAGCCAATCGAGTCAGCCCGGCCGGCTCTCCGACGTAAAGACCAAGGCCAAGCCCAAAACGAAGTAGTGATCGCGGTCGATCCGCGCGGAGGCCGCGAACTCATGAACCGACGTTTTTCAGCGATTGCTGCCGCCCTCATTTTTGTCTGTCTGGGCTGCGGAAAGAAAGACGCGCCGCCGCCGCCGGGCCCGACCGAGGTCCTCGTGACGCCGGTCGTCCAGCAGGACGTTCCCGTCGTCAAGGAGTGGATCGGAACGCTCCAAGGAACCGTCACCGCCGAGATACGTCCCAAGGTGCAGGGCTACCTCCTTCGTCGCGTCTACGCCGAAGGATCGCTCGTGCACAAGGGGCAGGCGCTGTTCGAGATCGATCCGCGCCAGTTCCAAGCCGCGTATGACCAGGCGACCGGTAGCGTAGGCCGCGCGGAAGCGTATCTCGCGAAGACCATCGTGGACGTCGACCGGTACACCCCGCTCGTCGCGCAACAGGCGGTCAGCCAGCAAGAGCTCGACAACGCGACCGCCGCTCGGGATGAGGCGACGGCGGCTCTGGCCGCCGCCAAGGCGAACCAGGAACAGGCGCAACTCAACCTCCAGTGGACGAAGGTGAGTTCACCGATCGACGGCATCGCCGGGATCGCTCAAGGCCAGGTCGGGGATCTCGTGGACGGGCAGGTCGTCCTCACGTCGGTCTCGGCCGTCGACCCGATCAAAGTGGAGTTTCCGATCAGCGAGCAGGAGTACATGTCGGCCGCGGCTCGGTTGAACGAGGCGACTGAAGCCGGCCATGGAAAGGTCGTACTCGAGCTGATCCTGGCGGACGGAACCCTCTACCCCGAGAAAGGGACCGCGACCGCGCTCAACCGCCAGGTCGACGTCACTACGGGAACGATCATCGTGCTCGGCGAGTTCCCGAATCCCGGCCGCCTCTTGCGCCCGGGTCAGTACGCCAAGGTGCGCGCCGTGGTGAGCGAGAAAAAAGGCGCGCTCCTCGTCCCGCAGCGCGCGGTCAGCGAGCTACAAGGTTCGTTTCTCGTCGGCGTCGTCAAACCCGACGGCACAGCCGAGGTGAAAGCGGTCGTTCCGGGACCGCGCTTCGGCAACCTTTGGGTCATCGACGAGGGGCTCGAGCCGGGCGATCAGGTTGTCGTCGAGGGGCTTCAGTTCGTCCGTACCGGAGCCAAGGTCGTCGCCAAGCCCGCCCCGCCCGAGGCGAGTTGAACGGTGGGGCGCCTCTTCATCGACCGGCCGGTTCTTTCGATTGTGATCGCGATCATCATGGTGATCGCGGGGGCCGTGACGATCACCGGGCTGCCCGTCGCACAATTCCCGGAAATCACGCCGCCCCTGATCCAGATCACGACGAGCTACATCGGCGCCGACGCTCTCACCATCGAGCAATCCGTCGCCGCTCCGCTGGAACAGCAGATGTCGGGCGTCGACAACATGCTCTACATGAAGTCGATCAACGCCAACGACGGCACGTTGACGCTCCAGGTCACCTTCGACATCGCCACCAACGTCGACATGGATCAGGTCAACGCCCAGAACCGCGTTTCGCAGGCGTCGCCCAACCTCCCGACATCCGTCAACCAGTTCGGTGTGACCGTCAACAAGTCAATGGGGTTGCCGCTCCTGCTCGTCTCGCTCTACTCCCCCAACGGGAGCTACGACAGCCTCTTCCTAGGGAACTACGCGACCATCAACATCAAGGACGCTCTCTATCGCGTGAAGGGCGTCGGCCAGATCACGATCTTCGGCAGTGCGGACTACGCGATGCGGATCTGGGTGCAGCCGGACAAACTCGCGAGCCTCGGGCTGACGATCGCCGATCTTTCGCAGGCAGTCCAGGCGCAAAGCAACGTGAATCCGGCCGGGAAGATCGCGGCCGAGCCCGCGCCGTCGGGCCAGCAGTTCACCTACACCGTGCGCGCCCAGGGCCGACTCGTCGAGGCCGACGAGTTCGCAAACATCGTCGTCCGGCTCAACCCCGACGGATCGGTCGTCCGCCTGGGCGACGTCGCCCGCATCGAGCTCGGCGCGCTCAACTACAACCAGTTCGGAGGCCTAGACGGAAAGCCCTCAGGGATCGTCGCCATCTACCAGGCGCCGGGGTCGAACGCGTTGGCGGTTGCCGACGGGGTCAAGGCGGCGGTCGAAAACCTTAAGAAGGCGTTCCCTTCCGACCTCGACTACGTCATCTCGCTCGACACGACGCTCCCCGTGACGGCCGGGATCGAAGACATCATCCACACCTTGCTCGAGGCCATGGCCCTCGTCCTCATCGTGGTGTTCCTGTTCCTGCAGAGCTGGCGCGCGACGCTGATTCCGATGATCGCCGTCATCGTGTCGCTCGTGGCCACGTTCGCCGTGTTCCCGATGCTGGGTTTTTCGGTCAACACACTGTCGCTTCTGGGCCTCGTGCTCGCGATCGGACTCGTGGTCGACGACGCGATCGTCGTGGTCGAGGCGGTCGAGCACCACATCGAGCACGGGATGTCCCCGAAGGAGGCGACCTACAAGGCGATGGAGGAGGTCACCGGCCCCGTCATCGGCATCGCCTTGATCCTTGCGTCGGTGTTCATCCCGATCGCGTTCACGCCGGGCATCCAGGGGCGCCTCAGCAAGCAGTTCGCGGTAACGATCGCGGTCTCTGTTCTCATCTCGGCGTTCAACGCGCTGACGCTTTCCCCGGCGCTCTGCGCCTTGATGTTGCGTCCGCGCAAGGAGGCGCGGGGGCCGCTCGGCCGTTTCTTCGGCGCGTTCAATCGCGGGTTTCTCCGCGTTACCAATGGCTACGTCGGCGTCTCGCACCTCCTGATTCGCCGCATGATCCTGACACTTGCGCTCTTGGCCGGCTTCACGGTATTCGCGGGCTGGTTCGGCTCGCGAATTCCCAAGAGCTTCCTCCCGATGGAAGACCAGGGTTACTTCTTCCTCAACGTCCAACTCCCCGACGCCGCGTCGCTCGAGCGCACGAACCAGGTCACGAAGAAGGTCGAGGCCATTCTCGCGAAGACGGAGGCGGTCGAGCACTTCAACTCGGTCGGCGGCTACAGCATGCTGACGGGGGCCAGCGCCAGCTACAACGCGTTCTTCTTCGTCTCGCTCAAGCCGTGGGACGAGCGCAAGAAGTTCGAAGACACGGTGTACGCGTTGATCCCGAGGCTCAACAAGGAGTTTCGGGCGACGATCCCCGAGGCGATCGTGTTCGGCTTCCCTCCTCCGGAGATCGCGGGGTTGGGGGCCTCGGGCGGTTTTTCGCTCTACTTGCAAGACCGCGAGGGCAAAGACGTCGCTTTCCTCGACGCGAACGTCAAGAAGTTCATCGAGGCGGCCGGCAAACGCCCCGAACTGACTCGTTTGTCCACCGTGTTCCGGGCCGACGTTCCGCAGGTGTTCGCGGACGTCGATCGCGACAAGGCGTTGAAGCAGGGCGTGCCCATCTCCGAGGTCTATCAGACGCTGCAGGCCAACCTCGGCGGGGCGTACATCAACCAGTTCAACCGGTTCGGGCGCCAATGGCGCGTTTACCTGCAAGCCGAAGGCGACGCACGCGTCGATGCCGACCAGATTGGGACGTTTTACGTCAAGAACGATTCCGGGGAGATGGTTCCGCTCTCGGCTCTGACCACAATCCGACGCATCGCGGGGCCCGAGTACACGAACCGCTTCAACCTCTTCCGCGCCGTGCAGGTGACCGGCCAGCCGGCTCCCGGCTACAGTTCGGGCCAGGCGATGGACGCCCTCGAACAGGTCGCAGCCGAAGTCCTGCCGCAGGGGATGGGGTTCGAGTGGGCGGATCTCTCCTACCAGGAGAAGCACGCCGGAAGCGCCGCCCCGATTCTTGCCCTCTCGATCGTCTTCGTGTTCCTGATTCTCGCGGGGATGTACGAGAGCTGGTCGCTGCCGTTTTCGGTGCTGCTCTCGGTCCCCGTCGCCGTGTTCGGGGCGTTCGGGGGCCTGCTGCTGCGCAAGTACGACTTCGATGTGTACGGGCAGATCGGGCTGATCATGCTGATCGGGCTCGCCGCTAAAAACGCCATCCTCATCGTCGAGTTCGCCAAGATGGAGTTCGAAAAGGGTAAATCGCTCATCGACGGGGCGCTCGAGGGCGCTCGCTTGCGCCTGCGGCCGATCCTGATGACGTCCTTCGCATTCATCCTGGGCTGCGTGCCCCTCTACGTCGCATCGGGCGCGGGCGGGTTCTCGCGGCGCATTCTGGGAACCACGGTGATCGCGGGGATGTCCGTCGCCACGGGCCTCGCGATCTTCATCATTCCGGCGCTGTTCGTGCTGGTCGAGCGCCTCTCGGGCGCGGAGAAGCACCGCGCCGCCAAGGCGCCGGCCGCTCCCGAAGGGGGCCACGCATGATGCGTCGCGCGGCCGGCACCGTACTCATCGCGTCGCTCGCCTCCTGCGCCGTCGGGCCGAACTACAAACGTCCCGAGATGGCAACACCCGATCGTTATTTCGGAGAGGAGCAGGCGGCCGAAGCGAAGGCCCTCACCGATACCCCATGGTTCGAAGTTTTCGGGGACGCCACGTTGAAGGCGCTCGTCGACGAGGCGGTCGCCACGGGTTTCGACGCGCGCATCGCCGCGGCAAGGGTCGAAGAGGCGCGTGCACGATACGGGATCGCGAAATCGGATTTCTACCCCCAGATCGGATACGGCGCGGGGTACGACTACCGGCGACTGCCTGAGACGATCGACGCCTCGGGAGACCCCTCGAGTGCCTACTCGGCCAACGTCAACATCTCGTGGGAGTTGGACATTTGGGGGCGCGTCCGCCGGCTCAACGAAGAAGCGCTGAACTCCTACCTCGCCACCGAAGAGGCCCGCCAGGGGGTGCTCCTCACTCTTGCCGGGGACGTCGCGCAGTCCTACTTCGAGCTCCTGGCCTTGGACGACGAGCTTGAAATCGCCAGACACACTACGGCCGCGTACCAGGCGATGTACGACCTGTTCGACCGCCGTTTGCAGGGGGGCGCGGCGAGCGCGCTCGAGACCTCCTACGCGCTGGGGGCCCTGAAGTCGACGGCCGCGCAGATCCCGGACCTCGAGCGCCGGATCGTCCAGACGGAAAACCGAATCAACCTCCTGGTCGGGCGCCAACCCGGGCCGGTCGCACGGGGAACCGCCCTTACCGAACAGCTGATCTGTCCCGACGCACCTCCCGGTCTCCCGTCGACCCTGCTCGAGCGCCGTCCGGATGTACGCCAAGCCGAGTACGAGCTCCACGCGGCGAACGCCGCCATCGGCGTCGCAACCGCCAACTTCTTCCCGACGATCAGCTTGACGGGCCTGTTCGGAGGTCTCAGCCCGGAGCTGTCCCAGATCTTCGGCGCGAACCAAACCTGGTCGGTCGGCGCAGGCCTCCTCGGCCCGATCTTCCAGGGGGGCCGTCTCAAGCAGGCCAAGGCGGCCACGGTTGCCCAGTGGGAGCAGTCGCTCGCGTCGTACGAAAAGACGGTCACGAGCGCCCTGGGCGAGGTATCGACCGCGCTCGTCGCCAAGCAGAAGCTCGCCCACGTGAAGACGGAGCTGATCGCGTCGGTCACGGCCTTCGAAGAAGCCGTTCGAATCGCCAATATCCGCTATCTCTCGGGCCTCTCGTCGTATTTCGAGGTCGTGAACGCCCAGCAGCAGCTCTTCCCGGCGGAAATCGTGCTGGCCCGCGCAAGGCGCGACGAGCTGACCGCCATCGTTTCGCTCTACAAGGCCTTGGGCGGCGGCTGGCAGCCACCGCCGCAAAACCCATAGGAGTCGTGATGCGTTTCTTGGCCATGGTTCTAGCAACCGGCTTGCTCGCCGTCGGCGCGGCGCGTGCGGGGGCGGTGGACGTCGACTTCAACCCGAAGGCCGATTTCAAGAACTACAACACGTGGGCCTGGATCCCGGGGATCGACGAGGGGCATCGCGGCGTGCTCGCTGACCCGACCATGAGGGAGCGCGTGCAACACGCCATCTCGGTGCGGCTCAAAACCGCCGGCCTCCTTCCCGTAACCGCGGATCAAAAGCCGGACCTCTACGTCCGCTATCAGGGAGACATCGGAAACGGGAAAGAGATCACGACGAGCGCCGGATCTCTGAAGCATTACAACTGGTCCGATCCTGCGGCCGCCACCCTGCAATTCACGGAGCAGGCCGCGTCACTGATCGTGGACCTGGTGGACGTCAAGACGTCCTCACTCGCGTGGCGTTTGTACCTCCACGATACCTACGACGGTCCGAACGACCCACCGGACAAGCTCGCACGGTCCCTGGACAAGGGGTTCGAGAAGTATCCGCCGACCGCCGCTGAGGTCGCCCGGAAGGCCCGCGCGATGGAGAAATCGTCCGGCGCTAAATGAGCTTGGCCTTCGCTAGAGACTTCGCGACGGCCACCCCGATCTCGTAGGCCGCCTGGGTCATCGTCGTCGGTTCGAACGTGTCGGTCGTTCCGGACCACACCAGGTGGCCATCCGTTCCTGAAGTGCGCCACATATCGGTCCGGATGCGAACGCTCGTTTCGGCGTTGAGGTAGCCCGGGATATTGACCAACTGGTACGTGTACCAGTACGCGCCCCAGGGGCCCAGGCCGACGTAGCTGCTCGAGTACTGTTGCATCCCCGGAGTCCACACGAGCTTGTCGTCTTTTCCGACGAGCCGGCTCACCGTCACCGCGTCGAAGCCATCGGCGACGAGCGTCTTTTCAAAAACCGCGCGCTCCGTGGGGAGTTCCGGGAACGAAACGAACGACGACACCGCTTTGGCGCCGCGCAGGGACAACTCCCCGGAAAGCGCGTCCTCGAATCTCGTGCGGTTGGTCGGGTCGGTGACGATGGCCAAGACCAGGATCTTCTTGGGCGGTCCCTCGGGGGCCTGTTTGGCCTCGGGGGTCTCCGCGATTTTCGTCTTGGCGGTCGCCGCGACGATGGCGAGGCCGGCTGCTACGGCCAGGACTAGAGCGCTTTTCCATCCACGCTTCATCATGTGAATCTCCCGGCGCGCACCTCCGTCGGGATGGCGCCGGGGGATTGTACGGGATGTGAGAGGCGAACGCGCTATCCTGAACGCATGGTCGGCGGCGACGCGCTCTTTTGGCATCGGCTCCAGTTCGCGTTCACGATCGTCTACCACTACCTGTTCCCGCAGCTGACCATGGGGCTCGCCTTCCTCATCGTCGTGATGAAGGCACTTGCCCTTAGGTCGCGGGATGCGCGCTGGAACGACGCGGCGCGCTTTTGGATCCGTATTTTTGCTCTCAATTTCGCGATGGGCGTCGTCACGGGCATACCGATGGAGTTCCAGTTCGGCACCAACTGGGCGAGGTTTTCGACGTTCGCCGGCCCCGTCATCGGTCACACGCTCGCGATGGAGGGGCTGTTCGCATTTTTCCTTGAGTCGTCGTTCTTGAGCGTCCTCGTGTGGGGCGAAAAACGCTTCGGGCCGAAAACGCACTTCGCGGCGGCCGTCGCACTCTGGTTCGGGAGCTGGCTCTCCGGCTATTTCATCATCGCGACGAACGCGTTCATGCAACACCCGGTAGGAGCGGTGATCGGCCCGGACGGCGCTTTGCGCCTCACGGATTTCGGCGCTTTCCTGTTCAACCCTTGGGCGCTTGCCGCCTACGCGCACAACATGATCGCGACGGTCGTCACCGCGTCGTTCGTCGTCGCCGCCACCGGGGCCTTGTACACGCTGCAGGGTAAGCACGCCGAAGCCGCCGGCCGATTCTTGAAGGTCGGCGTGATCGCGGGGTTGATCGCGAGCTTCCTCGTGGCGTTCCCGACGGGCGACCACCAGGCCAAGATGGTCGCGAAATTCCAGCCTGTTGCCCTCGCCGCGATGGAGGGTCGATTCGAAAGCGGCGCCATGGCCGACATCACGTTGATCGGCCAACCCAACGTCGCGGCGCGACGGCTCGACAATCCGATCCGCATCCCGGGGGCGCTGAGCTTCCTCGCCTTCGGGACCTTCCACAGCGACGTGGCCGGCCTCGACGCTTTCCCGGAAGACGCGTGGCCCGACAACATCGAGCTCCTCTACTACGCCTTCCACGTGATGGCGGGCTTGGGCACGCTGTTCATCGGGCTGATGGCGCTTGCGGCCGGATTCTTGTGGCGTGGGCGTCTTCACGCGACGCGTCCGGTGCTTTGGGCCCTGATGCTGGCGTTCCCCTTCCCCTACATCGCCACGGCGGCGGGGTGGATCACGGCGGAGCTCGGCCGGCAGCCCTGGCTCGTCTACGGCCTGCTCAGGACGAAAGACGGCTCGAGCCCGAACGTGTCGTCGGGCACTGCCCTGTTCACCCTCATCGGATTCACGGGGCTGTACTTCGTGCTGGGCCTGCTGTTCGTCTACCTCGTCGGCCGCGAGATCACGCACGGCCCCGAGCCGCACGAGGCGCTCCATGGTTGAGCTCTGGTTTGCAATCGCCGCCGCGATGCTGACGGCCTACGTCGTGCTCGACGGCTTCGACTTCGGCGCCGGCGTGCTGCACCTCGTCGTGGCGAAAACGAACGAGGAGCGCCGCCGCGTGCTCGGCGCCATCGGGCCGTTCTGGGACGGCAATGAAGTCTGGCTGCTCGCAGCCGGCGGGACGCTGTTCGTCGCCTTCCCGAAGGCCCTGGCGTCGGGGCTCTCCGGTTTCTACTTCGCCATCTTCCTGGTGCTCTGGGCGTTGATCCTGCGCGGCATCGCGATCGAGTTTCGCAGCCACGTCACCGCTCCGCTGTGGCGCTCGTTCTGGGACGTCACGTTCTCGGTCGCCTCCGCCTCACTCGCCGTGCTGTTCGGCGCCGCGCTTGGCAACCTCGTGCGGGGCCTTCCCTTGGACGCTCAGGGCTGGTTTTCCCTCCCACTCTTCACGAATTTCATGACGGAGAATCCCGTCGGAATCCTCGACTGGTACACCGTGCTCACCGGCGTCTTCGCCCTCGTGGCACTGACGGCCCACGGGGCGGCTTTTCTCGCGTGGAAAACCGACGGACCGCTGCAAGCGCGCGCACGCCGTGCGGCTTCGCGCTTATTCCTCGTGGTCGCCGTGCTCTGGCCGATCGTCACCGTCGCAACCCGCAGCGCCGCTCCGGATTTTCTCGCGGCGTTTCCTTCACGCCCGTTCGCCTGGGTGGGTGCTTTCGCCGCGATCGTCGGGCTGGTCGCAGCGACACACGCCATTCGCCGTAGCGCCGACCGGAGGGCGTTTTTGGGATCTTGCGCTTTTCTCGCAGGACTCATGGTCGCGACTGCCGCCTGTTCGTTTCCGGCCTTGCTCCGCTCGTCGGGCGATCCCGCGTTGGCGATCACCGCTTACGCCGCCGGAAACGACCGGGCCGGACTTGCGACCGCGTTGTCCTGGTGGCTCGTCGGCTTCCCTCTCGCGATCGGCTACTTCGTCGTCGTGTTCCGCATGCACCGTGGTAAGACGCCAAGCGCCGCAGAGGGCGAGGGTTACTAGCCCGTCGTCCGTGTGGTTACCCTTCTCTTTCCGGTTCGGGCGGCCCTTGCGAAGAGCGGCCGATTCTTCCTTTTGAGGCCGCGAGGCGCCGGAGCGAAGCGACGCGGCGATCGTCGCCGCGCATTGCCGCGGCGTGCCGCCCGAACCGGGAAGAGAAGGGTAACCACACGGACGACGGGCTTGGCGAGACTACGGCGCCGGCGGGCGGGCGTCCATGCCTAGCTTCCGCGCGAAGGCGGCCAGGGGCGCGTAATCCGCCTCGGCGATCACTCCGTCCCAAGTCGGCATCTTCACGCCGGGCTTGGCGATTTCGGGATGCCTTATGTACGCGATGAGCTCGTCGTCGGTCGCGAAGTCCTTGGCCCCTTTTCGAAGGTCGTAGATTCCGACGCCGGTGTCGCCGTGGCAACTGTTGCAGCCATAGCGGTAGTAGGCGGCGCGGCCGGCGTCCACCCCATCGACGGTGATTGCGGCGGGCCGGGCCACCGCGTTTTTGATCGGAGGTACGGTGCGCAAGTATGCGTAGATCGCCCGCGCATCTTCGTCGCTCAGCTCGGGAAACGGCACCATCGGATAGGCGATCACGGTGAAATCGGGTCGCACGCCGAAGCGCAGGAGGCGTACGAACTCGTCCTCGGACCAGTTGCCGATGCCGGTCTCCAGGTCCGGGGTGATGTTGGCCGTCTTCACGATCCGTCCGTTCATGTCGGGCATGGCGTTTCCGCCGCCGAGGTACCCCGCCGACCGTTCGGGCACGAAATCGTCGACCTTGGCGAAGTCGGCGGAGTGACAGGGGAAGCAAATGGCGCGCGCCTGAACGAGGTAACGGCCGTGGGCCACTTTGTCGGCAGGATCGGGGGCCACGATCGGCGCCTTGGGATACGGAAGGGGTTTGAATGCGATCCGGCTCAGGGCCTTCGTCAACAGGCTGGGCTTCGAGGCCGGCCGCTTTGCCTTGATCGGGCGTACGAGCGGATCGTCGGAGCGCAAGAACGCGATCACGTCTTTCAGGTCTTCGTCGGCCATGTTCGGGAGCTTGACCATCCAGGGTGGCGTGTAGCGGCCGTCGCGCGTGACGCCGGTGCGCAAGAGATAGGCGAGCTCGCCATCGGTCCAACTCCCGATTCCCGTCTCAGGGTCGCGCGTGATGTTCGCCGTGTGGGCGGTGCCGAACTGCGCGGGCAGGTCGAGCATCGGCTTGCCAGCGAGGCTCGCCGTCTTGTTGTCGAGGTGGCACGCCGCACACAGCAGCTGCACCGTGTGCCCTCCCCGCTCCACCCTCTCGGGAGTGACGTCGACGTGCAGCTCGACCTTCTGCGGCGCGTACCGCGGGATGCCGCTCCAGTCGATGTAGGCGAGCGCCCCCGCGACGATGAGAACGAGACCGACCGCAATCCCGAGAACGATCTTGAGCAGACGCCGCCACATGCCGTCCCCCTCCGTGGGCGGGCGAGGCTAGCACGACAGGACGGTGCCTAGTCGAGGCCGTGAAGTATTATCGAGGAAGACTAGAGCTACCTGCGGAGGTGACAAGATGGGCAGAACGACGTTGGCCCTCGTGATCAGTGCCGTGCTACTGACCGCCTCGTGTCAGAATGCAACGTCTCCGGTGCGATCGCCCGACTCCAATGAACCGTTCGCACCGGTCGAACCCGGCAAGCTGGTTGTTTTTGTCTTCTGGGACGGTCAGGGTCTGCCCGACAAGCGCGTCGAGGTGTTGGAACTCCGCCTGACGGGCAAGACCGATGAGGCGGGATTTGCGACGTTCGACCTGCCGCCCGGCGAGTACACGTTGCGCGCGTACGACATCAATCGCGGCGGCCCGGCGAGCCTGTACATCGACACCATCGTTACCATCGAGGCCGGAAAGGAAGCGCGGGTCGAAATTCTCGACTGTCTCCCGTGTGTGTAGCCTGCGCCGCAGGAGGTTCTACCCGACGTTTCCGATCAGCACGACGTCCTGGCTCGAAGTGCCGTAGGTGAACACGACGCTCTTCCCGTCGAGGGCCCAGTGGCATTCGGTAATCGCGCCTGTTGCGAAGTTCGCAAGCTGCTTCGGCGCGCCGTTCCCGGGCTCGACCACCCAGACCGATTCGCTCCGTCCGATCCGGCGCACGACGGCGATCTTCTTGCCGTCCGGCGACCAGGAAAAATCGGTGGTCTGACCTTCCGTGAATCGCGTCAGCGGCGTGGGCTCGCCCCCGGCGATCGGTTGGCGCATCAGGTTCCAGCCCTTGTTCCGATCGACGTAAGTCACGGACTTGCTGTCGGGGGACCATTCGCTCGTGGTCTGTCCCGGAGGGAGAAGGAACTTCGCCACCGGCGGGCCTCCCGCCACGGGGATCACGATTTCCCCTGTGTAGATCCGGCCCTGAACTTCCGAGAACGCGCCATAACGGACCAGGCGGCCGTCCGGTGAGACCTGCGCGGCGTCGGAAACGGAATCGGACGCGAGACGCTTGGGCTCGCCTCCTGTCGACGGATCCAGCGACCACAACGATGTGGGATCATCCCATTTCTGGAAGATAACCGTCCGCCCGTCGTCGGACAGGCTCATGAGCGTCTCTCCCTTGCCGGTCGTGAGCTGACGCAATCCGCCGCCATCGGGATCGACACGCCAGATGTGGTTCACGAGATCCTTCTCGTCGATCGCGGCGAACACGATGCCGGCCTTCTCGGAGAAGAGGGGTTTCCCGGCATAGAGCGCTTGGGATTCGAGCTGACTCCGCTGCGAACCGTCCCGCTCCGAACGCCAAAGATGAGTCCTGTCACCGTCGTTCACGGTGAATGCAACAGCACCACCGGGGAGCGGCGCGGATTCCCTCGAGGAGCCCGTGGCTCCGGTGGCGAACGTGATCGGATGCGGGCCCTCCCCGCCGTCCAGGGGAGCGATCCAGACGTTTCCGACTTCCGTCTTCCGCACGGCGGCGAGGGAACGCCCCGTCGCCGAGACCGAGAGATTGCCGTACCCGCTCAGATCGTTGGTCAATCTCCTTGTGTCACCACTCGGGTAG
>JAQBEH010000067.1:0-30943 GCA_032124015.1 Acidobacteriota bacterium
ATGGCGGTCGTTTCCAAGATCTTCACGAACACAGCGTCGGCATTCAACGCCCGCCGCCAGATCGAGTACCCGACTCCCGCGCCACTGCCGTCGTCCATGACCGGGTTCTCCCAGCTCAGACGAATGTGGTTGCCGGCTTCCTTGGCGAGAGTCAGCGAAACCTGGTGGACGCCCTTGCCATTGTTGATTTCCTTGGCGAGGCACCTTGCGTCTTTGCAGGTGGTCTTGTTTCGCGCCGGGTCGGAAAGGATCGCATCCGTCGTTGCCAACGATGCGGAAACGGTGGTCTGCCACCGGTTGTGAGAGTCGTGGTCGCTGCCGCAGGCCGAGTCGACTTCCTGATACGTGCAGACGTACTCGCGGCAGATGTTGAGTGCCAAGCCCATCAACTCGTAGTCGGCCTTGGTGCACTGGTTTCCATGCTCGCCGTCTTCCCAATCGGGGCCGCCATTGGGTTCGTGGTTGAAGATTTCGCAGATCTCGGTTGCAGTCGTGATACCTGCGAAGGTGGTCGTCAACTGACCAACGCATTCCGCATCCGCGTCGGTGAGCGCGTCGGTGTGGGACGGCCGGGGTATGCCCCTCTTGCACAACTTCTTGTAGTACCCGGAACTCTTCGGCCTGGGTTGAACGTTGCAACTCGAGCCGGTGCAGACGCCGGCCTGGCAGCTATCGCCGGGCGTCGCCGGATCGCCGTCGTCACACACCGTGCCGTCCGGCAACTCAGGATTGGAGCAAACGCCCGTGCCGGGGTCGCAGGTACCGGCCGTGTGGCACTGATCGGGCGCATCGCAAACGACCGTGCTAGCGCTCACGCAACCGCCGATCGCGTCGCACGTATCGCCGAGGGTGCAGGCGTCGCCGTCGCTGCACGTTGTGCCCGCGGCGTCGAGTTGGCACATCGACGAGCAGCAGTCGCCGTCGGCGGTGTTCCCGTCGTCACATGTCTCACCGGGATCGACCACACCGTTTCCGCAGGCGAGTTGGACGGTCTCGACCGCGTGCTCGATGACTTCGGACAGGCACACGGGCAGCGGTTTGTTGGCATTGACGAGCCACAACGCCAGCTGGTCCGTGCCGTGCGGACTGCCCGGAGCACCATCTTCGCCACCCGGGATGACTTCGATAACGTCGGGGCATCCGGGGCTCATCGTCGCGACGATACGGCGCGCCGGACCGCTCGAGAACATGAACTCGTTCACGCCGTCGGAACGGGTGGAGTGGGACGAGGCATCGATGGCTCCCCGGCCGCCGGCGCGTGGGAACCCTGGAAGAGCGGCTCCGAGGGGATTGACCGGCGCCGGCGCCCCCGAAGGCGGGATGTTGAAGGGGCCTCCCAGGTAGTGCGCGAACACGACGCGATGGAGCTTGCCCCAGCGGTAGTCGTTCAAATCCGAGGAGTTGGCAAACGCCGGCTCGAACGTCGCAGAAGACAGCAGATTCAGCCCGTTGCGCAAGCTCTCGAGCAGGATGATGTCACGCGCTACGTCTTGATTCGCAACGCCCGGCACGCGGAAGAAATTGAGCAGCGACGCACCGAACCCGCCGTTGGTCGGGTAGTTCTCGAGGAGCCTTCGCAGCGCACTCATGGCCTGGTCGCTACCCGGCGCGTAGGCGCCCAGCCCCGCCAACGGCGCGAGCGTCCCGTCGATCACCCGCTGGACCAACTGACCACGCCAAACGGAGTAGATCGTCGCCGCGATGCTGGCGTTGATTTCCGGGGCACCAGGGGTTGCCAGCGCGCCCGGGATGTCGAACGGGTCGTACCCTTCTTGGATGCCGGTCGGGGTGCTGAAGTCCCACGCCCCGAGACGTCCGATCGCATCGCCGATGCGCGGGTCGGCGACGATCGCCTGGAGCAGGGGGTCCGCGCCGGGCGCCACGGCATTCGCGTAGGCGGTGAGCAGGTACGGGGAGAGGACCTCGGCGTCGAGCATCTGGTTGTTCGCCTGGACGGCAATCGATTCGGAGACGGAGAGGGTGTCCGTTCCGGCCAGCAGGGTGTCGAACTGACGCTGGATGCTCCCGAGTCGTTCGCCGGAAGCATAGCCGGCGCTGAGGTACAGCACGCCGTTGAACCCGGCGCGGAACTGGTTCCACGAGTTGTTGTCGAGCGTCGTTCCGATCGGATCGTTGTTTGCGTTCAGGATGTACCCGCTCGGCGGGTTTTCAACCTGCGGCATCTCCGCAAACGGCAGGATCTGCGTGCTGAGCGCCTGATTCGGCGGCGGTGGACCCGTGAGGGGCAGCCACTGGTGCTTGTTCGTGTTCGTGCCGTCCCGGATCAGACCCGGGTGCGTAAGTCCCCCGGGAAACAGTTGGGTCTGCAGGTCCTGGCGGAGCGGCAGCTCGCCGCTCGTGTAGTACGCGATGTTGCCGTTGACGTCCGCGTACGCCCAGTTTTGCGAGCCGACGTCGAAGAACTGCAGCGCGTCCTTGAAGTCCTGCATGCTCCCCGCGCGCGCGAACCGGCGCAGGGTCTCGACCTCGTGGGTCGCGCTCCATCCGGTGTAGGCCACGCTGAGACCGGTGAGAGGGGTCGGCGAAGAGGGATTGTACGAGACCTGCACGATCGGCCCGTTGTTGCGCCGCGGCACGATCAGCGTCATGCCGCCCGAAGTCGCCGGCACGCCTGCATCGACTTGATTGTCGGGCGTGCCGTCCAACACGTTGACCATGAAGGTCTGAGGAACGAACTGCAGCGGCTCCGGAGATCCCTCAAACAGAGTGGCCGTCGGCGTGGTCGGCTGCCCCGGAATCTGCGCCACCAAGACCTCGTTGAAGATGTCCGTGACGTCCATCCCATTGACGGTGGCGCCCCAACAGATCGTGTTGTTGCAGCCGATCACGACCCCGGGCGTCCCGGGGAAGCTCACGCCGGTCACATTGATCCCTCCGGTCACGTTCAGATGCACTTCGTAAAACGTGGCGGGAGCGCCCAACGACAGGTGCGGGTCGTTCGCCAGCATCGGATAGCCCGAATCGGTGTTGGCGCCCGAAACGACCCACCAGTTGCTCCCCATCTCGCCGAAATCCGATTCGAGGGCCTTCTTCAGGAGCGGGATGCCGGCGATCTGGTCGCGGTAGCCTTCGACCAGGTCGTGGAAGCTCGGGTTGGAGATGTAATCGGGATAGGCCTGATCCTCCGGGATCGTCGGTTCGTCTGGTGGCAACAGCAGCGGAGGCGATGGAATCGAGACCGCGGACTCGAACGGGGCGACCCGCCAGAGATCATCGTTGTACAACTGAAGACCATTGCATCCGAAGAACGGGCACACGCCGCGGAAGTTCAGGATCGCGAGGGTCCGGTCGATGTCGCCCAGATCGAACGAGAGCCCGAACGCGAGCCCCTTGGCCATCGTCAGGCAGTCCGTGGGCGTCCAGGGCGAAATGCCGGCGCGGGTGATCTCGAGCGCACCGAACTCGATCGGCAGAGGCTGGGACGTGTCTTGCAGGAACGCATTGACGCCGTCGGAATAGGCCTGCAACCACGCCATCGACTCAGGCGTCTGGACAGGAAGGCTCCGCTCCGCGGCGCGGCGCAGTCCCAACGTTCGGAGCTGCACGTCTTGCGCCAACCCGGCCGAGCCGACGAGTTCGGCCACGCGGCCCGCGAACAGCCTCCGCTGGAACTCCATCTGAAACAAGCGATTCTTGGCGTGCAGGTAGCCCTGCAGGAAGATGGCATCGTGCTCGGTCTGTGCGATCACAGTCGGCACGCGGAACTGGTCGTAGACGATCGTCGCTTCGCCTTCGAGCTGCGCCGCGGCGGCGGCGCCTGCCAACGCGAAAGCCAACCCGGCGGCGACCAAGGTCCGATGGGCCCGTTTTTTGTCGATCATGACTTTCCTCCCGGAACTTGCGTAGGACTTCATGGACACGTTCCCACGGCCTGGGCCACGCAAGCCGATGTGCTCACCGGTCGCTCGACCGATGCACTGTTTTTTCCGTAGGAGCCTTCGGTAGCCCCGTTGGTGGGAACGACGAGGTAGTAGCTACTGCCCGCCGCGGGGCTGACAGGTGCCGTCGTGCCGCCCGTCGCACACGACGCCGGCACGTGGCTGGACCAAGAGCCGATCGAGCCCTCGTAGATTTCGTAGTTCGTGTCGGCCGCAGAGCACGACGGGAGCCAGCTCAACGTGATCGACGCGCCGGGACCCTTCGCCGCGGTCAGGCCGACGACGCGCCCGCCCGGAGCCGTCTCGCTCCCAAGAACGGTGGTGCGCGGGACGAAGGCATCGGAGCTTCCGTCGGCAAGCTCGCAGAACGTGGTGCCGATTCCCATGCCGGTGCAACCGTTCGTCGAGGTCGACGTCGTCAAGGCGACCGGCTCCGACATCAGGTCTTCTTGGGCGCCGTCGGGCGTGAAATCCTGCCCTCCGACGGGAAAAGCCAGGTTGCCGCGAGCGATCGTCATGTTGAAGCGGAACGGAACACCAGGCCCGAACCCGGGACAGACGCAGGCGGCTGGACATCCGGTGCATCCGAAGGCGCTCCACGGGATCGCGACCTCGATCGACCCGGGAGGGCCGCCCGAACCGCCGCTCTGGCCGGGATTCACGGCCGGCGGGAAATCGCAGATCGTATTGTCGCCGGCGAAATCGGGGACGCATCCCGTGACCGGGACCCACGGGGTCGTCGAATTTACGGGATCGGCAGGCGTCCTGGGCCGCATCAACTGAACCGCTTCTCCCGTGCCGGCGAGCCAGAAGCTGAAGTCGAAGAGGAGGAGAAACTCGGCCTTGCCTTCGGGGCTGCCGTGAACGCCGAGGCCCACGTTTCGCCCCCCGGCCCCCAAGCCAACGCACGTCTGGGTCGTGTTGCACACGTCGCCGATGTTGGGATCGCACGCCGACCCGCACGGCCGAACGCGGTGGAGACAGTTTTCTCCGACGGGACACTGTGCGCTCGAAAAGCAGCTCTTCGTCGCCGTAACGCTGCAGCCCCCGGTCGGCTCGTCGGAGATCTGGCAGAACGCGCAGTCGGCGTTCGACGTGCACGCTCGGTCGGTGAAGACGCTGCAACGCCCGGGGGTCTTCATGAGCCCGCGAGGATCGTGCCATTCGCCCACACCTCCGGACGTGAAATCAATCGCGATTTCGCCGAACGGAAGCGACGCCGGGTCGGGGTCAACCCACAACTCCGCGCCGATGTAAAGATTCGTTGCGTTCTGGGTCATGACGACCGTACCGAGGTCGTTGACGGCGCCGTCGGTGCGGTTGTCCCACCAAACCGTCTCGGTTTTCGACCCGGGGCTCCCGCAGGTTTGTCCCGACGGGCAGTCCGAATTCACCACGCAGGCGAGAACCCCACCGCCGGTGCACGTCCCGCAGGTCAATTGGGCGGCACTGTCTTCCACGCGGCCTCCGCCGGCGGCGGTGTTGGTCGTCGCGCCAGCGCACCAGTCTTTGAGAGATGCGTCGACGACCGGGGTGTGGGCCAACACCCAAGAACCACTCGACGCGGCCATCAGGAGCGAGAAGCCCAGAACCGCTCGCGCGCCGGGCCAGGCAAAAGTCGACCTCAAACTCGGAAATCGAATGATCATATTGGTGCCCCCTTTTGTCGCGTGACCGTGCCAAAAATTCGAAGTTTCTAAATGTGCTGTCAATTTCGGTGTTTGGCAGAAAGAAGTTTGCCTAATAAGGAGGTATTCGGTGCGTGAAAGCTAACTCCCCGTTTTTCTTCTGCCTAAATCCCTACCAAGTAAGCGTCATATTCACAAGCGCCCGTCGCCCTATTTGGTCGCCCCCAAATGCCTGCCAATGGACGCTATCGGTTGCATTGGCCACGTTGACCCCGACCTGCACCAGGTTGTTCACGCGAAAGGACGCACCGAGGTCGACCGTCGTGTAACTCGGGACCTCCCCCGCGAAAACGCCCGCCGACCACCGGAATCCCTGGACCCATCGACCTGCGGCGCTGACCAACCAGCGATTCCCCGTCCAGGACACACCCACGCTCGCCTTGTTCTCCGGTGTGTTGGGTAGGAGGATGTCTCGAAGGTCTTGGAGGTCGCCGACATCGACGATCTCGAAATCAAACCAGGAGTAGCTGGCCTGCACTCGCCATTTGGGCGTGATGAAGTACTGCAAACCGAAATCGACCCCCTGCGTGTTGACGAGGCCCACGTTGGCGTAGGTACGGCCGATGATGACGGGGTTGCCGTTGAGGTCCTCCGCGAGGCGGAATCCGAGGCCCAGGCTGACCGTGCCCCCTTGCCCGTCGGGTTGGGTGCCCGCTCCAACGGACTGTTGGATCGAGTTGCGCACAGCCTGGGCGACCGTCAGGCCGGGGCCCACGAGGGTCGTCTCCGCCTCGTCGGTGCTCAACCAGGGAGCGTAGTCGCTGTTGATCGGGCACCGTTTGCGGAGGTCCTCTTCCGGAGTGTTCGACGGCAGGTTGGGTTCGGGAACGCACCCGTTCACATCCCCGAGGATCGTCCCCACCTGCGGCACCAGGTCCGTGATGAAGTTATTGTTCTTGGCCCTGTAGTAGTCCACGGTGACGAAGACCTTCGATGCCAGCACCCCGCTGTACCCGAGCTCCCACGCCGAGGTCGTCTCCAGCTTCAGGTCGTCATTCCCAACGGCCAAGATGGGGATGAAGGTCGTTTGACCGTTCGCGTCCGTCGCGGGTATCCCGCAGTCGACCGGATTCGGCAAGAACGGCTGCACGCACCAAAGATTGATGAACGACCCTATCGGGAAGTACGAGATGTCCGTGTGGAGGAAGTACTCCGAGTAGTTCGCGACCTGGAACGCCTGACTATAGGTCAGGCGAATGGAGTTCGCGGGATTGATGCTGTAAACGAAGGCTGCTTTGGGCGAGAATTGCGGGGTGTGCAACGTGCTCCAATCCTCGCGGGCGGCAAAGACCAGTTTGAAGTGCTCGCTGGCCCGCCAATCCAGTTGCGTGAACAGCGCCTGGCGATTCGCGTGGATCGGCTCGTAGACCACGGTCTGCTGTCCGGTCGTCGCCTCGAGACTATCGACGTCTTCCCAGGTGTACGCCCCCCCGATCACGAACCGCAGCGTGTCGCCGAGGAAGCCCCAGTGGCCCTGCCCCTCGACCCCGTATCGCCTGTCCTGTGTGTCCAGGTCGTAGTCAACCACGAGCGCCTTCGACAGATTCTGCTGTTGTCCGTCGCGCGAGGTGTAGTGCCCCAGAACGCTCCAGTGCGGGTCGGAATAGGCGAAGCGGGCGAACGGCCGCTGGGATTTGAGATTCTGCACGCGGCCGATCCCCGTCAGGAAAATCGGGCCCTCGATCTGCGAGAAGCCGCCCTCGAAGGTGAGTAGCGACTCGTCGGTCAAGTACTTGTCGAAACGCGCCGAGCCGTACCGGATTTCGTCCCTTGCGGGCGCGTAGCTACCCTCATACTCCATCCGGCTCAGGTTCCGTTCCTCCAACAGGCAGTTTCTCTCGCCGACCCTCAAGCAGAACGTGGAGTATTCCGGTTCCCGGATATCGTCCGAGGTGAATTCGATACCGTCGGCACCGAAGGGATCGCGCGAGACGGTGAAATCCCCCGAGTTCTTGAAGCCCGCGAGAATCTTTCCGTACCACCCGCTACCTATCTTGAAGGCTTGACGGATGTCGAGGCCGGTCGAGTTCAGCTCGCCCGCGGAGAAGCGCGCAAGACCGCCCAGGCTGTTGCGCGGGGCCTTGGACGTGATGTTCACCACGCCGCTCGAGGCGTTCGCGCCGTACAGCGCGGCGCTCGGCCCGCGAATGAACTCGAGATTGGCCACGTCGTCGAGCCCGCCCGCGATCGCCGCCCACTCCTGGGCTCCGAGGAGGACGACCCCGACGTCGCGACCGTCGATGTACGTGGAAACCCTTCGGTTCAGCGAGCTGTTGAACCCGCGCGTATTGAAGTTGAAATCGTAGAGGCCGCTTTGCGTCACCTCGGCTCCGGGCGTGAACTCGAGGATCTTCGGAACCTGGCCTTCGGAGGCTTGCTGCTTGATTTCCTCGGCGGGGATGGATGTGATCGCGGCCGGGGCATCGACGACCTTCGCCGCCAACTCCTCGGCGACGACGGTCACCTCCTCGTAGCCCCTGACCGCCCAGTCGACCTCGAACTCGACCTGCTTCGTCCCGCCCTCGGAGACGACGAGCTGGTGGACCGCGGTCTCGTCTCCGAGCGACAAGACCACGGCGAAGGTGCCCAGGGGGACATTGCTGAAGGTGAACCGGCCGTCGGCGTCCGTCTCTTCAGTTAACTTCAGTTCGTTGATCAAGACGACCACGGCGCCGACGCCGGCGCCTTTCATCACCACGCGCCCTTCGACCGTGGCGGCGTCTTCGGCGGCGATGGCTAGGCCCGTCCAAAGACAAATGCTGGATAGGGCCAAGCCCATCCATCGATTGGACCTGTTCAATGTTCCCCCACCGCACGGCGCGTGCGCGCAATGCAAGCCACCCTATATAGAAGGGTGGAGCCCCGGTCAAGGCGCATTTCGGAGCGAGTCGACGCCCCTGGGCGTTCAGCAGATGTAGCCCTCGGCCTCGACGATTCGCGCGGCGATGACGTCGTGCAGCCTCGCGCGGTCGACCGGGTCGTGCTTGGCGATCCGTCGCAACCCGGCCAGCATCGTCCGCAGTTCGTCGCCCGAACCGACGCTGGCGAGGATGTTCCTTCCCCACACGGCGACGCGGTCCATCGCGTCGTGCGTGTAAAGCGTGACGATGTCGCCCATGGGTGCGGCGGCGTCCTGGCCGACCCTTTTCGCCTTCTTGAGGGCGCGCAGCAGGCCCGACTCGCATGCGTAGATCTCCATCGCGATGTCGGCCGCGTCAGAGAGCACTTCCTGCCGGTCCTTGAGCCCCATGCCTACCTTCTGCGCCGCGAAGCCGAGCGCGGCGAGCAACACCTTCTTCATGGACGCGACGAGCCTCGTTTCGACCTCGAGGAAGCCGGGCTCGGCCAGCTCGCCGAACGCGGGCGGTCCGAGCAGCTCGTCGGCGACTTTTTTTGCGGCGGCGAAAAACGGGAGTTCGCCCTTGAGCGCCTTGCGAAGCAGCATGCCCGGAATCAGCATTCGGTTGATCTCGTTGGTCCCCTCGAAGATCCGGTTGATCCTCTCGCCGCGGTAGATCCGCTCCAAAGGGTAGTCCTCGCAGAAGCCGTACCCACCGAGGCACTGAAGCCCCTCGTCGGCCGCGAACGACAGCGCCTCGCTCGCGAAGACCTTGATCATCGAGCACTCGATCGTGAACTCCTCGACCTGGTCGATCGTCTTGCGATCGTAGCTCGGATCTTCGTGGTCGAGGCCCGCGATCGCGCGATCCATCAGTCCCGCGGTCCGGTACACCATGGATTCCGAGACGAATGTCCGAGCGGCGACGTCGGCCAGCTTCGCGCGGATCAGACCGAACTCCGACAGGAATTTCCCGAACTGCTGGCGCTGCTGGACGTACGGAACCACATGCGCGAGCGTCGCCTTGCACGCGCCGACCGCCCCGGCCCCGAGCTTGAATCGGCCGACGTTAAGGATGTTGAAGGCGACGACGTGGCCCTTGCCGATCTCGCCGAGGGCGTTGCTGACGGGGACCCGGGCGTCCTCGAGGATCAAGGAACATGTCGACGAGCCGTTGATCCCCATCTTGCGCTCCTCGGCCCCGATCGACAGGCCCGGGGAGTCGCGGTCCACGATGAACGCCGTGAACTTGTCGCCGTCCACCTTCGCGAACACGATGAAAACGTCGGCGAAACCGGCGTTCGTGATGTACTGCTTGGTTCCGTTGAGGAGGTAGTGCCGTCCATCCGTGTCGAGTACGGCGGTGGCGCGGGCCGCGAGGGCGTCGGATCCGGAGCCGGACTCGGTCAGGGCGTAGGCTCCCGTGAGCTCCCCGCTCGCGAGCTTCGGAAGGTAGCGCTGCTTCTGTTCGCTCGTGCCGAAGTAGACGATCGGGAGCGTGCCGATTCCCGAATGGGCGCCGTGGGTCGCGCTGAAACTCCCCGACCACCCCATCCTCTCCGTGACGAGCATGATCGTCGCCTTGTCGGCGCCCATGCCGCCGTAGGCTTCGGGCACGTCCACCGCGAGGAGCCCCGCTTCGCCCGCGGCCCGCAGCATCGGGATGTTGAGCTCGACCTTCTTGCCGTACTCGAACTCTTGGGTGTGCGGCAGGACGCTACGCTCGACGAACTCGCGAGTCGTTTCGGCGATCATGTTCTGGGTCTCGTCGAAGTCCTCGGGGGTGAAGATGTCGTCGGGCTTTGCGGCCTCGAGCAAGAACTGGCCGCCGGTGGGATAGGTCTTCTCGTGCGGCATCGCGTTCTCCCTCGAATAGGCCGGCGGCGATCAAGGACAGGCGCCGCTACGCTGCACCTTGCACTGGGACGTTCCCGTCGGGCGCTCGGTTCCTGCGCTGTCGCGGCCATAGGAACCCTCGCCGTCATTGCTCTGGGGCACGACGAGATAGTAACTGCTCGCGCCGGCCGGGAAGATCACCGCCCCGGTCGCGCCGCTGGTCGAGCAGAGTTTGGGGGCGTGGTTGGAATAGTCTCCGATCGGCCCCTCGTAGATTTCGTAGTCCGTGTCCGAAGCGGCGCAGGAGGCGGACCAGCTGAAGAGCAGGTTGCCCCCTAACTTCGAGAGGGAGAGCGGCGTACCGGGCACGGTGGCCCCATCGGGTACGCTTCCCGACAGCGTCGGGTCGACACAGTTCACCTGGCGGTAGACGACATAGAAGACCCAGTCCCCCGTCACCCCGAGCAAGCACGCATCTTGCCAACCACCCGGCGATGCGTAGACGACGTTCTTCCCCAACTGGCAGCCGTTCCCGTCATGCACGACCGTTGGCGAAAACGGATCCCCCGAATTCGAATTGAGAAACTCGAGCGCGACTGTGAAAGGACCCGACGAGATGATGATTTGGCCGGGCAGTGGTTCGAGGTTGAACTCGTTGACCACGCCATCGGTCAACTGGGGGCCATCGAGGCTGAAGAGGGGAACACCAGGGTTGGGAAGGCCTGAGCCATAGATCCGAATGGCCTGTTCGATGGCATTGGGGCTGCCGCCGAATTGCGATCCCCAGGCGATTCCGACGCGAAGGATCTCGATCGGATAGATGTTGCTGGGGAGATTCAGAACCGCTCCGGCTTGCTCGCCGGGGATGAAGCACGGGCAGGCAACTTGGCCGCCCCCCGTCCAGTTTTGAAGCTGTGGCTGTTCGGGACACTGTGCCTTGGTGTCCGCCGAAAGCGCGAGCAGGCACGGCAACAACGAGATGGCCAGATGGGTGGGGCGTATCTGCATCGCGTTACCTCCCGTGGTCGACTGTAGTCATACCGCGATGGAGGGTCAATTCAAATCCCGTTCCGGCGGAACGCGTCCGGCCAGCCGAACAACAGTTGGATTTCGCCCTTGTCCTTGGCGACGTATGTGCCGGCGGCGATCATGGGCCGTGAAGTGTCTCACGACGCGGCAAGTCGGCGGGGTGCCATCTTCGAGCGTCAGATATCCCCACGCCGCCTCCAGTTTTGACCCCATAATCCCAAAATGCCCATCACCCCCGGCACGCGTCTCGGCCCCTACGAGGTCATCGCTCCTTTGGGCGCGGGAGCGATGGGCGAGGTGTGGCGCGCGCGCGATCCGAAGCTGGATCGCGAGGCGGCGCTGAAGTTCCTGCCCGCGTCGTTTGCCGAAGATCCCGAGCGTCTCGCGCGCTTCGAGCGCGAAGCCAAGGTGCTTGCGTCGCTGAACCACCCGAACATCGCCGGTATTTACGGCTTCCACGAGCATCAGGGGATTCGCTTCCTCGCGATGGAATTGGTCGACGGCGAAGAGCTTGCCGAGCGGTTGAGGCGCGGGCCGATGACGACGGAAGACGTTCTCGACGCCGCGCGTCAGATCGCAGATGCACTCGAGGCGGCGCACGAGCAGGCGATCGTGCATCGCGACCTCAAGCCGGCCAACATCAAGCTCACGCCGGACGGGAAGGTCAAGGTCTTGGACTTCGGTCTCGCCAAGGCGTTGGAGACGACCGTGGCTTCGGGGCCGGGGCAGGATGCGGCCATGACGCCGACGATCACCTCCCTAGGCACCGTCGCGGGCGTCATCCTCGGCACGGCCGCGTACATGTCCCCCGAACAAGCCCGCGGCAAGCCCGTCGACAAACGCGCCGACATCTGGGCGTTCGGGTGCGTGACCTACGAGATGCTGACCGGCACGCTCGCCTTTTCCGGGGACACGGTCTCGGACACGATGGCGGCGGTTCTCACACGCGATCCCGATTGGACGTTGCTGCCCGCGGCCGCGCCGAAGCGCCTCGTCGAGCTGCTCAAACGCTGTGTTCGCAAGGATCCGCGCGAGCGGCTCCGCGACATCGGAGACGCGCGCGTCGAGCTCGTCGAGATTGCGAACGGAAGCGAAGTACAGGAGGCGGGACCCGCCCTTCCAACGATTCCGCACCGGCGCCTCTGGCCGGTCGCCCTGGTCGTGCTGGCGGCCCTGGTGGCGGGGGCGCTCGTCACGGCGGCCATCATGCGCTCGCTGACGACGATGGCTCCCCCCGAGACGTTGCGCGTGATGGTCCAGGCCCCCGACAAGCAGATCCTCTCCGTTCAGACTCTCGATTTCACGATGTCCCCCGACGGCAAAACGATCGCCTTCGTCGCGAATGACGAATCCGGCGTGGCCCACATCTGGCTGCGCTCGCTCGACTCCGAGCAGACGCGCATGGTGGCCGGCACGGACGGCGCGAGCTTCCCCGTCTGGTCCCCCGACCAACGCCATCTCGCTTTCTGCGCGGATCACAAGGTCAAGCGTGTCGGGATCGGCGGGGAGGGGCTGCAGGTGCTCGGCAACGCTCCCGCCCCGCGCGGCATCGCGTGGGGCGCGCGAGACACGATCGTTTTCGCGCCAAACGCGAACGGCCCGATCATGATGGTGCCGGCGACGGGGGGCGAGCCGAAAACCGTGACCACGCTCGACGCGGCCGCCGGAGAGACGGGTCACAGGCTGCCGAGTTTCCTCCCGGACGGACAGCGCTTCCTTTACGTCGCCGTTCCCGAGGGGCCTGACGGATACCGCACGATGGTGGGATCGATCGATGGCGCGCAAGGGGAGAGCGTGCTTACCGCAAAGTCCATCGCGATTTACGCCCAGCCCGGCTTCCTCGTTTACTTGAACCAGGGGAGCGTCTTCGCTCGCTCGTTCGACGCGGGCACTCTGAAGCTGTCCGGCACCCCGCGCCCGATCGCCGATCTCGATCTCAGCACGGGAGGGTACGCGGGCGCCGCTCCGTTCACGGTTGCGGGCGACGGGACCCTCGTCCAGCGAGTCGCGACGCTCGTCACCGAACGGCTGGAGGTCCTCGACCGCAGCGGGAAGACGATCGAGAAGCTGCCGATCCCCGACGGCGACTTTCAGGGACGCGCGCTGTCCCCCGACGGGCGCCACCTCGTCATGCAATACCAGAAGCCGGGGGAGACCACGGTTCCCTTGTACATGTTGGGTCTGGGCCGCGGGATTTTCTCGCGATTCACGTTCGACGGAGAAAACGACCAGGCACCCGTGTGGACTCCCGACGGTCGCCGGGTGATCTATGGCTCTGATCGCCCGGGGGGCAGGGACTTCTACTGGAAGAACGCGGATGGCAGCGGAAGCGAAGAGTTGATCGCCGACGTGCCCGGCCCGTTCAACGACCCCAACGCCGTGACGCCCGACGGCCGGTGGCTCGTCTACACGTCGTACGGCGGCGAGACCGGCGAGGATCTGTGGATCGTCGGCCTCGACGGCAAGCACGAGGCGCGCCCCCTCCTGAAGACCAAAACGAGCGAACTGGACGCCGTGTTGTCCCCCGACGGCCGTTGGATCGCCTATCGCTCGGACGAATCCGGAGAGTTCGAACTTTACGCGCAGTCGTTTCCCGAGCTCGGCCACAAGGTCCGCCTGACGATCAACGGCACGTTTGGCGACCTTCAGACGGCCCGCCCCACGCGGTGGCGGAGCGACGGCCGCGAGATCCTCTCGTATTCGCCCGACGGTCGCACCGTGATGTCGATCCCCGTGACGCTCGGGCCCGAGCTCACGGCGGGGGTCCCCGTCCCGTTGTTCAAGCTCCCGCCCGAGGTCGACCTCGCGACGCCGGCCGCCGATGGGCAGACGTTTTACGCGTGCGTCGCGAACCAGACGTTCAGCCGCGGCTTGATCCGGGTGGTCAAGAACTGGACCACGGGGTCAGACGCAGCGCGGTGAACGGCATGCTCTGGCTCCGCCCGTCAGTCCACGCTCGGGGCTGCCGTCCAGTTCTGAATCAGCGTGATCGAGCTGATGTCGGGGTCGATGCGCTCAACGAGCAGGAAACGCTGCCCGTCGGGCGAGACATCGAAGTAACTCTCACGAAGAGTCGGCGAAAAAAGCTTCCGTGGTTTGCCGATCGGCTCGCGGTCGGAGTCCATGTCGATCGGCACGGCCATCAGATCGCCGGCCGCCGACACGTAGAACAGCTCCTTGCCGTCGCGGCGCCAGACCGGCCAGTTGGCGCCGTCGGCGGAGACACGGAACTTTTCGCCGGGCTTGGGGAAACGGTCGAGGTACAGCTCCCTACGCCCCGATTCGTCCGAGAGGTAGGCGACCCACCGGCCGTCGGGTGAGAAGCGCGCGTTGGTTTCGGAATGCTCGGTGCGCAGCCAGTCGGCGGCTTGGCCCGTCTCGACATCGAGCACCTGAAGGTCGGGCTGGCCGCCGGTGCTCTCGGAGAACAGCAGCCGGCGTCCGTCGGGGGCCAGGTCGTGGGGCGTCTTCTGGTTCGGGGACTCGTAGATCCGTTGCGGCTCGGACGCTCCTGCGACGTCGATGCGGTACAAGTCCGGGACCCGGAAGAAGAAGATTTGCGAGTCATCTGCCGACCAGGTCGGACGCGATTCGTCGATCGGATCTTGCGTCAGCCGGCGCGACGAACCGCGGGCGAGCTCGAACACCCAGATGTCGCCGTTGGTTTCTTGAGTGGACACGTCGAGCGCCAGCCGACGCCCATCGTGGGACAGGCGCGGGTTGTAAAGGTCGCCGCGGATTCCCGGTCGCGAAAGCTCGACCCCCGATCGATCGACCCAGACGATCTCGGCAATCCCCGCGGCCTCGTCGCCACGCAGGAAGGCCAGCCCGTGGCCCGCGGGTGCTACCGCCATGAAGGCATGAAACGGATAGTTGAGCCTCAGCAGGCCATCCGCGATCGTCCGGGGCTCGCCCGTCAGCTTTTTCGCCGCGACGTCCAGAGGCTGCGCCACCAGCACGCGGTCGCGCAGGTACAGCAGTTGCCCCTCGGCGTACATGGCGTTCCACAGTCCCGCCACGAGCCGCGTCATTCCAGTCGAATCCAGCTCACCCAGGTAGATGCCGCTGCGGTCGCCGGCGAGATCCTCCAGATGAAAGATGTAGTGGCGGCCGTCGGGCAGGAACTGCGGCGCCATCGCGCGCGTGCCGGGCCCGGGCTCGGTTCCGGCCACGGGCGTGGCCTGGCCGCCACCGGCGTCAACGCGCGAGAGCGGACCCTTTGAAGACGACCCGAACAGGATCGTGCCGTCGCGATTCCACGTACCGTCTCGGCCGATGGCGTCGGTGATGCGGCGCGGTGCGCCTCCGTCGACGGCAACGCGCATCAAACGCGTGCGCGTATGGAACGCCACCTCGCGACCGTCGAACGACCAGAACGGCGTCGAGGCCCCCTCAGTCCCTTCGATGCGCCGCGCATCGAGGGCATCGAGGCGGCGCACATAGAGCGACGAGTTTCCCTTCTCGTCGACGCCGATGAAGGCGAGCTGCTCGCCGTCAGGGGACATAGCGAGCGAGAGCGACCCCACGCTCAGCTTGACGCCCGTGGGTGCGTCGAGGGACGAGACGACGCGGCCGGCAGGGGTTGCCGGAACGCTGCCGCCGCGGAGCGCGACGCCGATCAGCGCGCCCGCGATCAGCGCCAGCGCGCCGACCGCCACGAGTGCCGGAAGCGAACGACGGGCTGCGGGGCCGGTCACGGCGATCGACGCCGGGTCGGCCTCGTCGAACGCGTGGGCCAGCTCGATGCGGACGTCGGCGGCATCGTGCAGCCGGTTTTTGGGGTTCTTTTCGAGGCAACGCCGCAGCAGGCGACGCACGGCGGGAGGTGTCGCGACCGGAAGCTGATCCCAGTCGGGCTCGCTCTTCAAGACGGAGGCGAGCGTGTCGGAAATGGTCTCGCCGGGAAACGGGGTCTTCGCGCAGACCATCTCGTAGAGCATCGCGCCCAGCGCCCAAATGTCCGCGCGCCGGTCGACCGGGCGGCCGCGCGCCTGCTCGGGACTCATGTAGGCAGCCGTGCCGAGAATCACGCCGGCGACCGTGCCGAGCGAGGTGACCGTAGGCGAAAGCGCGGAGCCGGCCGTTGGGGTGCCGGAGAGCGTCCCGTCGGGGCCGATCGCCTTGGCCAGGCCGAAGTCGAGCACCTTCGGCTCGCCGTCTCCGGTGAGCATGACGTTGGCCGGCTTGAGGTCTCGGTGCACGACCCCGTTGCCGTGGGCCGTCGAGAGTGCATCGGCGACGGTCGTCGCGATCGCTACCGCGGATTCGATCGACAGCGGGCCGCGTTTAAGTCGCACGGCGAGGTCTTCGCCAGCGACGAATTCCATCGCGATGAAGCGCAGCGGTTCTTGTCCAGCGCCGGGCGACGGGACCTCGTGCAGGCCATAGATGCCCGCGATGTTCGGATGGCTCAGCGAGGCGAGCACCTTCGCTTCGCGCTCGAAGCGCGCTAGTCGCTCGGGATCGGCGGAAAACCCCGCGGGGAGGAACTTGATCCCCACTTCGCGGTCGAGCGTCGTGTCCTTCGCTTTCCAGACCACGCCCATCCCGCCTTCGCCGATCTGCTCAATGAGGCGGTATTGCAGCAGGGTCTGTCCGGCTTCGATGGCCACCTAGGCGTTCCTCTCTCGTTTGACCGGGCAGCGGCGTCAACACTCCGCTCCAGGCATTCTACGCATGGAGCGAGCAAACTAGGGGTCGACGGATAGTTAGCGCGAACGGGTCAGGGGCAATCGCCGGAGAGCGGCACGCGCTGCCTCCCGCCGGAACTCTGCCCGTAGCTCCCCGGCGAAACGTGACGGCGCATTAGGTAGAACCAGGGCTGCCCCTCGGGATCGACTCCGGTTCGCTCAACGGCTTGTTCTTCGCAGGTTCTCCGGCGGTAGGTCAGCGGAACGTCGAGCCCACGATCGACGGGGTGGCCGTAGGACCAGCCGTGCGGGGCTCGCCGCAAACCGCGGTTGCCGCGAGCTTTTCGAGAGCCTCCATACGCAGCCGCAGCAGGATCATGTTCTCGAACTGCTCGCAGGCCGCGCCACATAGAGCGGGCGCCAACGAGACGCCCAAGCAGTCGGCCATCCGCGCCCGGTCCTGGGCGGTGAACTCCAGTGCTTCGATCTCCTTGAACGCTCGCCGCGCAACCTCCTCGTCGTCGCGCACCCCTCCGTGTAGGCCGTAACGACAGCGCAGCGCCGATAGGACGTCGAGGCTCTTCTCGATCGCCGCCGCCGACAGCGGCGTGTCGAGGAACAGGCCAACGGCAGTGCGCCGCGCGTCGTCCGACAGCCGGGTTGCACGGTCCGCCGCCGGCCCCTCGGCGTGAACGCCGCCGCCGGCAAGCAGCAGCATCAGCAGCGGCGAAGCGAGAGGTTTCACCACACCCTCTCGCTCGTCGCCCGCGTGGCGATCAGCGCGAAGTGGAAACGACGCGAGCCCGACAGGCCAACCGGCGAGTTGCGGATCCGCACGTGCACCGTGCTGCAACCATCCACACGCCGGAACTGGAGCGCTTTGCTATCCGACTCCTCGATGACGGTGTTCGGCGCCGAGCACCCACCGCCCGGATCGACCTCGAGCTTGATCTTTGGCTCAGTCGCGTAGTCCTTTCCGTCGTGCCAGACGACGACCTTGACCATCTTCGCGCCCGAGGGCAGCGCCTGGTCGAATGCGTAGTCCTCCTTCTTCTTGAGGTAGACCGAGCCGCGACGCAGCCACCAGCCGTCGCTCTCGTCGAAGGGAAAGAGCGTGACGCGACCCACGCCCCACAACTTGCTCGTGTCGTCGTCCGTGCGGATAGCCCCTGTCTGGCCCGTCGAGCGATCGCCGAACAACAGCATCATGGTCTTCATGCGGTTGGAATAGAACACCGACGTGTCGGCGTGCTGGCGCCAGAAGTCCATCATCCGGCCGGCGAGCCCGGCGACGATGGGGCTGGAGAAGCTCGTTCCCTGGATTCTGATCTGCGTGGCGGGGGTGAGCACGTCGGGGTCGAGCGTAATGACGCGATAGGGCGCCGCAAGGTCGATCACGCTGGCGCGGTTGCTATCGCCGTTGTAGGTGGCTCCTCCCCGCGATGCCCCCGAATCGTACACGCAGTTCGAAGTGAACCAGTCGCTGTCGTCGCTGCAGGGGATGTCCGTCCGCACACCGCCCACCGTCAAGGTCCAGGGGTGGTCGGCCGGATAGGCCGTCGTGCAACTTCCGCTGCCGCTTCCGTTGTTTCCCGCGGACTGGACGAAGAGGGCCCCGCAGTCGAGGGTCAGGTCCTGGAGCGTGCCATCGAAGCCCCCGTTTCCGTCGCAGGACTGCGCGTTCGTGCCGACGCTCGACTGGAAGATGTCCACCCCCTTCTCGCACGCGCGATCGAGTCCTTCGATGCGCTGGTTGAGATTCTGGTCTTGGAAGAACGTCAGGTAGCACTCGGGGCAGCTTCCGGTGAGCCGGCGCCGGGAGTTCGTGCTGAGAGCGGGCTCCTGGCCATCCATGAAGTCCGCGACCATCATCGACGCAACCCAGTGGCCGTGCTCGAACTTCTCGCCGTCGCCGTCGGCCCAGCAATTCTCGACGCTACCCAGCGTGTGACCTAACGGATCGATGTCGTAGAAACGAGCGCGGAACGACGATGAGGGGTTGTTGTTGCGCCAGGCCGGTGAATCTTCGCGGATGCACTCCTCGACCATCCCGATGGTCACTCGCGAGGTGTAGGAGTGCCCGCCCGCGCTGTGGTAGCCCTCGTGGTTGTCGAACGCGCTCTGATGGGTGGAATCGAAGATGTCGATCCCGTCGAAGTAGTCTTTTGTCGGAGTGCCACCGAGAGAGGCGCCGGAGGCGGTGTTCTCGAGGACTTTTTCGATCGACCGCACGGCCGGATGCCCGGCCAGCGCCACGATGGCCGCCGGGGTTAGCATCGCCTCCACCGTTCCGGACAGCCACGAGCTGTAAAGGACGAGGCCGCCGGCCGCGCGCACCGCCTGCTCCACCGGCATCTGGCGCGAGCGAATGGCCAACTTGCGCTCGCCGATGACGCGCTCGCGCTGGGCCTGGATTTCGAGCGCCGCCCACAGATGGCCACCCGCCTCCAGGTCGGGGGCCTTCGGAATCCGGACGTGCGCCACGTTACGAAGCTCGATGGCGACGTGGATCGGCTCGCCGTCTGCGCCGTCCAGGGCGGAGCGCACCCCGAGTGCCTTGCGTAGATCGCTGTCGATGCGCAGCGGCAACGGCCCGCCATCGTACTGGCGGGCGAGTCGCAGATACTCCTCGTCGTCTTCGGATAACACCGGTCCGGCCTCTTCGGCTGCGATCTTGCTGGGCACCATGGAGTGCGAGCGGATCGCGATCTCCACTCCATCCTCGGCGCCGAGCGCGCTCTCCTCGGCGAAGATCCAGCCCGCCGGGGCCGTCGCCGGATCGACAAGGTAGGCGTCGAAGTTCGGAGGCGGCACGCCGCGCGTCAACATGACCCGCTCTCCGGTCGTGCGATCGGTGACCTTGATCAACGCGAAGGCCTCTCCCGCTGGCGCGGGCTGGAGGCGAAGGCGCTCGATCGCGGCGGCGACGCGCGCGGACGTCGGCTTCGGTTCGAGCGCCGCAGCATCACTCTGCAGGTGCGCCGCCTGGCTCATCCCCGTCGCAGGCGCATCGGGCGCGGGCGCGGCGCTCACGAACGTGGTCGCGACCACGAAGCACGCGATCCCAAGAGCGAATCGCAACAGCTTGGCGTCCATCGTCATTCGCATGGCAGTAGCCTCCACTTCATGGAACTTCACGGACAGGGAGCCGGATGCGGCCGGCTCGCGCCGTTCGACGCCGTGCCGAGCGGCCCCTCGGCCTGCCCGGCGCTCTCACCCGTCACGACGTAGCTGAAAAGACCGCCCGGGGGCAGAGTATCGGTATCGATCAACTCCGGGGTCGCGAGTCCGGAGACGTAGCAGGGACCGTAATCGTCCGCCGCGCCGTTCTGGTCGCCATCCACGAACGCACCGTCGTGCCGGTACACGTTGAAGCTCACAGCGCAGTCGGCGCGCGACCAGCGCAGGCGCGTCTTAGACGGCCACACCAACTGCGCCTCCGGGCCGGGCACGAGTCCCTCGAAGACGCAGTCGAAGCAGCGACAGGCGCCGGTCGCGGACTCCGGTTCGCAGCGGTGGTCGTCGGGGCACGAGCCGCCGCAGGTCGGGAACGGCGATTCGTCGCAGTCGGTGGCCAGCGGCTCGCAGACGCAGTCCCCCAGGATGCCTTCGACGCAGACCTCGCCCTGGGAGCAGGTTCCGCCGCATTCGGGCGCCGCCGTCTCGCCGCACGTTGCGGGCGTCACGCACTGGCAGCCGGCGCCGGGGAGCGCCTCCTCGCAGGTCTGGCCCGTGGGACATTCGCCCTCGCAGATCGGCGCCGTCGCGTCGCCGCACGCGACCGCGACCGGCAGGCACGCACACACGGTTCCCGAGGCATCGAGCTCGCAACTCGATCCGACGGCGCAATCGCCGCTGCATTCGGGAGCCAGCGCCGCGCTGCAAGGGATGGCGTCGTTGACGCAGCCGCAGCCCGCCGGTCCAGCCCGACAGGTCGATCCGGGCGGACAGTCGCCGCCGCACTCGGGGGACGGGCTCGAGCCGCAGGCCAATGACTGACACGTGCAGCCCCCCACCGCGGCCGGAGCGCACAGCATGCCGTCGGGACAGCGGCCGTCGCACTGGGGCGCGGAGGCGCTCGAACACGCGATGTCCACGGGAAGACACGCGCAGCTCGAGCCGTCGAGCACGCAGCGGAAGCCATCCGCGGGGCAGTAGCCGTCGCACTGACCCGCCGGAGAAGAACCGCAGCTGGGACCGGGTACGCAGTTGCATCCGCCACCCAACGCGGACTGACAGATCTCGCCCTCCGGGCAGCGACCCCCGCACGTCGGGTCGCCTGTGCCGCACTCCGGCTGTGGGACCAGGCACGCGCACACCGGCGCTGCGCCCGATTCGTCAAGGCCGCAACGCAATCCGGGCGGACACTCGCCGCCGCACTCGTCGGCGGGAGTCGTCGATTCGCACAAAACCGCCGGATCGGCAACGCAGGCACAGATGGAACCGGTATCGACGCAGGCCTGACCCGGTCCGCAAGCGCCATCGCACTCAGGCGCTCCGGAGCTCGAGCACGGGTTGTCCTGGGGCACGCAGACACAGTCCGTGCCCGACTCGCCGCCGACGCACTCCTCGCCCGGATTGCAGTCTCCGTTGCACGTGGGAAACGACCCGCTGCAGGGCGGTCCGCCCTGCGCCGCGACAGGTGGCGAGCCGAAGATCAGGAAAGCGAAAACTACAAGCAGAACCGCGTAGCGCATGGCATCCCTCCGTCCGCTCGCCATTGCTCTCGACGTGGGGAACTTATTCGACCGGCCAGCCGGACTTTGGACCGAACTTGCCCGCCCCCCCGACCTGCGTGAGGTGAGACTACAGCCATCCATCAAGCGGAGACAAGCAGAATCGAAGCCCGGGTTTGCAGGAAGAAACAAAGATGCGCTACGGCGCGAGCTGCGCCCGCCAGTTGTCGACCAGGGTCAAAGAGGGCGAGCGGTTGCCGATCCGCTCGAGCAGGAGGAACCGGTCACCCTTGGGCGACGGCGCGAACCCCGACCATTCGACCGGCAGCGTGAACAGCTTCTGCGGGCGGCCGATCGCAAGCTCGCCGCCCGGCCGGAGTTCGCTCGCGTAGAGCGACGAGCGATCGCCGTCGGCGGCCAGGATGAAGAGCTCCTTGCCGTCGGATCGAAAGTCGACTTGCAGCGCCGCGCCTCCGGTGTTCACGCGGCGCGCGCTCGAGGGTTTCGGAAAGGTGTCGACGTAGACCTCGGTCGTTCCGGAAACGTCGCTCAGGTAGGCGATGAAGCCGCCGTCCGGCGAGAGCCTTCCCCCGAGTTCGTTGGCGGGCGTCGTCAGGTAGTCCGCTCGTTCGGGCGCAGCACCGTCCAGCCGCAGGTACCCCAGGTTCATCTTCATTCCGGGCGTCTGATCGTCGCAGAGCAGCGTCCGCCCGTCCGCGCTCACGTCAGTCGGGCTGGTCCAACGCTTGGAGGGTTCGAGGAGCTCTCGGATCTTACCGCTCTCCGCCGCGACCCAGGCCGGGGCAAACGCGTCGGGCTGTGCTGCCGGGGACAGACTTGCCGCCAGTTCACTGTCGTCCGGCGACCAGACCGCGGCGTAAGCACCTCGGTCGCTGGGAGTGATCTTCGAACCCCCACCGTGATCGAGGTCGAAGATCCAGAGCGATCCCTCGGCGAAACTCCCCCCTTTCGTCACGACCACTCGACGGCCACCGTGAGAAACAGCTGGGGAGTTGAAAACACCCTCTTCCCGGACGCCGCTCTCGCTCCTCCGGCCGTTGCGATCGAGCCAGACGAAGGCGGTGGGCCGCGGATCGACCGGAGCGTAGAGCAGCTCTCCTCCGTCCGCGACGTCGACGATCGGGGTGCTCGTCACCAACGCGAGGAAACTCGGCCGCTCTTCGAGCAGCCGCGCTTCGCCCACCATCTCGAGCCGGGTAAGATCGATCGACTGCACCATCAGCCCTGCGTCGCGCGGGAAAACGAGCTGGCTCGGGGAGGCAAGGCGCGGCACCGCGCTGGCCTCGAGCAACGGCTTCCCCTTCGACACCTCGTCGAGCGACGCCAGCTTGATTCGGATGCGGTTCGATGCGATCTGCGGTTCGACGCCGAACAGAAAGTGACGGCCATCGGGGAGGAACGAGGGGAAGCGATGGGAGACCTCTCCGTTCTCGACGTCGAGCGCCGTCGCAGGGACGGGCTCACCGCCGCTCGCCGGCACCTGGTAGAGCGGCACATCTCCGAAATCGGGTGCGAAGACGATCGTCCCCTCGCGGCTCCAGGCCCCCCCGCGGCCGTCCTTGGCCGCGCAAATCGTCTGCACGGCGCCGCCGCCGCGCGGGACCCGGCGCAGCGAACCGCCGGCAAAAAAGGCGATCTGCCGGGAGTCGGCCGACCAGAACGGGAACACGGCACCGTCCGTGCCCGCCAGCGGGCGCGGTTCGGTCTCGGCCAGCTCGCGCACGAACAGGCGCGATCCCGTCTCGTCGGAAGCGAGGAAGACGACCGCACCGCCGTCGGGCGACAGCGCGAACGTCCCGGCGCTCAGGGCCGCCTTGCCCGAGATCGGCATCAGGACACTGGTGCGCGTGAGCTGGCCGCCGGGTGCAGCCTGGCCCTTGAGGCCGCCGATGAGCAGCGTGGCGAGCGCCGTCGCGACGGCGACCGCGGCGATCCCCCACGGCAACCAGCTTCGCTTCTGCCGGGCGACGGGCGTCACCTCGGAATCTTGCATGCCGCCGGCGAGGACTTCATCGATCACGATCCGCGCCTCGCCGATGTCGCGCAGGCGCGCCTTCGGGTCACGCACGAGGCAACGCGCGAGAAGACGTCGCAGCGATGCGGGCACCGACTTCGGCAGTGCGTCGAGATCGACGGGGCGCGTGAGCACCGCGGCGAGCGTGTCCGAAATCGTCTCTCCGTCAAACAATCGCCGGCCTGCGAGCATCTCGTAAAGCACGACGCCGAAGGCCCAGATGTCCGCGCGCTTGTCGACAGGCTTGCCGCGCGCCTGCTCGGGGCTCATGTACGCGGCTGTGCCGAGGATCATGCCGATCGCGGTTCCCGCGCTCGTCATCGTGGGGAGAATCGTCGGCGCCGAGGTCGGGCCCGAGGCCGTGGAATCGCCGACGACCGCCTTGGCCAGACCGAAGTCGAGGACCTTCACGGAGCCTTCGGGTGTGATCTTGATGTTCGCCGGCTTGAGATCGCGGTGGACGATCCCGCGCTCGTGCGCGTACTCGAGCCCTGCTGCGATCTGGCGTGCCATGTCGGCCGCCTCCGAAAAGGGGACACTCCCCTTTTCCAGTCGCTGCGAGAGATCTTCGCCGGGAACCAGCTCCATCGCGAGGAAGCGAACGCCGCCCACCTCGTGGAAGCCGTAGATCGCCCCGATGTGGGGATGGTTGAGCGAGGCGAGCACCTTGGCTTCGCGTTCAAAGCGGGCCAGCCGCTCGGCATCGCTCGCGAAGTCAGCAGGCAGAACCTTGATCGCGATGTCGCGGTCGAGTGTCGAGTCGGTCGCTCTCCAAACGGCGCCCATCCCGCCCTCGCCGATCTTCTCGACGACGCGGTAGTGGAGGAGGGATGTGCCGGCGGCGATCATGGGGTGAGAAGTGTCTCACGAGGGTCGCCATGGTGACGCCCACTTCTACTCAGTGGAGTCGGGCTCCGGCGGAGCCGGGTCGGTCTTGTGGCTATGGCTATCGTGCAGCCGCCCGAGGGTGTTCTCGATCAATCGCTCCAGCTTGTCGGCAGCGCTGTCGATGGCCTGGCCGAGGGACGCGGCCTCGTCCATGACGACGATGGGGCGGAGGCCCTTGAGACGCGCCTCCATCTTGCAGCGTTGGTCGTCTTGGCCGGGCTTGGCGCCGTTTTGGTCGCTGAGATGAACTTCCACCCGAGTGATCTGATCGCTGAACCGGGCCAAGGTGGTTTCGACCACCGTTCGAATGTAGTCGGCAAGCTTCTCGCGCCCTTCGATGTTCGCGTCCGTATTGACCTGGATCAGCATCTTGTCCTCCTTCGTTTGGCGCCAACGTTCGACCCGAAAGACATATGGTATCCAGTTGGCGACTAGAGGACCATCATCTCGTGGATCGTCTCGCCCCGGGCGAAGCGTTCGAGGGCGAGCGGGGAGATGTCGACCGAGGACGAACGCCCGTCGGCGATCCACTCCGCCACGGCCTCGCCCGCAGCAGGCGCGTGCATGATGCCGTGACCGGAAAATCCCGTGGCGAGGAAGAACCCGGGAACGCCCGCCGCCTCCCCCAGGATCGCGTGGTGATCGGGGGTGACCTCGTAGAGGCCGGCCCAGCTGCGCCTGAGATCGAGGCCCGCTTCGGCCACCCGCGGGAACCGCCGCTCGAAGGGTCCTGCGATCCGCTCGGGAAACGAGGGATCGAACGTCGTGACGAATCCCGCGGGCTCGTCGGGATTCGAGTACGCGATGAGGACGCGATCGCCTTCCCTCCGGATCAGGATCCCGGTGTCCGCGTCGATCGTCATGGGGATCACCGGAGGAAGCGAAGGGCACGGCCCGGTCATCAAGAGGTGCCGCCGCACGGGTTCGACGGGCAAGTCGACGCCGACTGCTGCTGCCACCCCGGCCGACCACGCGCCCGCCGCGTTCACGACGACGCCGGCCTCGCGCTTTCCGGCCATCGTCGTCACGACGAACGAGCCCGCGGCCGTTCGATCGATCGCCAAGACTTCGGCGCCGCAGACGAGCTCGACCCCGGCCTGCGTGGCTTCCCGTAGGAAGAATCCAGCCAGCGCCCCCGGATCGATGAACCCGTCGCGCGCTCCGAACGTCCCGCCGACCAGATCGGAGCCTTCGACGAACGGGGCGAGCCGGCGCGCGTCGTCCCTATCGAGGAGCTCGACCGTCACGCCCAGCGATCGCTGGAACGCGACCGCCCGCTCCATCGCCGCGAGGCGCTCCGTGCTCGCCGTGACAAAAAGATAGCCGGCCTTGCGGTAGACGGGCGGCTCGCCGATTTCATTGGCCAACGCATCGAGGATTTCCATCGACCGCAGCGACATCGCGACGTTCACGCTCGTTGTGAACTGGGCCCTTATTCCCCCGTTAGCCTTGGAGGTCGATCCGGTTCCGGGGATGCGCTCGCGCTCGACGATTGCCACGCTCTGGACGCCGCGCCGCGCCAGGTGGAACGCAACGCTGCAGCCGACGACGCCGGCTCCGACGATCAGCACGTCGTGTCGTGGGATCACGCGCAAAATACTGCAGAGACGACGGTCTTGTCGTTTCCTCCCATGTTGATGAGGAGACCGTAGTTGCGCTTCGGGTCGAGGCGGACCTGGTAGTCGCCCGCCTTTCCCGTCAGTTGCTTCCAAAGGTCGACGGCCATGCGAACGCCCGAGGCGCCCGTCGGATGGCCGTAGCCGACAAGTCCGCCGCCGGCGTTGAACGGCGTCTTCCCGTCGAGGCGGGTGTGGCCGGCGAGCACGTAGTCGGCCCCCTCGCCGCGCTTGGCGAGGCCCAGCGCCTCGCAGGCCAGGATCCCCGAGATCGTGAAGCAATCGTGAACCTCGAAGACTCCGACTTGGTCCACCGTGATTCCGGCCATCTTCAACGCCTGCTCCACCGCGCGCCGCGTCGTCTCTAAGGCCGCCTGGTCCGACGGGGTCGCGGTCAGGTCGGCGACCGCGTGGCCCAGACCGACGAGTTCCACCGCGTCGGACTTCGTCTTGCCGATCTTGGCGAGTCCTTCTTGCGAGACGACGAGGACGGCGGCGCCGCCGTCTGAGACCTTGGAGCAGTCGAGGACGTTGATGTGGTCGCAGAAGGACTTGCCGTTGGGCTTCATCGACTGATGTGCGGCGAAGAGGTCTTCGGTCGTGTTGTGGAACTCTTGCGCCTTCGGGTTCTTCCGGGCGTTCACGATCGCCTGCTCGTACCAGCGGCCCATGGCGGCCCAGGTCTTCTCGGCGCCGTACTTTTCTTTGTAGGCGCCGGCGCGGTCCGAGAATTTCGACGGGAAGAAGTACGCGTGCCCGTTCTTCCGTTCGCCCGCGTAGTGCCCGGCCCCCGCCAGGATGTCGGCGCCGTAGATCGCCTTCACCGTGTTCTGGACCTCGAGCCCGAGCGAGAGCACCACGTCCGACTGTTCGGACAAGACGCTCTTGATCGCCGTGGCGAGCGAGAGACCGCCCGAGCAGCAGGCCCCCTCGACGCGGGTGGACGGTTTGTACTCGAGGGACGGATGAACGAGCGACAGCATCGCCCCTAAGTGTCCCTGCCTGTTGAACCGCGCCGCCATGAAGTTCCCGACGACGCCCTCGTCGATGACCGTGGGGTCCGGGATCTGGGCGAGGGCGCCCTTCCCGGCTTCCGCGATGTAGTGCTCGAGCCCGGGGCGCTCCTTCTTGGGGCTGAACTCCTTCCGCCCCGTGCCGAGGGAGACCGTGTAGTCGCCGCAGGTGAGATAGACCGGCTTGCGCAACGATTTCATCGCGACACCCCCGCTTCCAGGTAGTCGTTGATCGGGCCGTAGAGATGGTAGAAGCCGCTCGTCAGGACGCCGTTGACGTCCTCGGGCTTGGCGGCCACACCGCGGGAGACCAAGCCCTTCCCGATCTCCCGCGAGCGCTGGTGGTAGACGCGCGCGAGCTCGGCGCCCAAGGTCTTCGAGTCAGCGAGCGCCTTGAAGTGCAAGGCTAGCGCCGCGTCCTTATCGGGCGCCTGGAGGAGCGCCTTCCACGGACGGAACGGTTGCGGGAGCTCGCCCAGCGCCTTGTCGGCGGCGCCGGTCCAGCCCTTGGGATCGAGCGGCAGGTAAGCGCGTTTCGCCGGGTCGTAGACTCCCGTGATCTTCCCGCGCTCGTACTCGAAAAACCCTGCCTTCAGTTCCATCATCTTGTTGATGGTCGCGTTCGTCAGCTTCTCGTCGAGGTAGTGGTCCATCACCCCCTCGATGAACTGGAAGACGTCGACGCCGACGTAGTCGATAAGTTGGAAGATCCCCATGGGCCGCAAGAGCCAGTCCTGGCTCACCCGGTTCATCATCCAAACCGCGGACGGCCAGCCGTGCTTTTCGGCGAGCTTTTCTACCTCGGCGATCGCGTGGTGCCCGTCCCTGATGAAGTGGCCGTTCCCGATGAACCCGGCCACGTCGGCGCTGGGGATCAGAGACTTGCGGAGGCGCTTCCCGAGTTCCGCTGCCGTCTGGGCGACATCGTCGCGCGTCGTCGCGCCGCGGATCGTCTCCACCAGCTTCTGGACCGGCGGCGGGTTGTAGAAGTGGACGCCCATGATCCGCCCGCCTAGGGCCACTTCCTTGTCGAGGAGGCCGATCGGGACCGACGACGTGTTCGTGAAGAAGAACGCTTCGGGATCGCAGATCTCGCGCAGCTGCTTGAAGACCTGAACTTTCACCGGGACCTTCTCGACGATGGCCTCGAAAACGATGCGCGCGCCCTTCGCCGCCAGAAGGTCGGTCGAGGGCCACACCATCGACTCGACGCGGCGGACGAAGTCCTCGATGATCTCGCCATTTTCCACCAGGTCTTTGCGGTCGGCGTAGAGCGTCCGGAGCGAGATGGCGTTTTTTTCCGCCGCCTTCACCGCCTGGCTGTGGATGTAGTCCTGTAGCCCTCGCAGGGCCTCGGGGTCGAGGTCGATCGCCTCGAGGCGGAAGAGCTTCCCTTTGTTTTCGGGGAGGAGCGTGAGGCGCGCCATTTCTTGCGCCATCAGCAACGTGATGCCGCTCCCCATCTTGCCGGCGGCGCCGATCACCGCGACGTGCGTGAGCCTGTTGTCGAGATCCATGGGTGGCCTCCAAGGATTGTGATTCGGCACAAGGATGGCACCGGAACGCTACAGCTCGCACCGGGGGGTCGGGATCATTCCACTCGGTTGACGCTTGACCCGCCCCCCGCTCCGATCTGCTCCTGGAGGTCGATGAGCGGCTGCTGGTTCACCGTGAGGATTCCGTCCCGCGGCCGGTCGAGGTCGATCACGAGGGTCAAGACCGCGCCGAGGACGACGATCAGCACGACGGCGGTGAGGGAGCTGCGCCGCCGGGTCAAGCCCGCGCTGTAGCCCACCATACCCAGCGTCACCGTCGAGCCGAGGAGGAGGAGGATGAGGACCGTCGAGGGCACGCGTGCGTACAAGCCCGCCGTGACGCGCGTCTCGTGCAGGTCGATCGTCTCGTTCAGTGATTCGATGAAGAGGGCCAGGACTTGCGAGTCGGGCGTGGCGCGGGCCAGTTCTTCCGTGATCGACCAGAGCTCCGCATGAATCTCGGTCGATCGGGTCATTCTCACGCGGACGTCCGCCAGATCGTTGGTCACGATGCGCAGGGGCACGTACTCGCGGAGGAGATCCCGGATCTTGCTCGAGGCCGGTTCCGGCAGGTAGCCGGCCCGGAGGTACGTGGTCCCCATCGAGTTCGCCTCGGCCAGCACGATCGCACGGCGCGTGTCGAAGCGATCGGATGCCATGCCCATCGTGATCGCGAGCAGGAACGCCATGAGGGCAAAGAGCGAGCCGACGATCATGGCCGTGGGGCCCTCCCTCTGGTCGGGCGTGCGCTCCTGCCACCAGCGCCCGTGGCGGTAACCACCCTCGGACACAATCAGCGCGATGATCGCAAACGCCACGAAGACGCCGCCGATCGGTAGTGAATCGAGTAATTGCTGGAAGCTCATCGTCCCTCACCTCAGAGTGGCCGTCGATCGGGTTGTCCGAATCGTCTGCCAGTCTAGTTGACCGGCAGGACGAACGGGGCGAGCCGGAGCGCGTCGTCCCTGTGGAAAAGCTCGACCGTCACGCCCAGCGACCTCTGGAACGCGACGCTGCAGCCGACGACGCCGGCTCCGACGATCAAGACGTCGTGGCGTGGGATCACGGGCGGATTCTGGGCTGGATCGGGCGAGCGAGGCCGGGTCACTCTTGCAGCAAATTCTCTCCGAACAGCGGGCGGCCGGCGAATGACGTCTGGAAGCCGTAGACGGCGATCGCGACGACCCAGAGGACTCCCAAGATCGTCCCGGCTCCGTACCAGGCGAACAGATCCGGCGTGACGCAGAAGCCCAGGGCGATGTTCGTCGCGAAGAGCACCGTGGTGGCGAGCAGGCCCAAACGTGTCAGCGACAGCAGGACGATTCCCACGAACATCAAACTCGTGACGGGATCGAGCCATTGGTGGCCGAACACCCATCCGAGGACACCCCAGACCGCCAAGATCGCCCCTGCGGCCAGAGCCATCCGTCGAAGCACGACTCCGAAGAGAAGCAGCAGAACGAGGAGGAGCATCGGCGCCACCAGCGAATGGACCTGGCCGTCCAGGAACTCGCCGAAGAGGTGCCGGGTGCTGGCGAGGCTCGACAGCCGAAGGCCGCCCGGGCGGCGCGGGTCCAGACCCAGCCATGTTGGTACGTCGGAAAGCGCCCTCATCGCCACGCCGAGCAGACAGCCCAAGAGGATGTCGCGGCCCACGAGCGGGTCCCGGAACCGGCCGGAAAGAGCGCGGGTCCACGAGATGATCGTCTCGGGCCACCGCTTGCGCACGTACGGCTCCAAGGCGAGGTAGAGAACCCACACCATGACTCCTTCGAACAGCGTCGTCGCGAGCGTTCCAATGAAAGCCCCGACCATCGCGTTGGCGTCCGCGAGGTAGGTGCCCCAGAGCACCCAGCCCAGCATGTGCACGGCAACGAAGAAGCTCGCGATGCGAAACGCGCCGTTGCGGTCGCTGCGGCCGAGCCGGAGGTTGCGGCGCGCCAGAAGGAGCCCTCCCAGGAGGACTGCGATGAAGAGAATGGAGATGAGCACTTGCCCGGCGCGCTCACCCTTCGTCCGTGGATCCGCCGCGGACTCGGCGGGCTTCTCCCATGGACTAATGAGTCTGAAGAAGACCGGACGAGTCAGGTACGCCGCGGCCTCCACGCGAAGCTCCGCATCACCGTCGCCGGGGAGAGGGCCGGTCCAGGCGCGGCGCTCGTCGGAGTGGAACGGAGGATTCCAGATCGAGCCGGCGCCGTGGAGCTCGGCTTCGCGGAGATCCGCCGCCGAAAGGAGCCGGCTCCAATCCGTTCGAGG
>JAQBEH010000068.1:0-19447 GCA_032124015.1 Acidobacteriota bacterium
GTGACTCCATGGGAGACCTGACCCCGACTAAACCTCCATCAGTTCCTTTTCCTTGTTCTTGCAAAGAGTGTCAATGTCGGCAACGTACTTGTCGGTCTTTTTCTGCACGTCGTCGGTCGCTCGACGCGCGTCGTCTTCCGCGAGCTCGCCGTCCTTTTGCAGCTTCTTCAGTTCCTCGTTGGCCTCGCGACGGAGAAGTCGGATCGCCGTTTTTGCCTCTTCTCCGAGGCCGTTCACCTTCTTGACGAGCTGTTTCCTGCGCTCCTCGGTCAGCGAGGGAATCGGAATCCGGACGAGTTTGCCGTCGTTCGCCGGGTTGAGTCCGAGGTCCGCCGCGAGGATGGACTTCTCGATGGCCGGAAGGGTGGACGGGTCGAACGGCTGCGCGACGACCATCGAGGGATCGGGAACCGACAGCTTCGCCACCTGGCTCAGGGGCGTCATCGTACCGTAGTAGTCGACCATCACTGCGTCGAACATCGACAGGGACGCGCGTCCGGTGCGTACCGCGGCCAGTTTGTGCCGGGCATCCTGGAGGGTCGCGCTCATCTTCTTTTCGATGCGCTCGAGAACCTGCTTGTCCGTCATGGCTTCACTCCGATACGACAGTTCCGATCGGTTCTCCGTGGATCACCCGCCGGATGTTGCCGTCTTGGCGGATGTTGAAAACGACGATCGGGAGTTTGTTGTCCATGCACAGCGAAATCGCGGTCGCGTCCATCACCTTGAGGTTGCGTTCCAAGACCTCGCGGTAGGTAATGCGTGGGAACTTCGTCGCATCGGGATTCGAGACGGGATCGGCGCTGTAGACGCCGTCGACCTTGGTCGCCTTGAGCAAGACCTCGGCTTTGACCTCCATCGCGCGGAGCGCCGCGGCGCTGTCGGTCGTGAAATACGGGTTCCCGGTGCCCGCCGCCAGGATGATGACTCGCCCCTTCTCGAGGTGACGGATCGCCCGGCGCCGGATGAACGGTTCCGCGACCTGCCGGATCTCGATCGCCGAGAGCACGCGCGTTTGGACGCCCCGCTGCTCGAGCTGGTCCTGAAGCGCGAGGGAGTTGATCAGCGTCGCAAGCATGCCCATGTGGTCTCCGCTGACGCGGTCCATCCCGGCGGACGCGGCCTTCACCCCTCGGAAGATGTTGCCTCCGCCGACCACGAGCGCGAGTTCGAGACCCAGCGCGTGAACCGACGCCAGCTCGTCCGACAGGATCCTCACCACCTCCGGGTCGATCCCGAAGCTGCCGGAACCCATGAGTGCCTCACCCGAGAGCTTCAGAAGGACCCGGCGGTAGCGCAGCGCCCCGGAGGTCGCCATCGCCGTTACGCGCTTTCGCCGAGAACGAACCGAGCGAACCGGCGCACCTTCGTTGCGTCGCCCAGGTGCTGCCTGACGGTCTTGTCCGAGTCTTTCACGAAAGGCTGATCGAGAAGGCACGCTTCTCCGAAATACTTCTCGAGGCGCCCCGCGACGATCTTTTCAACGACCTGCGGCGGCTTGCCCGCCTTGACGGCCTGGTCCCTCGCGATTTCTTGCTCGTCGCTCAGGGCCTTCGCCGAAACGTCCTCCCGGCTGAGGAAGCGAGGCGAGGCGGCCGCAATGTGCATGGCAACATCCCGCAGGAGCGCGTCCACCCCCGTCGCTTGACCCGCAGTCGTATCGGCCTCGACGAGAACACCGATTTTCGCACCGGTGTGGATATACGCCGCGAGGATCGACGAGGGAGAAGCGCGCTCGAACTTCACGAAGCGACGCAGATACATGTTCTCGCCGATCTTGCCCACGGCCTCGCCGAACGTCTGGCGCAAGGACCGGCCATCGGGCCCCGGGGAATCGCACAGGGCCTCGCACGCGGCGGTGTCGGCGGTCGATCCCGCGCTCGCCGCCCCGCGAGCCATCGCGGCGTCGAGAGATGTCGCGACGAGGCTCTGGAAGTCGGCGCCACGGGCACAGAAGTCGGTCTCACAGTTGGTCTCGACGAGCACCGCAACACGTCCGGACTCATCCACCCGGGCGGCGATGACACCTTCGCCGGCCGCCCGGCCGGCCTTGTTGGCCGCGGAGGCGAGACCTTTTTTGCGGAGGATCTTTTCGGCCTCCGACAGATCGCCTTTGGCCTCCGTCAGAGCGCTCTTGCACTCCATCATGCCGACTCCGGTTTTGACCCGAAGCTCCTTGACCAAGCTCGCCGTGATCTCCATTGCTTCCCCTCTGCAACGCATTCATCAAAAAGCCCCGGCACGGCCCACGACCGCACCGAGGCTCTTCTTGTGGTCCGATCGAAACTCAGTCTGCCGTCGGCTCGTCCGTCGCCACGACCTCCGCCGCTTCGGCGCCGGTGCGCGCGCCTCCGGCCGGAGTGCGACCCCGAACCAACGGCTTGGGCGTGTGCGACCTGATCCGTTCGCGACGCGCCTCGCGGGCCCTTACGCGCTCCGCGATGTTCTGAGTGGATCCCGTCCTCTTTTCGGACTCCGCCTCTCGATCTCGACGAGCCGAATCCCAAACCGCGCGCCCCTCGAGGATGGCGTCGGCCACGCGGCCCGCGAACAACTTGATCGCGCGTATCGCGTCATCGTTTCCTGGAATCGGGAACTGGACGGGCTCCGGATCGCAATTCGTGTCGACGACCCCGATCACAGGGATGCCGAGTTTGTTCGCCTCGGCGATCGCGATCGTTTCGCAGAACGGGTCGACGACGAACAGCGCCGCCGGAAGCGAGTCCATCCCTTTGAGGCCGGAAAGCGTCTTGGCGAGACGCGCGCGTTCCTTCTCGACCTGGGCAATTTCTTTCTTGGTGACCTTGACGTCACGCTCGCCCGCGGCCAGTTCTTCGAGGTCCCGAAGGCGAGCAAGACTCTTCTTGATCGTCGCGAAATTGGTGAGCGTCCCGCCCAGCCAGCGTTGGTTGACGTAGCTCATTCCCGCGCGAACCGCCTCCTCGGCAATGGTTTCTTGCGCCTGGCGCTTGGTCCCTACGAAGAGGACGTTGCCGCCCTCCGCGGACATCTGCTCGACGAACACGAGCGCTTCGCGGAACAGCTTCACCGTTTTTTGGAGATCGATGATGTAGATGCCGTTGCGCGCCGCGAAGATGTACTCCTTCATCTTGGGATTCCAGCGGCGAGTTTGGTGGCCGAAGTGGGCGCCGGCCTCGAGCAACTCCTTCAGTGTGACGGAAACCAAGAACGTCCTCCTTCGAAGCGTTAGCGCTTGCTGAACTGGAAGCGCTTGCGGGCGCCGGGTTGACCGTATTTCTTTCGCTCGACCTTGCGTGGGTCGCGAGTCAGGAATCCGGCCGCCTTGAGCTTCCCTCTCAACTCGGGGTTGTACTCGAGGAGAGCTCGCGCGATGCCGTGACGCAACGCGCCGGCCTGGCCCGCCGGGCCACCGCCACAGACGCGAACGAGAACGTCGAACTTGTCGACGGTCTCTGTGATGACCAGCGGTTGACGAATGATCATCTTCAGCATTTCGTTCGGGAAGTACTCGTCGAACGTTTTGGTGTTGACCACGATCTCGCCGCGGCCGGGCCGCAGGTAGATTCGAGCCGCGGAGGTTTTTCTCCGCCCGGTGCCGTAGTACTGAATCGAGGCGTCGCTCAAGACCGGTCTCCTCGGATGCTGCGTTAGTTCCGGACCGCGTCCGGGATGCCGAGAGGCTTCGGCTGCTGCGCCTCATGTGGATGCTTCGACCCCACGTAAACCTTCAGCTTCCTGGCCATCGCCTTGCCGAGGCTGTTCTTGGGGAGCATGCCCTTCACGGCGGATTCGACCAGACGCTCGGGGTGTTTCTGGAGCAATTTCCCCGCGGTGATTTCCTTGAGCCCGCCGGGGTAGAGAGAATGGTGCCGGTACATTTTTTCGGTCAGCTTGCGACCCGTAAGTTTGATCTTTTCGGCATTGACCACGACGACGTGATCGCCCGTGTCTTCGTAGGTGGTGTAGACCGGCTTGTGCTTGCCCGCCAAATGAGAAGCCACAACCGTCGAGAGTCGCCCAAGGGTCATTCCCGAAGCATCGACAACCCACCAAGCACGTTGAATGTCGCCCTGCTTCGGAACATACGTCTTCATCGAAAAACCTCTGGCGAACGCTCCGAATGAGGGAGCTTGGACCCAAAAGCCGGAACGAAATAAGGTTTATATCAATGGTCTAAAGGGGTGTCAAGGGAAGGACTTCCGGGCCCTGGGGCGTTTCTTGCGCTTGGTATACTTCGCCTGTGTCGGCCCCCGTCGAAAGCAAAGAGCCTTCCCGCATCAAGGCCATGTTCGGCGCGATCTCCCGGCGGTACGACCTCCTCAACCACGTTCTCAGCCTCAATCTCGACGTCGGTTGGCGTCGTCGCGCGGCCTCCGCCGCCTGCCCGGAGCCGGGCCGACGGGTCCTCGATCTCTGCGGGGGCACCGGCGACCTGTCCGTCGCACTCGCAGGGGGGTCCGCACCGCCGTCGCTCGTGGTCTGCTGTGACTTCTCCCGTCCCATGCTTGCCCGCGCGGCGCCGAAATTCGTGCGTGCAGGCTTGGAGGAACGGTGCCTCGTCATTGAAGGCGACGCTTTGCGACTGCCGTTTCGAGACGGTTCGTTCGACGCGGTCACCGTGGGATTCGGCGTGCGCAACCTCGCCGACATGCACGCCGGGTTCCGCGAGATCCTGAGGGTGCTCTCCCCCGGAGGCCGACTCGTCGTTCTCGAGTTCAGCCGTCCGTCAGGTCCCTTGCTGTCACGGATTTACGGGTTTTACCTCAAGGCGATCGTCCCCCGCCTCGGGGACGGCGCCGCGGGCCGCCGCGGGCCCTACGTCTACCTCGCCCGAACGATTGGGGACTTTCCTGCGCCCGATCTCCTGGCCGGGATGATCCGCGACGCCGGATTTGCGGCGGTGGGATGGGAGTCGCTTACGGGCGGTATCGTCTGCGTTCACACCGCCTTGAAGGCGTGAGACCGGCCCGAACCGGCCTATTCGTCGGTCTGCCAATGGGTGATGATCACCCTCGGCAGGTCCCAGTCAGGAGGCGGCCAATTGTTTTTTAGCATCGGGTCCCAGTAGAGGTTGGCCGTGCCGGGGGTCTTGGCGCCCGTTGGGGTACCGGCGTACGTGATCACGGATCCGTTGTAGTAAGGCGTGCCGTCCGCCTCGAACTGACCGGCGAGGTAAAGAATCCCCCACACGATGGCGTTGTGGGTCACCGAGGGGCCCAGGGGGTTCCAGTCCGGCAGCGGGGGGATCGACGTGTTGTAGGTGTCGGCCCCGTCAACGACCAGCGCACTATCGATGTCGGAGACGGTGGTGTACCGCAGATTGATCCACGCCTCCCCCGCATCCCGGACCCCGTTCTCATTCTTGTCGCGAAACGGTTCCCCCGGGAACGTGAACGTCGCCGGCCTGCCTGAGGCGCCGTCGACACGCCACCGCTCGGCGTTCACGTAGAGGAATCCGCGCGTTCCGTAACCGGCATCCCGGATCCTGATTTCCGGCGTGAGATTCGCCGCGACATTGCCCGCGTCGAAATCGTGGGGTGTCAGACCGTCTTTCGTGTCGAAGAAGAAAAAGCCGGTCTTCCCGTTGGTGAGATCCTCGAACGGCGCAGGATCTCCGACGCCGTTTTCCCGGAATTGGTTTCCGCTATCCCACGCGTAGTAGTGGACGTCGCTCCCGCCGGATTTTGCGATGGCCTTCCACGTCTCGTAGTTGAATTCGGGGCACCGCACGTTCGGGTAGTTCTGGAACTTGTTCGACTCGTCCTGATCGTTCGGTACCGGGGGGTAGACCTGCGGCGAGGGACGCGCACTCCAGTTCTGGACGTCGAGGCCGGCGAAGAAACGAAACCACGGGTCTTCGATGGTCTTGCCTTCGAGTTGCGTGACGAGCGTATCCCATGCCGTGTCGCCCGAAGGCGACAGGTGAAAGTGCAACGTGTCGAGTTTCGGAGTCGGAGGAACATCGCGCGGGATGCTAAGTGACATCCCGTTGCGGGCTCCAACGGGGAGGTCGCCGGTCGTGCTGGCCGTCGCGGGTCCCCAGTGGACCTTGAAGGCGTTGCTCCATCCCAACTCGTCGCACGAATGGAGCGGCCCGAACGCTCCTCCAAAAGGCGTCTCGTTGAGGACGACCGTCACCGTGCGATCGGCCATGATCTGCTCGTCGGATGCTCCGGGACTTCGAAGGATCTGGACGCGCGTGCTCACCGTGGCCACGCCGTAGCGGACCCAGTTTCCGCCCCCCGAGTCGAAGTGCGGTGGCGCGTAAATGTCGATCGTCTTGATGCGCGCGAGAACCCCCGCCGCACCCGCCGGGAAACCGGGCATGATCTTGTCGGCGAGGGTGTCCAGGAACGTCGCCGTCGCGGAATCCGCCGCCCGATCCATTCTGATGTCGGGCCCCTCCTTGGTCCCGACGAACATGTCGGCGAGCGCCAGGCGATAGGGCTTGTCGAAGATGTCGTCGTTGGTGTCGCCGTCGCGGTCGATCCCCACCTTGTAATACGGCCAAGCCGGCGTGCCGTCGGCAGAAACGGCCTCAACCGGTCCCGCCCCATCGACATCGATCTCCCGCCCCTCGCGATACATGACGGCGGTCGTCGGCCTGACCAGGTTGGCGTCGCCTCTCGCCGTGTAGGGCGGGCGGTCGAACCACCGCTTGACCTCGCGCGTCACGCCCTCCGCGAAGTAAAGCGCCTGGGCAGACAACCGCTCGTTCTCGGCGATCTTGTTCTCGGTGTCGGCCATCATGAGGAACGACATGCCAAGAAGCGTCAGGACCGCCATGATCAAGACGGCGATGACGAGCGCAGAACCACGTTCCCGGCTCATCAATCGATTGCCGGGGTGGGGATTGCGGTCACGTCCACGATCGCGCTCTGCGTGCACCCCGCCGCGTTGGTCACGTTCGCCTTGATCGTGTAGCTCCCGAGGGGAGAGGCTGTCCATCCACTGTCCGTCCAATTTGTGCCCGGCGTCGACGACGTGAACGTGCGCGTCAGTGCGCCGGTGTCGTGTTCGTACGTGATCGCCGCGTTCGTATAGGAGTCGGTTCCTCCCGCGACTCTCACCGTCGTAGGTACGACGCTCCAGACGAGTTGGCCTTCCGTCGGCGTGACGATTTCGACGTCGCCGGTGAAGGTGCAGTCCAGCCTCGCCTCCGACGAGTAGTCCGAGACATTGCCGCACGAGTCGCCTCCGTTCACCCGGTAGTAGACGACTTGCCCCGCCGCCAGCAAGGGGACGGCGTTGTCGGCGTAGGACGTCGTGTAGGCCGCACCGATCGGCGTCGAACGCCACACGGCCGACTCCGGCGGAAGCCCCCCGTCGGTCGGCGTCGATCGAAAGACCTCGTACCGCTCGATCTTGATGCTGTTGCCGTCGATGTCCCGCGTGATGGGCATCCACTTGACGCGGGCGGCGCGAATTCCCACGTAATGGGCCTGCACGTTGCTCGGAGGCTCTGGAATGACGCCTGCATCGGCGACCATCCCTTGGGTGATCGGCGTCGGAGCGCTCTCGTTTCCGCACGTGTCAACGGCGGTCATCATGTAGAAACGCTCGAGGCACGCGACAAGCGGTGTGTCGTAGTAGGGCGGTGTGAACGAGGGGCCAAGCTCGCTTTGGGCTGCGACCACCTCCCCATCCGCAAGCGTGAACGGTGTCGCGGAAGACCTGTAGAGCCGATACCCCGCGAAGTCGCGCATCCTGGGCGCGAGAGGGTCCCGCGAAGGAACGTTCGCGGTGTTGTCGGTCACAGGCGTCCAGGACACCGTGACGTGATAGGTCTCGTCTACCGACGTCGTGAACCCCGTTGGCGCGCTCGGCGTGTTCAAGTTCGCGACCGTCGCACTCGCAGAATCGCTTTTCACGCTGATATTCCCTTGCTCGTCCTGCGCCTGAACTGTCACGAGGTAGTTGACACCCGTCGTTAGTTGATCGAGGAAGAACGGCGATCCCGAGACGTTCCGGCTTCCGGAGACGACGCCGCTGCTCGGTCCCCAATTGACCCGGTACTGCGTCACGCCGTCCGAAGACGGGTTTCCGGCCCAGGTTACGAGAAGTCCCCCGCAATGGCCGGGCACCAGCGTCGGCCTCGCCGGCTTCGTCGGAGGCGTCACGTCCGCGTTCAAGTCCTGGATCCCCCTGAAGCGCATGTTTCGGGGCGTCACATCGCCCTTGAGTTCGAACTTCCGGTGATGCGGTGCAGCCGTGTCCGCGGGGTCGAAGTAGTTCAGGTCCTGCTGGCGTGTCATCCCGACGAGAGAAATGTGGACTCGCGTCAACCCGCTCCGGACCGCCTTCGCCGCGGTGTTTTCGGGAATCGTGGCGGACGCGTCCTTGAACGTGCCGCCCGTGCCGTAGTAGGTGAAGCTCAGGTCCCGGACGTTTTCGACAACCGGAGTTCTCACCAGAAACCCAGGGCTTCCGTAGGTCGCTGTGTCGTTATTGAGCGTCACACGGTAGAGCGTGTAGGGCGGCGACGTGGGATTGAGCACGACGTTCCCGATGCTCACCCTCTCGACGTCGCCGTCGCGCTGGGACTCCCCCACGTCGGCTTCGAACGTGATCGTGTCGGGCCCCGTTCCGTCGGGTTTCGAGAGGATGTAGGCGACGACTTCGTCGTTTCCGGTGGACACGGCGAGGAATGCGCCGCCGGCGAGCGTGGATTCGGGTGTCGCGTTTGCCGCCGCGTCGGACCGATCGAAGTCGCCGCGAAAGATCACCGCGTGGTCGAGCGCGCCTTCCAGCTGCTCATCGGGCCGACCGACGTCTCCGTCGGGGTTGACGTTGAGTCCGAGCATGCGGATCTGGGAGGTCATCAGGTCGAACGCGATCCTGACCGATTCCTGCTGTTCGGTGGCGTTCTCGCCCCGTGAGAAGGCCTTTCTCGACGCGTCGTAGACGGTCAACGCGACGACGATGGCCACGGACAGAATCGCCGTGGCCACCAAGACCTCGATCAGCGACATCCCCCGCTCGGTGGCCTGACGGGCTCTCATCAATTCCTCGTCGTCCCAAGAGTGACCGAGCGCTCGCGCCCGGGGACCTCGGTCCAGTCCACCGTCACGCTCACTCGAACCGCCTTCGCCAGAATCGCTCCCGACGCGTCTGCGAAATTCTGGAGTGCTCCGACGGCGTTCGCGATCGAGTCGATCTTGATGCTCGCGTACGCCGACGGCCCGAGCTTCTTGGCGAGTGTCGCCTGCCACGCGTCACACGCGGCGCACGAACGCGTGTCCACGGTGTAGGTCGCCGCCTGCCCGTCGTACCCGAACATCCCCCAGAGTTGGGAATAGCCCCACCCGTACATGTCCTCCTGGATCTCTTTCGCCACAGCGAGCGCCTCACTCGACGTCCGGCCACTCTTGACCTGCTTGGTGCCCACGACGAACAGTCCGCTGATCGTGACCAGCACGCCCGCGAGAAGGCCGAGCGCGATGATCACCTCGACCAGACTGAATCCTCGTTCGTCGCGGCCTCGCATCCGACTCCTCAGTTTACGCGCGCGTGCGCGAGTGTCGTCAGACCCACCGAATTCACGCTCGCCGTCCAGCGTTCACGGGCGCCGGAGACGTCCGACTCGAGGATGATCATCGACGCGGCATCCACGGAGCCATTCCTCTTGAATTTGATCGAGCGGTCCGAAGCCGGGGCGATGCGCACGCGACCGGGCATCGCGACCAGCTTGGTCTTTCCATTCATCCCCTCATATTCGAACGTGCTCGTCGGATCCGCATAAACCGTAAACGTGATCGTCTTGTGCTTGGTCACGGAGATCATCCTGGCCGCCCGCAGGTGCAGCGCGAGCTCATCGGCGGCGGCACGGACCTCGGCGATCCGCACCTGCTCGTTGACGAGCGGGATCCCGATCGCGATCGCGATCGCGATCATCGCAAGGACCGCAAGCAACTCGGCCAGGCTGAAGCCGTCCCCGTGGCCCGTCGCCCGGCCATTCCGCCGTCGATCGCTCAGACGCCCTCCTCGTCTCCCCTCCCCGCCCAAAGCATCTGCCGTGCCACATACGGGCAGATCCCGTCGCAGGGCCCCCGACTTTAGTACGAGAGGCAAGTCGACGGAGCAAGGGATCTTCCGGCGGAGCCATGCGGGTGACCGCGAGCGGACGATCCGGACACTCCGGCGGACGCGGGAGGCGCGTTCGCCACGGTCACCGCCGGGTCAGGGCCCGAGGTGGACGAGTCCGAGGTAGGCAGTCACGGCGGCGCGTCCCCATAGGAGGGCAACGAGGGCGGCCGGTGCCAGAAAGCAGCCGAACGGAAGGGCGTTTTGGAGGCTCTTCCCCTTCAGCGGGATGAGGGCCAGCCCGATCGCGGCGCCCACGACCGATGCGGCGAACAGCGTCACCGCCACGCCCGCGGGCCCCGTGAAGGCGCCGACGAGCGCCATCATCTTGACGTCGCCAAACCCCATGGCCTCGACCCCCCTCAATCGCGAGTACAAGGCGCCGATGCCCCAAAGGATCCCCGACCCCAAGGCGGCGCCGGTCATCGCGGCCACGATCCGCGGCCATCCGGGGTCTCCCAGAAACGGGTTGTACCAAGCGACCGCGAGCCCAAGGCCAAACCCGGGAAGCGTCACCAGATCGGGCAACAGCTGATGATCGTAGTCGGTGAAGAAAAGGACGATCAGCATGAGCGAGAAGATCGCGGCGATCGCGAAGGCCCAGGAGGGTCCGAAGCCGCGCCAAAGTGCCAACGCCGTGAGGCCGGTCAGCGCTTCGACCGCAGGATAACGCCACGAGATCGGCGTTCGACAGTTCGCGCACTGCGCGCGGAGAAGGAGCCAGGAGACGATCGGTACATTTTGCCAGGCGCGCACTGCGGATCCGCATTTCGGGCAGCGCGACCCGGGAGACACGACGCTCTCCCCCAACGGCAGCCTGTGGATGCAGACGTTGAGAAAACTCCCCAAAATCAGCCCGACCGCAAGGACGAGAATGGAGGCGAACGGCTCAAAAGACGCGACGCTCAAGATCCCAGCACTCGCGAGGCCACGCTGGACACCGTGCCGGCCAACGGATCGTACGCATAGGCGTTCCCGTCGGGATCCGACGGTAGAGCGCTCAAGATCCCAGCCCGCACCAATTCGTCGAGACTGCGCGGCGGCCGCCCATTCTTGCCTCGATAGATGGCGATCGCAGCGTCGAGATCCTGGACGTCCGCGCGCACGGACAGCGTGCGGATCTGGCGCGCCGCGATCGCACGCGCCTCGTCGTTGTTGCGCGAATCGTGGAGGACGTCCTGCCACCGGACGATCGCCTCTCTCAGGTCGCCGCTGCGCGCCGTCATCCCGGCCTTCAGCCGGAAGAGGTCGGGGGGTGCGCCGGGAACCTTGGCCGCCCGGTCGAAGTAGGCCGCCGCGCGGTCGAATTGCCCGAAACGCTCGCACTCCCAGCCCGCGAGAAACGGCAGGATCCACTCGGACGGATTCTCCTCGAACCCGCGGTCGAGCAGACGGAGTCCTGCCTCCTCGTCCTTCCCCTCGGTCGTGAGGATGAGCGCCCCGAGCCAGTAGGGGTCGATGTACCCAGGATCCAGCTCGGCGATGACGTCCCCGAAGACGTGCTCCACGTACCGGTAGCGATCCGCCTGATTGTAGTCGGAGTAGTACTGGATCGCCCACAGGTAGACGAAGTCGGCGAGAAGCGGCGCGTGTCCCAGGCTGATCGCCTTCAGGTATTTTCCGTTCGGCATGTACAGGAGGTCTTTGGAGCCACTCGTCGCAGCGTCGATGTCGGCCAGGCGCGCCCGTGCGAATCCGACTCCCAATACCGCCAAGGCGAGGAGCGCAACGATGAACACACGGCGCATCAGACGAACTCCCGCCGTTCGAAAATCAGGCAGGAAAGGATCACGATCAGAACCGCGTAAGAGAGCCCGTAGGCCAGCGCTGCGGCGAAGTACCCCGGAGGAAGCGCGAGACCGTGAACCGCGGAGGCCTTCACGTTCAGCCGATCGAGGTTCGGAAGCACCGCGTGGAGGCCCCGGCAGATCGCCTTGCCCAGGTCCCCCGCCATGCGTTTCTCGAGAAGATCGAAGCTCCACGACAGATGGCCGACGACGTAGGTCGCCACCGTCCCGACCGCCGCGAGAATCGGGTTCGTGAAGCTCGAAAACAGCACCGCAAACGCCGCGATCAACTCCAGCTCGACGAAGACCAAGGCGATGGCGGGCAGAAGCCCGAAGGGCGACTCTCCCTTGAGCGCGACGGCGGCGAGCAACGCCGCTCCCGTGAGAACGACCGACGACCCGAGGACGAGCGAAAGGCCGACATACTTCCCGCACACGAATTGCCACCGCCGCACCGGCTGCGCCAGCAGGGTGTAGATCGTGCGCCGCTCGATTTCCTTGAACACGAGCGACACGCCGACGAAAACCGCGGTGAGGAGGCCGAAGAAAGAGATCGCGGACAGGCCGAGGTCCTTCACGATCTTGACCTCGCTTCCGACGGTGAGCAGCGACACGAAATGCGAGACCGCGATCAGGACGAGCGCAAACGCAAGGATCAGATAGAGGATCCGGTCGCGGATCGCCTCGCGAAATGTATTGAGCGCGATGGCCACGATCGCGTTCACGACGCACGCTCCTCGGCCTTCGCCCGGCCGATCTCGCGCAGGAACAGGTCTTCGAGCGACTCCCGACGCGGCCAGACCGACAGGACCTCTCCTCCCGCAGCAGGCACGGCCGCGAGGACCTTCGTCAGGGAGGGCACGCCGTCCACCCTCAGAAGCGTCGTGCCGTCGGGGGCCGTCGTGCGGGTTCCGGGAAGATCCGCCGGGAGCAGTCCGCGCACCGAGATCTCGATCCACTTCGCATCCCGCGCGACCAAGTCGTCGAGCTTTCCCACCGAACGCAGCTTCCCCTTGAAGACGATCGCGACGCGGTCGCACAACATCTCGGCGTCCTGGAGGATGTGACTCGAGAAGAAGACCGTGCGCCCCGCCGCGCGTTGCGCCAGGATCAGGTCGCGCACGTCGCGTCGGCCGATGGGATCGAGCCCGGACATCGGCTCGTCGAGGATCACGAGCTCGGGGTCGTGCTGGATCGCCTGGGCCAGGCCGAGCCTCTGGGTCATCCCCTTCGAGAACTTCCGGAGCGGAGTGCCCTCATACGCGGAAAGTCCGACGCGCCCGAGGGTCGCCACAATGCGCCGCTTCCGATCGGCCGCGTCGAGGCCGTGGAGCCTTCCGTAGAAGTCGAGGAACTCCACCGCGGTCAGATAGTCGTAGAAGTAGGGGTTCTCGGGGAGGAACCCCAGCCGACGACGCGCCGCGACGTTTTGCGGGGGGAGCCCGAAGAGACGGATCTCGCCCGCGTCGGGACGCAGGAGGGCCAGCATCATCTTGAGCGTCGTCGTCTTACCGGCCCCGTTGGGCCCGAGCAACCCGAAGATCTCCCCTTGCTTGACCGACAGGTCGAGGCCTTCAACGGCCGCTTTGCGTCCGATCCCCAGATGGCCGCGAAACGCCTTGCGCAGGCCTTGGATTTCGATCACCGCCGACATGCCGATCTGTGCCCCTTTTCCGGTCGAGAAGCGAATCTAGTGCCTTGTGGACTCCGCGCCAAGATGCGACGCCGACGTGGCGGCGACCGGGTCCACAGGTGTTCGCCCCAGGACCTCGTCGTAGAGACCCTCCAGGTCGCGCACCATGCGCCCGATGTCGAACTCGTCCCCCAGGCGGGACCGCGCCAAAGCCCCAAACCTCTGCCGGGCTTCCGTGTCATGCGCCAGAGCCACGATCGCCTCTGCGGCGGCGGCCGGATTCCCGGGCGGAACGAGACGACCCGTTTCGCCGTCGATGACGACCTCCCGGACACCGCCGGTATCGGTCGCCACGACCGGAACCGACGCGGCCATCGCCTGGAGCACGACCCGCGGCAGACCCTCGAAAAGCGACGTCAGGAGGAAGATGTCCATCGCCGCAAGCAACTCGGGAACATCGTCCCTCCATCCGAGGAGGTGCACACCCTCCCCGAGCCCCGCTTCCGCGATCGCTCGCTCCGCTGCGGGTCTCAAGTCGCCGTCCCCTGCGATGAAAAACCGCAAGCGGGGGTCGCGCAAGCGCGCAAGACGCGCAGCCTCCAAGAAATCGAGCGGGCCCTTTTGCGGCTTGAAGTTCGCGATCGAACCGACAACGACGTCCCGGGGACCCGCGCCGAGAGCCTCGCGGAGGCGCTCTCTGGCTCCTTCCGGCGCTCCGTAGAGCGACGGATCGATGCCGCTGCGAATGATGCGGTACTGCGAGGCATGACCGATTCCGGAGGCGAGCCCCCGGTCACGATCGAACCGGGCGACGCAAACGATGCGATCGGTCACGCGAGCCGCCGCGCGCTCGGCTTCGACGTAGAGGCGTCGCGTCACGGCGGGCTGGAGGTCGTTGAAGCTCCAGCCGTGCACGGTGTGAACGAGCCCCGGAACACCGGCGAGGCGCGCGGCCGCCCTCCCGACGATACCCGCCTTCGACGAGTGCGTATGCACGAGGTCCACGTCGCGGAGCATCGAGGCGAGACGGGTGACGGCGATCGCGTCCTTCACGGGATCGATCGGATGAACGAGCCACGGGACGATCCGCACGTCCGCCTCTGAAAGCGCCCGCGCCCTAGCGTCGAGGATCCCGCCTTCCCCGGCCCAGAGCCCCACTCTGAATCGCTTCCGATCGTGATGCTTCACGCAATAGAGAGTGTTTTGCTGGGCACCGCCCAACTCGAGGCGCGTGATGAGGTGCACGATCTTCGGACGTCTAGACGCCATAGCGCTCGAGGAAGATGCTGATCGACAGCAGATTGAAAAGCGGAAGACCAAAGTCTTGCGCGCCGGAGAGATGACGCGCGAAAAGCCCTGCGGCCACCTTGGCGTTGAGGCCGGGCCACAGCCGAAGCGCGCGCTCGTCGAGGCGCTCTGCGGCCAAGTTTCTGAGGGGCCCTCGCAACCACGCGGCGAGGGGGAGATCGAACCCCTTCTTGGGACGTTCCAGGATCTCCGCCGGGACAATTTCGGCGAACGCGCGGCGCAAGAGGCGCTTCGTCTCGCCACCGCGGATCTTGACGTCGTCGGGAAGCGCCGCGACGAAACGTACGACCGGGAGCGCCAAATACGGGACGCGCGCCTCGAGGGAAGACGCCATCGACGCCCGGTCGACCTTCTGCAGCAGATTGTGCGGCAGCCACTCGGAGAGGTCGGCGCGAAGCCGCGCCGAGAGCGCGCCGGGGTCTCCCTCGAAATAGGGCGCGAAGGAAGCCTCGGCGGAGTTCTTGTGCTCCCGGACGAGGTCCTCACCAAAAAGCGTCGCGGTCAACGATCCCGCAATCGTTTGCGACCACTCGAGGTGGTTGCGAACGGGATCGCTCGTGCCAAGCGCCTCCAAGGCCTGGCCGACCCGGGCGGGAACCACGCCGAGCCTGCGGCCGGCGCGCGCCGCGGGGCCGAGTCCGGGAACGGTGCGCATCCAACCGAAGCGCTCCTGGACGAGGTGCCTCCGGTATCCGCCGAACAGTTCGTCGGCGCCTTCGCCCGAAAGGGCGACCGTGACCTCGCTGCGGGCGAAGCGTGAGAGGAGCCAGGTCGGAAGCAGCGCCGGATCGAGGACCGGCTCTTCGAGATGGGCGATCGCCGTGGGGAGGACGTGCGCGACGTCGTCCGCGGAGACGACCAACTCGTGATGCTCCGTGCCGAGCGCGCGGCTTGCGAGAGCGGCGAATCGCCGCTCGTCGTGCGCGGCGGAATCCGCGAACCCAACGGAAAACGATTGCACGCGGCCGGGAGCCTCGCGCGTGAGAAGGGCCGCCAGCCCCGTCGAGTCGAGCCCCCCGGACAGGAAGACCCCGACGGGGACGTCGGCGACCGCCTGCGCGCGCACTGCGTCCTGCAAGAGGTCGAGCAGGTGCGCGGCCAGGTCGTCGAACCGTGCCCCGCCCTCGCTCGCGACCGGCGGCAACGTGAACCAGCGAAGGGTGCGGGCACATCCGTCCCGAACGTGAATCGCGTGACCCGGGAGGAGTTTCACGACCTCGCCAAAAACCGTCTTGTCTCCGGGAACGTATTGCAGCGTGACGAGGTCGACGAGTCGCGCGGGATCGATGGTGGGCCTGGGCGCAGGGTAACGAAGCAGCGCCGCCATTTCGGAAGCGAACGCCATGCGGCCACGGAACTCCCTCAGGTAGAGCGGCTTGATCCCGAAAGCGTCGCGGGCGATGAACGTCTCGCGGCGCGCGCGATCCACGAGGCAAAAGGCGAACATCCCATCGAGGACGTGCACCATCTCCGGGCCTCGCTCTTCCCAGAGGTGAACGAGCACTTCGGTGTCGGAGCGCGTCGTGAATCGGTGCCCCTTCGCCAAGAGCTCCTGACGCAACACGTCATGGTTGTAGATCTCGCCGTTGAAGACGACTTCGACCAGGCCGTCTTCGTTCCGGATCGGCTGATCGCCCGTCGTCAGATCGATGACGCGAAGGCGTCTGATCCCGGCCATGAGGCCAGGGGCCTCGATCAGGCCCCACGAATCCGGCCCGCGATGCGTCAGCGCATCGAGCATCGGGCGCACGCTGCCCACGTCGATCGGTGCGCCCGAAAGATCGATCACGCCGCAAATGCCGCACATCGCGGTTGGGCTCAGGCCCCACGCGCCAACGCTTCGGCGGCGTCGAGCCCGTCGAGCATCGCGCGCTCCATGTAGGAGTAGGTCCAAGCGCCGTAGCGTCCGATCGGCATCACACCCAGCGCCGCGAGGCGAGGGATGGCCTCGGCCATGACGTCCTGACGCGCGCGGTCGAAAATCACGTATCCCGGATCGATGCGGATCCAATCACGCGCGACCACGCGATCGTCGTTCCGAAGGACGCCCTCCCGCACCAGGGCACGAATGGCGGTCTGCTCGAGAACCGCCGGGTCGGCGGGTTCGTCGCGCCTCAACCCGAACTCGACGTAGAGCGAGGACGTACCGGGTGGACAGACCCCGCCGCTCATCGCATGCGGGAATCCGGCGCGGTAGAACGGAACGTCCGCGTCGGGGAAGTAGATCCAGTGCACTCCCGAGCCGACGTCCGGACGGGCGATGCCGAGGTTGAGGCACCCAACGACCGACCAGTCCAACCGGGACGCGAGCGCCGCGCCGTCGAAGCCTCCGCCGCGCGCCATCGAGAGGAACTGAGGAAGCGGAATCGTCGAGACGAGGCGATCGTACCCGATCGTTTCCCCCGTCTCCATCGATACGCTTTTCCGGGCAAGATCCACGGACGTCACCCGGGCGTTGGTTCGAAGGGTCTTGACCCTCGCGGCGAAAGCCTTCGGGACGATTTCGATTCCGCCCCGCTTGGGATAGCGAAACGTCGCATTGTAGCCCATCCGTTCGTTCGTGATCCCCAAAGCGCCGCGAACGACTTCGGCGAGATTCGGGCGCGGGACCGCCCAAGACACCCAGTCGGCGGTCATCTCCTCCGGGTCACGGCGGAACAGTTTGGCGTTGTAGGGGAACATGAACGCGTCGCTGATCCCCCGCCCCAGCGCCGCAAGCGACCAGGCACGAAAGGACAGGGAGGGATCGTCGGGGACCGGCGAGGCCAGCGCTTCGGCGGCGCCGACGATGCAATCGGCGACGATGTCCTTCGGCAACCCGTGGAGGTTGGCCTGAAACGGGAACGGCAAAGTGACGCCGCGGGTCCGGATCGACGCGTTGCGCGAAACGACCGCAAAAACACCGGGCCACAACTCGTCGACGAGCTTTTCCGCGCGCGGATCGCGCACGTGGAGGAGATGCCCGGTGTAGTCGAAGACGAAGCCGTCGATCGTCCGAGACCGACAGAGCCCGCCGGCATCGGCTTCGGCCTCCAGCACCACGTTGGGGATCTCGCCGAGGAAATGCGCGGTCGCGAGCCCCGCGAGACCGCCGCCCAGGATGACGATCATAGGGACATATCGATTGTCTTCAGCCAGGCGGCCGTGCCCAGGCCGACGACGGCAACGCCGCCCAGAATCCACGCGGCGACGGTGAGGGGCGCGGCGCTCATCGCGAGCGCCGCCACGCCGAGTGCGGCGGTCGCGGCGTACGACCCGACGACCGTCTGCCGGGTCGTTAGCCGCCACTTCCTCAGGCGCAGCGCGACGTGGTCGGGGCTCCCGAGCATCACGGGGAGGCCGCGGCGCCTCCTGATGTACATGACGAAGAGCATGTCGAAAAGGGGAACGCCCAGAATCAGCGCGGGAGCGACCGCGGCCAGCCGATTCGTCGTCGTATACGCGTTGTTCATCGCGGTGGCACCGAGCATCATCCCGAGGAACAAACTGCCGCAGTCCCCCATGTAGATCTTCGCCGGCTGGAAATTGAAGCGAAGGAACCCGAGACAAGAGCCCGCAAGCGCCGCGAGGACGAGTGCCGTGTCCTCCTTGCCGCCGAGCGTGGCCACGACGATCAATCCCAACGAGGCCACCATCGCCGTTCCCGCGGAGAGACCGTCCATGATGTCGATCAAGTTGAACGCGTTGGCGCAGGCGAGCAACCAGACGATGGACAACGCGATGGCCACAGGTACCGGGAGGAAGGTCAACTTGATGTAGATCCCGGACTTCACGAGGACGAGCACCGCCACGGTTTGTCCGGCCAGCTTGGTCCACGGGCTCAAGGATCCGAGATCATCCACGAGGCCGACGAGAACGACGATCGAGCCGGCGAGGAGCAACCCCAGCGTCTCCCGGCTGAACTCCACGGTCAGCGCGAGTGCCAAGAGAAACGAAAGATAGATCGCAATCCCGCCCAGGTAGGGAACCGGCTCCCTCTGGCCCTTGAGGCGGCCGTCGGGGCGGTCGACGATCCCAAATCGGATGGCCGCCTCGCGGACGCGAGGGGTCAGCCAGAGCGCAAGCCCCGCCGCCAGAACGAACGTCAGTAACTGAAGCAGCCCCCGGGTCATCATGCTCCCGCCGAACGAACACCTAACTTCGTGCCGAACGCTCGGCCTGTCCAGTCACGCGGGCATCTTAACCCGAGGGACGCCGGAATCAGGCACCCAACCCTCTGCTGCAACCGGGTGCCTCGAGCGGTAGGCCGACACTAGCGCACCACGCGGTCTTGCGGTTCCACTCGGAGAGAGCGAATTTCGAGCGGGCCATCGGCCCAAACGCGCTCGGTGGAGCCAATCCCGAACTCGCGATATCGCTCCAGATCCGCGGGTGTGCGCCAGCGCAGCAAACGATAGTCATCGCCACCGAGCCGGTTGAGTTCGGCCCAGTTGAAGAGAAGATGGGTCCACCCCGCCGCAGCCAATGCCCTGCGGACGTCCTCAGCGGTCGCCGAGCGCTCCACAATGGACTGCAGCCACTGCGAGTCGTAGGGCGAGCTCACCCGGTGCGGCCGGGGACACCACAGCGACCGTCCCTCTCCCACGACCAGGATGTGAGCATCGCGCGGCAGCAGCGTCTCGGCGGCACGGTAGGCGGGGGCCGGATCGTTGAG
>JAQBEH010000069.1:0-4153 GCA_032124015.1 Acidobacteriota bacterium
TTGGCGGTCGATCGCCCGGCGGCTGCCCACTTGAGCTTTCCGTGCGCGCCGAACTCCTCCAAGAGATAGCCCGCCAGGATCTGACCGACGAAACTCGTCGCGCCGAAAGCGACCAGGTCATAGATCGGGGAAGCGGCGGTCATGAGCGTGGCCCTCGGCGATTTCTCCATCCGCGCTGGAAGTCAACGGGTGGCACATCACGGATCGTACCGCGAGTCCGGGCCTCACGCTGCGTTGCCGTCACTGATCCGTAGGCAGCGGATGGGTCCTCGGTTAGGATCGGGGCCTCATGATCGGTTCCAGGCTCGGCCCCTACGAGGTCACCGCGAAGTTGGGCGAAGGCGGCATGGGAGAGGTCTACCGCGCGACGGATTCGAATCTCCGGCGCGAGGTGGCGATCAAGGTGCTGCCGGCGGCGTTCACCTCCGATCCGGAGCGCCTGGCGCGGTTCGAGCGCGAGGCGCAGCTGCTCGCGCAGCTGCAGCACCCGAACATCGCGTCGATCTACGGGCTCGAGGTGTCGGGCGGAACGCGCGCGCTGGTGATGGAGCTGGTCGAAGGGCCGACCCTCGCCGACCGGCTGCAGCCCGGCGCCCTCCCCCTGGAAGAGTCGCTAGCCATCGCCCGCCAGATCGCCGAGGCGCTCGAGGCGGCGAACGAGAAGGGGATCGTCCACCGCGATCTCAAACCGCAGAACATCAAGGCTTCCATCGAAGGGAAAGTCAAAGTCCTCGACTTCGGTCTGGCGAAGGCGATGGATCCGATCGCGGGCACCGTTGCGTCGGCCGCGGACATGGCGCGCGCGCCGACGCTCACCTCGGCCGGCACGCAGGTGGGGATGATCCTCGGCACCGCGGCGTACATGGCGCCGGAGCAGGCGAAAGGGATCGCGGTCGACAAGCGCGCCGACATCTGGGCGTTCGGCGTCGTGCTCTACGAAATGCTCTGCGGCCGCTCGCTGTTCGACGGCGACACGGTGAGCGACACGCTGGCCGCTGTGCTGCGCGCGGAGATCGATTTCTCGACGCTGCCGGCTTCGACGCCGCCCGCGATCCGTCGTCTGCTGCGCCGCTGCCTCGAGCGGAATCCGAAGAACCGCCTGCACGACATCGCCGACGCGCGGATCGTGATCGACGAGGTCCTCTCGGGGCGGAGCGTCGAGAGCGCGACTCCGGCGAGCGGTGTGCGTCCGAGCTCCACGGCGCGGCGTGCCGCTCTGGTGGCCGGCGTGGGCCTGCTCGCCGCGCTCGGCGCGGCCGGTGGCTGGCTTGCCCGCCGCCCCGCGCCGGCCGACGCGCTGTCCACCACGCGCCTCTCGATCCAGCTGCCGCCGGAGCTGCCGTACAAGGTGAGCAGCATTCCCGGTTGCTCGATCGCCATCTCGCGGGACGGCGCGCGCGTCGCCTACGTCGCTGCCTTCAAGAGCGGGGAGCAGCTCGTCGTCCGCGCACTCGGCGAGATCCTGCCGCGCGCGGTCGCAACCGTGGACGTCGTGCGCCAGCCGTTCTTCTCCCCCGACGGAAAATGGGTCGGCTACTTCGATCGCAACTCGTTGCAGAAGATCTCCCCCGAGGGCGGCCGGTCGGTCACACTCGTTGCAGAGCTCTCGAACGCCGCCTGGGTGCGCGGCAGTTGGAGCGACGATGGACGGATCGTCTACGACACCTGGAACGCCGGCCTGCGCGTCGTTTCCGCCGACGGCGGGGAGGTGCGCGTCCTGACGCAGCCTGAGGAGGAGTGGCACCTGGGACCTGAAGTGATCCCGGGAACCGCGACCGTGCTCTTTTTCACACAGTCGGCGGCGAACTTCCGGATCGAGGCGATCGGGCTCGACGGCACCGGCCGCCGAACGGTCCTCGACGACGCGAGTCAGCCGCGCTTCCTCGCCTCCGGGCATCTCCTCTTCCAGCGCAGCGGTGGTCTCTTCGTGGCACCGTTCGACGCAAAGAACGCGAAGGTGACCGGCCCGGCGATGCCGCTCGCGCTCGAGACCATGGTCGACGACGAACGCACGGCGACCCCCATCCCGCAGCTCGCGGTCGCCACGAACGGCACGCTGGTCTACGCACCCAAGCAGCCGTCGGCCAAGGCGGGGAGCGAGCTCGTCTGGGTCGATCGCCAGGGAAAGAGCGCGCCGCTCGCCACCGTCCCGTTCCCCTACCCCTCCTTCGACCTGTCGCCCGAGGGCGACCAACTCACGCTGGCCGTGCGAGATGGGAGTCGAGCGCGCCTCGCGCTTTTTGACCTCGCGCGCCAGACCTTGACTCCCCTGCGCGACGAGCAGCTCGACATCCCGACCGCGGCCGTCTTCTCGGCAGACGGCCAGGAGGTCTACTTCGCGCGCTACGGCACGCACCGGGGCGAGATCCTCGCGCAGAGACTGGAAGGAGGCGAGCCGCGGCTCCTCGGCCGGCTCGAAGCCACCTGGATCGCGCCGTACTCGGTCTCCCGCGACGGACACTGGCTGGTGGGCACTCTGTACGATCCGAAGAGCCAGAGCGACGTCTGGCTACTCGACCTCACGTCCGGCGATCCCGAGCGCGCCACCCGAATTGTCGCCGCGAAGGGGGAGCAGCTCGCTCCTGCACTCTCTCCGGACGGCCGTTGGCTCGCCTACGGCACGGACGAAACGGGCAAGCATGAGATCTATCTCCAGCGATTCCCCGGCGGTGAGTCGAAGGTTCGCGTCTCGTCGGGCGGTGGAGAGCTGGCGCGATGGTCTCCGGACGGCCGAGAGCTCTACTTTCTGTCCGGTGACGGAGCGGCGGTGATGGCGGTGGCGGTCAAGACCGAACCGAAGCTGGAACTGGGCGCGCCCTTCAAGCTCTTCGACGGCTCGTTCTGGTCGGATACGGGCACGGGTCCGTCGTTCGAACCCTCCGCCGACGGACGAAAGTTCGCGCTGATCAAGAAGCTCGAGGACCCGAACCGGAGCGTGGAGCTGATCGTGGTCCAGAACTGGTTCACCGAGTTGAGAGCGCTGTTCTCGTCGAGCTCACGATGATCGGCCGCCCGAACTCGACGCCGAGTCGCGCCGCTCAGCACCGCAGTGCTGGCACGATCCCTTCGTCGACGAGCCGCGCAAGCTCGCGTCGTATCGCCTCGCACTCGTCGGGCGACGCCGGAAGGAGCGGCGGTCGCGGGGCCCCTCCGCTCAGGCCGCGCACGTCCATCCCCGCCTTGATGCCCGGGACGCCCACGGCATCCACGATGCGGCGGCCGGTTTCGGTGACAGCGGCTTGGAGCTCCCCCGCCCGGCCCGCGTCTCCCGCGACGTGCGCGCGGTAGAGGGCGACCAAAGGCTCGGGAACGACGTCGGCGGCGGCGAGCACGCCTCCCACGGCCCCGGCGGCGAGCGCGGGCGCAAAGACCGAGACGCTCCCGCACAGAACACGGAAGCTCGCGGGCACTCGATCGAGCACCTCTTGCATCTTTTCGAGGTCCCCCGAGCTGTCCTTGAGCCCCGCCACGTTCGGGTGCTTTGCGAGCGCTTCCGCGACCGAGACGGGCAGTGCGAGTCCCGTGAACTTCGGGACGTTGTAGAGGAGGATCGGGATCGGCGACGCCTCGGCCACCGCCTCGAAGTGACGCCTGAGAGCCTCTTCGCTCATGCGGGAGCGGAAGTAAAAAGGTGTGATGACGAGCGCCAGGTCCGCGCCGCAGTCGCCGGCTTTCGCGGCGAGACGGACGGTGGCCGCCGTGCTCTCCAGCCCGACGCCGGCCATGAGGATCCGGCCCGCCGGGACCGCCCGCCGTGCGGCGCGCAGCACTTCGAGCTTTTCTTCTTCTTCTAGATAGGCGGCTTCGCCGGTCGATCCCAGGAGGAGATAGCCCGCCGCCCCGTGGACCTCGTAGCGCGCCAGGTTACTGGCGAGCGCCCCGGTATCGACACGGCCGCGAGCGTCGAAGGGTGTGGTGACGGGGGGGAAGACGCCTGAGAGGTTCATGAGGAGGCTTCCTTCATTATTGGAGGAGCATCATTTCGTGGAGCGCGACGCTGCAGCCGACGACGCCGGCTCCGACGATCAGTGCATCGTGGCTTGGGATCACGGGGGGAGTTTAGGCTGGATTGGGGGTCAGACCACCGCATTGGTCGCGGCCGGTGTGACCTCGGCGTAGCCGGGCTCATAGAACCCCTCGCGCAGCGTAAGCG
>JAQBEH010000070.1:0-23580 GCA_032124015.1 Acidobacteriota bacterium
TCCCCTTTTTTCCGACAAGCTCCCCGGATACCGCTTGTCGGAAAAATAGGGGAGTGTCCCCTTGTTCCGCGCTCGTTATTCCGCGGGATCGCGCTGCTACCATGCGGTCGCCCATGATCGCCGTCGTCGACGCCGTCAAGACTTACGAGGGGAAGCGCCGGGTGACGGCGCTCGACGGCGTCTCGTTCACGGTTGCGGCGGGCGAGATGGTCGCCGTGATGGGGCCTTCCGGCTCGGGGAAGTCGACGCTCCTCCATTTGCTTGGCGGGCTCGACCAGGCGAGTTCGGGTTCGGTCCGTCTCGACGGCACGGAGCTGACGGGATTGGGCGACGACGCGCTCACGCAGGTCCGGCGCGACAAGATCGGGTTCATCTTCCAGTTTTTCAATTTGCTTCCGACGCTTTCGGCGTTCGACAACGTCGCGTTACCGATGCGATTGCAGCGCCGGCCTGGAACCGAGGCCCGAGCGACGGCGGAGAAGTTTCTCGAACTCGTCGGCCTCGGGAAGAGGGCCGACCACCTTCCCGACGAGCTGTCGGGGGGCGAATGCCAGCGCGTCGCGATCGCACGGGCCCTCGTCATGGCTCCCCGCGTGCTTCTCGCCGACGAACCCACCGGCAACCTCGACACGAATACCGGCGGCGAGATCCTCGCCCTCCTCGAGCGCATCAACCGTGAGATCGGCTCGACGCTCGTCATGGTCACCCACGACGCCGGGGCGGCCGGCGTGTGCCACAGGATCCTGTCGTTGAAAGACGGAAAACTCGTCTCCGATCGAAGCCGCTAGGCCATGTGGTTCCTCCTTCGCGGCGTCACCTGGCCCTACTTCAAGAAGCACTGGGTCATCACGCTGCTCACCCTCGCGGGGGTTTCCCTGGGCGTCGGCGTGTACATCGCCATCGAGCTGTCGTCGGCGTCGTTGCGCACGTCGCTGCGGCGTACCGTAGACAAGATCGCGGGGAAAGCGCAGCTCGAGGTCGCCTCGGGCGAAGCCGGCGTCCCCGAAGACATCGTGGAGCTGGTGCGCGGTGTGCCGGGTGTTTCGGCCGCGCAACCGATCGTCGAGGCGGTCGTCAAGCCGGAGGGCGCGGCCGAGCAGTCGTTGATGGTGCTCGGGGTCGACTTCCTGGGCGACCGCTCGATCCGGGACTGGGACTTCGGCGGCGACGACGTGCTCGACGATCCGCTGGTTTTTCTTGCGCAGCCCGATTCGATCTGCCTCACCGAGGAGTTCGCCGCGCGCAAGGGGCTGAAGCTCGACGACACCATCCGGCTCGAAACCGGCCACGGGTGGAAGCCGTTCACGGTGCGCGGGCTGATCAAGCCGGAGGGGCCCGCGACCGCTTTCGGCGGCAACCTCGCGCTGATGGACCTCTACGCCGCGCAGTACGTCTTTGCGCGCGGCCGCCTGCTCGACCGCGTCGACGTCGTTCTCGATCCCGGGGTGACGGTCGAGGACGGCGCCAAGCGGTTGATGGCGGTGTTGGGCCCGGGGTACACGGCCGAGCCTCCGGCGCGGCGCGGGGCCGAGATGGAAGTCCTGATCGTGAACTTCGGACGCACGCTGACGCTCGGGTCGTGGCAGGCGATGTTCATCGCGGTCTTCCTGATCTTCAACGTGTTCGCCGTCGCCGCGACGCGCCGCCGCCGCGAGATCGGCATTTTGCGATCGCTCGGCGTCTCGCGCGGGTCGATCCTTCGACTGTTCCTCGTCGAGGGGGCGATCATCGGCTGTGTTGGGGCGGCGATCGGGGTGGGCGCTGGGCTCGTCCTGGCGCAGGCCACGACGAAGTTCATCGCGGGACTGACCGAAGTGGCCTACGGCCTGACGCACTCCGAGGCCGCCGTCGCCCTCGACCCGGCGGTCATCCTCGTCGGGGCGTTCCTCGGCGTTTCGAGCGCGATCGCCGCGGCGTTTTTCCCAGCGCTTTCCGCCGCGCGCCTCCAGCCGGTCGAGGCGCTGGCCAAGGGGGGCTTCCAGCGCGTGACCCCGGGATCGAGCCGCCTACGACTGGCGGCGGGTCTGGTGCTCGCCGCAGCAGCAGGCGTGGTCGTCGTCACGATTGCGCGCGAGACGTTTCCAGGCGCCATCTTGGGCATGCTCCTCATCAACGGCGCGGCGCTGCTGTTGGCGCCGTCCCTGATCGGCCCTCTGGTCCGCGTGCTGCGCCCCCTCATGGAGCGCGTCTTCGGCGTCGAGGGACGCATCGCGACGGATACGCTCCTCCAGGCACCGCGCCGCACGTCGGCAACGGTCCTGGCGCTCATGGTGTCCCTGGGCTTCGTGCTCACGCTCGCGGGCCTGACGCACGCGTTCCGGCTTTCGTACACGATCTGGATGAACGGCGTCATCAACGCCGACTTCTACGTCACGGCCTCGGACCGCTTCTTCTCGAAAGCCTACCGGCTGCCCCCGGAGTTCGCGGAGATCCTCTCGGAGATTCCCGGCGTGCGCTGGGTCGAGGAATTCCGCGGCATCCACGTCAAGTACGAAGGGAAGCGGCCCTTCCTCGCGACGCTCCCCCTGGAGCGCACCTACCGGCGTCTCGAGATGCCGTTGCTTGCGGGCTCCAGGCAGGATCTCGTTCTCCGCGTTCCGCGCGGCGAGGGGATCGCGGTCTCGGACAATTTCGCGAGGCTGTTCGAAAAGACGATCGGCGACACCGTGACGCTCGACACGCCGACCGGCCCGCTGACGATTCCCGTCCTCGCCGTCGTCATGGACTATTCGTCCGACCAGGGGACGATCTGGATGGATCGCTCCGTCTACGTGTCCCGCTGGAAAGACGAGGGGATCGACACGATCGACATCCTGACGGAGCCCGGGGCCGACCGGGCCCACATCGCGCAGGAGATCAGGACGCGCCTGTCCGGAAAGACCGACCGGCTGTTCATCATGACGGCCTCCGAGATGAAGGAGAGCATCCACGAACTCCTCGACCAGTTCTTCGCGCTCTCGTACATCCAGCTCGTGATCGCGCTGCTCGTCGCCGTCTTGGGGATCACCAATACGCTCGTCATCTCGGTCGCCGAAAGGCGGCGCGAACTGGGGATCTTGAAGGCCTTGGGCACGATGCGACGCCAGGTCTTTGCCTTGATCGTGCTCGAGGCTCTGGGGATCGCCATCGTCGGAAGCGTCGTCGGTTACGCGCTCGGCTCGTATCTCATCGGCTACGCCGCCGATTCCATCAGTGCCACCAACACGGGCTGGACGCTCCCGTACGCGTTTCCGTGGGGCCTGGCCCTGGGGCTTGCGCCCCTCCTCGTCGTCGTCACCGTGCTCGCGGCGGTCTACCCGGCGCGCCTCGCCCTTTCGGTGTCGCCCGCCGAGGCGCTCGAGTTCGAGTAGGAGGTCCCTTGAGTCTCGCCGTCATACTCGCGATCGCTCTCGCCCTTCCCGACAAGCCGAAAGACGGCCACGCCGTCATGGCCGAGGTGGACAAACACCGGCGGACGGCCTCCGAGTACTCGGAAGGGGTCATCACGGTCGAGGACAAGGGAAAGACCAAGCAGAAGGCGTGGCGCTCGTGGCGTCTCGGCTGGGGGCCGGAGGCCAAGGGCTTGATCCAGTTCGAAGAGCCGGCGGAGGTGAAGGGCGTCGGCCTGTTGACGCTCTCGCACGCGGGCAAGCCCGCGGAGCAGTGGTTCTATGCTCCCGCGATCGATCGCGACCGCCGGGTGGCGAGGCAGGAAAAATCGACGCGATTCCTCGGCACGCATTTCACGTACGAAGACATGGAAGAGCGCGATTTCGATGCGTACGTCTACACGCTTGTCGGGGAGGAGACTCTTTCCGGCATGCCGTGTTTCAAGGTCGAAGCGGTGCCCAAGCCCGAAGAAGAATCACAGTATTCGAAGCTCGTGTTCTGGGTGCTGCAGGGTCGCTACGTGACGGTCCGCGTCGAGACCTACGTCGAAGGTTCGCTGCGCCGCGTGTTCGAAGGAAGCGACGTGCGCGACGTGTCGGGTATTCCGATCGTGCACGCGTGGTCGTTGACCGACACGAAGCGCCCCGGGACCACCCGGCTCGTCGTGGCGAACGTGCACGTCAACCCGCCGATCGACGGCACCCTGTTCACGGTCGCGGCGATGCGGACGATCCACCCTAGGGTTGAGTAGGCTCGTCGTTGTCCGCGTTGGCTTCGCGGAGCTTCTGGATCACCTCGTCGTAGTACGGGCGGTCCTTGAGGCTCGCGAATTCGCCGGGGAAGCACACGGTCGTCAAGTCCGCGGCGATGTCTTTCGAGAAATTCGTCAGCGTGACCGCGCAGCGCAGGCCGTTGGACAGGCGCGTATTGTCGATGACGGGAAAATCGAAATAGCCGACATTGAAGGTGGCGCGGGTGTCGGGGATGTCCGGCTGGCCTTCGGGGGCCTTCACCTCGAGGCGCACGAGCAGCTGTTCCTGGGCCTCGTCGAGCATGAGCACGCGGACCCCGATCTGACAGGTCAGCTTGCGTACGGTGATCGTCTCAGGCTCGAGCTGGATCCCGGCGCGTCCGGCAGCGGCGAGTTCCGCGAAATCCACCGAACGCGTGAAGGTCTTCCCTTGCCCCTGAAGCGAGAACAGCTGCTTGGCCGTCGTTTCCTTCGCGACCCGGTTGATGCGCTGGAGAAAGTCCTGCTTCTCCGGGTCGGACGATTTCCGAATGCGGCGTTGGAGGTCGAGGAACAGGGGCTTGAGGTTGAGCGAGTCGTGGAAGTTGTAGGCGAGCAACTCCAGGTTCAGGACCTTTCCATCGAGATCCGCTTCGTTGGGCTGTAGGAACGACCCGATGATCGAAACGAACATGTCCTTCCGCAGGCTGGATTCCGCCTCCTCACGCCGGCTCATCAATTCGGAATAAAGGCGCGCGTTGGTGTCGACCGACTGCCGCCGGTCGAGGACTTGCGACCCCTTCACGCCGACGAAGGTCACCGCCAGCGCGGTCAACAGTCCTCCCATCGGGTGGAGGAGGATGGACACCTTGTCCCAAAAGTCCTTGGGCTTTTTCTCTTCGGCCATGACGAGATTACTTGCGTCGCGCGGTGAGCTTGCCGTCTTTCGTTTCGAGCACGATGTCGGCCTGGGCGCCGTCGTCGTAGGAGACGACCTCGAGACTGGCCGAGAGGCCATTCTGCGTCACGGTGAGCGTGCACTTCCCCGCCTCGGCGACGACGAGGTGGAAACTTCCCGTCTTGTCGGTTTTTACGGCGGGATACGTTTTTGCGCCGCACTTCGCGGCGATCTCGGTTCCCTCGCCGACCGCGGCGCCCCCCGAAGTGATCTTTCCGTACACCTCTCCGGCGGCGGCGAGCGTTGGCAAGGCGAGCAGCAGGGCGAACGTCGTTGCGAGTATTTTCATGTGCTTTCCTTTCCCCTCACGGGAAACGCGGCGAGGTTATCGCAAGTCGACCGCGCGGGCCATCCCGGGGCGGGCACGGCGTGCTGTTACGATGCCCCGTCTTAGAGGGTCCGATGCGCCGCCTTCTGCTCGCCAGTCTTCTGATCGCGGGCACGATCAACCGCACCGAGGCGCTCGATCAGGGCGGCTCGGTCGAAACGTGGGTCGACGCTTACGACGCGAGCGATCCGACGGTTCAGGGATGGTTCCGCGCAACGTATTCGCTCGACGCGCAGCCGAGGCGATGGTTTTTCATCAAGCTCGCCGCGATCTTCGAGTTGAACACCAACGGCGAGTTCGATAGCGACACGCTCTACGACGATGCCAACCGGGACCTCAAATGCGCGCCGCTCAGGTTTCGCGATCTGGCCTTGGGTTTTCGCGCGGGTGAGACGACGATCGTGGTCGGGCGGCAGCGGCTGACCTTTCAGCGCACGACGTTCGTCAACGCGACCGACAATCTGACCCCGCGCGACTGGACCGACCCGCTCGACCCGGCTCGTCTATCGCCCTGGGCCGTCGATGCGACGTGGGAGCACGGGCGATGGTCGATCGAGGGCGCTCTGGTGGGAAGCTACGCGCCGTCGCGGCTTCCCCAGTTGAACGGTCGGTGGTTCGAGGCCCCAACCCCGGCGGTCGAGCTGACCTGGGGCGATGCCGCGTTCCCGCCGGTGTCCTGGGACACGCTCCAAGGGGCGGTTTTTGGCGGCTATCGCGGCTCACGAGGCGAGATTCGCGTCTCGTATTTTCGGGGCTTCGACGACGCCCCGCGCATCACGCCCGTGTTCACGACACTCAACCGGGACTTCGTGAAGCTCGATGTCGCGGGATTGGACGGCGAGGTGCTTGCCGGTCCGTTCGTGTTCCGCGGCGAAGCCGGTTACTTCCATTTCCCGGGCGGCGCGGATAACGGATACGCGTTGTACCAAGTCGAAGGGGAGTGGTCGCGCTCCGGGTGGCGGGTGATCGCGGGATACGGTGGCTCCGTCGGCGGCGATCCGTCGTCGTCCGATCCGGCTTCGCTGGACCAGGCGTTCCTTCCCGCGGTCTTCCTGTACGTCGAGAAGGGGGAGGCCACCGAGTGGCAGGTCGCGCTCAGCGCTACCGTCGGCACGTTGGAGCGCGACTCGTGGGTGCAGCTCTCAGGTTCGTACCCGTTCACGGGGCACGTCCGCGCCGGCGGCGAAGTGGACCTGATCAGCGGCGACGCGGGGACGTTCTGGGGGCGCTGGCGCGACAACGACCGCCTGCGCGCCTTCGTCAGCTTCGATTTCTGATCGCGAAAAGGGGACACTCCCCTTTTCCGCACCCGCGTAGAATCCGCGCGTGAGCGACCGCGCCACATTCTTCCTCCGCGCCGCATGCTCCTTCTCGGCTTCCTGCTCGGGGGCGTTGCCGCCGCGCTGGCGACCGGGCTGTACGACATCCTCGCGCAGTTCGGGTACTCGGGGCCGGGAGACGAGCCCGCGTCCCAACTGGGGTACTTCGTCGGCGTCGTCGGCCCGATCGAGGAGGGAGCGAAGTTCGCGGTCGCGTGGGCGGTTCTTTTCCGGACGCGCTGGTTCGATGAGCCGATCGACGGCCTCGTCTACGCCGCGACCGTGGCGATCGGCTTCGCCTCACTCGAAAACGCGCTGTACGCGTCCCACGTGAACTGGCCGACGCAGATCGCCCGCGCCACGACGACGCCGCTGACGCACTCGGTCTTCTCGGCGCTGTGGGGATTCGGCTCGGGGTACGCGCTCCTCGTCGAGAAACGCCCGATTCGGCGTGCGCTTTGGATCGTGCTGCCGCTCGTGGCCGCGGCCGTGGCTCATGGAGCCTACGACGCGGCCATCGTCACGCTCCAGAAACCGTGGCTTGCAAGTCTACTCGTGCTCGCGTTGTGGGCGTTCGTGATCGCGCACGCGAGGCGCATCGTGAAGGAGCGTGAGGCCTAGGCCACCGACTACTTGTAGTCCGCCAGGTTGTTCTGGAAGGGGTCGGGCTTGATCGCGCCGGGTTTGGTCGGCAAGAGAAAGTCGAACTTCTTTTCCGGCTGATCCGCGAAGACCACGCGAGCCTCGGTTTTTCCCGCGTTCTCCCAAACGAGGGGGACGAGCAACTTCTTGAATCCGTCTCCAGGGGTTTGCCGGATGGCGCCCCAGAGGCGGTATTGGCCGTTGGCCCCCGGGTCCAGGTGCTGCTCGACGTCGACCCGCGCATTGCCGGTTTCCCGGACCCACTGATCGAAGTACCAGCGCATATCCATCTTGACGATGTCGGAGACAACCTTCGCGTAGGCGTCCGTCGTCGTCGGCCCGAGGTTGGCGTCGTCGAGCAGCTTTTTGGTCGCGGTGAAGAACCGCTCGTTGCCGATCGACGTGCGCAGCATGTGGAGGACCAGGGGGCCGCGGCTGTACAGCAGGCACCGGCGTTCGGCGCCGCCGCGCTCGCCCCCCAGCGTGCTGGCCATCGAGATCGGCGCGACGTTCGCGCAAAGCCTGTCGTCCGCGCGCCATTGCGCGAGCATGCGGTTGAATTGGACCACCGTCTTGTCGCTCGTCGCCATTGCCGCCATGGCCAACCCGGAAAAATACTCGGCGAAGGATTCGTTGAGCCACTGCTCCGAGGAATCTTGTCCCCAGGCTTTGTGGCCGAACCACTGGTGCGCGATCTCGTGAGCCAAGCGTGCGTTGATGCCTCGGCTCAGGTACTCGGTGATGTCGTCCTCGCGAGCCTTGTACGCCTCCGACGTAAGCAACGCGATGCCCGACGGCGAGATTCCGAAGCCGTACTCGGGGATCTCGACGACGTCGAGTTCCGCCGCGGGCATCGGCCCCAAGATCCCGGTGTAGAAGTTCACCAAAGCTGCCGTCAGCTTCGGGAGGTTCTCGATGACGTTCTTGCGCGCCATCGCGTAGGCGAACACGCGCACGGTGAGTCCGTCGATCGTCTCTTCGCGCGTGACGTACTTGCCCCCGAGAACGGCGATGAGATGCGAAGCGTGATCGCCCTGCGACTCGACGATGACGCTGTCGCCTTCTTCCTTGAACAGTGTTTCCTTGCCCGAGACCACCGGGCGCCACGGCTTTTTCGTCTTCACCTTGATCGTGTAGGCAAACTGCTCCCCACCCCAACCCAGGGGGGTGGGAAACCACTCGCTGGCGTGGAAGATGAAGTAGTTGTCGGTGTGGCTGTCGTTCATGTCCAGAAACACGTCGCCGAACGTGTCGACGCGAATCGAGACATCCGAATCGACGACCGTCGTCTGGGGGATCTCGACGAGCAGCTCGTCGTAGCGGTGCGCGAACGGCAGCACCTCCCCGGTGCCGGCGGCGACGGTTCTCACCTGAAGAGCGTGCTTCGTCGAGCTCCAAGAGGCCGAGTCGGGGTCGCGATTGTTGAGCAGCGCCAAGGCCAGGACGCGCGTCCCCGCGCCGTGCACGCGAAACGTCAGGTCGCTCGCGATCGAGCCGTTCTTGTTGTCGGCGGTCTCCAGCGCGAGATTCGCCCGCGTCAAGGTCGTCCAGGAGTCTCGGTCGCGCGACCAACCGGGAATCGCCAGAGAGCTCAGCGTCTGCGTGAAGCGAACGTCGTAATCGCCGAGCTTGCGGAAGTTGAAGAGACGCTCCCGGCCGCCGACGATCTCGTCGTAGACATAGCCGACCCGTTCGAGCCCGCCGTCGAACTCGACGTAGACGAACCGGCCCTTGCCGTTCAATCGCGCGACGGCGGCGCGAAAATCGAACTCGGGGTAACTGCTCAATGCGCCGCGCAGCAGGTCGGTGAACCCGGTCCCGGCCGCCGCGGCCTGGATGGATTCGCCGCCGGAGGCCTCGTCCCAGATCTCGGAGAGCACCGGCTCGGAGAACAAGACGAGCATCTTCGAGAAGCGATCCGTCACGCCGTTGTCCGAGGCGCGGAGCGATTTCGCCACGCGCTGGAGGTTGGCGGCGAAGCTCGCCTGGTCCTCGGAACCCGTCACCGCATAGCGGTAGCCACCGCTGCCGGTGAGGTAGAAGCCGAGGACCTGCCTCGACCTTCCGACCACCGGTGTCGCCGTGCCCTCGTTGATCGAGACCTCGAGGTGGCCGAGCTTTGCCGTCTTCTCCTTGACTTGCCTTCCGGTTGCCGCAAGCGAGAGGGTCTTGCAATCGTCGAGGATCGCGTCGAGACCGGGGGAGGCGGTGGTGGGTTCTTGCGCGATGGCGGCGGTGATTGCCGAAGCCGCGAGGACCCCTGCGAGAGAAAGGAGACCGAAGCGGCGGCATCGCGTCATGGGCGTGTTCCCTCTCGAGTGCGCGGAGACTAGCGCGAGTTCAACGACCGGGCAACCGGCGGTCCGGACTCAACCTGAGTGCTCTACGTCGACGAACGTGGCAGCAAGGGAATCGGAGAAGACAGTGAGCGCCACCTCGAAGGCCACGCTGTGCTACTTGCGGTTGGATTCGGCTTTGGCGGCATCCCACTGAAAGCGCATTCGGAGCATCCTCGATGGATATTTGGCCGCACTGTTTCGAGGCTTGATCGCTGCGTCAACGCTCGAAGATCCTCTCGAGCGGAATCACCAGACCCGGAAGCACGTCCTCGCCATCGAGGGCTTCGTGCAACTCGAGTCGTCGCGGGGCGAGGAGCGTTCGGTAGGTTGTGACCGATTTCCGCTTGGGATCGACGACCCAGACCAAGCGCGCCCCGGCGGCGAGATAGTCCGCGACCTTGGCGTGCATTTCGCCGCGGCGATTCGACGGCGAGAGAATCTCGACCGCGAGGTCGGGAGCTCCGGGAATGAACCGGGCATCGTCGAAGTTCGAGAGTCGTTCGCGCGAGACGAACGACAAATCGGGGCCGCGGACGGTGTCGGGATTGCGCGCCAAGACGAAGCCGGTTTCTCCGAACACCTCCCCAAGTCCATGAGCCTCGACGAAATCTCCGAGAAATCGGAGGAGGCGTCTGACGGCTCTGTCGTGACGAGGGGTCGGGAATGGCTCCGCGACGATCACGCCTGCGACGAGCTCGTGCCGACAGCTGTCGTCCTCGACTCTCAATAGATCCGCTTCGGTCATGTAGCGCTTCGACATCGGCGTTCCCATGCACCGAAGATACCCCGGTTCCGGCGACGTCGCAGCGAGTTTGCGAGCCCCGGCGGTTGCCACCCGACAACCCTGCGTCGCGCCCACGCGGTGCGTCGCACCGTGGGCAACGGCCGTCAAGACCGAATGTCTCGAACCTCGAGGCTCGAGATCCGTGCAATCACGTCGAAGTCGCGGTCCCTGTGCAGGAGCGTGAGTCCATTGCGGATCGCGCAGGCGGCGATCAGGCAGTCGACATCTGAGCGGACTGTGAGGCCTGCGCGCCTCGCGGCGCGGAGCGGGGACTCCACGATGGGGAACGAGAGCATCGCGTCGCGGGCCAGCGCGAACGCGCGCTCGTCGCGAAATCCCTGCAGCACTTCCTGAACGACGGGAAGGCAGGTCACGACGTCGTCGGTGGCGACGGCGGACTCGAGCTGGAAACGGGCCCCCTTCCGGAAGACCTCGATCCAGACCGAAGTGTCAACGAGAACCACGCTTCGTCTTCTTCGGCGTGCGCTCGCCGACAACCCAGTCCCGTCGCATCTCGGACAGGTTTCCTTCCCAGAGACCGGACCCGGTCAAGGCGCGCTCGACGGCCCTCGAGTAGGTTCTCTCCCCGCTCAGCCGCAGCGCTTCTTCGAGGAGCTTCCCGTCAAGCACAAGATTCGTACGTTTCATTGCATATAGCGCGGCCGGGCCGTCCCGGGCTCAAGCGACGGGATCGACGACCCAGACCAAGCGCGCCCCGGCGGCGGTTTCGGCCTACGTCGCGTCCTTGTGCACGCCCTTCACCGCGCGCCCGCTAGGATCGGCGTTCGCCTTGAACGACGGATCCCATTCGAGAGCGGCGGCCGAAGAACAGGCGACGCTGGGGCCTGAAGGGACGCACGCGGCCGCTGAGCTGAGCGGGAACAGCTCGTCGAAGATCGCGCGGTAGACGTAGCTCTCTTTCGTTGCCGGCGTGCCGATCGGGAAACGATCCGAGGCTTCCGCCAGCTGGTTGTCGGTGACGCGTGCTTCGGCATGGGCCTTCAACGAGTCGATCCACGAATAGCCGACACCGTCCGAGAACTGCTCTTTCTGCCGCCACAGGATCTCGTCCGGGAGGGCGCCGCGGAACGCGTCGCGCAGGATCTTCTTTTCGATGCCGCCTTCGCCTACCATCTTGTGCCGCGCGGGGATGCGCATCGAGACGTCCAAAAAACGCGTGTCGAGGAACGGGACGCGGGCCTCGATGCCCCACGCCGCCATCGACTTGTTCGCACGCAGGCAGTCGTACAGGTGCAGCAGGTGAAGCTTCCGCACCAGCTCTTCGTGGAACGCGCGCGCTGACGGTGCCTTGTGGAAGTAGAGGTAGCCGCCGAAGATCTCGTCGGAGCCTTCGCCCGAAAGGACCATCTTGACGCCGGTCGCGCGGATCCGGCGGGCCATCAGGTACATCGGCGTCGAGGCCCGCACGGAGGTCGTGTCGAACGATTCGATGTGCCAGATCACATCGCGCAGTGCGTCGAGCCCTTCCTGCACCGTGAACTCGAAGCCGTGGTGGACCGTGCCGATCCCTTCGGCCGCGCGCTTGGCCGCGACGAGGTCGGGCGAGCCCGCGAGACCGATCGCGAACGAGTGAAGACGCGGCCACCACGCCGCCTCGCTGTCGCCCGATTCGACGCGCTTCCCTGCGTAGCGGGAGGCCAACGCGCCGATGACCGAAGAGTCGAGCCCGCCGGACAAGAGCACGCCGTAGGGAACGTCGGTCATCAGGTGCGAATGCACCGAGTCTGCCAACGCCTCGCGGACTTCTCCGGGGTCGACCTCACGGTCGGGTACGGCGTCGAAGTCGAACCAGTCGCGCGTGTAGTAGCGCACCGGCTTCGGATCGCGGCGGGTCTGGTAATGACCGGGAGGGAACTCCTCGACGCTGTCGCAAATCTTGACCAGCGCCTTCAGCTCGGACGCCACCGCGAGCGAGCCGTCCTTTCGCCTGCCGACGTAGAGCGGGATGATCCCGATTGGATCGCGCGCGATCAGCCAGTCGTCCTTGGCCGCGTCGTAGAGAGCGAACGCGAACATCCCGCGCAGACGCGAGAGCAGGCGCGACCCCTCCCGTGCATAGAGGGGCAGGATGACCTCGCAGTCGGAATCCGTTCGGAAAACCTCGGGCGCGGCGAGTTCGGCGCGTAGCTCGTGGTGGTTGTAGATCTCACCGTTGACGGCCAGCACGAGGTTGCCGTCGATCGACAGCAGGGGTTGCGCGCCGTGGAGGACGTCCACGATGGCGAGCCGTTCGTGGGCCACCACCGCGCAATCGTTCGACCAAACTCCGCTCCAGTCGGGTCCGCGGTGGCGTAAGAGCCTCGCCTGCTTGAGCGCGAGGTCGCGCGCCATGGGCGAGGCGTCTTTCTCGAGGTTGAAGAAGCAGAAGATGCCGCACATGGGTCGGGATGATAGCGCGCGGACATGACGAATCCGTAGTCCGCCCCGACACTCTCGTAGCGCTCCTGGCATCGGGGCGGGCTGTGACGCCTCCAGGGTGCGTTGGCCGCTCTGTTGCTTTGTCACGAGGGACGGAGGTGACTGCATGAGCTTGGACGAGACGATCTACGACCTGGGAGAAGTCGAGCACGACAGGCCACGCGCGATCTTCGGGCCAACGCCCGTGGTGCCGCGGCCGGCACCGGTTCGTCATGAAATTCAGCCGGAGCCGGTCGGCGCCGGGGCAGCGTTGGCAGGTAGCCTCTCGATGTTCGTTCCAGGCCTCGGTCAATTGGTCACGGGTGAGATCGCGTGGGGTTTGTTCTATCTCTCGGGGATGGGCTTTTGCGCGGCAAGTGTCTGGGCATTGCTTGCGACCCTCGATCGTCTGGTCCCCACGCTGGGCCTTCTCCACGTGCCTCTCGAGGTCCTCGTTGTCGCTTTTTCATCACTGGCGCTTCTGGCGATCGGTCTCCACTTGGCCGCTGTTGTCCACGCCCACGCTCGGGCGGCGTGGGCGAGAGACCAGGCCGCGCCCCACCCGATCATCGCGGGCCTCGCGTCGCTTCTGCTTCCCGGCTGGGGACAACTTCTGGCCGGACACCGTCGCCGCGCGGCCCTCTTCCTCGGCGGCGTTTGGCTTCTGAGTGTGGCCTGGCTTCTGGTCACTCCGGCCGGAATGCGCGTTCTCTCCCTACTGAGCCTCGCGCTGCCAGCCTCGCTGCGCGATGGATGGGGGCCGGTCGTTCTGTTGAGCGCGCCGATCGTGCTCTGGGCGATTGCGGTCTACGACGCGGCGGCGGGAGCGCTGACCGAACGCAAGCGCTGACCGCGAGAAAAAATGCACCCCGCCGCGTGGGGAAGGGGGAGACGCGGCGGGGTGGCGCGCCGAATCGCGCGCTTGTCAGTTTCGCGAAGCGGTCAACGGGTTCCGGCCGAGGCGACGATCGCCGCAACGGGGGCCGCTGCAACGCCCCCGGCCGGCGGACGGGAAATCGCTTGCCAGGTTGCGCCCTGGCTCTTCAGTCGGTAGGCGACGCTCCGACCCGATTTTTCGACGGAGTAACCCATCAATTCGAGGTTGCCGTCGGCGCCGTGCGAGAACAGGATTTCCGGTGCGCCGAGCGAGCGAGACTCGGTGCTCCGCCTGCTACTGATGAAAAGACCGACGCTCGACCCACCCACGAGGATCCGGTGCAGGTGATCCACCGGAGAAAAAGTGCGACTGTCGCAGAGGGTCAAGACGCCTGCCGGATACAGCGTCCCATCCGGCAGACGGAACGGCGCGTCCACGTGCACCGTCACGCACTCCCTTGAAGGAGCGGCCAAAACGGGCTCTGTCGTTGTGATGGTCACCGCAACCGTGGCGGACAGTGCGACCAGCAGAAACTGAACCGGTCTCCCAACGAAGGTCGTTCTGTTCATTACGTGCCTCCTCACCGGCTCGATCGCGACCCGTGCCCGGGACCCCACGACGCGCCGCGGCATCAGCTATCGCAACTTCGGGACCGTCGGGCCAACGCGCGGCACGTTCACCGCAAGTTGTTGCATCGAATGGAATTCGATCTGGGCGGCGCTTGACCGACGTGATTTGGGCGTGTCTCAATTCCGAGACTGAACTGTCAACTGTCAACGGTTAACTGTTCACAGTTCAGAGTTTACAGTTGAAAGCGATCTCGGATTACTCGCTGTCTCGCAATCGAGACATTTTCCGATGATTCATGGCTCGGAAAGGACCTTCCTGCGGCACAATCACGCCGTGACGTCGAAGGAAGGTCCCGGCGACCGCTACCTCATGAAACGGATCCTCGGTGAAGGAGGAGCCGGACGCGTTTGGCTCGTCGAGGATCGGCACCGCCCCGGCCAAGACCTCGCGCTGAAAGAACTGGCCCCCGCCGGAGCCCCGCAGCACGAAGAGGCGTTCCGTCGCGAGTTCGCAACGCTCGCGTGCCTCCATCATCCCAATCTCGTCGACGTGGACGAGTTCGACACGTCACCGGATTCGGGGCTGCCCCGTTTCACGCTGGAATTCATCAAGGGGAGGGACATCGTCGAAGCCGTGCGGCACGAAGGGCCCGGGATCTTCCTGGATCTGACCGTCGAAGCGCTGCGCGCACTGGCGTTTCTCCATGAGTTCGATCTCATCCACCGTGATCTCAAGCCGGGAAACCTGCTGGTTCGCGATACGCCCAAGCTCGGCTGCCGATTGGTGATCGTCGACTTCGGGCTTTCTCTTTCGTCCAGGGACCAGCCCGCGGAGGCGTTTCGCGTGGCCGGAACGCTCCCCTATGTGGCGCCCGAGCTGCTCGCCAATCGAGCGGCGAGCCGCCGCTCGGACCTCTACGCGCTCGGCGCGGTCCTCCACGAGATCGTTTACGGCGTGCCTCCCGTCCTCGTGAAGGAAGGCGGCTCGAGCGGTGTGGTCTTGGAGTTGGTCGAAGCGCCGCGCGTGCTGCCGCCTCTTCCGCCGGGTTATCCCGCTGCGCTTTCAGGATGGCTTTCGGAGCTTCTGTCCTCGGAACCGGAGCGGCGACCGGCGAGCGCGGCGGAGGCGCTCGCTCGCCTCAACGACGCCTGCGGCACGCACTACCCCGCGGAGACGCCCGCTACGCGCACGGCGCGCCTGCTGTCGGGCCCCCCCGCCGAGCGTGAGGCGAGCCTTGCGCAGATCCGGGAGGGGCTCGATCCGTCGGCCGGGCCGCGGTTGGTGTGGGTCTGCGGCGGCCCCGGATCGGGGAAGTCCCGGATCCTCCGCTGGCTCGAGGCCGAGGCGATCCTGCGCGGATGGAACGTGGTGTCCGTTTTCGGACGCCTGCGTCACCGGCTTGCCGATTTGCGCGAGGCGGCGCGAAAAGGCCCGACGCTCGTCCTGATCGACGAGGTACACGCCGCCGGCGCCGAGACGAAGGAGCTGCTCACGCGTGTGGCGCGTGAGGCTGACGCCCCGCCCTTGCAGGTCGTGGCCGCGTTGCGCGTCGACGCGATCGAGCATCCCGGGCTGCGTGGGTTGCTCCTCGCAACGGGCACCGTCCCGACGCTGCGCCGCGTGGACCTGGGCCGGATCGACGCCGATGGAGTCCGCGCGATGGCCTGCCGCGCGACCGGGGGGCTCGTCTCCGACGAGCGGGTCGCGTGGTTGCTCACGGCGTGCGAGGGATCGCCCGCGCTGGCTGAGTCTCTGCTCGTCGAAGGGACATGGGAGCGCGGCGGACGAGCCCGAGCGCGGGCCGGTGGTGCGCCGGTTCCGTGGACCCGCCTCCTGTTGATCTCCGCGTCCGCCAAGTCGTGGCTGGAGAGCGTGGCGGTCTTGCGCAAGGGTGTGCGGGACGCGCACGCGGCGGCGCTTGCGGGGCTTGACCCCGCGGCGGCGCGCGCCGCATCGGACGAGGCCGCCGCGGCCGCTTTGGCCTACAGGAAAGAGGGGCGCTGGTTCCTCGACAGCAGCGTGCTGGTGGAGCAACTGCTCTCACAGATGGAGCCCGGACGGCGGCGCACCTTGCACCGCGCCGCCGCGGAGTTGCTCTTGTCCCAGACGGGAGACGACGCCGACCTGTCGTTGATCGCGACGCTATGGACCGGCGCGGGCGAGGTCGATCGCGCGATGGGCGCGGCCCTTGGCGCAGCCGAGGCGCGGGACCGCGCGGGCGATCCCGTGGGGACGGCGTCCTGCTACGCCGACGCGCTCCGCCTGCTTGGGAGAGGCCGGACGAACCGGCACGCGCTCAGGCGGAAACAGGCCGAGGCGCTGATGCGTTCCGGGATCTACGCCGCGGCCGCGCGCGCCGCGGGCGCCGCCGTGCGACTTGCGCAAGACGAGGACGACCGCGCCGAAGCGCTCGGGTTGCAATCGTTCGCTCTCGTGCAGTCGGGGCGTTTCCACCGGGCCCTTGCGGTCGCGGCGGAGGTCGCGCGTCGCGCCGTGGCCTCGGGGAACCCCGTCCGGCTCGCCCAGGCGCGCAGGATCGAGGGTGTGGGGCTTGGCCGGCTCGGACGCGAGGCGGAGGCGATTCCCGTCCTCGAAGAAGCGCGGCGGCTGTACCAAGAGCAGGCCGATGCGCGAGGCGAAGCCGACACGCTCCACACGCTCGCCGCGTGCCGCGCGCGCCTCAGAGACCCGGCGGCCGAGAGCGACTTCATCGAGGCGATCGAGCTGTACCGGCGCGTCGAAGCGGCGGACGGAGGAGCACCCCAAGACGGGCAAGACCTCAAGGCGCGCGTCGGGCTCGCGGTCATGCAGTCCCGCTCTGGCCGCTACGACGAAGCCGGCCTGATCCTCGAAGAGGTTCGAGCCGCGGCTTTGGCGCGCGGCAATCTGGGGGCCCAGGAGATCGCGCTTTCGAAGATGGTCATGAACGCGATCGACGCGGGGAGGCTCGATCGCGCCATCGAACTCGCCGAGCAGGCGGCCGACCTCGCGCTGTACCTCGGCGATCACAACCTCATCCTCGTCAATCGCTGCGGGTTGTCGGATGCGCGCATCCGGTGCGGCCGCGCGGGAGAGGCTGTTTCTGGGTTGAGGCAGGCGCTCGACATGCCGCTTTCGCAGGTCGAGCCCGAAATCGCGGACCTCGCGCGGATGCTGCTCGCCGACGCGTGGATGGAATCCGGAGGAGGGGATGACCGGGAGATCCGCGCGCTACTGGCGCGAGCTCTTTCGGGCTGTCGCGAGCGCGGCAAGCGCCGCGCCTGGCTCATGGGGCTCGTCATCGAAATGGAGCGGCGGGCGCGCCCCGGCTGCGCCGATCCGTTCGAGCAGGTTCGCGCGGAGTTCGACGCCGTCATCGGCGGGGAGGGCGAGCCCGTCGAACCGGAGATCCGCATCCGCGCCGCACTCGCCAGCTCCGCCTACAACGCGGCCCGCGGCGCCACAGACGCGGCGCGCGCGCATGCGATGGAGGCGGGCACGGCCGCCAGCGCGAGCGGCTATCTGACCTTCGAGGCGCGTGCCGCGGCGCAGCTTGCGTCCGCGCTCGAGCGGGCGGGCCAGGAGCGCGAGGCCGACGTGGTCGTGGAGCAAGGCCGCCGGCTCTTGGAACGCGCGGCGGCGCGCATCGGCGACGACGCGATACGCGCCGATTTTCTCGAACGGCCGGTGTACGCGGGCTTGCGCGCCTCGGGCTCGGCGGGAGCGCGCAGGAGCCAGACGCGCCTGGCCACGCTCTACGACATGATCCGCGTGCTGAATTCCGAGCCCGATGCGGACGGCCTGCTGGAGACGATTCTGGATCTCGCGCTGCGCGCGGTCGACGCCGAGCGCGGGATGATCTTCCTGAGGGAAGACCGCGAGGGGCCAGGCTTTGGGGAATTCTCGGTCCACCTCACGCGGAATCTCGAGAGCGAGACGGTGCGGGACGCCGAATCGTTCAGCCGCCGCATCGTCGAGGCCGCGGGTGCGGGGCGCTCGCTCCTCGCCGTCGATGCGGGAAGCGACGAGCGCTTTCGCGATCTCGCCAGCGTGAGCCTGTACCAGATCCGTTCCCTGATGTGTGTGCCGCTGCGCTCGCGCGGGCGGGTGATCGGCACCGTGTACCTCGACAGCCGGAAGGACGGGCGGCTGTTCACCCAGGACGACCTGCGGTTCGTCGAGGCGTTCGCCGATCAGGCGGCGCTGGCGATCGAGAACACGCGCATGCGCGTGCGGCTCGAGCGCGAAAACCGGCATCTTGCCGATGCCGCCGAGGCGCGCACGTCGTTTGCGAACCTCGTCGGGAGGTCGCCCGGCATCAAGGCGGTGTTCAGCCTCATCGAGAAGGTCGCCGCGACCGACTTGCCCGTGATGATTCGCGGCGAAAGCGGCACGGGCAAAGAGCTCGTCGCCCGCGCGATTCACGTGCACGGCCCGAGGCGCCGCCGTCCGTTCCTCGGCGAAAACTGCGCTGCCATCCCGGAGACGCTGCTCGAGACCGAGTTGTTCGGCCACGTGCGCGGCGCATTCACCGGCGCCGAGCGCACCCGCCTGGGTCTGTTCGAGCAGGCGGACGGAGGCACGCTGTTCCTCGACGAGGTCGGCGACATGTCGCCCGCCATGCAGGTGCGTCTGCTTCGCGTTCTGGAAGAGGGCGAGGTCCGAAAGGTCGGCGGCGAGAAGGCGGTGCCCGTCAACGTGCGGATCATCACCGCGACGCACCGCGACCTTCAGGCGGAGATCAAGGCCGGGCGTTTCCGCCTCGACCTCCTGTACAGGCTGCAAGTGCTCACGATCGAGATCCCGCCTCTGCGCGAGCGCCCCGGCGACGTCGCGCTGTTGACGTCGCACATCTTGGAGCGGATCGCCGCCGAGCGCGGACGAACCCCGTGCGCCATCGACAACGACGCCTTGGGGTTGTTCGAGCGGTACGCGTGGCCGGGAAACGTGCGCGAGCTTCAAAACGCGCTGCAGCGACTTTCGTTGCTCGCGGGCGACCGCGCGATCAGCGCCGCCTTGATCGAGTCCGACCCCGTGCTCAGCCGCACGCTGATCCCCGCCCGCGAGGCGGGGAAACTCGCCTTCTCGCTCAAGTCGGGCGAGAAGGAACAGCTCCGCCAGGCGATCGCCGCGGCGGGTGGCAATCGGCGCAAGGCCGCGGCGCTCCTCGGGGTTTCGCGGGCGACGCTCTACCGGAAGCTCGGCCGGCACGACCTCTAGAATAACGACGTGGGCAGAAAAACAGACCTCGCGTCCGGGCGGAAGGGAAGCCTCTCGCGGTTTTTGGCTCGCCTGAGGGGCTCGACCGTCGATCACGGCCTTGCCGGCCTCCGGTCGAAACTCCGACAGATCGATGCGATGGAGCCCGCGATCGAGCGTGCCAGCGACGACGACTTGCAGCGGCGGGCCGACGCGATGCGCGAGCGCGTCCGGTCCGGCGCGACGGTCGATGCCCAGGTCGTCGAAGGGCTCGCTCTCGTCCGTGAGGCGGGGCGCCGCCTGCTCGGGCTGCGGCTTCACGAGGCTCAGGTGTTGGCCGCCATCGGGCTTCACTACGGCAAGGTCGTCGAGCTCGCGACCGGAGAGGGGAAGACCCTCGCCGCGGTTGCGCCGGCGTGGCTGAGCTCCCTCACCGGCCGGGGCGTTCACGTGCTCACGTTCAACGACTACCTGGCACGGCGCGATGCCGCCTGGATGGGGCCGGTCTACACGTTTCTCGGAGCCTCGGTCGGGTGCGTGCAGGCGGCGTCGCCTCCGGAAGAGCGACGGAGCGCCTACGCGTGCGACGTCACCTACGGAACCGCGAAACAGGCCGGGTTCGATTACCTCCGCGACGCGTTGGCCCAAGACGTGCGCGAGCGCGTCCACCGCCCGTTCCACCACGCGATCGTCGACGAGGCGGACTCGCTCATGATCGACGAGGCGCGCGTGCCGCTCGTGCTGGCGGGCGGGGCCGCGTCGCCGCCGGTCGATCCGCGGCGGGTCGTGGCACTCGTCCGAGGGCTCGTGCGCGGCCGGGACTACGAGATCGACGAGAACGCGCGCAACGTCGCGCTCAGCGATGAAGGGATCACTCGCGCCGAATCCGAACTCGGGGTCGCGAATCTGCTCGATTCCGCGCAGCAAAGCGTCCACACCGCCGTCAACCTCGCGCTCCACGCCGAAGTCCTGCTGCATCGCGACGTCGACTACATCGTCCGCGACGGGCGCATCGAGGTCGTGGACGAGTTCACGGGCCGCGTCGTCGCGGACCGGCGCTGGCCGGACGGCCTGCACCCCGCCCTCGAGGCGAAAGAGGGGCTGGTGGTCGGAAAGGAGGGAACGATCCTCACGTCGATTCCGCTCCAGCACTTCTTCCCGCTCTATCCCAGGTTGTCTGGAATGACCGCGACCGCGTTCCCCGCGGCCGAGGAGTTCAAGTCCATCTATGGCGTCGAGTTGGCGATCATCTCTTCCCAGCGGCCGTGTCTTCGACGGGACGAGCCCGACGCCGTTTTCGCCGATCGGGCGGCCAAGCACGGCGAGATCGTCGCGGAGGTTGCGCGGCTGCACGCGTCGGGGCGGCCCGTGCTCGTCGGCACGGCGAGCGTCGCCGAATCGGAAAGCGTCGCGTCGATGCTCGCCGCCTCCGGGATTCGTGGCCGCGTGCTCAACGCCAGAAACGACGAAGAGGAAGCGGCTATCGTCGGCGAAGCGGGACAGAAGGGCGCGGTGACGATTTCGACCAACATGGCCGGCCGGGGCACCGACATCCGTCTCGGGGGTTCGTCCGAGGAGCAACGGGATGAGGTCGCAGCACTCGGCGGTCTGTTCGTGATCGGGGCGAACCGCCATGAGAGCCGCCGCATCGACGACCAGCTTCGCGGCCGCGCCGGACGTCAGGGTGACCCGGGCTCTTCCCGCTTTTTCGTCAGCCGCGAAGACGATCTCATCCAGCGCTACGGCCTGGAGGAGTCGGTCGGGGAGATCGAGCATGCGCAGCGCGTGGTCGAGGGCCAAAACGCCGACATTCGCCGCACGCTGTGGACGTACACATCGATGATCGAGCAGCAGCGGCTGATTCTCGCCGAACTGCGCGATAGCGTGCTCGCCGGTTCCGGAGGGAGCGACCTTCTCGCGCGGCGGTCGCCCACGCGTCACGCCGAGCTCATCGACAGGGTGGGCCCCGAGGCCACCGCGGCAATCGAGCGCCGCATCGTGCTCGTAGCGCTCGATCGCGCCTGGAGCGCCCATCTTGCGCGGCTCGCCGACGCCCGCGAGAACATCCACATGCACTACTTCGCCGGGCTTGACTGGTTCGGCGGCATCTGGGGGCTGCGTAAGACACCCGTCGACGTGTTCCACGAGATGGCGATCGAGGCGTTCGACGAGACCCGCGCGCAACTCGAGGCCGCGGCGGTCGCGTCGTTCGAGTCGCTTCCGGTGACCGGGGGTGTCGTCGATCTGGACCGCGAAGAATTGCGGGGGCCCGCTTCGACCTGGACCTACATCGTCAACGACACGCCTTTCGAAGGGACGATCATCCGGCTCGACAGGCTGTTCTCCCGGCGGCGCGCCTAGCTGAAACCTCCCAAGCTGGGCCCAAATCTAATCTAGTAATTCCTACAGGATCACTTACGTTGTCGAAATCATTTGTCTGCCTATATTCGATTGCGAGTTGCAAATATGACATTAGCTACGGAGGCATTGTTGATGATTTTCTGAGGACACCGAGCCCTCGGGGGGACACATGACAACGACCCACAGGCATCTCACGCACGTGCTGATCGCGATCGGAGCGCTTGTCCTGGCCATGACGACGGCGACTCCCACCTACGCAAAGGGCGGCCACGCTCTGACGATCCGGGCGGTCACTGTCCGGGGAAACGTGGTCGCGATCACCGTCGCCAATCACACCTCAAAGACACAGACGGGCGCGGTCACCACCCGCGCACTCGCCATCGGCGAGGACGTGCGCGTGATGGCCCAGGTCACCGCCGCCGCGGGTCAATCGGTGACGATCAGGGTCGTGTTTCCGGGGCGCGTGAGCGATGAGTTCCCTCTGGGCGTGGTCGTCGACGACGGAGTTCCGTTCTAGTCATTGCGAGCGCGACGCCGCCGAGGATCAGCACCGCCGCGAGCACGAAGCGCGGCGTAATCTTCTCCGCGAGGAACGCGATACCTCCTACGGCGGCCAGAATGGGCACAAGCAGTTGGACGAACGCCGCGCTGGTGGCGGTCAGACCCGACATCGCCGCGTACCACGCCACGTAGCCGAGGCCGGAAGCCAGGACGCCGGAGACGACGGCGAGCAACGCGCCCTCGACGCCGGCGTTGGCGTTCCCCCGCGCGACGACGCTGACGATGAAGGCCAAGGGAACGGCGCGGGCGAAGTTCCCGGCCGTTTCCGCGAGCGGATCCGCTTTGCCGCGACCGCGCAGCGAATAAAAGCCCCAGGCGACGCCGGCGACCGCCATCAAGGCGGATCCCGTCACCGGGGGCGCCGCAAGTCCCGGCATCACGAGATAGACGAGGCCGCCTAGGGCGACCGCCAAGCCGACCCATTGAGTCACGCGCGGCCGCTCACCCGACCACAGCGCCGCGATGAGCATCGTCGCCTGGACCGCCCCGAAGAGGATCAGCGCTCCGGTCCCTGCGCCGAGACTGACATAGGCGAACGAAAAAGGGACGGCGTAGAGAAACAGAAGCGTTGCCGATCCCCAGTTTCCACGGGCAACAATCGGCCCGCGGCGCGCCGCCAACGTCAGCACCAGAAGCACGATCGCACCCGAGGCCAGCCGAATCGTCGAGAAGCTCGCCGCGTCGATGGAGGCGCGATCCAGCGCTTGCCGGCAAAGCAGCGAGTTGGCGGCGAACGCCGTCAGTGCCGACGCCGTGAAAGCGGCGGTTCGAATGCGCGACGATTCCATTGTGGTGATTGGAGTATAAGGGGCACGATGGCAATCCTACCCGGGATCCTCCGCGCCCTCGCCCGCCACTACGGGCCACAGCGGTCGCTCGCGCCGAAAGACCCGTTTCAACTCCTGCTGTGGGAGTACGTCGCCTATCTGGCGGACGACCCGACACGAGCCTTGGCGTTCACGTTCCTGAAGACGACGGTGGGCCTACGTCCGAGGGAGGTCGCCGCCGCGCCCTTGCCGGTGCTCGCCGTGGTCGCACGAAAAGGTGGATCGATCGCGGTGGCCCAGCGGGCGGCGCGGATGCGGGACGTTGCGATTCGCGTGCGGGACAAGTGGCGCGGCAGCCTCCGCAGCCTCTCGCGGCTTC
>JAQBEH010000071.1:0-2916 GCA_032124015.1 Acidobacteriota bacterium
TGGTAGACGTACGGCTGATAGACCACACCGTAGGGTGTCGCGACGGGGAACGAGTAGACCTGCCGCCACACCGCGAGCGGCCCGTAGTACACGCGGCCCACGTAGTAGGGCTCGTAGTTGCCGACGCTCACCTGGACGCCCGGGGGGAGAACGAAGTTCATCGAGAAACCGACGTGGACACCCGCCTTGGCGTCTGTACCGACGACGAACGCACCAACGACAGCGCCTAAAACGAGGGCGACGCGTACGCTTTTTTTGAGATCGAAATCGCTGTAGATCGACATGAGAGTTCTCCTTCGAGATCAGGAACACAGCAACCGGGATGCCACCGCAAAAAGGGCCTGAGCGACGCCCGATGCCGGTGAAACGAGCCTAGAGACGAGTCCCAGGATGCGGGCACTCGAGGCCGCCGATGTCCTGCTGGGAGGACGATTCGGGAACTGCGTTGACTTCCGCGCTCCCGCCACCGTAGCCTCCGCGTTCGCACGACTTCAACGAAAGCGCTTCGGGAGGCCCCATGACAACGACACGCCTGACGGTAGTTCTACGGCTCGCCACACTCCTGATCGCGCTCGTTCCGGCGCTGTCCGTCGCCGCAGAAGAGCAGGTCGATCTTGCGACGATCCACCGCATCAAGGACGAGGCCTTCAAGAACTCGAAGGTCATGGACCACCTCTTCTATCTCACCGATGTGAACGGACCGCGGCTGACCAACTCGCCGGGGCAGCGCCTTGCTTCCGACTGGGCGGTGAGGAGCCTCAAGTCGTGGGGGATCGAAAACGCCCGCCTCGAGAAATGGGGGACGTTCGGGAGAGGGTGGTCGGTGTCGCGGTTCACGATGAGCCTCAGGGAGCCCGCGTACGCCCCCCTCTCCGGCGTTCCCCTCGCATGGTCGTCGGGGACGAAGGGGATGGTGAGCGGCGAGGCCGTCTTCGCTCCGCTCTTCACGGCGCAAGAGCTCGAGCGGCGCGAGGATCGCGACCCGACGAAGCTCGCCGCGCGCATAGAAAAGTACGCCGCCGAGAACAGAGGGAAGCTCAAGGGGAAATTCGTTCTTCTCACGGAGGCGCGGGAGATGACGCTCCCAACCGATGCGCCCGCCAGCCGTCTCGACGACAAGGAGCTTGCCGAGATCCATGAAGCCCCCGTGCCGCAAGTCGCGCCGCCCGTCGAATGGCCGATCGTGAGCCTACCCGACGACCCGAAAAAGCGCGGGCGGATCCTCGACGCCGCGCCATTTGAGGTCGTCTCCGATCTTTGGATGCGCGTGCGGCACACCCGCGATCGTCTGAACGCCTTCTTCAAAGAGGAAGGAGTGCTCGCCGTCGTCTCCGGCGACAACCGCGGGACGGGCGGCATCCTCTTCGCGGAGGCGGGAGGCTCCTGGGAGACGGGGGCTCCGATCCCGCCGCCCAGGGTTTCGTTGGCGCCGGAGTCGTACGACCGGCTGTGCCGCCTCGTCGAGAAGAAGATCCGGGTGCAGCTCGAACTCGAGATGGAGGTGACCTTCGACGACACCTCACTCGACGGGATGGACGTCGTCGCCGAGATCGAAGGCGGCGCCAAGAAAGACGAGGTGGTGATGCTCGGCGCTCACCTCGACTCGTGGCACTCGGGAACAGGCGCCACCGACAACGCCGCCGGCTCGGCGATCGTCCTCGAGGCGATGCGGATCCTCAAGGTGCTCGGACTTCCGATGGACCGGACGGTGCGCGTCGCCCTTTGGACCGGCGAAGAGCAAGGGATCCTGGGATCGCGCGGCTACGTGAAAAACCACTTCGCCGACCCGGTCACGATGCAAACTCTGCCCGAGCACGCGAAACTGTCGGGGTACTTCAACGTGGACAACGGTTCGGGGAAGATCCGTGGGGTCTACCTCCAGGGGAACGACATGATGCGCCCCGTCTTCGCGGCGTGGCTTGGCCCCTTCGAGGACATGGGAGCAAAGACCATTTCGATCCAGAACACGGGCGGGACCGACCATCTTCCGTTCGACGCCGTCGGGCTCCCGGGGTTCCAGTTCATCCAGGATCCGCTCGACTACTCGTCGCGGACGCACCACTCCAACATCGACGTCTACGATCATGTGCAAGAGGGCGACCTGATGCAGGCGGCGGCGGTGCTGGCGTCGTGCGTCTACGAGGCCGCGACGCGCCCCGAGCTGCTACCGCGCAAGCCGCTGCCCAAGCCCTTACCGCCGCCGCAGCTCAAATAAAGTCGTTGCAGCCATGTCGGGAACTCTCGAGCGTCACTTCCCAGGCACCGCGTCGTTGCCTCGAGCCCACATCGCCGAGCTGCCGACGCCGGTCGAACGCGTCGAGGCGCCGCAGCTAGCCATCGGCCGGCTCTCCGTAAAACGCGACGATCTCACCTCGCGGGTTTACGGCGGCAACAAGGTTCGCAAGCTCCAGTACTTCCTCGGCCAAGCGCTGGCGGAACATCGGAGCACGGTCGTGACGTTCGGCGCCTACGGATCGAATCATGCGTTGGCAACAGCCGTGCACGCACGTGCCCTGGGGATCGAGCCGCACGCGATCCTCTCGCCGCAAGTGCCGACGGCTTACGCGCGGGCGACCGTGCTGGCGCATGCGGGCCTGGGCACGGTGATCCACCCGATCGAAGGCTACGACGGGTCGCACGAGACCGAGCGATTGCGCGTCGAGCTGCGGACGCGGGACGCGTGCGAGCCGCTGGTGATTCCCCTGGGAGGGTCGTCGGCGCTCGGCGCCCTTGGCTTCGTCGATGCCGCGCTCGAGCTGACCGAGCAGGCTCACCCCGACGTGGTCTACCTGGCGGGCGGGACGCTCGGAACGGCCGTCGGTCTCGCCGTGGGATTCGCCGCCGCCAAAGCTTCGACACGCGTCGTGGCGGTGCGCGTGACCCCGGAAACAGTCGCGAACGAAGCGGTTATCACCC
>JAQBEH010000072.1:0-2690 GCA_032124015.1 Acidobacteriota bacterium
GCGCATCCTCGAACACCACCCGCGGCTTCTGGGCGACGAACGACGGCCCGCTGCCGGAAACGTCCGCGACCAGCAGGTCGTCTCCGCGCCGGTAGTACAGCTCGCGTCCGTCGGTCGACCAGCGGGGAAAGCCAATCGCCCCGTCCGTCGAGATCTGCCACTTCCCTGGTCCCGCCGGGTAGGGCCGGACGTAGATCTGGACTTCGCCCGACTCGCTCGAGCCATAGGCGACCCATCGGCCGTCAGGCGACATCTGCGGCCAGTATTCATTTTGGGGCGTCGCGAGGAAGTCGGTCGACTCGTGCTCTCCATCCGCTTCCAGCGCCACGATGTCCCAGCCGGTGTCCGGATCGTCCGTTGCAGCAAGCAGCGTCTTGCCGTCCGCACTGACATCGTGAACGTAATGCGCGATGTCGCTCTCGTTCAGGCGCACGACCTCGCCCGTACCGTCTGCTCGCTTGGAGTAGACATTAGCCGCACCGTCCCGATCCGATGAAAAGTAGATCCGTGCGCCGTCGGGGCTCCAGCGCGAATTGGAGTTGTCCGCTTCGGCGAAGGTCAGACGCGTCAGGGTATCTCGAGTGAAGTCGTGGATCCAGATATCGCTTCGGCTCGACTCACCGACGATATCGACGGCCAGCTTCGTGCCATCGGGAGAGATCGAGAACTGGTTGTAAGCGCGGCCTTCCGCGAGCGCCGGTGTACGGGCGCCATCGGGTGCCAGCCAACTCAGCGTCACGTCGTTCCCCCTCGCTCCGCCGCCGCTGAACAGCAGGTGACCTGCCGGCGAGAAGTGGTAGCCTGCGCCGCCGTGGCTCTTGTTGAAAAGGATGCCCTCGAGGACCGGAGCCGCAGAGCCACTGACCTGACGCGACTCCAGATCGAAGCCGACCGCGAACATCGTACCCTCGTGCACGTAGACCAGGTGGCCGGTCGGAACGTAGGCCGGATTCGATCCGCCGCGCTGCAGCACCCTGCGTTCCTTGCTTTCGAGGTCGAGGATCTCGACGGTGGCCTCGTCGAAGCTGGTGCCCCTCTCCTGGACGTTGAACAGCAGCGCTCGTCCATCGGGAAGGAAGTGCGGCCAGCGGTGGGAGCGCTCGTCGTCACCGGGCAGCGTGAGCTCCTCCGGATCGCCGCCGCTGGCCGGGACGCGCAGCAGACCGCCGGAGGTCTGGGGAGCGAAGACGATCGTATCGTCGGGTCCCCAGCTACCGCCGCGAAAATTCTCGACGTCGCACAGCGTCAACGGCGCACCGCCGACGACGGCGACCTTCTTCAGCTTGCGCCCGGCGACGAACGCGATCCAGCGGCCGTCGGGAGAAAAGAAGGGCTGCTGGGCTCCGCTCGTCCCGGACAGCGCCGTTCCCTCGAGCTGGTCGATCATGCGGACGTGCAGCACACTGTCGGGTTCGGCGACGTACGCGATACGTGTTCCATCGGGCGACAAAACGGCCTGGGGCCCGGGTCGGTTTACGATGTTCTCCGTCGAGAGTTGAACGTTCATCCGGATGACCTGCACCGCTGCGCTGTCGGTGTCTCGCGACACGAAGAGCCAGGCGATCGACGCGAGCGCTGCGATGACGGCCACGCCTGCGACGAGCCACGGCAGACCGGACGGCCTCGGCGCGGTCGGCTCGGCAACCGCTGCATCCTCCGGTGCCTGCAAGACCTCTTCGATCGCGATGCGCGCGTCACCGATGTCCCGCAGCCGCTTGCTCGGATCACGCTCGAGGCAACGCTCGAGCAGGCGCCGGATGCGGGGCGACGTATCCCCGGGCAGCGAGCCCCATTCGATGTCCTTCATGATCACGGCGGCGAGCGTCTCGGAGATTCCCTCGCCCTGAAACAGCCGCCGACCACTGAGCATCTCAAACAGCACCACGCCGAAGGACCAGATGTCGGCCCGGCGGTCGACGTCCTTGGCCTTGGCTTGCTCGGGACTCATGTAGGCCGCCGTACCGAGCACCATCCCCGCCATCGTGCCCGCCGAGGTCAACGTCGGCGACATCGACGGACTGGCGCCCGTTTGCGACGGATCCAACAGCGCCTTGGCCAGACCGAAATCCAGCACCTTCACCACGCCTTCGTCGGTCAGTTTGACGTTGGCCGGTTTGAGATCGCGGTGGATCACACCGGACTCATGCGCCGCCTCGAACGCTCGCGCGATCTGCAGTGCCACCCCCAGCGTCTGCCGGCGCGACAGCGCGCCGCCGGCCAGACGCTGCTGCAAGTCCTGGCCCCCGACCAGTTCCATCGCCAGGAACGGAGTACCGTCGACCTCGTGGATCCCGTGGATCCCCGCGATGTTCGGGTGGTTCAGCGAGGCAAGCAGCTTGGCTTCGCGTTCGAAGCGCGCCAACCGGTCCGGGTGGCCGGCCATTTCCGCGGGCAGCAGCTTGATCGCCACCTCGCGATCGAGCGTGGTATCGACGGCGCGCCAGACGACGCCCATGCCGCCTTCGCCGAGCTTGTCGACGAACCGGTAGTGCAACAGGATCTTGCCAGCCTCAACCGTCATGGATCACTCCCGGAGCGCGTAATTCTACAAGAAATCTTTTTCGGAGCAACTAATCCGGTAAGTCAGTACTCGCGAGAAGGGCGGCGAATCAATCTTTATTTGATCCGTTGCCCTTTCCCGTTTACGAGGGTTACGAGTCAGTTTCACGGGTTTTGGCCCGACACCCCGG
>JAQBEH010000073.1:0-3073 GCA_032124015.1 Acidobacteriota bacterium
TCTTTTCCCCATCAGCGACAATTACACTTCCCCATCGGGTTAACGATCGATCTTCCGGCTGAGTGAACGGTTCAGAGTTGATCCCTTCCTTGGTACGTCCCGCTTTGCTCCTCGTCGGGAGCCCGGAGGGCGACCAGAGAGGAGCAAAGCGGGCGGGCGCGCTCCCTCCCGCTGAAAACGGCCTCACAGGATGCCCCAGGACCTGCGATCGCCACGTCGGCCGGGGTCTGGGCCCCCCTGATCCTGCGATTCTGGACCGCGGGGGCTTCATGCGGGAGCTGTCTCGCTTTTACTGTTGGCGGCGACGGAGGCGTGGTTGCGCTTTTCGGCCTCGTCGCCTCGATAGCTACGTCCCGTGAGCTCGAGGATGATCGAGTGATGGACGATCCGGTCGATCGCTGCGGCGGTGGTCATGGCGTCCTTGAAGATCTTGTCCCACTGCGAGAAGACGAGGTTGCTGGTGATCATGACGCTGCGGCGCTCGTAGCGTTCGGCGAGGAAGTTGAAAAGGACTTCCATCTCCTCGCGGTTCTGCTGGGTATAGCCGATGTCATCGAGGAGCACGGCGTCGAACTGATCCAGGCGGCGCATGGCCGCGAGCAGCGTCAGATCGCGCTTGGCCTGCAGGAGTTGGTGCACGAGCTTGAAGGTCGGCACGAAGAGCACGCTGTAACCGCGCTGCACGAGCTCGTGACCGATGGCGGTGAGCAGGTGGCTCTTGCCGCGGCCCGGCAGGCCGAAGGCCAGGAGATTCTCCGCCCGGTCGACGAATCCGCCCTCGCAGAGGGTGGGGACTTGGCGCTTGACCTTGATCGGAAGCCGGGACAGATCCAGCGTGGCCAGGGTCTTGTCCTTGTCGAGCCCCGAGTTCTTGCGTAGCCGATCGATGCGACGCACCTCGCGCTCGCGGTGCTCGATTTCGACCATCTCACCGAGGAATCGGACGAAGCTCCAGCCTTCTCGCTCGGCGCGCGAGGCGATCTCACCGTGGTGCGACACGAAGCCCGGCAGTTTCAGGCCGCGCAGCCGCAGGATCAGGCCGTCCGGGGTGATCGCCGCGCTCATGCCGACACCTGCTGAAGCAGCTCGGGCTCGAACAGGGCGTCGTAGGTGACCAGGTCGACCGCAGGAATCACCATCTCCGGGACCTGCGGCGTAACCGTCTCGACCAGCGGGCGCACGCGATCGGCGAGCGGGACCGTGCGCGCCGCGAGCAGCAACTCGAGTGCGGTCTCGACTTCACTCTCCAGGGTCCGCGCGGCCAGGTGGAGAATCCGCAAGTACTCCACGTCCGCCGCCCAGCCGCTGCCCAGCGCGTCGACGAGCGCATCGTAGGCCTGGCGGAAGGTCAGGGTTGGAAACAGCTCCTCGCGATAGCGGTAGCGAGCGAATGCACCCGGCTTGCGCACCAACGAGTCGATCACATGGCGGTAGTTGATCCGGTGGCCGTTGCGACCGTGAAGGCGCTCGATGATGAGCTGCTGCGTGCCGCCGTAATAGACCTCGAGCCGGTCCTCAAAAAGACGCACCCGCAACCATTCCCCGCACAGCCGCGATGGCACCGAGTAGGCGTTGTACTTGATCCGGATCGTGCTCCACGACGTGACCGGTACGTCGACCTCTCGGTATTCCCGCAGCCGCTCAACCGACAGCGGCCGCATCACCGCCAGTTCCTCAGTCACCCGCTTCGTCCGCAGACGATTGGACTGCGCCGTCACGTCCTGGACCCAGCCCTCCCAAGCCTCGACGCTGTCGAAGTCTCGGCTGTCGCGCAGCAGCAAGTGCTGCTCCAGGCGCCGCTTGAGGGCGCCGTTGGCGGCCTCGACGTCTCCGTTTTGCTCCTTCTTTCCGATCGCCGTCGTGCGAGGCGTCATGCCGAGGTGATCCATCAGCGCGACGTACTCCTGGTTGAAGCCGCGCTTGCCCGTCCGCAGGTCGTGGGTCGCCGCCGTCGAGTTGTCCGTCTGGTGGTATTCAGGCACCCGTCCCAAACGAAACACCGCCGACTGAACCCCGCGGCGCAGCGCCAACATCGACTCCGAATGGCACACCGTGGCCCATTCCCAGTCCGAGTACGGCAGCACGAAGTGACACAGCAGGTGCGGAAAGGGCTCGCCGGCAATCGTGACGCCCAACCGGCCAGCATCGGTGAAGTCCGTCTGCCCCGCTTCGCCGGGCCGGTGGCACTGCGGGAAGAACACTTCCTTGTCCGGACCCTTCTCGGCACGCCACTGTTTCACGCGCCGCTGAAACGTCCGCAGCTGACCCGCCTCGTAGCGATCCGGGGCACGCTTCACAAGGTCCTCGAACAGGGCTCGCCCCTCCAGAGTTGGCGCCGCCTCCAGTCGCTCGGCGATCAACGGCCAGTCCTCCTCGAACGGGTCAGGCCGCGTCCGCCACGACCGCGGCGCGCTCTGCGCCGACGGCAGATCGCCGGACCTCAGGTGCTTGCGGGCCGTCTTGCGGTCCATGCCCGATCGCAGCGCCGCCCGACCCACCCGACCTCCCTTGCTCATCTCTTCCATCAACTTCCTCACTTGGGCGTCCGTCGTCCGCACTCGCAACCTCCACATTTTCAGGAGATTGCAGGGTAGCGACTACCGGTCGGCGCCCCTCAAAAATGGGGAAGTGTCGTTGTCGCCGATGGGGAGGTGTAATTGTCGTCGGGCACCCACGCTTCAAGCGGAGATGGCATCGGGACAGGCACCGATTGACCTGAACCCGGTCGTCGCGCGACTGCAAGGACTGATCGCCGGGGGAAGCAAGACCCTGGTGAAGATCCTCGCAGCGAAGCGGTAGCGGCGCGCGTTCAGGCAGTTGTCCGGCTACTACAGGAACTCTCCCGTCAGCAGCTTCGAGGGGCGGGTTGTATCCGTCGGAATGAAGCCTGAAGCCGGCGTCGTGCATACAACTCGACCAAGTAGTCATCCTCAGCTGCCGAAATGTCGATTCTGAGGCGACGGTTTACACGTACAACAGTAATTCCAGCGCACATCTCTTGTCGGGTGACCCTCGGGCTGTCCACAGAATGGACGCGCTGGATTTGCTATTTACAGTGCAAGATTCTTGGAAG
>JAQBEH010000074.1:0-6600 GCA_032124015.1 Acidobacteriota bacterium
CCCTCTCCAGTCGAGGGCGGCGTTGGCCGAGATCTTGTAGACCCAGGAGGAAAAGGGGCGGCCGGCCTTGAAGCCGTCGAGGCCGCGAAATATTCTCAGGAAGACGTTTTGGGCCACATCTTCCCGGTCGGAGACGGGAACACCGAGCAGCCTGAGTACCCGGAAGACCCGCGCTTCGTGGCGCTTGAGGAGATCCTCGAACGCGCGTGCGTTCCCGCCGCGCGCCGCTTCGATCAGCGACGGCTCTTGGGCCTCATCGTCAGAAGGAGCTCTTGTTGCCACGGGCATCCACAGCGAGGACCGAATAGTACTGGCTCGAGGGGGGCGCGGTCACGCCAAACGACGCCGAGGCCGGCGAAGCCAGCAGCGGAACGAGCCCGTTCGCGATGTCGGCCCGCGTGAACGGCGTGCTCTTGCCGTAGACCTCGTAGTGTTGGATCGACAACGGCAGGCCGTCGAAGTCGGTCGTCACCGCCGGCCAGGTCAACGCCAGCGTGTAACCGCCGAGGCCGTCAGGAGTTTTTGAAATCGTCAGCGTGTCGATCCCGTTCGGGAGCTGGTTCCCCGTGCCCCCCACGTTGCCGTTCACGTCGATCGCCCTGACGAGGTAGTGGTAGCTCGGGTTGGCGAACGACAAGGCACCCGGGTCGGTGAAGGTCGCCGTCACCGGCTGGCCGATCTTGTTCCCGGGCCCCGGCACGAAGACAGGTGTCGTCCCGCGGAAGACCTCGTACGAGGCGATCGCGGTGGGCTTGCCGTAGATATCGGTCGTGACCGCGGCCCAGGTGAGAACCGCGTTGGTCCCGGACTTGTCGAGCCTCAAGCTGCCGACGAAATGCGGCGAGCGAAGCCCGCGCACGTAGGTCGGGACGCCGGTTTTGTCCGGCGAGGCGTTCGAGGTCTGGCCGGACGTGTTCGTGGCCGTCAGGGCGATGTGGTAGGTCGCGCCGTTGACCAGCCCGGTCAACGAGAAGGTCGTGAGCTTCCCGGCATTCCCCGAAAACCCGTAGACACCCGGCGCCGTGCCCCACAAGACGGTGTAGTGGTCGAAGTCGGTCTCGCCGTTGGCGTTCCAGCTGAGATTCAGCTTGCCGCTCGTTTCGGGGTCGGTGACGGAAAGGCCGGTGGGCACCGCCGGGGGGTTCGGGTTGCTCGGGGTCGCGGTCACACAGTCGGGTCCGTCAACGGCGCAGTCGCTGTTGTAGTTCGACCAGCGGCTCTCGAACCCTTCCGCGTCGAGCGCGACGACGTAGTAGAAGTAGGCCTTGGTGTTCACCGCGGTGACGTCGGCGTAGTTGGTCGTCGTCAACGGCGAGCCGTTGAGCTTCGTGTAGGTGGTCGGCGAGGAGACGGCGCGGTAGACGTCGTACTTGGCTCCGCCCGTCGCGCTTGCGGACCACGAGAGACTGACGGACGCATTCCCCGGTGTCGCGGCGAGAAGCGTCGCGGGCTGGACCGTCTGAAACACCATGCGGGTCGTCGGATCGCCGAGCAGCACATAGTTCTGGCAGGTCTCCTGGGCGCCCAGACCGCAAATGAAATTCATCGCATCGGCCACGGCGTTTCCGAGGATTCGATCTTTCGTTCGGCCGAACAGCCGGCTCCAGAGCTTGTCGGTGATGTCGATGCCGGAGTAGGTATCGGTCAGCCCCGAAGGCGCGAACACAGCCAAAGCGCCGCCGCCGGATTTCTTCAGCCAGTCCTCGCCGAGCGTGACGTCGTTGACGTCCATGAATCCGGCCGACAGGCAGTTGTGCACGATCAGCCAGGGGAGTTTCCCGCCGTTGTTCAGGCTGTTGACGTCGAAGATGCCGTCCCACCCTTCGGCGAAGAAGGCGTCGTCGGACCACACGACGAAATTGCCGTGGCCCGTGTACTGCATGATCGAGGCGCCGTCCGATACGGAATCCGTCCCGTTGACGGCTTTCTTGATGTCGGAGCGAAGCAACTCGATCTTCTGGTTGCTGCACCCGGAGCTCGTTCCCCCGCAATAATCGGTCCAGTAACGCATCGTGCGCTGCGTGTTGGGGGGAAGCTTCAACCAATTGCGCCCCGCGGTGTTCGTATCTTCCCAGTCTTGGGCCTCGTTGGCGCTGTAGTTCTTGCCGCGGTCCGAAACGAAAACGGCATGCCGGCGCCAGTTCCCCGCCGGCGGGTTCTGTTCGTAGTCGAGCAACTTCTGGAGGACCGTCGCGGTCTGCACATCGGTGCGCGTCGGAACGCGGCCGACGACGAGATCGGGGATCGCGTCGTTGCCGGCGACGCCCGCGAGGATGCTGTCGCTGGCGTAGTAGCCGAACGCCGGATCGTCCTTGAAGAGGATCTGCGTCGGCACGAAGTTGCTCGCGGGGACCGAGGTGTCGTTGTACTTGCTGTCGTACGAGCCGTCGCCGATCAGCATCACCCAGGCCGGCTTGCGCCCCGACCAGCCTTCTCCCGGGTTCGTCGAGAGCGTGAACGCGAGGAAGTTCTTGATTGCCTGCGGCGTCTGAAGGCCGTCGCCGAATTCGTCGTAGACGTCCTGGATCATCGCGACCTTCGAGGTGATCCCCTGGTTCGCGAGCTTCCACGCGAGAAGCGAGTTCAAGGTCGTCGTGGCCGTCACGCCGAGCGCCGTCGGGTGGGCGATGACGATCAGGTCGGCCTGGTTCCCGGTATTGCGGAGGTCCGACACCGTGTCCGTCGTGAAATCAGCCGGCGCGGGGATCGCCACGCCGCTGGCGCCGGCCACCACGAACCGGCGCGGCGTTCCGTCGGCAAGGGCCGGGTCGTTCATCATGTGGAACCGGACCGAGTAGTTCCCCGCCGAGCCCCCGATCGTGCCGCCGGTGACGCGGACCGGAGCTGCGACGCCGGTCGCTCCGACTCGGCCCGTGATTTCCCAGACCTCGGGAAGGTTCGTGGTCAAGCCTGTGACCTGGAACTCGGCGTCGCCGTCGGGGAAGTCGAAGGTCAGCGCGTCGCCGACCGCCTGGAACGAGCGCTTGTAGTGGACCTCGGCGAAATCGAGAATGAAATTGTTCTTGTAACCCGACGATCCCGCGACCAAGAGCGCATCGATCTTCACTTGCGCCGGGCTCGTGAGCACATTGCCCGAGCCCGGATAGGTCCACGTGAAATCGTGCGTGAAGATCGTGCGGCCGTCGAACGCCCCGTCGTTTTGCGTGAGAAGCTGGGTCGTGGCGTTGAGGAGGATCACTCTCGAGAGGTGATCGGACGGCGTGACGTTGTCTTCGGTCAGCCCACGCAGCCTCACGAGCACCCGCACCGGATCGGTGCCCGAGGCCAACCCCGGAAGCGTGACGGCCTGGGTGCGCGAGATGCCCAACGTGCCCCCCGGCGGATTCAGTTGCGACGGACCCCAGTACCACGGATCGGCCTCGCCCAAGGGCCTGAACGTGGTGTCGGCCTCAACGTGCGCTACGGCGTCGAACTTCACCGCCGGCGCAGACAGATCGGGCGGGGCGTTGCGCGTCGATAGCCGCGAGCGCGCACCCGGCTCGGCCGTCAGGAAATAGACGTTCTCGTCGGAGTAGTCGCGAAGCTCATAGATGTTCGTCCCACCCGGGTAGGCGGTGTTGAGTACCGTCTTCGGGTCGTCCAACGCCTGGCCGTAGAACTGCACCCAGTCCGCGGCATCGAGCTGGTCGTTCAGGTTGGCGTCGAACACGAACAGAGGAACCTCGACCCCACGGTCGTTCAGCCTGTACGACGACAGAGGCTGGGTCTCGAATCCGGTGCCGGTCAACCGCGCGAAGTCGAGGCGGACCGGCCCGTTGGCGCGCACGCGGATGCGGTAACGGGGTCCGACGAGGGGTGCCGCCTCGGCCGCGAAAGACGATGCGGGCGAGGATTCGACTCGGAACGTCGTCCCCTGCCCGTAGTTCGCGAACATGTCTCGGTACAGATCTTCGATACGAGGGTCGGGGGTGGCCACGTTGCGCGCGCCGGTGTCGCCGTCGAACGCAATCGTCACCGTGACGGAGCGCGCGACGCGAAGCCCTCGAAACGACGGATCGAAGCGAACGGGTGCGATGACCACGTCCACGTAGCGCTGGTCCCTAAAGGCGCCGACCTCGCCGAGCCTGGCGACCTGTTGCGGGTAAGGGTCGCGTCCGTTGAAAAACGCCGGATCGGGATCGAGGACGCGCTCGCGGCGGACGCGCGTTTCGACGCCATGACTCTCGGGGTCACCGGCGTCGGGCGCTAGCTCCGCGGAGATCCTCGGCACCGGGCGCGGGATCGTCCCCACCACGCGGTCTTCAAGGACGCCTTCAAGAACGAGACGGGGCGCCACTCCGGGTGGAATGGCAACACGGACGACGCTGAAGGGTAGGTCCGGAACGCCCGGACGAGACTGTCGTCCCGCGAATCCGTCAATGCGGACTTGCGTTGAGCCGTCTGGTAGGTTTGACAGGAGTAAGGCCGGGGTTGTAACGCGAAACGTGAAACTCGCTTGGTCGCGCGCTTCACTCACCGGCTCCACTATAGACAACGGCGGGGCCGCCAAAGCGAGCCCCGCCGCAATTCCCGTCAAAAAGCCCCAGATCAGAAACAGTCGGGGAGTCCTCATGCTCTTTCTCGGAGAGCCGTTTTACCCCCGACGACTATCGGCTCTCGGCGGAACTAGCTTTGAATCGGCCCGGCACCGCAAGAATCGTCAGCTTTGGTGCAAGCGACGGCGCGAGCTTCGAGCTTCTCAGTGTGTACGATCGTGGGCTTTTCGTAAGTCTTCTTCATGGCTCCCCCTGGATGGAGTTGTTAATTGTCCGGCCGCTAAGGACTCTCGTTATACGGTGGTCTCGAACCCTTTTCAACTTATTTTTGCTTAATCAATCACCGATCTGGAGCAACTCGTACGACCTCTTGACTGCCTTCGCGTTGATCTCGGCCTGCGGGTAGATCCCGAGCGGATCCCCTACCTGCTTTTCGGCCACCCCCAGACAGAACTGGAAATACTGGCCATTTTCCAGCCCGTTCAGCTTCCGTCGCGCCTCGACGGCGAGATCCCGCACTTCCTTGAGAACCGGGGAGCCCCCCCAAATGACGCCCAAGGACTCGATTTCCAGGATATTGGCCACCGGGCGCCGAAACGCCACGCAGGGCAAGATGTTTCCGTAGGGGTCGATCGTGAAGCCACTGCGCCCCGTGCCGCAGTTCGCCTCGGCACCGTCCGAGGCGCAGTGATTGGTGCGCGGCGGCAACCGGCCATGGTGCAGGTCGAGATACCACTCCCCCCAGTACTTCTGGAGGAAGGCGTCGTCGGGGCGGAGAGCAAGCGGATCGAGATTTCCGTCGTCCTTGGGCGTGATCACGGCGTCGAAGGTCATGTAGAAGCCCAGCTCGTCCGCCAGATCACGAATTTGAAATAGCTCGTCCTGGTTCAACTTGGTGATCGGGCACTTGAGCTGGACCTTGATGCCGGCTTCCTTGAGGTTTCGAAGACCCTGCATCGTCTTTTCGAATGACCCCTTGATCCGGGTCAACGCGTCGTGGGTTTCGGCCTTGGCCCCGTGGATCGAGATTTCGACTTCCATGGGCTTGAGGTCGGCGACCCGCTTGACCATCGCCTTGTCGGCGAGCAAGTAGCCGTTCGAGTAGATCCTGAGGGCCATCCCCAGCCGGCGGGCCTCCGCGGCGATTTTGAAAAAATCCTTGTGGCAGAGCGCTTCGCCACCCGTCATCGTCAGGTAGAGCACCCCGAATTCCGAGATCTTCCTCAGCGTCTCGAAGATCTCCGGAGTCGTCATTTCACGGCGGCCCTCGGGGGCGTTGTAGCAAAACGTGCAGAGATGGTTGCACCGGAAGGTCAGTTCGAACTGGGCCGAAAGAGGAATCGCGTCGGAGAACGCCTTTTCGACCAGCCGCCGGTAGGGGGTGATCTCTGGTTTCGGAGCGGCCTCGCTCATCAGGTCCTTTCGTCAGGGGCTACTGCTTTGGCCAGCATCCCCTCTCGTTGAAGCTCGGTCAGGAATGCGATGACGTCTTCCCGCGCCTCGGTGACGTCGATCTCGAACTCCCCAGCGATCGTCGCGGCCAGCGCATCCACGTCCCGACTGCCGTCGAGCCGGGAAAATATGGCTATTCCCACCGGATTCAAGACTTTGACCTCGGATCTTCCTGGAAGAACCACCAAGCCGCCCTCTTCGCCTATCTGGCGAAAGGCGGTGTCGGGATGACGACGGGGATAGGCCATGAGCGAATCCATGCTTGATTTCTCCAGTGATCGGTCGAGAAGCCTCGAAAGTGTACGGTGCGGGTCCCATTTCGGCAACGGCAATTCTACGGGCGCTTCGAGCACGCCGCCTCGGCTACGGCCAACGCCTCGCAGGCCCGACCCCGCCTGAGGAGAGATTCCCCCCGGATGGCCCGGGCGTACCCGAGCGCCGGAGCAAAGCGCGCGCTCAAGGGGCGCCCGCACTCCCGGCCAGGCGCTTGGCCAGGGCGGACCCTTGCGCGGTGCCCAACGCCGAAAGCTGACCAACGCATGCGGCCGCGCCTTGGTGGTCGCCCGCCGTCAACAGCGCGACCCCCAACGTGTAGATCGCGCCCTCCGAGTCCGGCTCCGCGAGGACGGCCTCGCGCAACGCCACGATCGCT